>CALBSE010000056.1 GCA_937927725.1 uncultured Actinomycetes bacterium
CGATCGTTGGTCTCGCAGCCGACGAATACCGCAACGAACTCGCTCATGACGACAGCTGGACCGGCATCGTCGAACTCGAATGCGAAGGTTCCGTTATCGACGAGTTGTTTGAGCATGGTTCCGTCGATGACGAGCGAGCTCGAAACCTTCCGTGCAACACCGGTGTGGTGATGCAGGCCGGGTCACAATCCGCATTGGCAAGAGTTCATTCCGACAAGTCGCTGCACCTCGTTCGACGCGACGGTCAGCTGTTCGACGTTCGCGGTCGTTCAGCTGAGCAACGAATTGCAATCGATCTCCTCGCCGACACGTCCATTGGCATCGTCTCCCTCGGCGGTCCCGCCGGCACAGGCAAAAGTGTGTTGGCCCTCGCCGCCGGTCTCGAATCCGTCCTGGAACAACGCAGCCACAAACGCGTTGTGGTCTTCCGGCCGCTCTACGCGGTCGGTGGTCAGGACCTCGGTTATCTACCCGGTTCAGAATTCGAAAAGATGAGCCCGTGGGCGGCTGCCGTACTCGATGGCCTTGAAGCCATCACCGGTCCCGAAATCATCGACGAAGTCCTTCATCGAGACTTGCTCGAAGTCCTGCCGCTCACCCACATCCGCGGTCGTAGCCTCACCGACACCTTCGTCATCATCGACGAAGCACAGAACCTAGAGCGCCCGGTGCTGCTCACCGCACTGAGCCGACTCGGCGAAGGAAGCCGTGTGGTGCTCACACACGATGTTGCCCAACGCGACAACCTCCACGTTGGCCGCCACGACGGCATCATCCCGGTTATCGAAGCCCTCCGAGGTCACCCGATCTTCGGCCATGTCACGCTGACTCGATCAGAGCGAAGCGAAATTGCCGCCGTCGTCACCGAACTACTCGACGGGCCCTTGGACTCCTGAATCGGAACGGGTGACGCATCGCTGCGATCCCAACTGTCGGACCCACCATCTAGCGTGCAATCCGTGAGCCCTTCGACACAAGCATTTTCGAGCGTGAACCTCGACGAGTGGTTGAAGCAACGCCCCTCGCTTCCCTTCGCTGTGCTCGATGTCGAAACAACAGGTCTGAGCCCTGCTCGCGATCGCGTCATCGAAATCGCTGTTGTTCGATGCGCACCCGATGGTTCGTTCATCGACGAATGGTCAACCCTTGTCGATCCGGGCCGGGACCCGGGCCCGACACATATTCACGGGATCAGCGCTGCTGACCTCGAGGGCGCCCCCACCTTCAACGACATCGCTGAGGAACTTCGCCAACGACTTTCCGGTTCGATGGTCGCAGCCCACAACCTTTCCTTCGATGCAGGCTTCCTTGCTGCGGAATACCAGCGAGCCGGGGCAACAACACCAGACCAACCGGCAGTGTGCACACTGCAACTTGCTCGCCAAGTCCTCAAGGGCAACGGGGCGTTTTCGCTTGCGGCCTGTGCAGCAGCGTTGGGTATCGACCATCCAAATGCGCATCGAGCCTTGCCCGATACGCGAGTCACTGCGTCGGTCCTCGCCGCCATGATCAACATCAGGTTCCCTCCTTCCGATCAGGACGCACTTCCCTTCGGATAATCAGGCCATCAAGCACTCCCAACGGCGAGCGCAAATCGTCACGCTTTGAGGAGGGATTGCGATCACCCGGAACCGATCGCCGCTGTCCACCGACGCGGAGAGAGATTCCCATGACCACGACACAGATTGACCTTGAGTCCCTTGTTCAGCTGTCACTCGAAGGTTCCGTCGAACAAGCAACGTTTCTGTCGTTCGACACAACTGGGCTTCTTGAGCGCTTTCCACTCACGAACGAAGATCCCGTTGCCTCGTTACTCGGCCGAACGGTCGACCAAAACATCGCCGCCGTTGGCATCTGTGCGCCCGCAACTGCGATGAGCGCGAACGATGAAACGCTTGACGTCGACCAAACTGTCGTGCACATCGTTCACCGAAACGGCATGGCCATCACCGTTCTCTCTCACCAGAGCCACACCCGAACCTTCGGACCAACGTCCGAACCTCAACGAGGACGCGTTCCCGACGCGTGTCGCCGCATCCTTGGCATCACAACGTCGCCGCCAACTGATTCGATGACCGACTTCGTCATCGCCGCGTGGTTAGAAGTCATCGTCCGACAAGCTCTCCAAACTCCCGAACTTTCATGGGCCGACATCGTCAGGTTGCACCCGGCGGGAACCACCGTTGGTGACTGTCCGAAGCCGGTAGCAGTCGCCGATGCGACGAAGGCACTCGGCCGGGCGCTTGATTGGGAACGATTTCGGAAGGTGATCGCCACAGTCGGAGGATTCCCGTTCGGTGACACCGCAAAGGAAACGGCAGCCTGGATGGACACGGGCATGTTCTCCCGTTGGGCGATGGAGTTGCTCCCTTCGTGCTCCGATGCGTTCGATCTTCTCGAGTCCGTGCTCGGACCAGCAACATTCGACCGCCTCTGGGTCACAATCCGATTTTGCGAATGAATACCTCGCTGCGCCGGAGCATTCCCTCTCCTCCGTGGCAGGCTTGCAAGATGACTCTCGTGCTCACCATCGATTGGTCCGACGCATCGACCGCCGTCACCATCGTCGACACAGCGGCTCGCACGACCGTCGCCGAGGGCCAGTCTCGACATACCCCCAGTTCTTCGCTTACCGACAGCGCCGAGATCTGGTGGACTGCGCTGGTCGACGCTACACACACCGCACTCGATGGCCTCGCGGTACTCAATCTGACGACTGAGGACATCCGACTCATTGAACTTTCCGGTAACGACCCCGCCGGAGGCCTTGTTGGCTTCGATTCTGCCGGCGCAGTCGTCGCCGCGATCAGTAGTTCGCACTCCGATTCAAACACCGACGCCAAGTGGCTTCTCGCCCACGTCAATGGCGGAGCCGACGAGTGGTACGCAACGACCGGAGTTCTCCCAGTCGCAGGTTCGACGATCGCATTGCTGTCGTGGCTTCACCGAACCTCGCCCGAAACCTGGTCGTCGCTCCACACCGTCACGCTTCCCATCGGTCTACTCGCCAACCTTCTCGGCGGCGATCCGTCACTCAGCATTTCGGCTGCGACGGGAACGGCACTTCTCGATCGCCAATCACAAACCTGGTGCACTCCGCCGTTGGACCTTGTCGACCCAGAGCGCGATTGGTCGGCAGCACTCCCGAAGATCACCACGGCATCAACACCAATCGGAGTGTTGTCCGCCGATGCCGCACACGCCCTCAGGCTGCCGGCTGGTCGGCCTCTTCACGCCGGAACCACGACGAGTTCGTAACTCCCACTCAGGGGCGACCAAGTTCCTTGGCCTGACCCCGGTAGATTCGGTGCCGTGGCCAACGATGTCCCAAATTTGGGATCCCCCTTTGATCGTCGGCGCTTCCTTGTCCTAGGCGGTGCTGGTCTTGTCGCGGCTGCGGCCGTTGCCGCCGGCTGCTCGTCAGGGTCGAGCTCCTCGACCACAACGGTCAAAGTCAACGAGCCAAAGAAGATCGCTCCACCCAAGTTGGATGCGTCCTACCAACCGCCTCCTTCCTCGACGCTGTTCGACACTGCAATCACTGGTGGTCGAGTCATGGACCCGGCAACGGGTTACGACGCCATCGCCAACATTGGCCTCATCGGTACCCGCATCGCCCTCATAACGACAGACGACATCAAAGGCAAAACCACCGTCGATGCGACCAATTTGGTCGTGGCCCCAGGTTTCATCGACATCCTTTCCTACGAGCCAAATTCCTATGGCGTTTGGTACAAACTTGGCGACGGGGTCACAACAAACCTCGGAATGCACGGCATCAAGACTCCCGTCGATGCCAAAGGCTTCTTCTCGAGTTACGCGGGGAAGAACGCGCCGCCCATCAACTTCGGCGGCGCGTTTTCTGATCAGTGGTACCGCGATTCCATCGGCGTGAAATCGACTGCCTCGCCCACGCAGCTCTCACGTTTGGGAGAGGATCTCAATAAGCAACTCGATGGCGGTTGGATTGGCGTCTCTGTCGACCCCGAATATGCACCGTCAATCGACTTCAACGAATACGTGGCACTCGCGCAGGTTGCCAAACAAGCGGAAATGCCGATGTTCACGCATATCCGATACTCCTCACCTGACCCCGCAGGTAAGAGTTCACTCGACGCAATCGACGAAGTTCTGAAAGTTGCTCGCCAGACCGGCGTTTCACTACACGTCGATCACATCCCTTCGATGGCGACACACGTCATGCCGGAAGCAATCGCAAAGATCGATGCCGCCCGCGGTGAGGGACTCGACGTCACCGGATGTTTCTATCCCTACACGTTCTGGGGCACCTATCTCGGATCTGCCCGCTTCGCCGGCGACTGGCAATCACGATTCCGCATCTCGTACAACGACCTTCAACTTGCCGGCACTTCTGAACGACTCACGCCGGAATCATTCAAGAAATACCAAGCACAAAACAAACTCGTCGTGGCCTACGCGATTCCCCAAGAAGACGTCAACGCTGCGGTAAAGGCTCCGTGGTCGATGATCGGGTCAGACGCGATACCCGAATCATCGAACAACAACCACCCGCGCGGCGCCGGCTGTTTCTCACGGCTTCTCGGACCCTACGTGCGCGATATGGGTGCGTTGGCATTGATGGACGCACTCGCGAAATGCACGATCCTTCCCGCCAAGCGTCTCGACGCTCGTGTGCCCATGCTCGCCCGGAAAGGTCGATTGCAAATGGACGCCGATGCCGACATCACCATTTTCGATCCAACGACAATCGCCGACACTTCGACCGTCGAAAAGCCCGCCCAGATGTCGCAGGGAATTTCATACGTCTTTGTTGCTGGAGCCGTCGCAAAGGACCCATCCGGAGTGAAGCGCGACAGCCACGGAGGCATGGCCATCACCGGCCAACCCGCCTGACCGAGCCGCTCGTCGAAAGAATGACCGGTCGTTGTTCGCGAAGTGGCCACCTCTTTGTAAGTTCCCGTTCATCTAGTTATGGCTCATGGGCTATTGTACGAAGAAGAAATATTCTTCTTCTATTGAGGGTGCGCAGCCCTGAGCGCAACAAGCGGAGCACAGTCATGGTGAAAGTCAGTCGTCAGCGGTCCGCAGAATTGCGTATTGAACTTCTTGATGCTGCAGCTGCCGAACTTCGACGAGTCGGCTACGACGCAATGGCGCTTACCGCCGTTGCCGGCAACTGCGGTCTGGCCACGAGCGCCATCTACAACCGCTTCCCCACCAAAGAGGCGCTCGTCGGAGCGCTCATCACGGAACGGCTGGAGCCGAAACTCGGTGCGCAGTCTGATGCGGAAGCAGTCGAATTTTGGCGTGGTAACCCCGAACCACCCAAGCTCGACCTCGAACAACTCGGCGTCATCTCCGAATTACTTCTCGCCGCTCGACACACACCGTCACTTCACGAGCCGGTCTACGGATTTATTCGGCGACGCACCGACGTTGCACTTGCCGAACGCAACAAAGCGGCCGCACGCGGAGATGCACGAGACGACCAAGACCCCCGCGTTCAGGTTTTGATGCGTGCTGCGACCTGGATCGGGTCGTACTTTTTTAGTCTCGTAAGCGAGCCACCAAAACGTGGCGAGAAGACGCTCAACGCCCTCACACGCATGACGGTCATGAACGTTCCATTCTCGACTCCGCTTCCTACCGAAACCCCGAACAAGCCACGCGCCATGCCAAAGGTTCACAGCGTTGAAGACGAAGCCCACGACAAAATCCATGTCGATCTCGTTGACGCTGCTGCGCAAGTCTTTGCCCAATTTGGCTACGAAGCCGCTGCGGTGGCCGACATAGCAAGGCGCGCACAACTGACGACTGGCGCTATCTATAACCGTTTTTCTGGCAAAGCCGGCCTTATGAACGAGGTCATCCTCACCAAACTTGCGAGCGACGCCCAGATTGTCGGTACCGATCTCGTTCGCGCAATTGCGTCGTCTTCGCCGATTTCACAACCCGCACTTCAAGAACTCATGTCTCGATTGAACGACGACTCGACGGTGAACAACCGCGGTCTGCGCCTTGCCGCTCGCGATGCAGCACGGCACGAGCCTGAAGTCGCTGCCGTTGTTGGTCCGCTCCAAGATGCAACCCTTTCCACCATGGCAACCTTCGTGAGAAATGCCCAAGGCGAAGGCCTGATCCGGTCGGACATCGACGCTGAAGTTGCGGTGTGGTTTTGGTCGGTAAACCCAGTGGGAGCGGGCCTCGTTGCTGCTGCATTCCCTGAAATCCCTCTGCACGCGTTTGGCCCGTTCTACTCAACTGCCATGCAGATTTTGCGAACGCAACCAGCCTGACCATCGGCACGCCTGATCGGACGGCGGTAGTTTCCGGGCATGGCACTTCCAACCGACCTCGCCCGCCTCGATGCAACTGCACAGGCGGAACTCGTCCGAAATGGCGAAGCATCTCCTGCAGAACTCGTCGACGCAGCAATCGCGCGCATTGAAGCACTCAATCCACAACTCAATGCGGTGATCCACGAGCGCTTTGAAAAAGCGCGAGCAGAGGCTTCCGGCGCTCTCCCCGATGGTCCATTCACAGGCGTGCCGTTCCTCCTGAAGGATCTCGAGACTCGCAGCGCTGGCGATCCCCATCACGCGGGTACTGCGTTCCTCAAGAAGGCCGACTTCATTTCTGATCGCGACGACTACGTCACGACGCGTTTTCGCGCGGCAGGACTTGTCATCGTTGGTCGCACCAACACGCCAGAGTTCGGCACCACGATTACGACCGAACCCGACTCACACGGCACGTCACACAATCCGTGGAACACCAACTTTTCCACTGGTGGTTCATCGGGCGGATCGGCTGCAGCAGTTGCATCGCTAATGGTCCCCGCTGCGCACGCGAGCGATGGCGGCGGCTCGATCCGTATCCCGGCCAGCGAATGTGGACTCGTTGGCCTCAAACCAACTCGTGGACGTGTCCCCCTTGGCCCTGCGATTAGCGATTCATGGGCCGGTTCAACCTCAAACGGCGTTGTGACTCGAACCGTTCGCGATACCGCTGCGCTTCTTGACGCAATTTCAGGTCCGATGCCGGGAGATTTCTACGCCGCACCAGCGCTTCCTGGGCCGCTGACGTCTGAACTCGGACGCGATCCCGGTGCACTCAAAGTTGGAATCCTCGACCACCCGCTTCTCCCTGGAGTCGAGGCGTCAACCGAGACGGCCGCCGCCGTCGCCTTCGCTGCGTCGTTACTCGAACAATTGGGACACAAGATTGACGATTCGCATCCACAAGCAATGGGCGATGCCCAATTCACTGATGCGTTCACGACCGTGGTTGCTGCTCACGTTGCCCATGATCTCGATTCGTGGGGACGCGTTCTCGGCCGTGAGATCACCGACGCCGATGTCGAAGAACGAAATTGGATGTTCGCGGCAATTGGTAGGTCATTCACAGCACCTCAGTATCTCGATGCAATCTTTTGGCAACAGGAATGGTCGAGGCGCATGTCCACGTGGTGGAAGAACGAACTCAATCCAAACGGTTACGACATCCTCTGCTCTCCGGTGTTGAACGGGCCACCGCCAAGAATTGGTTGGCTCAGTGATCCAGTCGAAGGCCTCGGTCGTGTCACATCAATCATGCAATACACCGCGCAGTTCAACGTCACCGGACAACCGGCGATTTCTTTACCACTTTGGTGGACTGAAGATGGTTTGCCCGTTGGGGTCCAATTTGTTGCTCCATTTGGTCGAGAGGACCTCCTTATTCGCCTCGCGTCGGAGCTCGAAGCCGCGTGTAACTGGAACGACCGGATCCCGGAACTCGTGAAGTGACCGTGGTGCTACCACCACACAACTCAGCAGGATCAGCGCTGTTCCCGAACTAGAGTTTGGCCCTCGTTGACGCGCAGGAGACGCAGGGCCGGAAATGAAAATCACCAAGGAACGCTCCGCTCAGATTCGTCTCGATCTCCTCAATTCAACGGCGGCAGAAATTCGCCGCGTCGGGTTTGCGTCGATCACGATGGCTCAAATCGCCGCCAACTGCGATGTTGCCGTGAGCACAATCACAAACCGCTTCCGCGACAAGTTTGAATTGATTGATGCACTCGTCGCTGAACGAATCGAACCAGGACTCGGCCTTCAACTCGACAAGCAGAGCCAAGCGTTCTGGTCGGGCGATCCCGACCTCCCAATCGTCGATTTCGAGGCAATGGGTGTCATCGCTGAGCTCGCGCTCGCTGCAATTCACACCCCTGAACTGCGACCAATCGTTGCCAACTTCCTGACAACGCGCTCGAACGCAGCCGCGGCGTTTCGCGATGAGGCAATGTCCAATGGCCGCGCTCGCCATGGACTTGATCCCAAAGGACAACTCCAATTTCAACTTGCGACCGTCATCGGTCACTACATCGCAACGCTTACGGCGCCCGAGCCGCCGCAGGTACTCGATCAAATCTTCACACTCATTCGATTGACGTTGCTTGACGTACCCCTTGATGCACCGCTTCCGAGTTACACGCCTCGAAAATTTCCTCAACCTGACGAATTGCCCGGACTTGAAAAGCCACTTGATGAAGTTGGAAGGACACTCGTTGAGTCGGCTCGGGCAACGTTCTCCGCCTACGGATACGAGGGTTCGAATCTCCAGGAAATCGCGCGAATCACTGGATACACAACCGGTTCGATCTACGCGCGCTTCGATGGAAAAGCCGATCTCATGCGAGCGCTCATCCTCGAATCTCTCGGCCCTAACTCACTCACGTCATTCGGCGCATGGCGAGATCTCATTGACTCGCCCGGAAGACTGGACGAGTCAAGTCTCGGCGCCTACGTCGATCGGCTCAATGCCGACACCTTGGCCGAAGAACGCGCGCTTCGTCTCGTCGCGCGAACTGCGGCGCGGCGAGAACCGACCATTGCCGAAATTGTTCGACCCCTTCAAGACCTCCACATGGCACTTCTCACTGACGTCCTTTCCGCCCAAGTGACGTCCGGCATTCTTCGGTCTGACCTCAACCCGGAAGCACTTGCTTGGTGGTGCGTGAGCTTCCCTGCAGCAATCGCGCTTTTGAGTGATGTTTTTCCAACGCCAGACCGCATCGACTGGATGTCGATCTTCTCAGTAACAACTCGAGCGTTACTTTCACAACCGAAGTAACTCTCGTCTCTGCGCGAAACGGCCCGGCACTCTTGAGAGAGCCCGGGCCGTTGTCGTTCGAAACAGAATTCCTAGAAACTCAGTAGGCGCGTGCTTCTTCGGGTTCGTCGTCGAGAACGCTGTCGGACGGGCTAAGGAATCGCCACACCAATCCTGCGATCACTGCACCAATAATCGGTGCCACCCAGAACAGCCAAAGCTGGCCAAGCGCCCATCCGCCCTGCACAACCGCGGGACCAGTTGAACGAGCGGGGTTCACCGACGTATTGGTGACCGGGATAGAGATGAGGTGGATAAGCACAAGTGCGAATCCGATTGCCATCGGTGCCGCAGCTCCAACTGCCTTTTTTGCGGTTGTGCCGAGAATGACAAACAGAAACCCTGCGGTCATCACGATCTCGGTAATAAGACCAGCAGCAAGGTTGAAGCCACCCGGTGAATGTTCGCCGTAACCATTCGCAGCAAGACCATCGGTCTTGAGGTCGAAGCCGGCCTTACCCGAGGCAATCGCCCAGACCGCGAGTGCAGCAAGGATTGCGCCGATGACCTGAACAATGACGTATGGAAGAACTTCCTTGGTCGGGAATCGCTTTGAGACCCAAAGGCCGACGGTGACGGCCGGGTTGAAGTGACCACCAGAGATGTGACCAACGGCGTAGGCCATCGTCAGAACGGTGAGACCGAACGCAAGCGAAACGCCAACGAGCCCAATACCCAAGAACGGGCCTTTGAGGTCGGAGCCGAACTTCGCGGCGAGCACGGCGCTGCCGCAGCCACCGAGCACGAGCCAGAACGTGCCGATCGCTTCGGCGATGAGCTTCTTGCTCATGTTCATACTTGCCCCCTTGGGGTGAAGAGAATCGCCGGGAATCGACGATGGCGAAAACGGTAGAAGGATCACGCACGCCGCGGGTGGATGGAGAAGTCTCGTTTGATTGCAATAACCAGACAGCCCAAAGGGTGACGCGAATGTTGCGATCGTGGCAGGCTCAGTCCGTGACCCTCGAACTCCCCCTTGCTACCGACCTCCGAACGCTGCTCACACTCGACGCGGTAAGTCCGGATGCATTTCTCGCACCCAGCGCTCACACAGGATGGGGCCGCATCTACGGGGGCCAAGCAATCGCCCAAGCGCTTCGCGCCGCAGCACGAACGGTTGGTGACGGCCAAGTCCCCCATTCGATGCACGCGTACTACGTGCGTCAGGGCGACGAGGCCGCTCCTGTGCTTTACGAGGTGCAACGAATTCGCGACGGACGTTCGTTTTCGACTCGCCAAGTGGTGGCCTCGCAGTCCGGCGGAGCGATCCTCAATTGCATCGCGAGCTTTCACACGCCAGAAGAAAGTGAAGAACGCGAAGCAACGTTCTTGCCCTCCGATGCCCCGCAGCCCGATGATTTGAACGACGAAGAAACTCCGCTGTTCTTCCAAACACGTGCGCAGCGAGACAATCACGGCATGGCAACGCTTGCCTGGATGCGCGCCAATGAATCGTTTGGCGACGATCCCGTCATGAATGCATGCGCACTTGCGTATCTTTCCGATGAGCATCTTCTCGGAGCCGCACTTACCGGACACAGCCTCATTGGCGACTTCGAAAAGTTGATGACCGCCAGTCTCGACCATGCCCTGTGGTTTCACCGTCCACTTCGCATCGACGATTGGCTGTGTTTCACTCTCGATGGCCAAGGAATGTCCGACGCGCGCGGACTTTCGATTGCTCGAGTGTTCAATCGGGCGGGAACCCATGTTGCGTCCGCCGCTCAAGAAGCCCTCGGGCGCCCGCGTCGCTGAGACGTTCCACGACGTTTACCGAATATTTCCGCAACTCGGCTGCGAAGCCGGCTCAATCTGTGTCATCGTCAAGGGGTCATGCCTGATGATTCCGCCCGCACCACAGCGTTCGACGCCAACGCCGCTGGACCAATGACGCCCCCTCCGGCAACGGGCATGGGCACTGAACGTCCCGAGGAAGTTCCGCCCACAGGCGGCCCCATTGCGCTCGAACGCACTTTCGCCTTCATCGACATCTGCGGTTTCACCGCGCTTACCGAACGACATGGCCCACGCCGCGCTGTACGTGCGCTCGAGGTTTTCCGGTCTGCAGTAAAGGAAGTCGCTGGTCGCCGCGGTGTGCGCGTTGCGAAGTGGCTGGGTGACGGCGTCCTCCTTGTTGGCGTGAAGCCAGGCCCCATTGTTGCGACGGTCGCCGAAATGACGGGACGATTCGAGTCATTTGCTATCGATCTTCGTGCTGGAGTCGCGAGTGGCACTGCGTTGTTGTTCGATGGTGACGATTACATCGGCCGCCCCGTCAATCTCGCGGCACGACTTTGTGACGAAGCCGAACCGGGCCAGTTGCTTGCACACCCCTCTGCACTTGACGGGGTTCCCGACTGGGTCGAAATTGGTCCGCCGAGCGAGGTTTCCGTTCGCGGTGTTGGCCCCATCGAAGGCGTTCGTCCACTTCGACCTGCCGCCGATGTGCAGTTCCCGCCGGAACCAAACCGCGAATCAGAGCTCTGAGTCATCGCGTTCCTCCTTTGGCAACGCCACAGGCGGCTTGGTGCCCGAACAGAGGCCGCCGCTATGCTCTCTCGGCTGCTGAGGCTCAGACCTCTAGCGCAAGCGTGACACCGGCCCCCATCGTCTAGCGGCCTAGGACACCACCCTCTCAAGGTGGCGGCACGGGTTCAAATCCCGTTGGGGGTGCCACGCTGAATGCAATTCCCGCTAGCTGTACCCACCAGAGAGATCGACGACGAGATTGGTCGCGTTCTGGGTTCGCAAGCAGATCTGACCCGCATTCGGCCCAGTCACTCCAACCGGAACCACGACGTGCGCTGCTTTGGTCTGCCCCGTCACGAGATTTAGCACCGAGGTTTCTGATCCCAGTGCCGGCGGCGAAGAACAAGGAAAGACCGACACCCAACCTGGCGCTCGCGCATCAGTGGCCGTCACGTTTACTTCAACCGCAGTCGAACCGGTCGCCACTTTACCCTCGCCAGTCACTTGAACAGGCACAGTTTGTCCAGCACCGACAACACCAATTGATGTTCGCGAATCAAACACTCGCGTTGGTGCGCTGATGTTCAGTCGTTGTCCCGATGAACCGACATAACCAAAGACATCCACGACGACGTTCGCTCGGCTTTGTGAAAACACACAGATCGCGCCATCCTGCGAAAGCGGCACAATCGCACCATTGCCAGCCGGCCAATTTGGCCCGTAGTTCACGTTCGATACAACAGGCATCGAGCCACTGCATTGCCATGCGGTGAGATAGCCAGAGCCGCTCGCTCCATCGGCGGTCAGGCTCACGAGCGCTGCCGTTGCATTACCCGGCACACCTGCTCGTCCAGCAATCTGCACTTGCACCCAGTTGCCTGCCTGCACGGGAACGGATTGGCGCGTATCAAAGATGCGTGCAGGCGTCACTGGTGTCACGGCCGTCGACTCTGCCGAGTCGTAGCGGCCCTGCAAATCAACAATCAAATGCGTCGACGCTTGGGTTGAGAGACAGACCTTGCGAGCTGCGTTCACACGAACCGTTACCAAGTTCGTCGAGACAGTTCCAGGGACGTAGTTGAGCGTCGAGGCAACCGGTGGTTCACCACACGCGTACGCAGTCAGATACCCGGGCGCGGCAACTCCATCGACCGTGACGTTCATCGTCACCGAAGTCGTTGTCGCTGTCGTTTGCGATGCGAGGTCGACGACGAAGACTTCACCCGGCTCAAGGGCCCGCGTCGAGGTCGTTCCAACTGCGTAACGAGTATCGAGGACTCGAGTTGGACCCATCGGTACGTAACCACTGGCTTGCGCAACGCCGACTGGACCCGTTTCGTGCGAAAAGGCGAGCCCACCCGGAGTTTCATACACACGGTCCACAATGAGTCGCCGCTGATTCGCTGGATAACTCGGAGTGATCCCTTCACTCCAATAGTGATTCGCCATGAAGACGGCACCGCCCGCGCCACGGAAGACTGATGAACCGCCGATGCCAGTCATGCCAACACGAGAATTCATGGTCTGGCCAGATCCGAATCGAGAACAAATTGGCGTCCAACTGAATTGCAGTGGTCCACACGTGGCCATGCCCATCGAATACCCGACCGAATCCCATAAACCACCTGAGTAAAACAACGTCGGAGTGCCGTCCGAGGTTCGAACCATTGATGGGTTCTCGACAACGCCGTGCTCCCAATCTGCGCCAGCGTCCATGAGATACACCGGAACACTGCCCGCGGCCCAACCCACCGATTGCGCACCAGTGAGCGAAATCTCTTTCATCCAAAGCGATGACCATGACTTGCCCAGTTCACCTTGGTCCTGCCACATCAACCAGGTCTTGCCCGTTGCCGAGTCGTTGAAGACATACGGATCAATCACGCCAAGTGGAGTCGCCGAACAGAAAAGTTGCTGCGGTGATATGTAGGGACCGTCGGGACTTTGGCTCGTCGCGTAGTCAATACAATGGGTTCCCGCTGCGTTGACGCGCAACGCATAGAACATCACCCACGCGGTCGCTCCGTTGCCCGACAATTTCGCGACCGTCGGCGCCCACACTTCATCGGGAAAACTTGGATCACCCGATGTCCAGGTGCTCCCGACTGGCGATGGATCCGGCAGCGCATCGTGGAGCTGTCCGTTGAGATTTGGAATCGAATGGTTTGTGCGAGCGGTCCACGTCACGAGATCGGTCGACCACATCACCGGCACGTAGACGCCTCCTGTGGTGGTGGAGAACGCGTAGTACTTCTGCGTGACCGAATCCCACACGACATCAGGATCGGGAAAATTCTTCGTATACACCGCACCCGGCGCGAAATACGGAGCGCCCACATAGGAGGGTTCATACTGATGGTCCCCCGAAGCAGCACCCGCTGGCATCGGCGATACCGCGGCCCCAGCAAAAAGCGCTCCAAGCATGACGATGAGCCCTGCGACGCGAACAGCAAGGTGGTGGCGACTGCGCTGCACGCGCGGCCCGGAGTTTGGGGGGTAAGCCGTCATATGGGGAACCACAGACCAACGGGAATCCTCAAACGCTAGCGGCGGTGCCACCAGATAAATCATCGGGTGCATCGGACGCGATACCGAATGATTTTCGTCATTGACCCCGGATCGCCGTACCCTCAAGCCCGATGACTGCCGAGCAGGAGTTCACATCAGAGGAGGAGTTCCGCGGCGAAGCCGAGGAAGCACTCGTCGATGGCGACCGAACTCTCGATGCCCAAGAGATCAACGTTGTTCAAGCCGCACTGGCAAACCGTGATTTCCGCACGATGTGGCTCAGCAGCCTTGGCTCCACCATCGGCACATGGATGCAAAACGTCATCCTTGCTGCGTTCGTCTACACCGTCACCAAGAGTGCTTGGCTCGTCAGCCTTGTGGGCTTCTGCAATCTCGTGCCGCAACTTTTCTTTGCGACCTTTGGCGGAATCATCGCCGACATGTTCGATCGTAAGAAACTGATCTTCTGGTTGTCGCTCGAGCAGTTGATTGGTTCTCTCGCAATTGCCTGGATTGTCCGCACAACCGATTTCTCTCGACCAGCCCTCCTGATTGCCGTGTTTGCGGTTGGCACGGGCGCCGCACTCCAGGGTCCTGTATTCCTGGCCGTCACGCCTTCACTCGTTCCACGCGAACATCTCGCTGGCGCGATCTCGCTGAACTCCGTCAGCATGAACGTATCGCGCGTCGTTGGCCCCGCCATCGGCGCAGTGCTCTATGTGTGGATCGGAGCCTCATGGGTGTTCGTTCTGAATGCTGCGACGTACGTGATCATCATGGTGGGCGTCACCTACGTCAAAGTTCCGAAATTCGAACGAAGAGTCGGCGAAAGCAAACTTGATCGCCTTGTCGGCGGTTTCCGCTACGTCCGCCAAGACCCTGTGGTCTTTCGTGCCGTGCTGACCGTCTTTCTTTTCTCGTTGTTCTGTATGCCCTTCGTCGTCCTCTATCCCGCAATCGCGTCAGTCGACTGGCATGTTTCGACGAAGTCGACGCTTTACGGTCTTCTCTACGCCACCTTCGGGTTGGGGGCGGTGGTCGGAGCTCTTTCCGTCGGCACCTTTCTTTCTGGCCACAAAATCGAAACGGTGCTGCGCTGCGCCTTGGTGCTCTTCGGCATTTCGCTTGCGGCCTACATCTCGATCAACGGGTCAGCTCTTGCATTTCCGATCGGATTCCTTCTTGGATTCTTTTATTTCGTGCTCGTCACGGCGCTCTCCACCATCTTTCAATCGCGCCTCGACCATTCCATTCGCGGTCGCGTAAGCGCCGTCTGGATGATGTGTTTCGGTGGAACTGTTCCCGTCGCTGGGCTCATCGCTGGCTGGATCGTGAGCCATTCAAGCGTGAACACGGTGGTGTACTTCGGAGCCGGGTTCGCGCTATTCCTTGCATGGTTCGCCGATCTTCGCCCACCCGAAGAACGCAAACCGTTGCGCGAAATGCTTCGGAAATAAGCGCCTAGTCGGCGAGTAACGCTGCTGCGAGCTGTTCAAGCCCAGCTACTCGACTGCCCTTCACCAAAACGGAATCCTCTGCACTCAATTCACCAAGCGCAATGACCGCTTCTTCGATGGTGTGGGTCGTTCGCGCAGCGGCACTTCCGTAACCGTCGGTGCCGAACGCAATCAATCGAATTCCAAGGTCCGACGCAATCGAGGCAACGTGGGCGTGGGCGGCAGCACTCTCAGCGCCAAGTTCAGCCATTGGTCCGAGAACTGCATGGTGTCTTTTCGTGGGCAACTGTGCAACTGCGCGCAGTGCCGCTTCCATCGAAGCCGGTCCAGCGTTGTAGGCATCGTTCAGCACCCGAACGCCGGAATGAGAGACGTGCAATTCCATTCGCCAGGGTGAAAGCGCGGCCAGTTCAAGACCGTCGACGACGTCGGCCATCGGAACATCCCACAGCAGCGCCAGCGTCGCTGCAGCGAGTGCGTTGCCAACGTGATGAACACCACGAACACCTAAGCGGATAGACGCAGATCCCCACTCCGAATGCAGATCAAACGTCACCCGCAAGTCTTCTTCGATGACGATGTTGTCGGCGCGCACATCTCCACCGCTAACACCGAAAGTGATTGATCGCGCTGAGGTCCGTTCTGCCATCGCCGCTACTCGATCGTTATCAGCATTCAGCAGAGCAACACCATGAGCCGGAAGTGCTTCAACGAGCTCACCCTTCGCCCTCGCAATGTCATCGAGACCACCCATGAACTCGGAGTGGGCCAATTCAATCGCCGTCACGATTGCAACGGTCGGCTTCGCAATCGCGCAGAGGTCAGCGATATGACCATCGCCGCGTGCACCCATTTCCACAATCGTCACTTCAGTATCCGACGACGCATTCACCAACGTGAGCGGCACACCAAGTTCGTTGTTAAAGCTCTTCTCATTCGCGGTAGCCACGTAGCGTCGAGCCAGAATCGCTGCGGCGAGGTCTTTGCTCGACGTTTTTCCGACCGACCCCGTGATACCGGCCAATCGATCGGGCAAACGACCTCGGGCGGCGGCGCCAAGTGCGGCAAATGCAACGTCAACATCGGCAACTTCGATCGTGGCGAGCCCACCAATGACTCCACGCGAACTCAGCGTCGCTCCGGCACCGGCCTGCCGCGCTGACTCAATGAAGTCATGGCCATCACGCTCTCCACGAACAGGAACAAAGAGCTGGCCAGGACGAATCAGGCGCGAGTCAAAGTTGGCGCCATCAACCACGACATCGGGCCCGACGAGGCTTCCGCCCACAGCAGCGGCAATATCTGAGGCCCAAAATTCCACGGCTTCACCCTACGGGACGTCAATCAGGTCAACGGTCGCCGAACTACGGTTCTTGCCATGTCTGGCCCGGACCGCACCCGCCTCGTCGTCCTTTTCGGCGGCCAATCCGCCGAACACGACGTCTCTCGCGTAACCGCCCGTCACGTCCTCACTGCTGCCGATCCCGATCGCTACGACCTCATTGCCATCGGCATCACCCGCGAGGGCACTTGGGTGCAGTGTTCGACCGACGTTGCGAACTTCGGCGATGCCCTCGAGATTTCTGGTGACGCGGTCAATCCATTTTCGGTACTCACGATCGGTTCGGTGGTCTTTCCGCTCCTCCACGGACCAATGGGCGAGGACGGAACCCTCCAAGGCCTCCTCGAAGTCGCGGGCGTTCCGTTTGTCGGCTCTGCCGTTCTTGGCTCGTCGATGTCAATGGACAAGATCATCGCCAAGCACGTCGCCGACGCTGAAGGAATCGCTCAAACCAAGTGGCGCGGCATGCACGCCAATGAACTCACCGGTCCTGCGAGCGAGGCGGTACTCGACGAACTCGCGTCGGAACTCGGATTCCCAATTTTCGTGAAGCCCGCGAACATGGGCTCGTCAATTGGCGTCTCCAAAGTGACTGAGCGTGGCGGTCTTCGAGCAGCGATTGACGATGCGCTTCGCTACGACGAATGGCTCGTACTTGAAGAAGGTGTCGTCGCGCGCGAGATCGAAGTTGCAGTGCTCGGCCACACGGTCACACCACGCGCATCTGTACCTGGCGAAATTGTTCCCGGCGCCGACTTCTACGACTACGAAGACAAATATTCAGCGGGCGTTGCGCAACTTCATATTCCGGCGCCGCTCTCCGACGCGGAAACGGAACATGTTCGAGCCTTGGCCTGCCGTGTGTTTCGGGCCTATCGAGCCGAGGGACTTTCTCGGGTTGATTTCTTCTTCGAGAGTCCAGGACGGGGCTGGCTACTGAATGAAATCAACACCATTCCGGGCTTCACGCCCATTTCGATGTACCCACAGATGTGGCAGGCCAGCGGCCTTCCGTATCGAGCGCTCATTGATGAACTCGTGAGCTTGGCGATTGAACGCCATGCCACGGTGTCTCGCTACCGCGGCGCCTGAGTTCTCGCGTACTCCGGCGCAACCATCGCCGCATACAAGAACGCCAATAACTCACGACGACGCACGACGGTGCTCCGCAACGTGGGCTCGATTCCAACGGCACGGAGGACTTCGACTTCGGTCGCAGCGCCGAGCACCGTTGAATAGGCCGATACCAACAGCAAGCCGGGATCACAGCGACGAAGACGCCCAGCATCCATCTCGCGTTGGAAATAGGCGGTTGCACGCGCGACGAATGGTTCCAGGTCGGCGGTGACACGTAACGACGCATCGCCACCGATTCGACTGATCTCACGAATGAAACCAAGAAGCTCGGGTCGTCGCATCGCAACGCGGAAAATTCGACGCACGACTGACTCGACACGACTCCAACCTGAGCCGTCCTCCGATAAGGCGCCATCGAACTCGATGATGAGCTCGAGTGCGGCCCGATCAATGACAGCGTCGAGAAGAACCCTCTTCGAGGACCAGTGATAGAGAATTGCCTGCTTGGTAATGCCGAGATCAGCGGCCAAATCGTCGAGCGAGACCGAATCGAAGCCCTTGGTGCCGAACGATTCGAGGGCGACGGCCAAAATACGGTCCTCGGTCGCCCGGGTACGAGCGGCTCGGGATCCCTTGGGGGGACTGGTCACGGCGAGGGCCATGGGGTCAGTGTAGACGGTTCACTTACCAAGTGGTAAACAATCACTCGTGATTCGTGACGCACTAGCCGGCAAACGGCTGTTCATCACCGGCACCACCGGTTTCCTCGGCACCAACCTTCTTGAGCGACTTCTTCGTTCGGTGCCCGATTGCGAGATCGTGTTGCTGGTTCGTCCCGGCCGACGCTCCACCGTTGAACAACGAGTGGCTCGCGAAATTCTGAAGAATGACGCGTTCGATCGATTGCGCACTGAACTCGGCAAAGACGGATTCGCAGAAATGACTGGCCGTCGCATCACTTCGGTTGCTGGTGACGTTGGTCGAGACGGTCTTGGACTCGACGAAGCTGGCCGCGCCGTTCTCGCAAGTTGCGACATCATCATCCACTCCGCAGCAACCGTGAGTTTCGATTCGCCTCTCGATTCCGCCGTTGAAGTAAATCTCCTCGGCCCCACTCGCATTGCCGCCGTCTGCAACGAACTTGGCATTACGCCGCACCTTGTTGCTGTTTCAACCTGTTACGTCGCTGGCAACCATCGTGGCGCAGCACCCGAACAACTTGTCGATCAAAGTCATTTCTTCATCGACGTCGATTGGCGTGCCGAGGTTGAAGGCGCCCGTCGTGCCCGTCGCGATGCCGAAGCCGAAAGCCGCACTCCCGAAAAGCTCGCAGAATTCCGCAAACAAGCGAACCGTGAACTTGGCGCTGCCGGCACTCCCCTTTTGGCCGAGAAGACCGAGCAGCTCCGCGATCGTTGGGTGTCTGATCGCATGGTCGAAACCGGCCGTGCTCGCGCCGCTTCTCTGGGTTGGCCCGATGCTTACGCCTACACAAAGGCGCTTGGCGAACGCGCGCTGGTTGAAACGCACGGCGATGTTCCCGTCAGCATTGTCCGCCCCTCGATTATTGAATCAGCGCTCGCCGAACCAGTTCCGGGCTGGATCCGCGGTTTCCGCATGGCTGAGCCGATCATCATCAGTTACGCACGCGGACTTCTCAAAGAGTTCCCCGGCGTTCCCGAAGGTGTCGTCGACGTCATTCCCGTCGACCTTGTTTCTGCAGCGATTATCGCTGTCGCGGCAAAGGGACCCGAGCCCGAGCCCGAGGTCGTGCAGGTTGCATCCGGTTCGCAGAACCCTCTGCATTACCGCCGTTTGGTCAACCTCGTTAGCGCGTGGTTCCAACAGCGTCCGCTGTATGACACCAAAGGTCAGCCCATCATCGTGCCGACATGGTCGTTCCCCGGCCGCGGCCGGGTGAAGGGGCAACTCGAGCGTGCGACCAAAACACTTGGTCGCGCCGAAAGCCTCCTTGGCGCCCTCCCCTTGCGCGGCAAACAAGCCGAGTGGGGCACAGCTGTCGAAGAAAAGCGCGAAGAAGCAGAGCGCGCACTTGGCTACGTCGAGATTTACGGCGCCTACGCCGAATGCGAAGCCATTTATGGACTCGATCGCTTGCTTGCACTGTGGGACAACCAAACAGCAGAAGATCAGCGCGACTTCTGCTTCGATCCTCGCGTCATCGAGTGGGACTACTTCGTTAACGAGATCCATCTGCCGTCAGTTGTAAAAGCGGCTCGTGTTCGCACAACTCCAGGCGGAAAGATCGGCCCGACCCGTACCGACCGACTCCGTGGCCAGATCCTCGCCCCCGAGCGTCAGCTCGCAGCATTCGATCTCGAGAACACGCTCATTGCATCGAACGTCGTTGCCAGTTACGCATTCCTTGCCACTCGTCGTATGCCCGCCGATCAACGCCTTCGCTTCATCGGCAAGATGATCGCCGAGGGACCAACGCTGCTCTCGCTTGACCGCAAAGATCGCACCGACTTCTTGCGCTTCTTCTATCGCCGTTACGACGGGGCACCGTTGCAGCAGATCGAAGAAGATTCAGCAGAGATGTTCAGCCGTCTCATCCTTTCCAAGTCGTTCCCCGAAGCAATCCGTCGGGTGCGCGAACACAAAGCTGCCGGACATCGCACCGTTCTTATTACTGGCGCGCTCGACTTCGTCGTGAAGCCGCTCACTCCCCTCTTCGACGACATCATCGCCGCCGAGATGAGCATCACAAATGGTCGCTACGACGGCGAACTCCGCAATGTTCCACCGACTGGTGAAACTCGTGCACAGGTATTGCGCGATTACGCGTCCTCGCATGGTTTGAGCTTGAGCGAAACCGTCGCCTACGCCGACAGCACCTCCGACCTTCCCATGCTTGAGGCCGTCGGATTCCCCGTGGCTGTCAATCCTGAAACTCGCCTGGCCACCCTTGCTCGCAAGCGTGGTTGGTTGGTTGAGAACTTCTCGAAAGCTCCCGGTTCGCCGCGTCGACTCATTCCAATCGGACCACGTCGCACTGTTCACGGCGGACTTGCCAACCCACTTGTTCCCGGAGGCACGGCATGAAAGCCCTCCGCTTCGAACGCAACATCCCCCGATTCGCCGCCGCAAACATTGCAGGTCGACTGAGCTCCGGGGGTGGCGCCAAAGTAGGCCCGCTTCGCTTACGCAACGTCGACACTCCGGCCCTGCCTGGGCCAGGTTGGGTAGAAATCCTTCCGCGCCTCACCGGCATCTGTGGTTCTGACCTTGCAACCATCGACGGCAACAGTTCGCGCTATTTCGAACCAATCGTTTCGTTTCCTTTCATTCCCGGCCACGAAATCGTTGCCGACCTCACGCACGACTTCGAAGGAGTGCCCGCCGGCCGCGTTGTTGTCGAACCCGTACTCGGTTGCGTCACTCGCGGCATCGACCCCGTTTGTGCCGCGTGCGCACGCGGCGATCTTGGCAATTGCGAACGCATCACCTTTGGCAACATCAGCCCCGGCCTTCAAAGCGGTTTCTGCTGCGACACCGGCGGCGGTTGGTCCACGAGCATGATCGCTCACGTCAGTCAGTTGCACCCTGTGCCTGCTGACTGGTCCGATGAAGCGGCCGTCATCGTCGAACCCACCGCATGCGCCGTGCACGGCGCCCTTGCTGCCGATGTCGCTGAAGGCGAAACAGTTGTTGTCCTTGGTTCTGGCGCTCTTGGGCTTCTCACGATTGCTGCACTACGCCGATTCGGCCGTAAGTGCACCATCATTGCTGTTGCCAAGCATCCTCATCAGCAGGAACTTGCTCGGGAATTCGGTGCCGATCACGTCATCGCTTCCGATCACATCGCCCGACCAATTCGCCGCATCACCGGTTCACTCGCGATCGGCGACGGCGAAATCGTTCGCCTCACCGGCGGTGCCGATCACGTCATCGATTGTGTCGGCAGCGAAAGCAGCATCGCCGAAGCGCTCACCGTTGTACGCCCGAAGGGTCGCATCACAATGGTCGGCATGCCCGGTCACGTTCATGTTGATCTGACGGGGCTCTGGCAACGCGAAATCACCATTAGTGGTGCCTACGCCTACGGAACGGAAACCCTTCCCAACGGCGATCGTCGTCGCACCTTTGATCTCGCCTTTGAACTGGTGGCTGCCGCAGACCTCGGTCGACTTGTAAGCGCCACCTATTCGCTTGACCGCTTTGAAGACGCCATCACGCACGCCGCCAACGCCGGCGGACGTGGAGCAGTTCGTATCGCCTTTGACCTTCGCAATGAAAAGGAACGGAATCGTGCCTAGACCAGGATTCGTCCTCGACGTCGATCGATCGACGCCACCAATCCTCTTCCACCACGGAGAGGGTTTCCGACTTGAGAAGCTCCCCGCCGGACGTAGCCGCGTCATTTATCCGGCCGAGCCCATCGAGGCACTCAAGAACCCCGACGGCGCCATTCGTGACGCGCTCGAAAACCCGATAGGCGACAGCGAGCCGTTGCGCGCGCTACTCAGGCCGGGCATGAAGCTCACGATCGCCTTCGATGACATTTCGCTGCCGCTCCCTCCAATGAAGCGCCCTGACATTCGTCAGCGCGTCATCGAGGCTGTTCTTGAACTCGCTGCTGCCGCCGGCGTCGACGACGTCATGCTCATTGCTGCACTCGCATTGCACCGCCGCATGACCGAGGACGAACTTCGTCATGCTGTTGGCGATCGCGTGTATGACGCATTCGCTCCACATGGCTTGCTCGTCAACCACGATGCAGAAGATCCCGACAACCTTCTCTTTATCGGCGAGACCGAAAAGGGCGAAGAGGTTGAGATCAATAAGCGCGCCGCTGAGAGCGATCTGATCATCTATGTCAACATCAACCTCGTCTCAATGGACGGCGGTTGGAAGTCGACTGCGACTGGTCTTGCCTCATATCGCTCGCTTCGTCACCATCACAATCCACAAACGATGCGCCATTCGAAATCGTTCATGGATCAGCACAAGTCGGAGCTCCATTCCGCCAACTGGCGCATGGGCAAGGTGCTTCGTGATTCAGGGGTGAAGGTCTTCCAGATCGAAACCACGATGAATAACAACGTGTTCGGAACCGACGGCCCAATGAGCGTGCTGCAAAAGCGCGAATGGGAATGGACCCTCAAGGACCGCATCACGATGGCCGGCATGAAGTCAGGACTTGATCTCATGCCGCAACGCACGCGTCGTTCGATCTTCAACTCCTGGCAAGCACCGCACGCGATGACATCAGTGCAGGCTGGCGAAGTTGAGGCCGTCCACAAACTCACGACCGAGAATGTGTACGCGCAGCATCTCGTTCAGGTCGAGGGTCAGACCGACATTCTCACGATGGGCCTGCCCTACATCAGCCCCTACAACGTGAATTCGATTCTCAATCCAATTCTCGTTGCGTGCCTCGGACTGGGCTACTTCTTCAACCTCTACCGCGGTCGCCCGCCCGTGCGTGAAGGTGGCGTCGTCATCATGAGCCACCCAACACCATGGGAATTCCACCCCGTGCACCACCCGTCGTACATCGACTTCTTCGATCAGGTCTTGTCGCAAACACATGATCCCGTTGTCATGTCGGAACAGTTTGAAAAGTCGTTCGCTGAAGACGAGTGGTACCGCCACCTGTACCGCACGAGCTACGCCTATCACGGCGTGCATCCGTTCTACATGTGGTACTGGTGCTCACACGCTCTTGAACACGTGGGCCAAGTCATCATCGTCGGTGGCGATGTTCGCGCAGTTCGTCGACTCGGCTTTAAGCCAGCGTCGACCTTGCAAGACGCACTTGAAATGGCCAGCGATGTTGTCGGCCGCGACGCGACCATCACTCACCTGCATAATCCGCCCATCCTCATGGCCGACGTTTCCTGAGGCCTGTCATGCGTCCGATGCCCATCACTCGCAAACAGGCAACTCGCCTTATCAAGCGACTTCCCGTGAATCGTTCGGTGTCCACCGCTGCCAAGACGAGTTCACGAGTCACCCGAATGGCCAAAGCAATCGCGAAGTCGCCATCAGTTCCCGCAGGCGTTGATCTCCTGAAGAAGGAAAACAACGTTGGAGCGAACTACGACACGGATTGGGCGCGCTCCTATCCCGCTCGCGTCGCGCGCGTGCTCATCCTCAATGGCGTCATGAAGCCAGTCGTCGACTTGCTTGCGACCCCCAACATCCAGGGCACCGACCGCCTCGCCGACGTTGATGGACCAGTGATCTTCGCCGCCAACCACCACAGTCACGCCGACACACCGTTGATGATGACGGCGATTCCGGAACCTTGGCGTAATCGACTCTTCATCGGCGCTGCTGCCGATTACTGGTTTACGAATCGCGTCACCTCGCCGCTGTCGGCGCTCGTCATCGGTGCAATCCCAGTGGAACGCACAAAGGTGTCGCGCAAAGCCATCGACCAATCGCTTGAACTCTTACGCGACGACTGGAGCATGCTCATCTTCCCCGAAGGTGCACGCTCTCCCGACGGTTGGGCCCGTCCGTTCACCTCTGGTGCAGCATTTCTTTCCTCGCGCAGTGGTGCGCCTGTTGTTCCGGTGTTCATCCAAGGAACCAACAAGGTGCTGCCAAAGGGAAAGAACGTTCCACGCCCCGCCCCGACCACCGTTGTCTTCGGTTCGCCGATGTACGCAACCGACGGGGAAGATTCCAAAGCCTTCGCCGTTCGAATCCAAGAAGCGGTTGCTGCGCTAGGCGATGAATCGGCAACCGATTGGTGGCAGGCCCGCAAAAACGCGGCGTCGGAAAAGACGCCAACACTCGATGGTCCCGATGCGGGCGCATGGCGTCGCTCTTGGGCGCGCACCTCAAAGGCCAAGGGTGTTCGTCGCTCATGGCCGCGGGTCTGATAGCGCCGTGTGAACAAATCCACATGAGAGTGGCCCGATTCCACACGCAACCGACCACAATGGGGTCGTGAGCAGCACCGGCGTCGGCTACGCATCAGCAGTTGCGCTTGCGGCGATCTTCGCAATCGCCGCAGTGGCGAAGCTTCGAGACCTTTCAGCGACAGAACGCGACTTCATCGGCCTCGGACTTCCACGAGCATCCTTCTTCGCCCGGTTCGTTCCACTCGCGGAACTTTCGATCGTCGCGCTCCTCCTCATCGTTCCTGCCGCTGGGGCAATCGCAGCGCTTGTCTCACTCGCCTTCTTCACCACATTTCTGATTGGTCGTCTCCGCGCAGGAGTTCGCGCCCCGTGCGCCTGCTTTGGTTCCTCTCGGACGCAACCGATTTCTGCCCTCGATGTCATGCGCAACGTCGGACTCATAGGCCTAGCAATGCTGAGCCTCGCTTCTGATCGCCCCACGAAAATCTCTGCGCTCGATGCACTCGTGGTCGCTGCCGTCATCGTCGTAGCAGGCGGCGCACTCCATCTGGCCGGTAGGGTCCGGTCACGATGACCGATCCATGGGGCAACCCCCTTTCTTCCGACGACCAAGCTCCGGTCAACCCTCAGCCCGAGGACTACCCGCCGGACTTCACTCCGAATCCTGCGTGGCCCGGGGCGCAATCACCCGCCAACGCTGCCCCTCCGGCTTCGCAGACTCCGCCGTCACCGCTGCCCCCTCCGCCCGCAAGCGCCACACCCCCTCCCGCATGGCCCGGCTCTCCCGCCCCTCCACAGCCCGCCTGGCAGGGCCCAAAATTCTCGGGCATGGCCATCGCTTCGATGGTGTGCGGGATCCTTTCGATCACCTGTACGGGCTTTCTTGGCATCGTTCTTGGGCCCACCGCCCTCGGCCTCGGCATTGCTAGTCGCAAGGCAATCACCGGCTCGAATGGCTGGAAGAAGGGCGAGGGCATGGCCACCGCCGGCATCGTCACGGGCGTGATCGGCATCATCTTGTCGATCGTCTACCTGATCTTTCTCATCAAAAACCCGAACTTCATTACCGACTTCGTGAACAACCTCACGACCACGACCACGACAGCCGGAAAACTGCAGGGCGCCTGAGTCGTAGACTCAGCGTGTTTCGCTGAGCATCGGAAAGGCTCCCCTCATGGCTGTTGCTGCCAATACCCCCATCGAACTGATCACCGGCGTCTATGGCCGTCTGGCCGGAAACGTTGCTATCGGTCGCGAGCGCCTCGGGCGTCCGCTTACCTTCGCCGAGAAGGTGCTCATCAATCACCTGCGCGACCCGCGCAACCAAGAACTTGAACGAGGTCGTAGCTACGCCGATCTTGATCCCGATCGTGTCGCCATGCAGGACGCCACCGCCCAGATGGCACTGCTCCAGTTCATGACCGCGGGCCTTCCCGAAGCAGCAGTGCCGTCAACGGTTCACTGCGACCATCTCATTCAGGCCAAGAGCAACGCGCGCATCGACCTTGCAACCGCAAACGATGTCAACGCCGAGGTGTACGACTTCCTCGAGTCCGTGTCGGCCAAATATGGCATCGGTTTCTGGAAGCCGGGTTCGGGCATCATCCATCAGGTCGTGCTTGAGCAGTACGCATTCCCCGGCGGAATGATGATCGGTACCGACAGCCACACGCCGAACGCCGGTGGTCTCGGCATGATCGCGATTGGTGTCGGTGGCGCCGACGCCGTCGACGTCATGACCGGCTACCCGTTCAACGTGCGCTGGCCAAAGCTCATCGGCGTGAAACTCACCGGCACGCTTGCTGGTTGGTCGGCACCGAAAGACATCATTCTTGAGGTCGCTCGCATCCTCACCGTGAAGGGTGGCACTGGCGCCATCGTCGAGTACTTCGGTCCAGGGGCTGAATCCATCTCGTGCACCGGCAAGGCCACCATCTGCAACATGGGTGCAGAAATCGGGGCAACAACATCGCTGTTCGCCTACGACCCGGCGATGTCTCGCTATCTCTCGTCAACCGGCCGAGCCGATGTTGCCGCAGCGGCCGACGCCGTTGCCGCCGATCTTCGTGCGGACGACGAAGTACTCGCCGACCCCACTGCGTACTTCGACGAGGTCATCGAAATCGATCTTTCCTCGCTCAAGCCCCTCATCAACGGCCCGCATACGCCCGACCGTGCCCGCAAGGTGAGCGAACTTGGCGCAGAAGCAAAGGCCGAAGGTTGGCCGATGGAAATTTCTTCGGCACTCATTGGTTCATGCACGAACTCTTCCTACGAAGACATCAGTCGTGCGGCAGCCATTGCTCGATTCGCACACCAGAACGGACTCAGCACCAAGACTCCGCTTCTCGTTACGCCCGGTTCAGAGCAGGTGCGTGCCACCATCGAGCGCGACGGACTTCTTGCCGATCTCGAACAGATCGGTGCAACTGTTCTTGCCAACGCATGCGGTCCGTGCATCGGTCAGTGGTCACGAAGTGATGTTGAAGAAGGAACCGACAACATCATCGTCACCTCCTACAACCGCAACTTCCCGAAGCGCAACGATGGTCTTGCTTCCACGCTCGCCTTCGTCACGTCGCCGGAAACAGTTGTGGCTATGGCGCTTGCCGGCCGTGTCGACTTCGACCCCACCACCGATTCACTCACCAACGCATCTGGCGAACAGGTCACGATTCCTGTTCCTGCGGGAGTTGAACTTCCGCCAAAGGGTTTCACTGCTGGCGAAAATACGTTCATCGCTCCCCCCGCTGATTCATCGAAGGTTGTCGTCAAGGTGTCGCCCACCTCAGACCGCCTGCAACTTCTTGAACCGTTCGACGCGTGGGACGGCAACGACTTCCTCAACCTTCCAATCCTCATGAAGGCCAAAGGCAAGTGCACGACCGATCACATTTCCGCCGCTGGTCCCTGGCTGAAGTACCGCGGTCACCTCGAGAACATTTCAGGCAACATGTTCATCGGCGCGGTCAACGCGTTCACCGATGAAGTTGGCCAAGGCAAGGATCAACTTGACGGCACGACCAAGTCCTTCCCTGACATCGGCAAGAGCTACCACGCTGCAGGCCAGGGATGGATCGCCATCGGCGACGAGAACTACGGCGAAGGTTCATCGCGTGAACACGCAGCAATGGAACCGCGATTCCGCGGCGCCAAAGTTGTGCTCACTCGCTCCTTTGCTCGTATCCACGAAACGAACCTCAAGAAGCAGGGCGTTCTTCCGCTCGTCTTTGCTGATCCCAAGGTCTACGACCTCATCGAACAAGACGACCGCATCAACGTGCTCGGCCTCGCCGATCTCACTCCCGACGTTCCCGTCAAGTGTCAGATCGTGAAGCCCGATGGAACCACCATCGACTTCGAAGGCATTCAGACAATGAATGACGAGCAGATCGGCTGGTTCAAGGCCGGCGGTGCGCTCAACATCATTCGTCAACGCCAAGGCGTCTGAACGTCACTACGCTGACCCCTTGAACGACCGGGGGGTCAGCATGGACAGCACCACATCGCCTAGCGCTTTCGTGCGCACGACGCTCACTGCGGCGCTGCTTGGCGCGGCAATCATTCACTTCGCGATGGTGCCCCAGCACATGAGCGAGTGGGCTCCCGAAGGCATCGCGTTCATCGTGAGCGGTTGGGTGCAGGTTGCGCTGGCAATCGGTGTCGCACTGCGTCCGAAGCGGTGGATGCTCGCAGTAACGATTGCTGCATCAGCGATCTTCATCGGCGCTTGGGCGATCACTCGTCTTTGGGGCGCTCCGTTTGGCCCCAACTCTGGTGTGACGCAACCGAGCTCGTATGTCGACATCGCTTGCGTCATTTTGGAATCAGCCGCAGTCGTTCTTGCCCTTGCGGCTGTGTGGCGGCCGAAACTTGCTGCCAATTGGCGAACGGAAGGTCTTGTCTTTGCCTCGATCATTCCCGTCGCCGTTCTCGTACTTGCAACGACAGCGGTTGCGTCCCCAAGTGCCTCTCATCATGTGCACGGTGGCAACCCATGCCCGAAGGGACAGAAACCCAACCCTGCGCTCGTCGCCTCTGATGGTCACGTGCACGACACTTCGGCCTGCGTTCCCGACATCGACGACAAGGGACTCGCGCTTCTCACCAACGGACACCACCACGCGATTCGAAACGATCCACTCGACCCTGCAACACAGGCCGAACTTGACCGCCAACTCGCGATTACCCGCGAGGTAGCAGCACAGTTCCCGACTCTCGCCGATGCAGCAGCCGCCGGCTATCGCCGCGCTGGCGGTTACTCCCCTGGACTTGGTGTGCATTACACCCACAGCGGAATTGCTGAGCTAAATCCTGCTGGAACGATGACCGACGAAACACTTCGACATCCGCAGTCACTTATCTACGCGGGGACTGAACCCAATTCCCCGATTGCTGGGTTCATGTACTACTCAATGTCGAAAATCGAACCGACAGGATTCCCAGGCACAAACGATACGTGGCACTACCACTCAAATGTCTGCGTGAAGTATTCCTCAGCAGGAATTGATGCTCCGTTTGGTGCTGATCGCAGCGACGTGACACAAGAAATGTGCTCCGCCGTAGGCGGCTTCATGCTCAACACCACGCAGTGGATGGTGCACGTTTGGTCGGTGCCCGGTTGGGAAAATGATGCCGGCGGAGTGTTCGCAGAAGTAAACCCCAAACTTGGTTGCTCCGACGGCACCTACTACCGGGTCAGCGATGAAGAACTCGTCTCGATGCCGATCAACATCTGTCAGTCGGGAGCACCCGGCGATCCAACGAGCGCCGAGTACAACCAGAAGAAGTAATTCTTACGCGCGCGGCAGTCCGAGTATTTCGGCTGCCTCATCGCATGTTGCAACGGCAACGCCCATTCGTTCGCATACTTCCGCGGCGTTGCGAGTGAGTTCAGCGTTAGTTGGTTGACGATCACCGCCGTAGAACTCGAGCCCAACATGAAGATGGCCGCCGCGTTCGATTGCATATTCGGCCAGTCCGCTTTCAACCGGATCACCGCCGACAACAGAGAGTGCCCACGGAACGGGACAATCGTCGAGCATTTCGAGATATGCATCGAGCGCAAGCTTTGTCGGTGGCAAGCCGAACGGTGCACCGAGATATCCGCGTTCGGTCGACAAGTAGAACTTGATCATTGATCCCGCTGGAAGTTTTCCGGCCTTCCAATACAGCATCGTCGTGCGCAAAAATGCAGGTTCATAAATCGCAAGACTTGGTCCCACGCGATCAGCAGCGGCCTGATCAAGTTGCACGCGAATCGAGTCGTAACTGTTCGAGTAGACGATGCCGGCAGTTGGAAGTCCATCGGCGTCAACACCGCCGAGGTTCGTGGAACCTGGATCACACAAACTCACTTTCATGAGTCCGGTCTCCGCGAGCAGATGTAGATGTTCAAAATTCAAACCGTTGGGTCCGTAATTCGCGGTGGGATACAACAGCGCATCGGGCCGTTCAGCGAATACCGGCATCCAACCAGCGAGGTAATCATCGGCGACCGCTTGCGGATTGCCGAAGACCGAGCCGTGGTTATGAATAATTGATGCGCCTGCGGCCAATGTCTCAAGTGTGTCGGCAGCAAGTTCTTCGTGAGATCGAGGAACGTTCGGATTGTGTTCCTTCGTTCGATTGCCGTTGATCGCTGCTTCGATGATGACTGGTCCCCGGTTCATGGCCGCGAACAGTAGGCCGAAAACGACCGAAGCCGACCCTTTGGGCCGGCTTCGGAGCGGAGGTGGAAACCGGGGGGACAGTCTCAACACCTTCTACGAACTCTGCAGAGGGGGATCCGCTTGACGAGTTCGACGCTTGCTGAGATGAGTATGCCGAACGGGCACCCATCGGTCCAACTGTTTGTGGCGATCTGTGCCATCATTATTTGTGATGGATCTCCGCCAGCTCTCTACCCTCCTCGCCGTCGTCGATAACGGCGGATTTACGGCGGCCTCGCGGTCACTCCACACCGTGCAGTCCAATGTTTCCGCCCATATCTCCCGGCTCGAGAAGGAACTCGGGGCGACTCTCATCGACAGATCCACCGGGCTCCCTACTGCTGAAGGCCGGGTCGTTGTCGAGCGGGCTCGGCGCATTCAAACCGAACTTTCTGCCCTTACTGCCGACGTTCATTCCGTCCGATCTGAAGTCAGTGGCACCACCCGCATCGGCATGATCGGAACCACCGCGCGGTGGCTGGCTCCTGCGTTGATCGACGTGATGTCGACCCAGCACCCACTCGTTCGAGTCGAAGTCCACGACGCCACCACCGCATCGCTCCTGCTCAAGCTCGATTCAGGGGCGATCGACCTCGCCGTTCTCACCACCCCAACGAACGACCCCGAGGTGGTGACCTCCGCGTTGTTCACCGAGGACCGCATCTTGGCCACGCCGGCAGGACATTCCCTCTTCGGCAAAGACCGCGTCACCCTGGCCGATCTTGATGGCATTGCGCTCATCGTCGAACCCCCAGGCCGACCCTTTCGAGAGCAACTCGACGCCCTGTTTGCCGAACGCGATTACACGCTGGCGGTCAAGGCCGAAGTCGACGGGACCCGCCTTATGGCCTCACTGGCCTTCGAAGGATTCGGGGCAGCGATCCTTCCCGCCAGTGCCGTCTCTGCCCGATCCGACCTTGGATGGCATACCGCTCCGGTCGAGGGGTTGCCCGGCCGCGCAGTCGGGCTCGCGACCCGTCGGCAGGCGTTACTCTCGGCACCAGCACGAGCACTTGCCGATGTCCTCCGAGATGTCGTGAGTTCCCGTGGTGAACACCAGCCTGGCATTCACCCCGCTTCACCTCAGCGCCCTTCCCCCGATTGATGACACCTCCCTCCGCCTCCAACTCCAACGGCGGAAGATTCGCGTCCAACACCAGGCGCGCGGTGCAACTTCGGGCAAAGGTTCCCGGCGTCGTTCACGCCGATATCGACATTCTCGACACCATGAGTGGTCCTCGGCGTGTCGTACGCGTTCGTATTGGTGGCACCGGTGAAGACGGCAAAGGCGGCGCACTATCGCCTCGTGATGGCGAAAGCATTGCCAACGCCGCGCACGTCGCACTTGCCGAACGACTTCCCGTTGTCGTTGAACTTTCGTCCACCGGCGCTGACATCAGCGAAGGCCTCGCCGCTCTCCATGGTTGGGGCCAGGCCGCCAAGGCACTCAGCTCATGTTCAGGGATTGTTCCAACGGTGATGGCTGTTTCGGGTCCTGCTGTTTCCGGCCCCGCACTTCTTCTTGGGCTTGCCGATCACGTCGTCATGACCGAAGACGCCTACGCGTTCGTGAGCGGTCCACACATGGTTCGTGAGTTCACTGGTGTTCCCATCGACAAAATGGATCTCGGCGGGGCCGGTTCGCACAGTCGCAACACTGGTGTTGCATCTGCGGTCGTCGCCGACGCCGATGCCGCAATGGAGTGGGTCACCAACCTCTTCGATTACCTTCCCGGCCACAACGACGAACTTCCGCCGCGCCTTTCAAGCAATGATCCGATCGATCGACTCACGCCCGAAGCGGGCGCGGTCATTCCTGCAACCCCAACCGGCTCCTACGACATCCGCACGGTGATTCGAGCGATTGCCGACGACGGCGAACTGTTTGAACTTCGTGCATCATGGGCCGCCAATCTCGTCACTGCCTTCGCTTCGATCGCAGGTCGCCCAGTGGGGTTCGTTGCAAACCAGCCGTGCGCACTCGCCGGAACGCTCGATATTCCCGCTTCGCAAAAGGGCGCCCGTTTCGTCGCGTTCTGCGACGCTTTCAACATTCCGCTCATCACGTTGGTCGATACGCCTGGCTTTTACCCGGGCAAAGATCTCGAATGGCGCGGCATGATCCGTCATGGCGCGCAAATGGCATTCGCCTACGCCCGCGCCACCGTGCCCCGCGTCAACGTCACGCTTCGCAAGAGTTATGGCGGTGCCTATATCGTCATGGACTCCAAGCGAATGGGGAACGATCTCGCACTGGCATGGCCATCGGCCGAAATCGCCGTCATGGGCGCCAAAGGAGCGGTGGAAATCCTCAACCGAGGCATCGCCGACGAGGACCGCAAGGCCCTTGAGGATGCCTATGAGGAACGCCTCCTCAACCCTTACATCGCGGCCGACCGTGGCTTCATCGACGCCGTGATTGATCCCGCCGAGACCCGGGCCGAGGTTGCCGCTGCCCTCATTGCACTTGAGGACAAGCGTGAGCGGATCCAACCCCGCTCACACGACAACACCCCGCTCTAACCGCAGGCGTCGATGCCCCCGTCGGGCATCGACAGTTGTTTACGAATCGTTCACACCCGACCGAACGAAGGGCTCGCCCGGGCCACTAGGCTGCGACTGCAGGGGATCCCAAAGACAACGAAGTACAGGAGTTTGACGAGTGGCCGAGAGTGTGACCATCACCGATAACCGCACCGGAGAATCGGTCGAAGTTCCGATCGTCAACGGTGGCGTCGATTCCGCGGCGTGGTCGAAGCTCATGCCCGGCACCTGGTTCTACGACCCCTCCTTCTCCACTACTGCAGCAGCCGAGAGTTCCATCACCGAACTCGATGGTGGCGCAGGCATCCTTCGTTATCGCGGTTACCCCATCGAGCAACTGGCCGAGCAGTCCACCTACCTCGAAGTTGCCTACCTGCTTCTCAACGGCGAACTCCCGACCGAAACGCAGATGGCCGAGTGGACTCACGAGATCACGTACCACACGTTCATTCACGAAAACGTGCGCAAGCGCTTCATGGAGGGTTTCCACCACGACGCGCACCCCATGGGCATTCTCGTTTCAACCCTCGCTGCGCTTTCCACCTTCTACCCCGACGCAAAAGACATTTTCGATCTTGAAAGTCGTCAGAAGCAGATCATTCGCCTAATCGCGAAGATGCCGACCATCGCCGCTGGTGCACATCGTCACAGCGTGGGCATGCCGTTTGTCTACCCAGACAACAGCCTTGATTTCACCTCAAACTTCCTTTCGATGATGTGGCGAGTCGCTGAACCCAACTACGAACCCAATCCGGTTCTGGCCAAGGCACTCGACGTGCTCTTCATCCTCCATGCCGATCACGAGCAGAACTGCTCCACCACCGCCATGCGCGTTGTGGGCTCGTCACACGCCGATCCGTACTCATCGGCTGCTGCGGCCGCTGCTGCGCTGTATGGCCCTCGCCATGGTGGCGCCAACGAGGCCGTCCTTCGCATGCTCAATACCATCGGCACGATCGACAACGTCGACGCGTATGTGAAAGACGTTCGTGAAGGCAAGATGGTTCTGCAGGGCTTCGGGCACCGCGTGTACAAGAACTACGACCCACGGGCCAAGATCATCAAGAAGATCGCGTATGAGGTCTTCGAGGTCACAGGCAAGAACGAACTTCTCGACATCGCCCTCAAGCTTGAAGAAACCGCTCTGGCCGATGATTACTTCGTGAGCCGCAAGCTCTACCCGAACGTCGACTTCTACTCAGGCCTCATCTACCAGGCCATGGGCTTCCCGATCGAGATGTACACCGTGCTCTTCGCCATTCCGCGTATGGCTGGTTGGCTTGCGCACTGGAGCGAAATGCTCGATCAGAACTCGCGCATCGCTCGCCCGCGTCAGCTCTACACGGGTTCCGGCGTTCGCGACTACGTCCCGATCTTCGAACGCTGATCAACAACTCCTGATCAAACCTCGATCAGGATCTTGCCAACGTTCGCGTTGGTTTCCATATACGCGTGCGCATCGGCAATGGCCGAAAGCGAATAGCGAGAATCGATTACGGGCTTCACGAGGCCCGCATCGAACAACGGCAGAACCTCTGCCGCGAATCGCTGCGTAATCGCAATCTTTTCAGCGAGGGGTCGCGATCGCAGCACTGTGCCGATAAGGCTGGCGCGCTTTGGCAACATCATTCCGATGTTGACCTCGGTGCGACCAGAACCCATGGTGCCGACTTGGACGATGCGACCTCCTACACGCACAGCCGCGATGTTTTTGTTGACGTAGTCGCCGCCAATGACGTCGAGTACAACATCGACGCCTACGCCGTTTGTAAATGACGCGCATTCAGTGGCGAAATCCTGTGTGTTGTAATCAATGGCGAGATCAGCGCCGAGCGCACGACAAGCGTCGAGCTTTCCCGCCGACGCGGTAACAATCACACGAGCACCAATCGCGTTACAGAGTTGAATCGCTGCGGTGCCAACACCCGACGCACCAGCATGGACGAGCGCTGTTCGACCCGACGTGAGTCCGCCCTGCACAACAAGCGCGTCGAACGCGGTAATCCAGACCTCAGGTAGTGCGGCAGCATCCTCAACGCTGAGGCCAGCGGGAATTCGCATGAGTTGGTGTTCGTGGATGACGAGTTGTTCGGCATACGAACCACCACCCACAATGCCCATGACCTGATCGCCTACCGACCACGACGTCACTCGCTCACCCAGTGCAGCAACGCGACCAGAAAACTCCATGCCAGGGATCTCGGGGGCGGGCGGGGTGAAACCGGCCAAGGGTGGGCTGGGATAGAGGCCACGGCGCTGCAAAAGATCCGCACGATTCAGCGCCGTGGACACGATGTCGACGAGCACTTCCTCGGGACCAGGCACGGGATCGACGACATCAATCAACTGCAGGACATCGAGCTCGCCATAACCATTGAGAACGACAGCTTTCATCGGCGCAGCCTACGCTCGTACCATGACTTCGGACACAACACACTTCCGCACCTGCCCGCTGTGCGAAGCAACCTGCGGTCTGGAGTTAACCGTTCGCGAAGGAACCGTCGTACGTATCCGCGGCGACCGCGACAACGCGTTCTCCAAAGGTTTCATCTGTCCGAAGGGGTCCGTACTGCACAAGTTGCACGCCGACCCCGATCGTTTGCGCGCGCCAATCGTTCGTCGTGGCGACGATCCCGAGACCGCAACATGGGAAGAAGTCTCGTGGGATGACGCGTTCGCGATCGTGGCTGAAGGCATGCAAGGCGTCATAGACCGACACGGCCGTCACGCAGTGGGCGCCTATTTCGGGAACCCGAGCGTGCATTCGCTTGGCACGGTCATTTACAACCGCGTGCTCATCCAAGCGATGGCGAGTCCGCAGATGTACTCAGCATCAACTGTCGATCAAATGCCGAAGCATGTTTCGAGTGGACTCATGTTCGGCAACCCGATCCTCATTGCGGTTCCCGACATTGATCGCACCGATCACCTTCTGATTCTTGGAGCCAACCCCTACGAATCAAATGGTTCACTCGCAACAGCGCCGGATTGGCCAGGTCGCATTCAGGCCATCCGCGAACGCGGCGGCAAGGTCATTGTCATTGATCCTCGATATACCAAGACCGCTGCGAACGCCGACGAATGGCATTCGATTCGTCCCGGCGCCGACGCCCTGCTGCTCTGCGCAATGTTGCATGTGCTCGTTGCCGAAGATCTCATCGATGCTGGCCGCGGTCCCGGAATGACCAGTGGACTTCGCGACGTTGCCGATGCCGTCGAACCATTCGCGCCGGTAGTTGTTGCCGAACGAATTGGCATTGACGCCGAAACGATTACACGCATGGCCCGCGAACTTGCCGCCGCGCCGACGGCCGTTGTCTACGGACGCATCGGTACACAAACCGTTGGATTCGGATCGCTTGCGGCATGGGCGGTTGATGCGCTCAATCTGGTAACCGGAAATCTCGATTCGCCCGGTGGGGCGATGTTCCCTCTCACCCCGCACGAAAGCGGTCGCGGCAAGGGGCGCGGACGCGGGTTCCGCATCGGTCGTCGCCAAAGCCGCGTGCGCGGGTACCCCGAAGTACGCAGTGAATTCCCCGTTGCTGGCCTTGCCGAAGAGATCACCACACCGGGCGATGGCCAGATCCGAGCAATGGTCACTGTTGGCGGTAACCCTGTTCTTTCAACACCCCACTCCGCTTCTCTCGACGCAGCAATGGCCGAGCTCGAATTTATGGTGAGCGTCGATCCGTATCTCAACGAGACCACTCGCCATGCCAACGTGATCCTCCCGCCACCAACCGCACTTGAGCGCAGCGAATACCAAATGGCATTCATCGGATTAGCCGTGCGCAACTTTGCGCAATGGGCTCCGCCGGTGTTCGACAGCGATTGTTTGCAGGAACACGAAATCCTCGGCCGCCTTGCACTCATTTTCTCGGGCTCCGATGCAGGTACCGACCCCACCGTTCTCGATGCCATGCTGCTCGATGGTGCACTCCAGTCGGCCATTGATGGAACCAACTCCCCCATTGCCGATCGATCCATCGATGAACTGCGATCAATCGTTCAATCAAACCCTTCGCGCACCGGCGTCGATCAGATCCTCGATGTGATGATTCGAACTGGTTCACGCGGCGATTGGTTTGGCGCCATCCCCGACGGACTTTCACTCGACGTCTTCGAAGCCAACCCCCATGGCATCGATTTCGGCACACTCGAACCACGGCTGCCCGAAGCACTGCGCACCGAATCCGGAACGATTGAACTCGCTCCACAAATCATTCTCGATGAACTCGCCCGACTCGCTGCCACGCTCAACACGCCTGTCGACGCTGATGGCCTCGTACTCATTGGCCGCCGTCACCTGCAGTCAAACAATTCCTGGATGCACAACGTGGAAGCACTCGTAAAGGGCAAAGTCCGATGCACACTGCTTGTCCATCCCGCCGATGCGGCGCGGCTCGAGCTCACCGATGGATCGGATGCCGTCATCACCTCACGAGTCGGTTCGGTGACGGCCCCCGTTGAAGTCACCGACGAAGTTCCCGTCGGCGTCGTGAGCCTTCCGCACGGCTGGGGCCACGACATGGCCGGAACTCGGTCGCAGATCGCATCGAAACGTCCGGGTGTGAACGCGAATCTGCTCACCGATCCCGAACTTCTTGATCCACTGTCGGGCAACGCCGTACTCAATGGCATTCCCGTCACGGTGCTTCCCGCCTAAACCATTTAGGTAAGCGGAGTTTCGACCGCTGGCTGATGCGCCGCGTTTGCTTCCGCCTCGGTTTCTGCTCGAAGCGCTCGTGTCAGGAACAAGAACACGACACCCCATACGAGGCTTGCGCCTCCGATGATGGCGACGGTTGCCGAAGCGCCGATGACGCCGCTGATTGCTCCGGCAAAGAGCAACGAGAGACTCATCGCCAGCGTCACAAGCGCGGCATCGGCAGCGAAAATTCGGCCGCGCAGTTCATCGGGGGTCAGAACCTGCAAGCCATAGGTCGTGAGTGCCCACTGCGCACCGCCGCCCATATGCGCAACCGTGACGCCAAGAACCGCCACGAACAAATAGGGCGCGAACGCAACACCGAGATACATCGCTCCATAACCAATGGCTGCGAAGCCGCATGCAAGAAGCACGCCGTGAATTCCTCTTCGAACTAACCGGATAATCAACAACGGTCCGAGCACAACGCCAACACCACGTCCGGCGAGCAGCAGTCCAATTGCGCCATCGCTACCGTGAAATTTCACCGTTGCCAAGACCGCCAGCATTCCGACGACACCTGCGCCAAATCCGAATCCGATATGTGAGCCGATCAACGCCATGATCGCGGGGTGGCGTCGAGCATGCGCCAAGGCCTCGCGGGTGTCGCGAAGGGGATGCATTCGCTCGGCGTGCACCTTTGTCGGACCATCGGCCTGCAGCGATTCCCGAATTGTCACAATGAGTAATGCCGCGAGAACAAAGCTTCCCGCGTCAGCAAGGAACGCAGCATTGCGACCAAAGGCAACGGTGAACAGCGCACCGAGACCCGCTCCAACCGCAAGCATTGCTCCCCAGGTTGCGCCCATCATCGACGTTGCGACCGCGAGATCTTTCTCATCGACGATGTTCGGCACGCCCGCCTGTGCCGCTGGCCCAAAGAACGAACCGATTGCCGTCACACCACCCTGCGCAACGAAAACGAACCATGGCATCCCGTGGCCAGCCAACAGAAACGTCAATGCAACAACCGCTTGCGCCGACGACGAAAAAATCAAAATTTTTCGTCGATCAAATCGATCAGCGACGGGACCAGCAATTGGACCCATTACAAACGTTGGCAAAGTTTGCGCGACCCAAAATGCAGACGCGAGAAAGTCCGAACCGGTTGCGTCAAGCAACAGACCAATCGCCGCTACCGCAGCGAACCAGTCGCCGGCGTAGCTGATCACCTGCGCGGTGAACAGTTTTCGAAACGCAGAATTACGTCGAAGCAGTGACCACATCAGTGGTCAGGCCGGATTCCAACCGTCGACCATGCCCGTGAGGCCGGTGGGCTCATGCGGACCGAACGACAACTGCTCAAGCACGCCAACGCCAACGCGATCGCCCATGCGGACCTTGCACAGCGTTTGAATATGGATACACGACGGATCCTGCGGGTTGAACTCACTCAGCGGAATCGATTCGCTTCCAACTTCAAGCGGTCCGTGCAGTGAACCATGGGACCAATGCGGATGGCTGTAGCCAATGCCGCGCATACGAAAGGTGTACATGGGCTCGAACTCGATGCGATCGACCGTGCCATCGGCGTGACGTACTTCAATGGCCGCCGATTCCATTTCGCGCCGGCCCTTTTGCCACTGCAGTTCGTAGCGAATGTTGCCGACCTCTTCGGGTTCGGCAATGTCGGCACCCCACGTCGGAGCGTCCGGTGAATCCAGAACCGGAACCACAAGTGCTGATTCCATCCAACGCGTTCCGTCGGCTCGTTCAAACATCGCAAGGTGCGTGCAAATGTCGTCGAAGTGCAACGGAGCCCACAGCCAAAAGATCTGCATTTCGCCGGGCGTGAAGTTGGTTGGCGTTTGCACACCCACACCACGAACGCCCCACGACCGATCGCGTACACCGAACGTTGACTCGGCCTTCACGTCAATGATCTGACCCTTGACATTGATCGTGCCTTCCCACGTACCCCACTGCGTCAGGCGCGTGTAGTCCATGATCTTGACGTTGTTACGAACGATTGTTTGCTTCGGTTCTTCGATCGCCGCGGTACGAGCGCGAAACAGCAAATCACACGAAATACCTTCGTCATTCGGCGCAACCGTGAAGCAAATTTCCTTCAACGGCTCGGGCACGGAAATTGAAATTGGACCAATGGTTGTTTCGCGGCCGAGCGGCATTGCCCCCGAAGCAAAGATCGAGTGTTCGATGCCATCGGCAACAACACTGAAGGCCGCATCGATCACGCCGCGGTTCGGGTAGTGACCCATGGCGCCGCCGATGAAGAAGGCTCCGTCACGATCGCAACCGTTAAAGAAGTAGCGGTCGTAATGGTTGGGATCGGCACTGACGGTCTGCACGATTGGGTCGCCCGTTTGGTGAATCGGGAAATCGTCGAATGGCGTGATCATGGTGCTTCCCCCTGAAGTTGGTTCCTATGCGCCAACGGCCGCCCAAGGGCGGCCGAAGTGCTTGAGAGTGGACCCGACTGGACTCGAACCAGCGACCCCTTCCGTGTCGAGGAAGTGCTCTAGCCAACTGAGCTACGGGTCCTTACAAGGCCCCGAACCCTAGCAGCACCCCACGCCCCCTCCCCCAAGCCACGACTTTGACCCTTCCAGCGTGCGGCTAGGGTAAAGCGCTCATGGCGGCGTGGCCGAGTGGCTTAGGCAGGGGCCTGCAAAGCCCCGTACGGCGGTTCGATTCCGCCCGCCGCCTCCAAGACGAAGGTCCGGTCCAATGACCGGACCTTCGTTGGTTTCAAAGCGCTACCAGTGTGGTTAGATAGCGGCTTGATTTGTTGTACCTCCTTGCCACTTTCCCCGGAATAGGACCTCATGAACACCACCGAATCCGCCACTCCTGCGCTGAACCGAGCACGGCGTCGACCACTCGCCCGCTCAGGAAGCGCACTTGGTGGCGCTGGCATTCTCGTGGCGGGCAGCGCCGCCGCGCTGCTCACCGCGTTCGCCGGCTCAGCCGGAGCAACGTCGACCATCACCGTCGACTCAAACGGTGACGGCACCGTCGACCCCACTCACTGCCTCGATGGCACCCCGTACAACTGCACACTGCGCGATGCAGCCCTCGCCGCGGTCGATGGCGACACCATCACCTTCGACCCGTCGATCGCCAACATCACCCTCACCAACGGAACAATTACCACCCAAGCGGTGAACATCACCGGCCCAGGCGCCGCGAACCTCACCATCACCACCACCGCCGCCGCTGGCGCCTACGACCTCTTTCGTGTTGGCGGTACCGGTGATGCCGTCATCAGTGGACTCACCATCACGAAGAATCGTGTGAAGGCGCTCAACGGTGGAGCCTTCACCCTCGATAGCGTGACGATCTCTGGCTCGAGCGGTGGGGATGGTGGTGCGCTCTACGCCGGGAATAGTGGCGAGCTCGAAATCAAGAATTCACGTTTCGAAAACAACACCGCTTCCAACAACGCCGGTGCCGTCTATATCTACAACGGCCAGGACACGACCATCAGCAATTCAGTCTTCGTAAACAACGAAGCTGCCAGCGTTGGGGGGGCCATCAGTGGTTCCTATGCAAAGAATCTGACGATTATGGACTCCGAAGTAACCGGGAACTCTTCAGGCGATCGGGGCGGCGGCCTCAGATTTTATTCGGGCGGCGCATACACCGTGCACATCAGCGGCTCCACCTTCGATTCGAACGTATCGGCAGCGTATGGCGGTGCAGCCGATTTTGGAGATGACCTTTCTGTCGTCGTCAGCAACACCACGGTGTCGAACAATTCTGCCAATGGTGGTGCCGGGCTGAACTTTGATGGAAACAACATTGACGCAACAGTCAACAACTCGACCATTGCGGGCAATACTGCCGCCAACGGTGGGGCCGGCATCTACATCAATTCAGGTTCCACGCTCACCGTTAACCAGTCGACGATTAGCGCAAACGTCGCTGAGGGAACTACGCCGAATTACAGCGGCGGAGGCATTTCGATCGGCGACAACACGAGCGTCGTGACGATGTCGGGAACAATCGTTTCTGGCAATACCTCGGGTGTCGCCGGTGCTGGCGATATTGGGCTTTATACAAGCGACCTCAATGCCACAGGATCGTTCACGGCAACTCATTCGTTGATTGGCGAGGTCGATACTCGCATCCACGAAAATGATCCCCTGTTCGTCGCTCCCGTTTCATCGAACCTCCACAGGCCGGACCCAATGCTCAGTGCGCTTGCCGACAATGGCGGTCCGACCAAGACCATGTCACCGCAACCCGGCTCACCTGCCATCGATCGCGGCCCAAACCCCGTCGCCACCTTCACCGGCAACAGCTTCGATCAGCGCGGCACCGGATACGACCGAATTTCCGGAAAATCGGCCGACATCGGAGCGTTTGAAGTCCAGTCGGAACCTCCAGCAACCACCACAACAGTGGCAGGCACCGACGAACCCGTTGCACCCGCATTCACCGGCTGATGCAACGGCGTCGGTAACACATATGAAAATGAAGAAGGCCCGGCCACTTGGTCGGGCTTTCTTCGTCGTTCGGGACATCTCCAAAAAGAAGTGCCGATAACTGACCGCGCTACGCTCACGGATACACGGGGCGGATGCCGAGTTCTCCCTGCACGCCCATGGAGGACCAATGTCCAGCCCGATCACCACGCCGAGAACCAACCGCGCATCACGACGCACTCACGCCCGCCGCGGAGGCGCAGTTGGCGCAGGGGCGCTCCTCGTCACCGGCAGCGCCGCCGCGCTGCTCACCGCGTTCGCCGGTTCAGCCGGAGCAACGTCGACCATCACCGTCGACTCAAATGGTGACGGCAACGTCGATCCCACTCACTGCCTCGATGGCACCCCGTACAACTGCACACTGCGCGATGCAGCCCTCGCCGCGGTCGATGGCGACACCATCACCTTCGACCCGTCGATCGCCAACATCACCCTCACCAACGGAACAATTACCACCCAAGCGGTGAACATCACCGGCCCAGGTGCCGCAGCGCTCACAATCACCACCGCTGGCGCACCCGGCCTCTACGACCTGTTTGAGATCAGCGGAACTGGCAACGCCGTCATCAGCGGACTCACCATCACGAAGAATCGTGTGAAGGCGCTAAACGATGGAATGTTCACCCTCGACGGCGTCACCATTTCCGGCTCGACCGGCGCGTATGGAGGCGCCCTCTACGCCCTCAATGGCAGCGAACTCGAGATCAAAAATTCACGTTTTGAGAACAACACGGGCACCAGTAATGCCGGCGCCGTCTACATCTACACCGGCCATGATGCAACGATCAGCGGTTCGGTATTCACGAACAATCACGCTGATTCCAAAGGCGGGGCCGTCTTCACCGAATCGTCGAACAACATCACGATCACCAATTGCACCGTTACTGGGAACACCGCCACAAAAGACGGCGGTGGTTTGTCGCTCTCTCCCTCTTATGCGGGTGCTGTCGTCTTGATTACCGACACCACAATCGATGCAAATGTTGCAGATCGTTGGGGCGGCGGAATCAACTTCGAATCCGGCGGAGTCACCGTCAACATCTCGAACAGCACCGTTTCGAACAACTCAGCCACTGCCACCGGCGGAATTCTTTTCAACGACACGAACATCACGGCGACGATCAACAACTCGACGATCAGCGCCAACGCCGCCACCGTGTACGGAGGTGGTGGCGTCTACATCAACAAGAGTTCGTCGCTGACCATCAATCAGTCGACCATCAGCGAGAACAGCGCCGCAGGAACGACCTTTAAATACGGCGGTGGTGGCATTCTAATGGGTGACAACACGAGCGTCGTGACGATGTCGGGAACAATCGTGTCTGGAAACACTTCGGGTCTAGCTGGCGCCGGCGATATTGGGCTCTATTCGCCCTATCTCGGCGATACCAGCTCGTTCACGGCAACTCATTCGTTGATTGGCGAGGTTGATACTCGCATCCACGAAAATGATCCCCTGTTCGTCGCTCCCGTTTCATCGAACCTCCACAGGCCGGACCCAATGCTCAGTGCGCTTGCCGACAATGGCGGTCCGACCAAGACCATGGCCCCGCAACCCGGCTCACCTGCCATCGATCACGGCCCAAACCCCGTCGCCACCTTCACCGGCAACAGCTTCGATCAGCGCGGCACTCCTTGGGTACGCATTTACGGTCGAGCCTCTGATATTGGGGCAGTGGAAGTGCAACCAGACCCCAACTCCACCACGACGACAGCGACCGAAGAACCCGTCGCCCCGGCCTTCACCGGCTGACGCAACGGCGCCGCAGTCACATCTGAACAACAAGAGGGCCCGGTCAATTGGCCGGGCCCTCTCTGTTCTCTCGTCTCTTCATGGGGGCGGGGTCAGAGACAAGCGGGTGTTTCGGGGAACTCAGTTGGTTGCCGGAGCAGCCTGATCAGCCGGGGCACCCTTGGGACCATGACCACCACGGGGGCCACCTTCGGGGCGAGGGTTGTTCACTTGATCAGTCACATGCTGGGAGAGATCGGCCAGCTTTTGGTCAGCTTGGGCTTGCGTGATTTCACCTGAGGTGACTTCCTCATTGATGTGGTTGGTGGCGGAAGCTACGAGCGCATCGATCACGACCTGGACGTTGACGCCCTTGTCCGATGCGACCTGAGCAAGGGTCTGTCCACCGTCAAGTGCGGTGTGGAGTTCATCGGTGCTCATGCCGAGGGCCTGAGCCGCAACGTCGAGGCCCGGACCGCCCTTGCCTCGCTGGCCGTGTTCCGGCATGTCGGCCTTGAGGGCTGCAATCACCGCATCGGCCTGCGCCTGCGTGATGGTGCCGGCATCGACGAGGGGCTTAAGGGTCTCATTGAATCGGACCGACGGATCTGGACGATCGGCCGGTGCAGTTGCCGCTGCGGTGGTCGAGCTTGCGCTCTGTGCTCCGGAGATTGCCGGCACTGCGATGAGACCAGCAGCAGATCCGACAACGAGGCCAGCTCCGAGACTGATGGAGACGAGTTTCTTGTTCATGGTGGGGCTCCTTGGTTGGGGTGTTCGTAGGGGGGGGTGTTGGTGTGGGCTGTCCCTTGGGGACGAACACAGCATCAACGCCACGGGTAAGGAGCCCCCGAAGTGAAGGTGAGAATTTCGGAAGAAGTTCGGAAGAGTTTCGAACGTCTGCACTCTTCCAAAAAGCGTTTAGGAATCAGCCAAATCAATGGCCGCGAAATCGGGCTGACGTCGCTCAGCCAGCGCCACCATCGCTTCCATATTTGCCGGCCGTCCCATCAGATACGCGAACGCTGCGTTTTCGCGTTCGCGCGCGGCATCGATCTGCGGCTTGATCGACGCCATGATCGTTTTCTTTGATTCAACAAGCGAAGAAATCGATTTCGATGCAAGAACTCGCGCGTGCTTCATCGCTTCTTCCATCAACGCGTCGGGTTCGCACACTTTCCACGTGATTCCCATGTCCAAACATTCCTGCGCAGACAACCATTCGGAACTCATGAGCGCCCAGGTTGCATTGTGACGGCCAATCATTGCGGGAAACGTGAAACTACTTGCCGCTTCTGGGGCAACAGCAAGCGCAGTAAACGGACAACGCACGCGTGCTTCGGTGGACATGAACACAAGATCAGAAAGTGCAAGCATCGTTGCGCCAATGCCGAGCGCCATTCCGTTCACCGCGCAGATCAATGGTTTGGGGAAATCGACAAGGTTGTCGACAAGCCCCGGGAAACCATGACGACCGTTTTCAATTCCACCGGTGTTGCGCATTGCCATTTCGACAACGTCCGTTCCTGCAGAAAATGATCGGCCAGTCCCTGTGATGATGACGACGGCGACGGAGTTGTCCGTCGCAGCGTCGATGAGCGCGTCTGTCGTGGCGTCGTAGAGCGCCTCGTTAAATGCGTTCAGCGCGTCGGGACGGTTCAGCGTGATGGTGCGGATGCGGTCGACGTCGGTGATTTCGAGCACGGTTTCCCCCTGAGCGTCCGGAGCCTCCGGATCGCACGAACCCGCCCATCGTGTCACTCTCCGACGGCACCGAGGACACGGTCACGGCATCAGAACTCGGCGAGGACGCACCCTCTCTCGCACTAGCCTGACCAGCCATGGCAACAGTTCTGCACCCTCGGATTCTTCGCGGCTTTTTGGCCGCAACAGTGGTGACAACGCTCTTGTGCCTGACCCTTCCGTTGGCCGATCGTGCCCAAGGTGAAACCGTCACGCCCTCGTGCCCCGCAGCCCCCGTCGTGCTCTCCAACGACAGCTTCGAATCACCAGTCGTCGACGCCAAAGAGCGCAAAACCGTCGATGGATCTGTCGTCACCGGCTGGATCGGTACCGGCGAAAAAGGCAAGGTCACCCTCCTCGCCAACGGCTGGACCGATATCAACGCTGCCGTTGGTCGGCAGTTCGCTCAACTCAGCGGAACCCCCGCTCGACTTTCACAAGACGTCGCCACCGTTCCTGGCACTTCACTTGCATGGGCACTGTCTCATCGAGCCGTCAATGGTTCCGCGTCGATGCGCGTCCTCATCGGCGCACCAGGATCGAACGGCACAGAACAATCCGTCGTCACCGATGCCACAACATGGACGCGCCACAACGGCACCTACAAGGTTCCCGACGGTCAAACCATCACGCGCATCACGCTTCTCCCTGTAGACGGTTCTGCACCCGATGCAAACCTCGTCGATGAAGTCTCACTCGGAACTGCGTCCTGTGTTACTGCATCGGTCTCACAAACTCCGACGACTCCCGTTGCCGTTGAAGGCGTCATCACCCAAACCGCAGCGATCAAGAACACCGGTGGCAGCCCGACCAACGATGTCCTGCTCGGGGTAACGCTTTCGAAGACCGTTGAATATGTAGACAATTCATCCAAACCTGCGGGAACATACGGGGTCGTCCCCGACACATTGCTCATTCGTCCCGTTGGCACCTTGGGGGTTCCCGGCGTAATCCTTCCAACCGAGACCGTCGTAGTTTCATGGCAAGAGCGCGTTCTTCCTGCGGCATCCGATTCCGTGATCACCATTCCAGCTTCGGTAACCGCGGTTGATGCATTCAACGTAAAGACGGCGACTCCAGACGACAACACAACGGTGGTTGTGTCACCGTCATCTGACATTCAGGTCTCCCAGCAATTCACACCCGCACTTGTTGCGTCCGGTGGCACCACGACGCTTTCGTTCACCGCCACCAATGACGGGCCATCGAATGCATCCGGTGTTTCCATTGTCGAAGAACTCCCGGTTGGACTCACCGCCGCCGGAGCCACGCCAGCAGGCTGCGTCCTTGCAGGACGAACGCTCACGTGCACCGTCGGCGCGCTCGCCAACGGTGATTCACGCACATGGGAAATGCCCCTGACCGCACCATCAACCGCGAGTCCACTCGTCGTGCGATCTGCACTCATCGCACGCGCCAACGGCACCGACCCGTCGGGCGATAACAACCGGACCGTTGAATCGCTCTCGATCGCGCCGCCCGCTCCCCCGACGCTTGAAGCAAACGTCAGCCCCACGCCCCTCATTGGTACGGCAGGGGCTGTAGCAACGGTTGCGGTCGATGTCATGAACGTCGGCTCCGCCGCCGGCACCGCACCTCTCGTTGTGGGCAGTGCATTCCCTGCCGGCTTCACACCACTCTTTGTCGTAGGCACTCCCCCACCTGGTGCGGCGGCGCCCACATGTTCTGCTTCGCCCGCGCAGTGCACGTTCCCCGGTATGGCTGCAGGCGCTTCGGCTCGCGTTGAATTCCGCGGAGTTCTCGCCTCCGATCTCGCTGACGGAAGTTCGTTTACGGCAAACGTTCAAACCTCCGGAATCGGTGCGGCCGCGGTGACTTCGCCGGTTGTGTTCTCCATCAATGCCCAGTCGACACTCGCTGTCGACGAGCGCATTGCTGGTCCCATCTCTGCCGGCTCTCCGATCACCAAACTCGTGACGGTTGTCGATGGTGGTCCGTCAATGGCGCGTGAAGCTTCCGTCTTCATTCCGCTTCCCAAAGACGCCACGCCGTTTGATACGCCAACGAATTGTTCACCGGCATTTGGCGGCCTGGTCTGCACCCTCGGCGATATTGACGAGGGCGCATTCGTTTCCACCGAGATTTCCTTCCAGTTGCCCAACACCGGAGGGACGATCGCCGATGGGGCACGCGCCGGAACAACCACGCCAATGCCCAACCCTGTGGTTGATCGCAACACAAACACCACTGTGATCGGACCCGTCGCCGACCTTTTCGTGAAGGTCACCGGCATGAATCCCGCCACCGACATCGGCGACGCCGTGTCGTTCACCATCGACGTCACCAACCGGGGTCCGGGCGACGCAAGTGCCGTTCAGGTCCTCTCTGACCCGAAGCTCACCGGCTTGCGTTTCGATTCTGCACTTGCCGAACGCGGGGTATGGAATGCCAACCTCGCTCTTTGGGAGATCCCGACTCTCGCTTCTGGGGCAACAGCGCGACTGCGAGTCGAAGCTACGGGCACACGCACGAGTTCAACCGCGCTTTCGGTGTTCGCTCGATCAGACAACCCCGATATTGCCGCAATCGACAACACCGCGATAGCCCCGCTCGACGTACTTGCTGCTGCGGCACCCGAAACGAAGTCATCAGGCAGCGGCTGGCTCATGCCGGTTCTGCTCGGCATCGGCGCACTGATCTTCATCATCGCCTGTGCCTACTTGTTCCTTCAGCGGCGTAAGAACAAGTCCTAATCACCCTTGAGATTCGAAACGTTCCTTCACCGCGACTTTGGTGACCTTGCCCATAGGGTTGCGCGGAAGTTCGTCAAGACACAGGTAGTTGAACGGAACTTTCGCGGGAGCGAGTCGTTCTTTGCCCCATGCCCGAAACTCCGCCGCACTCGGCCGATTGCCTGAAGCGGCCACCCAAGCGATAGCGACGCGTTCACCCCATTCGTCGTCGGGCAGCCCAACGACTGCGCAGTCAGCGATTGCCGGATGTGTGCGGAACACTTCTTCGATCTCCAAGGCGGAGACTTTCTCGCCACCGGACTTGATGATGTCGACTGACGCGCGCCCGCGTAGCCGATAGCCATCGGGAGTTTGTTGGGCAACATCGCCAGTGCGGAACCAGCCGTCAATAAATGATTCGGCGGTTGCGTCGGGTCGATTGAGATAACGGTTGAACACCTGCGTTCCACGAACAAGGAGTTCGCCGACGTCGCCGTCGCCAACAACGACGCCTGCCTCGTTAACGATCCGCACCTTGACACCCGGGAACGGCCAACCGACGTGACCCGGCACTCTGCGATCGAGGGTATTCCCCAGTGCCATTCCCAATTCAGTCATTCCGTAACGCTCGAGAAGCACGTGGCCACTGATCTCTCGCCACTGTTCAAGCGTTGAGACCGGCAAAGCCGCCGAACCGGACACCATCAATCGAAGCAACGCTGCGCCATCAGACCATCGAGCCTTCGTCGCATCGTCAGCATCAGACCATGCCCGCACGAGTCGTGAATAAATCGTCGGCACCGCCATAAACACGGTGATGAGACCAGAGGCCAACCGTTCCCAGGTTTCGATTGCGTCGAAGCGGCCAGGAGCTTCCAACGTTGCACCGACCGAAAGCGAAGTGAACGTGACATTCACAAGACCGTGTACGTGATGCAACGGCAACACACAAACAATGCGGTCGGCTGCGGTCCATGCCCACGCCTCAACCATTGCCGAACATTGCGCTGCTAATGAGCGATGCGTATGCACGACGCCTTTGGGCAGACCGGTTGTGCCACTGGTGTAGACGATCATTGCGTCGCTGTCGTCAGCGACATCGGGAAGCGTGACGTCGAGCGACGCGCGTATTGCCACACGCACATCAACAACCTGTGCATCGGTAAATGCGGCGAGTTCGTTCGCCAGCTCAGATGATTCCGACGTGCACAGAACATGTGTGACTGCAGAGTCAGCCACCGGATGACGAAGTTCTGCAGGAGGATGTGAGGCCTCAAGCGGTAGCAGCACGGCACCAGCGCGCCAGACCCCATACGTGCCAGCCAACCACCAGCGGCCTGCAGGACACACTGTTGCGACAACATCGCCCGGACCGACTCCGACATCAACAAGAGCCGACGCCACCGCCGTCGCAGCAGCATCAAGCACCCGGTAGCTCTGCTCACCGTCACGGTCGACGACCGCGATCGAATCGCCAAACGATGCAAACGTTGCACCAAGAGGGGCCATTAGTTCGCGACCACCGGCGGCGTGTCGGCGTAGTACACCCAGATCTCTTCGGGGTTCTCTGCGAGTTGGCGATAGCGCTGCAGATCAGGGTCGGGTGTGGTGTCGCCTTCGCGGCCTCTATAACGAGCCAGCAGCGCGTTGTACTCCACTCGCTCTTCGGCCGTAAAGGGATCGAAATGCGCGATCAGCGTGAACCGCGGATTGTTGCGGTACTGCTCAACGTCACCTTGCGTGACCAACACGAGTTCGCTCTTGGCATTCGCGGGATCAACCGACCGACCCGAACCGAAGATGAATTTGAGGTCAGGAGTCCGGCGAAGATCGAGGCCGAGTTCATCGCCGCGCGCGATGAGTTCATTCGCAACCGTTCCATCGGCCATATTCAAAGTGGTCACGACCATCACCGGTTTCGGTGCCTCTCGCAGAACTTCGAGCGTGGGCTCAATCAGTGGCTCATACAAACGCAATTGCGCGTCCCATCCCTGAACAGAGCGGAAACTCACACCGAAAACAAGCAAGGCAACAAGTAACGCTGAGAACGCGAGTGATGCACCTGCAGTGAACCATTTACGAATTGGTGCGAACTCAAGCAAGAGCGAAACACCAACCCATGCACATGCGATCCAAACAATAAGGACCATCGCCCAGGACCAACGAAACACGTACTGATAGGGAACGCCTTTGATCCCCGAAATGGCAAGGCCAGTCGCAACTACTGACAACCACGCGACAATCGTGAGTTGCAACTGGTCGCGCCAGCCCTTGCGCCAGGCGACAACCGTTGCTGCAGCGAGAACGAGCGCCATCCAGGGCACGACGAGACTGGTGCCGACCGCGCCAAGAAAGCCGACCTCACGACCGGGCGGGAAGGTCAACAAACGAGTTACCTGGTTGAGGGCGAAACGTAGGCCTGCAGAAGGTTCGGTTGAAGTGAACTGAAACTTCACGAGTCGACCAATGTTTCCCGTGCCGAAGAACTGATCGATGAGCGGCGGGAGCCAACAAACGAACATCACGCCAAGCGCGAGAAGCGCGGTCTTGACGAGTGATCGCCATTCATCGCCATTGGATCGAACAAATGCGTAGGCCAATCCCCCGGCACCAACCAGCAGCGCGAGAACGCCAAGCGGTGCGGCGCCGATATGTCCTTGGATCGCGAAACTCGCGGCAATCACTAGGACCACAGCGGCAACTCGGTCACCGCGGAACGTTGCCCACGCGGAGAGGAGTGCGGCAAAGAGTGGCAGCACAATCACATACGGATTCCACGGGTTGAACAGCTCGCCTGATTGTTCGAGCAACACGAACACCGCGAGCGCGATCGACGTGAGAAAGAACAAGACCTTCGACGCACGGCGTGCGACCCACGCCGCACCAAACATGGCGGAGAGATTGGCAACAAACGCACCGATGAGAATGCCCACTCCCGAGGTGCCGAACAAACGCGCCCACGGCGCAAACACGAATGACAGCGAGGGCCCCGGATGGTTCCAGCCGAAACGTGAATACGCACCGACCAACGGCGTGTTCGAGGTTCCAACGTCGAGCGCCCGCAGGCGGATGACCGAGAGGTCCCCAGCGGCCTTCCAATCCAGCGTTGCGGCCTTCCACGCGAACACGACAACAACGAGTCCGAGCAAGGCGCACGCAAGACGCTCGCACCACAACGAAAACGTCGATGCAGCCTCGAGGGGCGCATCGACATCTTCAGAAGAATCGGTCAGAGCAGGCACGGACCACAACCGTACCTAGCGAATGCACTCAGACTCAGAGATTGAGGCGGCCGTAGCCCGAAGGGGTCATCCACCAGCCGTCGAGTTCCGTGATAGCCACCGATGACCCGAACGCGTGAAGCAGTTGGTTGCTGCCGATGTAGATGGCCACATGCGCTGATCCGCCGCCACCCCAGAACACGAGGTCGCCGGGAGCGAGCTGCGATGCAGCAATACGGGTGGACATCGCGTACTGCGCACCGCTGTAATGCGGGAGGCTGATTCCGGCTTGGCCATAGGCCCACGCCACGAATCCGGAGCAGTCGAAGGCATTGGGGCCCGAGGCGGCCCAGACATACGGACTACCAATCTTGGTCATGCCCGCACGAATTGCCGTGTTGGCAACCGAGCCGTTCGCGGGAGGAACGTTGACGGGGACCTGGCTCGAACCACGTGAGCTCGTGCCCACATTCGAATTACGTCGTGCCGCAGCGGCAGCTGCCGCAGCAATCGCCTGCTGTTCTTTACGAACCAGATCGGCAACTTCGCCCTGTGCTTTGGAGTTCAGCGCGGCCTGTTCGTCGCGCTGGGCCTGGGCCTGGTTGCGGGCCGCTTCGATCTCGTCGGAACTGGCCTTGGCTTCGGCCTCAGCCTGCGAAAGACGAGTTGCGTCCTCTTCCGCTTGCGTGCGGGCGGCGTTCAACGCGTCGACATAGTCCTGACGATTGCCAGACAACGACGCCATGTAGGTCGTTGAAATAACGCCGCTTGATGCATCGGCGGTGAGAAGAGTGTCGGCAGCCGGACCTTCGGCGCCACCCTTGTAGGCCTTGACGGCATAACCGCGAAGCTCACCGGCACGCTTGTCCATCTCGGCTTTGGTGATGGTGGCCATGCGGCGGGCTTCGGCAACGGCGGCCTCGGCCTGGTGAAGTTTGAAGTTGGCGGCCTCGAAACGGGCGTTGACTTCCATCATGGAAGCGTCGAGTTCGCTCAGACGAGCAGCGATCTTGGCGGCCTCGGCTCGTTTGTCGGAAAGCTGATCGGCGCCCACGGGCTGCACGACAAGGCCGGCAACAACGGCAAGCCCAAGCATCACGGCCAGCGTGCGCAATCGGACTACGGAACGAAACGTTCGGCGGGGGGTCGTCATGAGATGACAAGTCAAACACGGTCCCGTTGCGAACCGCAACCTGTTCGTCATGAAACTGTCACATTTGAACGAAAGATCCCAAGCGCCCCTTGCGGTCGCCCCGATACGGCCATATGTCACGGACCGTCATCTGGCGGTGATTGAACCGCCGAAGCGAACCACCGAGATTGGGGCGAGATCGCCAGAACTCAGCCCGTGAACTCAGGAACCATGGGATCAGTAGCAACTGCGGTGGTCGGATCAGAAACAACTGTTGTGGTGCTGTTCGGCGGAGCCGTGGTGCTGGTCGTGCTTGACGACGTCGGCGGCGGATCCGCCTGCACCTCGAAGGCGCCGATATCAACCGTGCCATTCGAGACGCGATCGAATCCCGTGCCGCGCTGATCGAAACCATTCCCCGTGAACGACGCCACCGGATCCGGACCCGCATCAATCGCCACTGATGTCGGATCAAGCGCCATCGTCTTGGTGAGACCACCGTTGTCGGCTAACGCCAACAGACCAGGTGATGTCGAGTAGATGGTGCCGCCGTCGTCGGTGACGGTCGTCCCGTACACCGTTCCCAAGAGCGAATGATCGGAAGAGATGGAAGCGTTATAGAGGGATTTGACGTCCTCGATGCCCGCCGTTGCTGACGAATTTCCCGAGATGATCGTTCCGGACACCTGCAAAGAACCCCCATAGAGAAGCACACCGCCGGAGTTTTGCGTACCGACATTGCTGGAAATGGTGCTCTGATTGATCACCACATCAGGTCCGCTCGCGTAGATACCCCCGACCACCCCTTGGTTGCCCGCAATGGTCGAGTTATTAATGATTACGACCCTTTCACTCCCAAAAACCGCGATCCCTCCGCCATAGGCACCCGAAGCGTTGTTCGAGATGGTTGAGTCGTTCACAACGAGCGAACGGTTTTGTACCACGAGACCTCCACCTGCGCGGCGGCTTGCGCTGTTTCCATCGAAGGTCGATCCTGAGATGAGCACATCGGCCGCCAGACTCCCGCCATTAAAATATGCGCCTCCCGAACCCTCGCTAGTGGCGGTGTTCGATGAGATGTCTGAATCAGCGATCGTGACCGTTCCGTAGGTGCGGACCTCGAGACCCCCGCCACGGCTAGCAGAATTTCCTGTGACCACTGAATTCGTGAGGGAAAAACTCGCGGCATTCCTAGAGACAAAGATGCCACCGCCGTACCCGAGTACTGCGTTGTTGATGAACTCACTGTCGTTGATGGCAACCAAACCCGGGTTGTTTGAGAAGACCGCTCCACCAAGGCGTTGAAAACCAGCGTAATTTTCCTCGAAATGAGAACCGGAGATCACGAGGTTGCCGCTATTCGCGGCATACAACGCGCCTCCATAAGCGGAATCCGACGTGCCTCCCAGGGCACCTTCTGAGCCGGAAACGGTGACGCCATCGATCGTGAAGTTGCCGTCGTTCCGAGCTTCGATTCGGTTCTTCGTGAGCGTGAGCCCACTTATCGTCGCGTCACCTGTGCCAGTGAAAGTAAAGATGTTGTAGCTACCAGCGTCGGCTGTCGTCGTGATGGCGAGCGAGGCCGAACCAGGGCCAGCGACATTCACTGCTCGAAGACCGACGAAGCCGTTCGTGAGTGTGATGTTGGTGACCGATGGGAAGAAGGTGATGGTGTCGCCATCAACCGCAAGAGCTGCCGCATCACGAAGCGTGCAGTTATTGAAAACACCATCAGTGCAATGCGTCGCATCCGCAGCACCATCAGCACTGGAGTCAACGATGATCGACGCCGCCGCACCGGCAGACCCAGCCAGCGCGGTCAGCAGCGCCGCCGCGCTACCGGCGACCAACACGCCACCAGCACCCAGCGCGCCACCCCGACGGGCGAGCGAACGGCGAGCAGCGCGATTCGGAGAACCTTCGGTCATCGGGGAATCGGTCATAGATGCCATTGGGAGAATTACCTTTCGATTAACCGGTGAATTCAGGAACCATTGGATCGGTAGCAACCGTGGTGGTTGGGTCGGAAACAACTGTTGTGGTGCTGTTCGGCGGAGCTGTGGTGCTGGTCGTGCTTGACGACGTCGGCGGCGGGTCTGCCTGCAACTCGAACGCACCGATATCAACGGCGCTGCCCGAAACGCGCACGTACGGCGTGCCTCGCTGATCAAAACCATTCCCCGTGAACGACGCCACCGGATCCGGCCCCGCATCGATCGCAATGGATGTGGGATCGAGCGCCATCGTCTTGGTGGGACCACCGTTGTCAGCCAACGCCAACAGACCAGGCGTCGACGAACGAATCGTGCCACCGAGATCGGTCACCGAGATCGTTCCGATCAAGCCGATCTCAGCGACGGTGCCCACGATCGAATGATCCGAGTTGATGGCGGTCACATAGAGGGTCGCGACGTCCTCAAGTCCCGTGTTGCCAGAGGTGTTGCCCGAGATGATCGTTCCAGAGACATCCATTGAGTAGACATACAGCCACACACCGCCGCCCTTGTCGGTTGCGTCATTGTTTGTGATGGTGCTCTGGTTGATCTCGACTGGCATGTGCGAGACGTAGAGGCCGCCCCCGGTGACGCCTTGATTGCCTGCGATCGTCGAATTGTTGATCGTGACGTACTGGCCTCGATCGATGGCGATCCCGCCACCAGTGTTTCCTGCAACATTGTTCGAAATAGTCGAGTTGCTCACGACGAGCGAACGATCAGCAACTTTCAGACCTCCACCATCGCCGTTGCCTGCGGTGGTCCCGACGTTTCCATCGATCGTCGATCGATCGATGGAAACGACGGCACCTGCATAGCTAAATTGCGCTCCGGTGCCGCCAAACACCGTCGTGTTCGACGAGATATCGGAATCGGCGATCGTGATGGCTCCGTAGGTACGAATGTCCATACCGCCACCGACCTGCGCAGAGTTTCCGGTGACGACCGAATTCGTCAACGAGAAACTCGTGGCGTTCGTACTCACGAAGATTCCGCCACCCGTGCCGTTGGACTGTGCATCGTTGTCGACGATTTCACTGTCACTAATGTTCACCGCACCCCCATTGAGCGAGTAAACAGCTCCACCACGACCACCATTACCGCTCTGATTGTTCTCAAAATGCGAACCGGAGATCACGAGGTTTCCGCCGTTGCCCGCATACAGCGCACCTCCGAAGCCACCTCCCGAACCGGAAACAGTGACATCGTCGACAGTGAAATTGCCGTAGTTCACCGCCTGGATTCGGTTCTTGGTGAGCGTGAGTCCACTGATCGTCACGTCACCCGTACCGGAGAACCTGAAAATGTTGTACGAATACGCAGCAGCAGTCGTCGTGACCGTCAGCAACGAAGCGCCAGGGCCGACGACGTTCGCCGTTCCCATTTCGATCTGACCATTCGT
>CALBSE010000057.1 GCA_937927725.1 uncultured Actinomycetes bacterium
ATGCGCACTCGACTGACTGAACTTCTCGAGATCGAACATCCAGTGATGCTCGCCGGCATGGGGGGCGTCAGTTATCACCAACTCGTCGCTGCCGTGAGCGAAGCCGGTGGCTTCGGATGCATGGGTGCATCAACAATGAACGTCGATCGCATGGTTGATCAGATGCAACTAGTCCGCGCTGCAACCAACAAACCGTTCGGCGTTGATCTCCTCACCGCTGCACCGGGCGACATGCCCGCGCAGGTACAGGCCATCATCAGTAACGGTGGTCATGTGTTTGTTGCTGGCCTTGGCGTTCCGCGCGACGTCGTGAACCTCTGCCACGACAACAACGTTCTGGTTGCAAGCATGTGCGGCAAAGTTCGTCACGCAGTTGCCGCAGTTGCGGCCGGCTGTGACCTCGTCATCGCACAAGGCACTGAAGCCGGCGGTCATACAGGCACCGTCGCAACGATGGCGCTCGTTCCTCAGATCGTGGACGTCGTCGAGAACAAAGTGCCAGTTGTCGCAGCCGGCGGATTGTTCGACGGCCGGGGCCTTGCGGCAGCGCTCAGCCTTGGCGCCGAAGGTGTCTGGATGGGAACACGATTCATTGCGACACCCGAAGCGTGGGGAACCCCCGGCTACAAAGAAAAACTTCTTTCGATGGCCGAGGACGACACCGTCGTGTCCAAAGGATTCACCGGAAAAACCTGTCGTGTGGCGCGCAATGACTACACGCAATACTGGGAAGAACACACGAGCGAAATCGAACCCTTCCCTGCGCAGTTCATTCGTTCGATCAACGATGGCGCCAATCATCTCGGCGCCGGACCCGACACCGAGGTCGACCCTTCACGCGAATTCTGGCCTGCCGGACAGGGCGTCGGCGCGATTAATGAACTCGTGCCCGCAGGCGATCTTGTTCGATCGATTGTCGCCGAAGCTGACGCGGTTATTGACCGGATCAGCTCATTGCGCTGAACCTCACGACACCCAGGTCTTAAGCTTTTCAATCGTTGCGGTCGGGTTTCCGCCCACGGGGATGATGTTCAGCACGCTGACACCAGCAGCGGCATAGGCCTCGATGCGTTCGCGCACAAAACCTTCGGGGCCACACAGGTTGGTGAGCTTGAGGAACTCGGAAGGAACGAGTGCAGCTGCTTCCTCCTTCTTTCCCTCGAGATAGAGATCTTGGATCTTGGTGGCTTCTTCTTCGTAGCCGTAACGACACATGAGGTCGTTGTAGAAGTTGCGGCCCTTCGCCCCCATACCGCCGACATAGAGCGCCACCATCGGCCGCGCCATTTCTGCGACCTCGGACATGTCGTCACCAATCGCGACAAGTCCACCAGCGGAAATCTCCAGAGGTCCGAGCTTTGGATCGCGCTTTGCTGCTCCGGCGGCAAGGTCTGCGCCCCAAACATCTTGGGCGCGCTCAGGCATGTAGAAGATCGGCAGCCAACCGTCTGCGATCTCTGCAGTCATCTCAACGTTCTTTGGTCCAAGCGATGCAATCCAAACGGGAATGTCTTCACGAATCGGCTTCGCAATCATCTTGAGCGGTTTGCCGAGACCAGTTCCCTGATCGGCCGGAAGGGGCAACTTGTAGTAACTGCCGTCGTAGGTGACCCGTTCGCGCTTCCACACAAGGCGGCAAATATCGATGATTTCACGTGTGCGGCCGAGCGGCGCGTCGTACTTCACGCCGTGGAATCCTTCGATCACCTGCGGGCCCGAGGCACCGAGACCGAGAATGAATCGACCATCGGTCAAGGTGTCCATGCTGGCCGCTGTCATCGCCATAAGCGTTGGCGTACGCGTATAGATCGGAAGAATGCCGGCACCGATGGTGATCGAATCGGTTTTGGCGGCGAGGTAGCCCATAAACGTTGGCGCATCGAAGCCATAGGCCTCGGCCACCCATGCAATATCAAGGCCGGCCTTTTCGTACTCCGCAACTTTTGCGGCGGACTCAGCGAATCCGCCCGCGTAGTCAATCTGCATACCGAACTTCATCGTGATGTCCCTTCAGGGCCGCCGCTGAGGCAACGGATCGTGATCAATGTGCAGCGGGACCCGTTGCCAGGTTGGCCAACGCTTCAGCGCGAGCCTTTTCGCGTGCTTCAGCTCGTGCTGTTTCGAGTGCTTCGTGGTCTCGCTTCGCTTGCTCCGCAAGCCAAACCTTGCGATCGACGATCTGGGCGCCATCAACATTGGCAATTTCCATGCCGTTGTCGAATGCGACGTGGTAGCGAATCCAGGTAACGCCCGAAACGAACCACACCTTGCCAAAGGTGCCCGCCGGAACGCCGGGCAGGTCAACTGCAGCGACGATCTTCTGACGACGACGGAACATCTTTTCGGTGCTGATCTTCGGGGCCATGGAGGCCACGCTACCTAACTGCTGACCCCAACGACGACTGCCGGGTCCGGCCCACCCCCGAACGACCACCTACCACCCAATGCGGTCCCCAAGCGGTAGCTCTGAGTACGATCCTGCGGTTCGAACAACACAGTCCGCGCACGTGCCGCGGAGAGGATGGACCCAATGACTGACATCGGATTCGACGGCCAGGTAGCGATCATCACCGGTGCCGGCGGTGGCCTCGGTCGCCAGCATGCGCTTGAACTTGCTCGACGCGGTGCCCGCATTGTCGTGAACGATCTCGGTGGATCGGTCAGTGGCGACGGAGGCGATGTCGGCCCCGCCCAGTCAGTCGTGCAGGAAATTCTCGACCTCGGTGGCGAAGCCGTTGCCGACACCAACTCTGTGGCAACTCCCGATGGCGGCAAGGCAATCGTTCAGACAGCGGTCGATGCGTTCGGCACTGTCGACATCGTCGTGAACAACGCGGGCATCCTCCGTGACAAGTCGTTCCACAACCTTGACCAGCAAATGATCGAGTCCGTCATCCAGGTGCATCTTCTCGGCGCGTTCTATGTCACGCAGCCGGCCTACCAAATCATGCGCGAAAAGGGCTACGGCCGCATCGTGTCCACGTCTTCAAACTCGGGCATCCTCGGCAACTTCGGTCAGGCGAACTACGGCGCTGCGAAGATGGGGCTTGTCGGCTTCACTCGCGTGCTCGCCATCGAAGGTCGCAAGTTCAACGTGAAGGCCAATGCCGTTGCCCCAGTCGCCGCAACCCGCATGACCGAGGGTTTGTTCGACGGTCTCATGGACTCAATGGATCCCGCCCTCGTGAGCCCATTGGTTGCCTACCTCGCGTCGGCAGCATGTGACGTGAGCGGTGAGGTTTACTCCGCTGCGGGCGGCGTCATCTCACGATTCTTTGTTGGTCTCACCCCGGGCTATTTCAACCCGAACCTCACCGCCGAAGACATTGCTGCGAACTGGGACACCATTCGCAACGAGGAGGGATACATCGTTCCCGACGACAACACCGGCGAACTTTCGAAGATCCTCAACACGCTCAAGAGCAACAGCTGAAGGCTGCGTCTTTCTAAGGATCGAGATCTTCGTCGAATTCATCGTCCGACGCGATCATCACCGGCGCGCCGTGATGAGCCACCATTCGCCATTGGCCATCTTGTGCTCGTTCGAAAACGTTAAGCGCATTGACCGTCGCGCTCGCTCCGATAGTTAAAAGGTTTTCGTCACACGACACCCATGCGACATCGCCGTTCACCGCAACATGTTCATCAGTCACGATGAATTGAATCTGTTGCGGGCCGTCGAACATTGCCGCCCAGCTCGACGCGATCGATGCCCACCCGCGCAATGCCGTCCACCCGGGGTGGACGCAGAGGGAACGATCGTCGTGCGCCCACAGATCAGACATGGCGTTGAGATCTGATGCTTCGAAGGCGTCGTAAAACGCTCGGTTCACGTCGAGCACTTCTGCTTCGATCGGACCAATGTTCTTACCGTTCGTCCATGGTTCTTCATCACGTGCAGAGAAATCGGGGGAATCTGGTGCCACGGTGCACACCGTAGAGGCAGGATGGAGGGATGCGAATTCCCTCCACCGACGGCGTCGAAATCAAGGTCCACGATCTTGGTGGCGAGGGACCGCCACTTCTCCTTGCCCACGCAACCGGGTTCCACGGACGAGTCTGGGAACCGCTCGCTGCTCATCTCACGGGATATCACCGTTGGTCGATCGACATGCGCGCGCATGGCGACTCGGATGCACCAACCGACCGACCATTGGAGTGGCACGGCTTCGCCGATGACGTGCTTTCGGTCATCGACGCCCTTGGACTCGAAAAACCTTTTGGCGTCGGACACTCCAAAGGCGCCGCCTCACTTTTACTCGCCGAACAAGCGCGACCTGGAACCTTCCGTGCGCTGTACCTCTTTGAGCCGGTCGTCGTTCCAACAGATTTCGTGACTGGCTACAACGCAGACAATCCCCTCTCCAACGGCGCGCGTCGACGCCGAGACACCTTCGACTCATTCGAAGCAGCCTTTGAAAATTACGCGTCGAAGCCACCGTTCAACTCGCTGGATCCCGAGGTTCTGCGCGTGTACGTCGACCACGGCTTTGCCCAAAATGTTGATGGCACCGTTTCGTTGAAGTGCCTGCCTGAGAACGAAGCCGAGGTCTATGCCCATGGCATGGCTCATCACGCGTTCGCCGCACTTGGCGAAGTGTCGTGTCCCGTGACCATCGCAATGGGAGTAGAAGACACCGTTCCGGCCATCTTTGGTCGATCGATCGCCGAGGCACTGCCGTTGGGCGCCGTCGCATCGTTCCCCAACTTGGCGCACTTCGGGCCGCTCGAGGACCCTGCAACCATCGCACTGTCGATCCTCGACGCTTTTTCAACGGTGAACTGACCGCTATCGCGGCGGTTGTCGCTAGCGCTGCGTAGCCTGCCGAATATGTCCCTGGAACTCCCCACGTCACTTTCGCCGTCAAAGGTCTCGACCTTTACCGATTGCGCGTTGTCCTTTCGATTCTCAGCAATCGACAAAATCCCGCAGCCGCCAACTATCGCCACGGTCAAAGGCACACTCGTTCACGCAGCGCTCGAGCGTTTACTGGCACTCAATCCCGCAGATCGAACCATCGATGCCGCAGTCGCCTGCCTTGCCGACGCATCAGCGCAACTCGACACTGATCCAGAATGGGCAGAACTCGCGCTCAACGCCGACGAGCAAGCTGTGTTTTTTCGCGATGCCGATGTTCTCGTGCACAAGTACTTCGATATCGAAGATCCGATGAGCATCGACCCCATCGGCCTTGAACTTCATGTCGAACATCAACTCCCCGTGAAGAGCGGTTCAAGCGTCACCTTGCGCGGGATCATCGATCGCCTCGAGCGCGATGCAAACGGTCAGCTCGTTGTCAGCGATTACAAAACTGGCAAAGCTCCCGCCGAGGGCTACCAACAGTCGCGTCTCACTGGCGTGCACATCTACGCCTACCTGTGCGAGCAGATCTATGGCGAGCGCCCAAGCAAGGTGCAGTTGATCTATCTCGGCGGCATCCCCACCATCGTTGAAACCGCTCCAACCGAACAATCAACTCGCCAGATCGAACGCAAAGTCACCTCCATTTGGTCTGCGATTGAGACAGCCTGCGAGCGAAATGACTTCCGACCAAAAAAGTCGAAACTTTGCTCGTGGTGCTCCTATCAGCAGTGGTGCCCCGAATTCGGCGGCAACCCCGACGACGCCCGAAAAGCCTTTGAGGGCGTGGAACGGCCCGATCGCCCGAACGGTTTCAGTCAGGCCTGAACGAGAGGGTTCGCCCCTCACCTAGCATCACTACCCGTGACACGCCCTGAAGAGACCGACTCACTGCCGCCAGAAAACTTCATCGATGCCGCCGTCGAGAAGTTGGCGACCGAACACCCGGATCTCCCACTCCCCCATCACGACCATGAACCTCCGCACGAACTCAGTGCGGTCGATCGCTTCGATCACAAGGTCGATCAGTTCTTTGACCGCTTCCGCGGGACCGAACCGACCGATCGAATCATTTATGCGCTGACCGAACTCGGCGACTTTGGACTGATCTGGGTGCTTCTCGCGTTCCTACGCGGCCTCAAGTCCGAAGAAGATGCACGCGCAGCATGGCGCCTGACGGCGGTACTCGCCGCAGAGTCCGTCATCATCAACGGCATCGTCAAGACCCAGTTCAAGCGTGAGCGACCAGTCATCCAAGAGGCTCGCCCCCACCGCCTGCGCATTCCACTGTCGACGAGTTTCCCCAGCGGACACTCGAGCACCGCAATGGTCGCCGGAGTCTTGCTGGCGCAGAAGTCATCGACGCCGACCAAGGTTGCGCTCTTCAGCCTGGGCGGGCTTGTTGCAGTGAGCCGCATCCATGTTCGGATCCACCATGCTTCTGATGTTGCCGGCGGACTCGCAGTCGGTCTTGGTCTTGGCGCAATCGCCCGAGCCGCCTTCCCGCTCTATCGCCGTCGCCGCTAAGTCCAAGCACTTTCGGGAATACGCCCGCAAACGAAACGGTTCTCCATTTCTATGACTCTCCAATTCGGCATCACTTGGGACTACCGCTGCCCCTTCGCTCGCATCGTCCATGCTCACATTGTCGAGGGCATTCTCGATGGCGCCGACTGGAACGTTCGTTTCGTTCCCTTCTCGTTAGGACAGGTGCATATCGAGGACGGCCAAGCGCCGATCTGGGAGCACCCTGAAGACGACACCGGCCTCCTCGCTCTCCAGGCCGCAATCGTCGTGCGCGATTCCGACCCAGAACGTTTCCCAATCCTTCACCGAGCACTCTTCGAAGCGCGCCATGCAGAAGGTGCTCAGCTACGTGAGGAAGCAGTCCTCCGTTCGATCTTCGTCGCCAACGGTTTCGATCCTGATCCGGTCTTCGCCGAGATTGCGACAGGCGCACCGCTTGCGAAGATTCGAGATGAGCACACTGCTGCCGCCCGCGACCTCGATGTGTGGGGCGTCCCTACCTTCATGACCGAAGAGCACGCCGCGTTTGTTCGCCTCATGGAACTTCCCGTCGATGCTGCCGACGCCCGTCGGTCTGTCGAGCGAATTGTCGAGATGCTGGCCGGATGGCCGTCGCTCAACGAGTTCAAGCACACCAGCCTCGATCGCTGACACTCCAAGAGCCTGCCGACGCCCCGATTCGGAGGTGTCCAGACGCGACGATGCGCGACCCAAAGGCCGCGCATCGTTGAACAACTCTGAAGAGAATCGCCCGAGCACAGGGCTCGGCGGGACTCAGCTCTGAACGAGAACAGCGGCCTCGGAGGCAACCAGTGAGCGGATGTCGAGCAGGAGATCGGCGACCTCGTTGGTGCTGACCAACTCGCGATGAAGCATTTCGCCTAGCGCACGATCGATGATCGAAAGTGCCTCGGTGAGTGCGTCCATCTCTCGGGTTTCAGTCATGTGTTTCTCCTGTCGTAGCCGGCGGTTGAGAGTCACTTCCCTCGGAGGGTTCCGAAGGATGCGGTAGTTCACTTGCCACTGCGGTTACTAACGCATGGTAGAGGC
>CALBSE010000058.1 GCA_937927725.1 uncultured Actinomycetes bacterium
AGCAGTTCCTCATACGTGAGATCGGCGAGATGCGCGACCACGTTGTCCCAGTGTTCAGTGTGCTCTTCGATGAAAGCATGATCGAGCGCGTCGCGCTCTATCAGTCGCTTGAGTGCGGCATCAGCGAAGGCAACGTCACCGCCCGGACGAACCGGCACATGCAGGTCGCACATCTTTGTGCCAAAGAGCGCTGATTCAGTCGTTGAAGGCACCCAGTAGTTCTCTAAACCAGGCTCAAGGAACGGATTAATGACAACGACCCGAGTACCCGTCATGCGCGCCTTGTACAAGTACTTCATAAACACCGGCTGGTTGTTTGCCGGATTCGCTCCCCAAATGATGATCAAATCGGTTTTCATGACGTCGGAAAGCGAACACGTCGTTGCGGCCACGCCGATCGTTGCCTTGAGAGCAGTCGTCGACGGTGCATGGCAAATGCGCGCTGCGGAATCGACATTGGCAATGCCCATGGAACGCGCCGCCTTGCCCGCTGCGTAGTAGGTCTCGTTCGTAATTCCCCGGCTCGTCAAGAACATGCCAACGCGATCCGGATCGGTCGTGCGCAGTCGGTCGGTAATTACGCCAAGCGCTTCTTCCCATGAGATGCGCGTGAATCCGCGATCGCCACGTCGACGGCGCATGGGATGGGCGAGGCGTCCAAGATCGCGGAGTTCCTTGCCCGACTTCAATCGCAATGTTGCAACATCGTTGAATATCGAATCTTTGATGGGGTCGGCACAATTCATTTCGAGAAGTCGCAACCGTGTCAGACACAGATGAATGTCATCCATCGTCCAGTCGTGCAGCCCAGCGACGCCCAACGCACAGCCATCACAAACACCCTGCGTGAGCACTTTCCAGGCGTAACGGCCATGGCGCCTATTTGCCCACGCCAGTTTCGCCATATCAATGTGGTGAAAGGGCTTGTCGAGCCCAATGCCGTTGGGGCGTGGGCTCACCCAAAATTTGGGATTAACCCGGCGCATCAGCCGGTCACTCCTGGTCCGCAGTACACATTGCATCCACCATCGCGCACGAACCCTGCCAATGTCATGCCAGCAGCGCGCGCCGTTTCAACCGCCAGTGCTGACGGTGCCGACACTGCGATCATCGCTTCGAAACCCGCAGACCACGCTTTCTGCACAATTTCGAATGATGCCCGACCGCTCACGAAGAGCGCGAGTTCAGTAGCGGGAAGTTTCGCTTCCAGCAACAGCGTGCCAACAATTTTGTCGACCGCGTTATGGCGGCCAATGTCTTCTCGCACCAACAGAATGCGGCCATCGCGGTCAAACGCTGCCGCGGCATGCACACCACCGGTGCGAGCAAAGAGTTCTTGCTCCTTGCGCGCGCGATCAACGACATCGAGCATCACGTCGATCGGCCACGGTTCATAGGCCGACAGTGGCGCCAGCCGCGCAGTCAGTTCATCGATCTGCACCGATCCGCAAATGCCGCAAGACGAAGACGTGGTTGAAAGTCGAGGAGTCGGCGTGGGTGCATTACCGCCGGTGTCGATACTCACAACGTTGAATTCGGTGTCGACTGCGCTACCGGTTCCGCAGTAGCGACAAGTTTCGATGGACGCGTTGCCCAGAAGCCCGTCGGTAAAACACAACCCAGCGGCCAGTTCGAAGTCGTGGCCTGGCGTGCGCATCGTGGTGGCAACGACCGTTCCATCAAGACGAATCTCGAGCGGCTCTTCCACGATCAATTCTTCGGGACGTCGACCTTCGTCAGTGCGTCCGCCCTCGCTCAATCGACGAGCAAGAACACTGTGAGATCGCCGGCGAGCCATGGGTGACACGGTATCCGCACGCGAAACGGGCGCCCCGAAGGGCGCCCGTTTTCAAACTGTGAACCGGTCGACGATCAGAAATCGCCCATATCCGGCATGCCGCCGCCAGCGCCCTCGGGCTTATCGGCGATGACCGCTTCGGTCGTAAGGAACAGTGCGGCGATCGAGGCTGCGTTCTGCAGCGCCGAGCGTGTCACCTTGGCTGCATCGATGATGCCGGCCTTCACGAGGTCCTCGTACTCGCCAGTGGCGGCGTTGAGACCTTCGGAAGCGCCCTTCAGCGACAGAACCTTGGCCACAACAACGCCGCCTTCAAGGCCAGCGTTGGTTGCGATCTGCTTGATGGGTTCTTCAAGGGCATGGGCCACGATGCGTGCACCGGTTGCTTCGTCGGCATCAAGGGTCTTGGCGAGTTCAAGCACCTTGGACTGAATGCGAAGCAGCGTGACGCCACCACCGGCAACGACGCCTTCTTCAATGGCGGCCTTTGTGGTGCTCACCGCGTCTTCGATGCGGTGCTTTTTTTCCTTGAGCTCAACCTCGGTGGCTGCACCGACCTTGAGAACGGCAACGCCGCCCGAAAGCTTGGCCAGACGTTCCTGCAACTTCTCACGGTCGTAATCAGAATCGGTGCGATCGATTTCGGCTTTGATCTGTGCGATGCGTGCGTTGATGTCGGCATCGTCGCCAGCACCTTCGATGACGGTGGTTTCGTCCTTCGAGATGACAATCTTGCGAGCCTGACCGAGAAGATCAAGCGTTGCGTTTTCAACCTTGAGACCAACGTCTTCGGTGATGACCTGGCCACCGGTAAGAACGGCCATGTCCTGCAGCATCGCCTTACGACGATCGCCGAAGCCCGGCGCCTTGACGGCAACGGAGTTGAATGTGCCGCGGATCTTGTTGACCACGAGAGTGGCGAGGGCTTCACCCTCGATGTCTTCAGCGATGATCACCAGCGGGCGAGAGGTCTGCATGACCTTTTCAAGAACCGGAACAAGATCGCGCACTGCCGTGATCTTCGAACCCACGAAGATGATGTACGGGTTCTCGAGCACAGCTTCCATGCGATCGGTGTCGGTCACGAAGTACGGGGAGATGTAGCCCTTGTCGAAGCGCATGCCTTCAACAAGATCCATTTCCATACCAAAGGTGTTCGACTCTTCGACGGTGATGACGCCGTCCTTGCCGACCTTGTCGATGGCTTCAGCAATCATCGAACCGATTTCCGGATCGGCGGCAGAGATGCCGGCAACCTGAGCGATCTGGCTCTTGTCGTCAACCTCAACGGCAACGGAGTGAATCCCTTCGACCGCTGCGGCAACCGCGGCTTCGATGCCCTTCTTGAGCGACATCGGGTTGGCGCCTGCAGCAACATTGCGCAGACCAGCGCCGACCATCGACCACGCAAGCACGGTGGCGGTGGTGGTGCCGTCACCGGCAACGCTGTCGGTCTTCTTGGCAACCTCTTTGACCAGTTCGGCGCCGATGCGCTCGTACGGGTCTTCAAGTTCGATTTCCTTGGCGATCGACACACCGTCATTGGTGATGGTGGGAGCGCCCCACTTCTTGTCGAGCACCACGTTGCGACCCTTCGGGCCGAGGGTGACACGAACGGCGTCGGCGAGTTGGTTCATGCCGCGTTCCAGACCACGTCGTGCGGTCTCGTCGAATTCGATGATCTTGGCCATCGTTGCTTCCTCTCCGGTTGCTGAATCGGCCCAGTTCGACTGAGCCAGGGGGGTTCTCTGCCGGACTGCCCGCGCGCTTGCGTTAGCACTCTCGGTTAGAGACTGCTAACAGGAAACCACCGTCAGGCCCGAATCGCAACCCGGGAGGAAAGAATCCCGGCCAGGACCGGGAAATGGCTGGGGAACTCAGGCCCCGCCGGCCACAGCCTGCATGATCGAAACGGTGACGCCATCGGGCACGACGGTGTCGAGTCCCTCCATGAAGCGGACGTCGTCGTCGTCGACAAACACGTTGACGTAGCGCACAAGGCTGCCATCGTCAGAAAGAAGCTTCTCGGAAAAGCCCGGATACGCAGCGTTGAGGCTGGCCAGGACCTGCGCAACCGTGGCGCCCTCGACCGACACGGTCGACTGACCTGAGGTCAGCGGACGGAAGACGGGGGGAACTCGGACGGAAACGCTCATGACAGAAACCTCGGACGTGGGTATCGAACAGATGCAATCCTAGCGACCGGTCACCAAGTGGCACCTATTGACCCAAGTTCCCGTTCCGCCTTGCCCCCGAGGCCGGTCTCGCCAACGATGGAGCCGTGAGCTCTACCCGCACCCACGTCGCCAGCGCGTTCGATCTCGATGAGCTCGTCAAGGCAAAGAGCGCGACCACGGTGTCTGTGTGCATCCCTGCTCGAAACGAAGAGGCCACCGTTGGACAGATCGTCGAGCGCATTCGCACCAAGTTGGTTGAGGCGCACGCACTCGTCGACGAAATCATCGTGGTCGACGATCACTCCACCGATCGCACTGCTGATGAGGCTCGCTCAGCTGGCGCAACGGTTGTCGATGCATCACAGGTGTTAGTTGAGTTCGGACGCGGCCACGGCAAAGGCGAAGCGCTTTGGAAGTCGCTGTATGCATCAAGTGGCGACGTTGTCGTGTGGTGCGACGCTGATGTACGTGACTTCAGTACGCGTTTCATTTCTGGAATGCTCGGCCCGCTTCTCACCGACCCCTCAGTTGGTTTCGTAAAAGGTTTTTACGAACGTCCCGTTGACGGACATGTTCGCGGCGGTGGACGCGTCACCGAACTTGTCGCTCGTCCACTTCTCACAATGTGTTTTCCTGAACTTGGCGAGATCGTGCAACCACTTTCAGGTGAATATGGTGGCCGTCGCTCAGTGCTTGAACAACTGCCTTTCGTCGAGGGATACGGCGTCGACATCGCGATGCTCATCGACATCGTCAATCGCTTCGGTGCCGAAACCATCGCGCAGGTTGATCTTGGTGAACGCATCCATCGCAATCGTCCTTTGCATGAACTGTCGCCAATGGCTGCGCAAGTGATGCAGGCCGCTATGCGTCGTATTCAACCAGGACTTGTTCCCGATGCCTTCACGCTGAGCCCACCCGATCTTGATGCGCACGAAATTGCCTACGCCGAACGTCCTGCGCTTGCGACAATCGAGTCCTACCGCCACTTGCATCCACGGCTCGCGGACTGATTCCAGCCGTCACCCGAATGAGATTTGGCGTACGTTTCGCCAATGGATTTCGGAATCATCTTCGCGAACACCGGCGCTTACACAACTCCTGAAGGCGCAATCACAATGGGCCAATGCGCGGAAGCCAACGGCTTCGAAAGCGTCTGGACGGTTGAGCACCCCGCCATCCCAAAGGGATATGAAAGCGAATATCCATATTCACGTGATGGAAAGATGCCTGGCGATGAAACAGCGCCCGTGCCCGATCCGCTCATGTGGCTCACGTGGGTTGGCGCACACACGACAACTCTAAAGTTGGCGACGGGCGTCATGATCCTTCCGCTGCGCAATCCCGTCGTGTTTGCAAAGGAATGCGCAACGATCGACATGCTTACAGGGGGACGTTTCGTCCTCGGTGTTGGTGTTGGCTGGTTGCACGAAGAATTCGACGCAATTGGTGTGGGTTGGGAAGACCGCGGCGCGCACACCGACGATTCCATTCACGCACTGCGCGCTCTTTGGAACAACGAGGTTGCCAACTACCAAGGAACACATAGTTCGTTCACCGATATCTATTCATTCCCGAAGCCCGCGAATGGAACCATTCCCGTTGTTGTCGGTGGCCACTCAAACCCCGCGGCACGGCGCGCCGGGAAGTTTGGCGATGGTTTCTTTCCTGCTGACCCGCGCAAACTTCCTGAGCTACTCCCCGTCATGCGTGCTGCGGCAGAAGAAGCTGGCCGTGACCCCAACACCATTGAGATCACAACAGGCGGAGCGCCAACCGTCGAAGCCATCAAGATGCTGGCTGACCTTGGTGTCACACGAATGTTGGTACCGCCATTGGCGATGAACCCCGCAAAGTTGCCCGAAGCAATGGGCAAATTCGCCGACGACGTGATTTCGAAGTTCTGACTACTTCGTTCTCAGTGCTCGACAAACTCGAGGGCTACTTCGATAGCGCAGTCAATGGGATCTTCCATCGAACGATCCGCGCCGAATCTCTCGGTTAACGAAACCACCGCAAATCCTTTCGGAAATGCCGGCAACGGTTCGATGACTTCGCCGACGATTGCCACACACGGAACATCAAGTTCCGCACATAACGCAGCGACACCGCCAACGACTTTTCCATCGAACGATTCGTCATCAAGAAATCCCTCGCCGGTGATGACGAGATCAGCGCCTTCGATCAGTTCATCGAGCCCAACTTCGTCGGCAATGAACTCAAACCCGCTGACGAGCTTTGCCCCGACCGTGAGCAATCCGCCCGCCAAGCCGCCCGCTGCACCCGCACCGTCGACCTCGGTGACATCAACACCCGATTCCATTTTGTAGACCTGCGCCAAACGTTCGAGTCGACGATGCAACAGAGCGACCTGCGAAGCCGATGCTCCTTTCTGAGGAGCAAAAACCTCTGCAGCATCGACAAAAGATGTGCGCACATCGCACGCAACCGAAAGATCAATCCCGCGAAACTTTTGCGTTGGGTGCATAGCCTTCAACGCGCCAAGTCCGCCGTCGGTTGTTGCCGATCCACCGACTCCAACAACAATTCGACGCGCTCCGGCTTCGACGGCACTCATAAGTAATTCGCCAACACCGCGAGTCGTTGCTTCGATCACATCGTTCTCTTCAGGTCCACCAGCCAACACGAGGCCAGATGCAGCGGCCATTTCAATGACCGCAGTTCCCTTCGCTAATCGCCAACCTGCTTCGACGGGCTCGCCAAGCGGTCCGGTAACGGTTGTCGTTCGATTCGCACCGCCAAGGACTTCGAGAAATCCTTCACCACCGTCAGCCATTGGACACACCGCAACATCGTGTCCGGCCGCAGAAAGCGAAGCACCGATCGCAGTCGCAAGCGCCGATGCGCTTGCGGTTCCTTTGAACTTGTCTGGAGCTACAACAACCCGCATCCCCCAAGTGAAGCAGGGATCGAGAACCAGCCCGTCCTCACCTCACTCGTTGATCAGCGCAGGTCAGAGCCGGCCATCACTAAGACGGTGACGCCAGCGAGTTCCGCTGGAGGTGGATTCGGCATCTGCAGCACTTGATCGGCACCGAGGCCCAATGCCGTCGCAACCGCCAGTGCATCGGCTTCAGAACCAGCGCCGTAATAGACCGTGGTCTTTTCCTGCGGCTTCGGTGAATCACCAACGGCAACCTGCGTGTAGCCAGCGGCTTGCAGGCGATCACGGGTCTTGGTCGCGAGGCCCTGCACGGTGGTTGTGTTGACGACCTTGACCTTCACCGATGCCGGAGGGTTGGCCACCATCGTGGTGGAAGTCGACACAACCACAGTGGTCTTTGATGAGCTCTCGCTCGCGGGCGATATCTCGGGATGACCCGATCCGTATCCCTTGGCGAGCAGGATGAGTCCGAGGACGACCGCAACGACGACGATGATGACACCGGTCCGCGTGCTGCGATCATTTTCCTGATCGTCGGGAGCGGTGTCGTTCGTCATTTTCAGGAACCTGGCGGTTCGCTGGCCTGCTGCTGGGCGGTCTCTTGGCGGGCCCGACGGCGGCGGTCACGAAGGCGACGCAAACGGCGCACACCAAGCGGGTCGTAGTCGTAGGCCTCGGGGCTTTCGAGCAGTTGGCCGAGGATCTCGTAGTAACGACTGGCCGACAACTCAAAGCGCTCTTGGATGAGCGTTTCTTTGGGTCCGGTTTCGTGCCACCAACTGCGCTCGAAATCGAGGATTGCCCTGTCGCGTTCTGTGAGTTCCATCGGGGGTGATGTTCGCCCGCGAATCGCTCCAACGCAAGCACCCTTGCGACAAATCTCGGTTGACAAACGCGGCATGCGCCTGACCGGCCATTTCACCCAACCGATAGGGTCACCGTCGTTCGTAAAGGGGGAGTTATGGGACCACTCGAAGGCGTCACAATCATCGAACTCGCGGGGCTGGGGGCGTTGCCGTATGGCACTCTCAAACTCGCCGACATGGGTGCCGACATCATCCGTGTCCATCCACTTCATGAAGTTCCGGCAGGTGAGAAGCCCACGGAACGCCATAGCGAATTCGATCGCGGCCGCCGTTCGATCGCGATTGATCTCAAATCTCCCGAAGGTGTAGAGCTTCTCAAAACGCTCGTCGAAAAGGCTGATGTCTTTTGTGAAGCGTTTCGGCCCGGTGTGTGCGAACGACTAGGTATTGGCCCTGATGAGCTCATGGCTCGCAACCCGAAACTTGTTTACGGACGTCTCACCGGCTGGGGCCAAGAAGGTCCGCTTTCACATACCGCGGGCCATTCACTGAACTACGAGGCAATGACCGGTGCCATCGGTTCCATCGGATCCGAAGGCATGCCGCCTGTCCCCATGCTTCAGGTATTCGGCGACTTTGCCGGCGGCGGTCTGCATCTGGCCTTCGGCGTGGTGTGCGCGTTGTTTGAAGCGCAGCGCTCTGGCAAAGGACAAGTGATTGATGCTGCGATGGTCGACGGCGTGATGTCCATCTTCCAGGTTTTCTACGGAATGACCCGCACTGGTTTTCATACCGGCCCGGTCGGCACCAACCTTTTCGACGGCGGCGCGCCGTTCTACAACGTCTACGAAACCGCCGACGGGAAGCACGTCACTATCGCGCCCATCGAAGCGAAGTTTTACGCGCAACTTTTGGACAAGCTCGGGATTGATCCCGCATCGCTTCCCGACCAAAACGACATGACTGGTTGGCCGGAGATTCGCTCAAGGTTTGCCGAGGTCTTCCTCACAAAAACACGAGACGAGTGGTCAGCACTGCTCGAAGGCACCGACGTTTGTTACGCGCCGGTCCTCTCATTCGCCGAAGCAGAACAACACCCACACAACGTTGCCCGCGGCAACTTCGTGCCAGTTGAAGGTTCTGTTCCGCAATTGCTGCCCGCACCACGGCTCAGCCGTACGCCTGGTGGTTTGCGCCCGACGTACGCATATCCCGGCTGCGATACCGAATCGGTTCTTGCCGAATTTGGCGTTCCCGACGATGCAATCAGCACCCTCGCTGCAAACGGTGTTATCGCTTGGTGAGAGCCCGAGGAGGGAATCGAACCCTCGACATCCTGTTTACAAGACAGGTGCTCTGCCGACTGAGCTACCCGGGCGGAAACGGAGAGGCTAGGCGACGCGTACGCGCCGCTCCACACCGGTGAATGGTGACCGCTAGTTCGTTGGGGTCTTAGGGTTCGGCCCAGTCCACGTCGCGTTCGCCACGTTGTCGAGCCAGTTGTCGAGGGCGAGATCGTTGACGTTGTCGTCGATGTTGTGGGTGCCCTGCGGCGGGAGGTCGTACCAGGTCTCATCCGGGCCGGATGCTGCAGCCCAAGCGTCGATCTCAGGCATTCCCTGTGTAGAAATCAGAACCAACGTGTCGAGGCCGCCGTAGGCGAAATACGCGGGCGGCAACGTGACGCCGTTGGTCTTCGCCGCCTTTGTGTAGGTGATCGGTGAGAACTGATTCACAACGGCTTCGTTGCACTGGGGCATGCCGGGGACATACGGCGGGTTCTGCAATGAACAACCCAGCAGCGCCTCTTGTCCCGGAGGCGCAATGCCTCCAGCGAGGTACAGCGTGTTGAGGTCACTCGGGGCCACCATGGCGATGACTCCATCGAAGGAAAGTTTCACCTTCTTGAGATCAGAAGAAATCGTCGGATCGATGAACTGACCCGACGATGCCGTAAGCGCTTCCATCAACGCAAGGTGTCCGCCTGCAGAACCACCCGAAATGATGAAGGTCGACATGTCGAGATCGAGCTTCTTCGCGTTCGCAACGATGTAACGCATCGCGTGGTCAACATCGTTCATGATTTGTGCCGCACGAATGCCGGGCCCCGCCGTTGAGGTCGCCAATCGATAGTCGATCGACACAATGTCCCAACCCGAAGACAACTGAGGCTTCAGTTCGTTGAGTACGCCGTCCGACGCAAGTTTGCTCAGCTGTGCGAACTCTGCTGTTCGCTCCTGCTCTTCTTGCGCCTGAATAATCGCGGAGGTGTTCTGCTGCATCGAACCCCCCTCCCAGGCCCCGCCATGGATGTAGACGATCGTGCCTTGCGGATCGCCAGACGACTGGAAGACCTCAAGATTCTGATTTGGATCGGAGCCATAGGACACAACCGTTGGCGTTGACGCGTCGGTCATGAGATCAGTCGCTTGTACTGGCGGAGTCCATGCGGGAACCGAAACCGGCGTATTTGGAACTGAGGTCGACGACGGTGACGATGCAGAAGATGCTGTGGTGCTCGTCGAAGAGGAATCTTTCGAAGAACACGCAACAACCAGTACAAAAAACGCCGATGTCAGAACAACGGCAGCAAGGCGTCCGCGGTTCGACCAAACATCCAGCGACATCTTTGCTAACTCAATTCTGCAGAAATCTCTGCTTCAAGTTCGTGCTTCAAAACTTTACCGGTCGCGTTGTAGGGAAGAGCATCACGGAAGATGACGTGCGTCGGAACCTTGTAACGAGAAAGTTCCTCGCCCACCCACGTCTTTACGCCGTCGTGGTCGAGTGTTGAACCGGGCTTCCGAACAACAACTGCGGCAACTTCTTGGCCAAGCTGATGGTGCGGTACACCGACGACTGCAACTTCGGCAACGTCAGGGTGTTCCTCAAGTCGATGTTCGATTTCGATCGGGTAAATATTCTCTCCACCACGAATGATCATGTCTCGCATTCGGCTTTCGAGAAACAGCACTCCGTCGGCAATCCGGCCGTAGTCACCTGTGCGATACCAACGTCGTTTATCAAGAGCTTTTGCCGAAGCCTGAGGGTTGTCCCAATACCCGAGGAACACAACTGCGCCACGTATGCATATTTCGCCGACCTCGCCGTCTTCGACAACGTTGTCATTTTCATCACGAATCTCGAGTTCACACATTGTTTCAACGGTGCCAACCGAAGCGGGCCATTCGTCCATCGCAATGCCGCCCAAGCGAGAGCCCGATCCGAGGGTTTCGCTCATGCCATACCCAACACCCAAGCGAGCCTGTGGCAACTTCTTGGCCATCAAACGGAGGAGCTCTGGCGAATAGGTGGCGCCGCCTCCGCCAACCACCGTGACGCTTGATGTGTCGTACTTATCAAAATCGGGATGTTCAAGTAACCGCCAGAACTGTGTCGGGACTGCACTCCAACCGCCCACGGAATGTTCCTGCGTAAGTTCAAGGTGAGTGGTTTCACTCCACGAACCGACTGGCGGAAAGACCAATTTTGAACCCGTGTAATGCGCGGTGATCAACGGCACGACACCGGAAACATGGAAGAGCGGCCCGACCATAATGCTCGACGGCTGTTTTGGTGCCGGTGCACCCGCTGCTGGAGCAGGTTGTGGCGCAAGTACTGCACCAACCGCGCCTGCAAGCGTCGCAGCGCTGGGGAAGTGCACAAAGTTGCGATGTGAAAGGCATGCGGCTTTCGGCCGGCCCGTTGTTCCACTCGTAAAAAGCAGCACCGCAGGATCATCTTCGTCGATTGCAACCGTGGGCAGCGAAGGATCATCAGCATGAGCAGGACCAAGAAGATGATCAAGCTCGGAAAGATCGTGGACTGCAACATCATCGGGCAAGCCCGCTTCAAGCAAACGCTTCATACGAGGTCCATCAGCGAACACAAGGCGTGGTTTCGATAATTCGATGCCGTACAGGAGCTCAGCGGGTGTCCACCAACCATTGAGACTGGAAACAATCGCCCCACTCGCCAACGTCGCCCACCAACCGATGACGTACGGCGCCAGGTTGGCCGAAGCGAACGCGACGCGATCGCCCTTCACGACACCGCGCTCGGCGAACCAGGCCGCAACCCGAGCCGTCGATGCCTGCACGTCGTTAAAGGTCAGGGTGATATCGGGAAACACCAGATTGGGAAGATCGCCATGGCGAGCGGTGAAGGTGGTCAGGACCTCTCGGATATTGCCGAGACGATTCTTGAAGACCTTGCACTCCACCCCAAGAACGGACTCGGTCGCGATCTCAAAGGGGGCGCCGGGAGCGAACAGTACGTCGGCTCCGGCCGGCGGTTCCCAGATCCATGTCGTTCCAGCCATTGCGTCTCTCCCTAGATGTGAGTCACGTGATGGTTGTCGGGTTCAGGGCCCAACGCAACTATCACTGACACCGACCCGGAGCCCGCGCTCCCGGTAGCGTCCCGGCATGAGCATTTTGGGGAATCGAGTTGTTCGCAAAGAAGATCCGGCACTACTCACGACCGGCGGAACCTACGTCGACGACATCAGCGTCGACGACGCCCTCCATGTCGTCTATGTCCGCTCGATGGTCGCCCACGGCGAAATCACCTCGATCGACACCTCCGAGGCTCGTAGCGCGCCCGGTGTCGTTGATGTCGTAACGAACGCTGATCTCACCATTGGTGAAATCAAACCGTTTATGTTGCTGAATCAGCTGCTCACTCGCCCCGTCTTAGCTCGTGACCGCGTTCGTTATGTCGGTGAACCCATCGTTGCGGTCGTTGCCGAAACCCGCGCTGCAGCAGTTGATGCTGCCGAGCTCGTCATCGTTGACATCGACTCGCTTCCGGTAATCATCGATCCTCGTGACGCACTCGCCGACGACGCCATTCATTTGTTCCCGGCCGTCGCAACAAACATTGCGATGCATTCCGAGCACCACGGAGAGCCAATTTCATTTGCCGATTGCGATGTTGTCGTCACGCAGACGACGGTGAATCAACGACTTGCACCCGCCCCAATCGAAAATCGAAGTGCAATCGCATGGTGGGAGGAGGGTCGCTTAATCCTTGAACTTGGTTGCCAGGGAACCCATCCCATCCGCAACACGATTTCAGAAATATACGGACTTGAGCACGATCAAATGCGCGTGATCTGTCCCGATGTCGGCGGCGGCTTCGGAGCAAAGGCACACGCTGCTCCGGAAGCAGTTGTTCTCGGAGAACTTTCTCGTCGCACCGGACGACCGGTCCGTTGGACCGAAACACGTTCCGAGAATATGACTGGCATGGGTCACGGTCGCGGCCAAATTCAAACCGTCACTCTCGGTGGAACCAAAGACGGAGACCTTCTCGCGTACAAAATCGAGATTCTCCAAGACGCCGGCGGCTACCCGAACATGGGTGCAATCCTCCCCTATGCAACGCGCATCATGGCAACCGGCGTCTACGACATTCCTGCGGTCGAGGTGTCATCGAAGTCCGTCGCCACCAACACCACCCCAACCGGTGCGTATCGAGGCGCCGGTCGTCCCGAAGCAAGCGCTGCGCTTGAACGTGCCGTCGACCTCTTCGCCGATGAAGCAGGGCTTGACCCCGCCGAGGTTCGTCGCCGGAACTTTGTACAGCCCGACGCGTTCCCATTTACAACTCCTACCGGAACGACCTACGACAGCGGCAACTACGAGGAATCGCTCGACCGCGCGCTCGCTGCAGCCGGTTACAACGAACTTCTTGAAGAACAAGCCCGTCGGCGCGCGGCAGACGATCGTCGGTTGATGGGTATCGGCATTGCCACCTATGTCGAGATCACTGGCGCTGGCGTTGGCAGCGAATACGGATCCGTTGAAATTCTGGCCGACGGAAGCGCTCGAGTCGTCACAGGATCAAACCCCTACGGCCAGGGCCACATCACATCCTGGTCAATGCTCGTTTCTGATCAAACCGGCATTCCGCTTGATCGAATCGAAGTTGTTTATGGCGATACTGATCTCGTTCCTACTGGTGAAACCACCGGTGGCTCGCGTTCTCTTCAAATCGCCGGAAGCGCAGTGTTCGACGCAACAGGCAAGGTCGTCGAGATTGCCCGCCAACGCGCTGCCGAACTTCTTGAAGCCAACCCCGCCGACATCGTCCTCGATACTGACTCTGGCCGATTCCACGTCGCAGGAACTCCGGCCGTCAGTCTTGGCTGGGAGGACATCGGCGCAACATCAAGCGATGAGGCAAATCAGTTATTCGCTCTCTCCGATTTCACCGCAAGCGGGCCGACCTTCCCATTCGGCACGCACGTTGCCGTCGTAGAAATTGATTCCGATACCGGCAAGGTCGAACTTCGCCGCATGATTGCTTGCGACGACGCTGGCGTCATTCTCAATCCGCTTCTTGTCGATGGTCAGGTTCACGGCGGGCTCGCGCAAGGTATTTCGCAAGCACTGTTCGAAGAGGTCCGCTACGACGAGGACGGAAATCCGCTGAGCACCACGCTGCTCGATTACCTCATGCCATCGGCAGCTGAATTTCCACAATTTGAACGCGTCGAGCTCGAAACACCTTCGCCAATCAATCCTCTTGGAGCGAAGGGCATCGGCGAATCGGGAACAATCGGCTCGACGCCAGCAGTGCAAAACGCCGTCATCGATGCCGTTTCACACCTTGGCATTCGCCATATCGACATGCCCCTCACTCCCGAACGAGTGTGGCGCGCAATCAACGGGATCTGACATGCGTATAGGCCTCTTCATTTCTGAAACCGGCACGCATGGCTCAACCATTGACGATCTCGTCTCTCGCGCGGTGTGGGCGGAAGGGAATGGCATCGATACAGGATGGGTCCCACACATCCCCTGGAGTCTTGATGCGCTTACCGCGCTCGCAATCGTCGGTCGCGAAACCTCACGCATCGAACTTGGCACGGCCGTCGTTCCAACCTGGTCACATCATCCCTATGGCATGGCTCAGCACGCGCTTACGACACAAGCAGCATGTAACGGCCGCCTGGCATTTGGCATCGGCCCCTCGCATCGCAACGTCGCCGAGAATTGGTACGGCGCCAATTACGACGGTGTCATTCATCATGTGCGCGACTACGTCAGCGTTCTCGATGCGTGTTCAAACGCTCAAGTTGAAGCGAACGACACAAATGGCGGACCCGGCGGAATGGGCGGCACGGTTTCCTTTCAAGGCGATCGCTACGTAGTGCAGTCTTTGCTCGACGTTCCGGGTGCAACACCAGTTCCTGTGTTCCTGGCAGCCCTTGCGCCACTCATGCTGAAACTCGCTGGAGAACGTGCGGCAGGAACGATTACGTGGATGTGCGACGAGCACACGCATTCGACTCATGTGCTTCCCAAACTTTCCGCTGCTGCACATGCTGCTGGCCGTGAGACACCTCGAGTGATCGCTGGCCTTCCTCTTGCCGTTTGCGATGACAGTTCAAAGGGCAAAGAAATAGCGGAACTCAAATTCGGCATGTACCGACATATGCCGAACTACGCCCGCATGCTCGAACTCGGCGAAAGCGGATCGCCCTCAGAGGTCGCAGTTATCGGCAACGAGGAGCAGGTCACCGAACGACTTGCGTCCTACGAAGCTTCCGGCGTTACCGACCTTGCGGCAATGACTTTTGCCGTTGGCGACTCAGAAGGCGAACGCTCCGAAAGTGTGGAGCGAACCCGCCAACTGCTTGCAAAACTCGCCCGCGCGAATCGCACTTAGTCGACGTTCGTTGCCGCAAGTCGGCGACGCGTAACTTCGTAACAGGCAAGCGCGCCTGCAGCCGACACGTTGAGTGAGGCCACTTCACCAAGAAGAGGAATGCCGGCCACTGCATCGCAACGCTCGCGCACGAGTCGCGAAAGTCCTTTGCCTTCAGCCCCCATAACGAGACACACCGGTTCGTCGGCAACCGTGAGGTTGAACAGGTCGGTATCGCCACCCATATCGAGACCGACGACCCAAACGCCTGCGGCACGAAGTTCGCTGATCGCGTTTGGTAGACCACCAACAAGTGCCATCGGCAAATACTCAACGGCACCAGCAGCTGACTTCGTAACCGTGGGCGTGATGTGCACTGCACGATGTTTCGGAAGCACAACACCGGTCACACCAGCGCACTCGGCCGAGCGAAGCAATGCGCCGAGGTTGCCCGGATCAGTAACACCATCCATTGCGAGCAAGAACGGGGGTGCGCCGTTCGCGCTCTTCCGCTTTGCAAGATCGAAAAGGTCGTGATCTTCAAGTTCATCGGCGCGAGCGACGACACCTTGCGGAGATTCGGTGCGTGCGACGCTGAACAACTTGGTACGAGTGACTTCACGCACTGGAATTTTCATGTCCTGCGCGAGTTCGATGATGTCGAGCAGTGTGTCGTTGTTTTCTTGTTCCTCAGCGACCATGACTTCACGAACACGACGTCGGCCAGCGAGCAATAACTCGCGAACTGCTTGACGGCCTTCGACCTGATCGCCACCAAGTCCACGAGGAATTGCTTGACCGCGCGCAATCGGACGATCACCTTCGCCGCGAGCGCGACGGGTGCCGCCGGGACGATCAGCTTTTCGCACCGACGCGGCGGCATGACGAGCTTGCTTTGCTTCAACAGCCTTCTTCGCTGCCGAAGACATTGGCTTCGAGCCCTTCGCCGCACCCTTGGCGGGTGCTGCTGCCTTCGGCATGGCGCCACGTTTTGCCGCGGGGGCGCGCTTGGTGCCTCCGCGAGGTGCCGCTGCCTTACGACTCGACTTTGGGCCAGCAGCTTTTCCGCGCGGACCGCCCTTCGATGACTTTGGTCCCGATGACTTCGGTCCCTTTGCCGACTTTCCGCCGCTACGACCCCCGCGTGCCGGGCTCATCGTTCAACCACCGCAACTGCGAAGCAAGCAATACCTTCGCCGCGACCGATTGCACCGAGGCCCTCAGCTCGGTTTCCCTTCACCGTAACCGGAGCACCAACGGCGCCAGAAAGCCGCTGACACATTTCGTCACGTCGAGGCGCCAACTTGGGGCGCTCGCAAACGACTGCGGCATCGACGTTGCCTGGTTCAAATCCTGATTCGCGAACGAGTCGAGCGACTTCACTGAGAAGGCCGATGCTGTCTGCACCCGCCCACTTTGGATCGGTATCGGGAAAGTGCTGGCCAATATCGCCAAGACCCGCCGCGCCCAGCAATGCGTCGGCGCACGCGTGAGCCACCACATCAGCATCGCTGTGGCCAATTAATCCGGGTTCCCCGTCGAACACCACGCCACCGAGAACCAGTTTTCGAGCCGGGTCATCAGAGAACGCGTGCACGTCGAAACCTTGTCCGACTCGTACCGTCATCCCTTCAACCTACCCGAGGGTCTCGAAGAGAACTGCGGCGATGGCCAGATCGTTGGGACCGGTGATCTTGATATTGGTCGGTTCGCCATCAATCACGACCACTGTTCCGCCAATTGCTTCGACCAACGCAGCATCGTCAGTTGCCCCTGCAGAACCGGCATGGGCAGCACGAAGAATGTCTGCTCGGAAGGCTTGAGGGGTCTGAACCGCGACCAACGTCGAACGATCGGGAGTTTCGGCAACAACGGATTGGCCAACGTGATCGTGAGCGATTCGCTTGATTGTGTCGGTGACGGGAATCGCCGGGATCGCCGCATCGGCACCACCGTGGACCGCGGCGACCACCGCCTGGTGCAAGTTCCCCGAGGCAAGCGGTCGCGCCGCATCATGGACGACGATGACCGCTGCATCCTCGTCAATGACAGCAAGCGCAGCTCGAACCGAATCGGCGCGTTCACTTCCACCGATCACCGCAACATCGGCAGCACCGCTTTCCACAAGTTCGGCACCTTCGCGCTCTTGGCCCGGAGCAAGAACAACGACAACGTGATCGGCTGCAGCACGGCTCACTGCAAGCGAATGATCAATCACTCGATCATCACCAAGAAGTTCATACTGCTTCGGCGTCCCGCCAAAGCGGCGACTCGATCCAGCGGCAAGCACAATCGTCCACACCGGGCCATCGGTCGGTACCGATTCCCCGGACGTCACCGCGCTGACCATTTCGCAACCATGAATGAAGAGGCTAGGCGAGGTGAACACTTTGCAGTCGTTGACCAAGGGACCGACGTCACACCCTGCCTTGCGCCGCTAGAGTCGGAGCCGTGACTGATCGCGAACTCCTCAACACCATCGAGTTCTTCAAAGGATTCGACGGCACACCGCTCGATACCGTTCTCGCCGCTGCTGAACAGCGTTCCTTTGCCCGAGGCGGGGTCCTCTTCACCGAAAACGACGCCGCAACAGAACTTTTCGTTGTCGTCTCTGGGCGCATCGCTATCGCCAACCGCTCCATCGACGGCCGCGAATCAGTCGTTGCCCTCATGGAGCGCGGCGACCTCCTCGGCGAAATGCCTCTTTTCGACGGTCTCGCCCGTTCCGCCGAGGCCCGCGCCCTCGAGCCCTCTGATGTCATCGCGATTCCCTACGCACCACTTCGCGCCATCTACAGCGATCAACCTGAACTGCTGTGGAATGTCGTCGAAATGCTGGCCAATCGCCTGCGCAACACCGACGAACAACTTGCCGACTCGGTGTTTCTTGATGTCACCGGCCGCACCGCAAAGCGCCTTCTTGAACTTGCCGGCACCGCCGACGAGTTCTCACTTCCGATCACACAGGAAGAACTCGCAGGCATGGTCGGTGCATCACGAGAGCGCGTCAATAAGGCAATCGCCAGTTTTGTGCGACTGGGCTGGATCGAACAGTCCGAACGTCGCTATCGCATTACCAACCGCGAACAACTCGAACTACGCGCTCGCTGAGTTCAACGTTCAGGGAACTGCTCCCCAACAAGTTGTTCTGAAAGCACCCACAATCGCTTGGCTGATTCTGGGTCCTTCGCGTAGTCAGAGGGTTCAGCAAACGCTCGATCGGCAAGGTATGAACCAGGCTTTTCGAGCGCTTCGGCGCTTGCGCAGGCCCATACCTGCGTGGATGCACCAACGTCGACATTGACCAACGTTGGCATTTTCATCCCTGATTTCTTGGCTCGTGACGCAAGTTCGCCGAAGTCGTCCTTCGTGAAGCTTCGGGCCAGGTCGGTCATCACCATTCCAGGGTGCACTGCCCATGCGTGTACGCCGGCGTCGCCATAGCGACGCTCGAGTTCAACCGTGAAGAGAATGTTGGCGGTCTTTGATTGACCGTAGGCCTCCATCTTCGAATATTCGTTGGTGTCGAAGTTGGGGTCGTCCCAGATGATCCCCGATGCAAAGTGTCCGGCCGAACTCAGGTTCACTATTCGAGAGGGTGCGCTCGCCATCAACAACGGCAGCAATCGGTTGACTAAAACGAAATGGCCGAGATGGTTGGTGCCGAACTGCATTTCAAAACCGTCGTCGGTCTTTCCGTACGGAACAGCCATGATCCCGGCGTTCGCAAGAAGTACATCAAGTCGATGATGAGAGGCCAAGAATCGTTCAGTGAAGGCACGCACGCTTTCGAGTGATCCGAGTTCCATGACCTCGAAGGAAAAGTCGCCACTCGGTACGAGTTCGGTGAGTTGCTTCACCGCGGCCAGTCCTTTTTCTTCAGAACGAGCAGTGATTATCACTGTTGCGCCAGCCGAACCAAGGGCGCGCGCTGACTCTTTACCCAGTCCGGTCGTTCCGCCCGTAATCAACACAACCTTCCCAGAGAGATCGATCCCTTTCAGCACATCGTCTGTCGTGACCGTCAGTTCTTCGTTCATGTGATGTCCCCCGGTGTCGGCCATTCACTTGGCCAGTTGTCGTTGACAGTAAGCGACCACTGAGGCTCGCGGCGCTCAAGAAAAGCCATGACGCCCTCGCGCGCATCGGCTTCGCCCATGAGGTGATGATGAAGATCGGTTTCTGCTCGATCCACTTCGTCAGGCGTCATTGAAAATGTTCCCCACAACAGGCGCTTGCTGACAGCAACCGAAACCGGCGCAGTATTGACAGCCATGTCATGGGCAACGTCAAGTGCATGCGGCAGGACGTCATCGTTTGGAAGTACTCGTGATGCAACACCAAGGTCGCGTGCTTCGGCGCCCGTAAACGTGCGACCGGTCAAGAGAATGTCTGCTGCATTCGCGAGGCCAACAAGACGGGGAAGCGTCCAATGGCTCATGGCGTCGGGCATAACGCCGCGACGAACCTGCACGATTCCGTACTTCGCGTCCTGCGCCATGAAGCGCAAATCACAATGCAGCGTCAGCGTGAAGCCAACCCCTATTGCGTGGCCGTTCACAGCAGCAATTACGGGCTTCCGAATGCGCCACGCCGGCGGATTGACCGGATTCGCACTGAAGGCGGGGGCGTCTGAGCGCTCGAAAACATCAGAGCCATTTGAAAAATCGGCACCGGCACAGAACGCTGGTGGCGTACCCGTGAGCACGACAACCCGAACCGCATCGTCAGTGTCGGCCATTCGATAAATGTCACCAAGTGCCCGACCCATGGCGCCGCTAAACGCGTTACGAGTATCGGGGCGATTCAAGGTGGCAACTAAAACTCCGTCATCATGGAGCTCGGCCAACAGATCCGTTGTGCCGGTGTCGATCGTGCGAGCCATCACACTTCTCCCGATGCAACCTTGATCTCGCGAATCGTTTCGGCAATGCACTCATCAGTAATCGGATAGCCGGGGAAGTAGAGACACACACGATCTGCTTCGTGTCCGTAACGACGAACGATCTCAGCGGCGATTTCTTTCGGGGTACCAACTACAGCGATCGTTCGAAGGACATCCTCGTCGATCTTTTTTGCCATACCGGCCCAGTCGCCCTGCTTCGAAAGCGCGTTGAGTTCGGGCTGCAGTTCGCCCCACCCTTCGACGTCGAGCACTGGCTTATACGAAGGAGTTGAACCATAAAAACCAAGAAGCGTCTTCACGCCGTTGGCTGCAGCAGCGATCTCTTCGTCGGTTTGACCCACGGCGCAAATGACTTCGAGTATGACCTCGAAGTCCTTACGATCGCGACCCGACTTCGCAAAGCCGCGTTCAAGAGCGGGCATCGTGCGTTCGGCGAAGTGTCGTTCTGAATTGAAGGGCATAACCAAAATGCCGTCAGCAACTTCAGCCGTCATTTCGCACATCTTTGGACCAAGCGCTCCGACAAGAACCGGAACTTTGCCATGCGGGTTTGGTCCCGGGTTGAAGTTCGGCGTCATGAGTGTGTGCGTCGTCCACTGACCCTTGAAATCGAACGGACCTTCACCAGCAAAGTGAGCGAGGATCGCCTTGGTGGCGCTCACCCATTCGCGCATTTGTGCCACAGGCTTTTCCCACACCGATCCGTAGCGCTTCTGAATATGCGGACGGATCTGTGAACCAAGACCCAAACGGAACTTTCCTTCGGTCAGCAGCTGCAGATCGTTGGCGGCATAGGCGAGATGAAGCGGGCTGCGAGGGAAGGCCATGGCCACGTTGGTCATCAGGTCGATCTGACACGAGGTGCTGGCCAGCACGAGCGGGAAGAAGACATCGTGAGCATTCTCGAAGCTGAACAGCCCATCAGCCCCGAGGGCCTGGAGTTCAGCGGCCCGCGGCACCGCATCAAGCGGTCCGGACATTGCAAGCGAGATATCGACCTTCATTGTTCCTCCATGCCGTCACGACGACGGCGCAGTTGTTCTAGCCCGTTCTCCCGCCCGTGCCGTCCTCAATCGCATTGTCAGCGATTTCCGGGCGAATTCCGAAAATCAAATAATCATTGTGCTAATAATCAAAACCTTTGCTGGGATCTGATCTCCTCTAACCTCGGCGAATGGCCAAGAAGACCAAAAGCTCACAACCCGTCGGTCCACTCGCTGAACGGCCAAAGGTTTCTCGTGCGCAGAAGACCCGCGAGGTTCAAGAAGCAATTACCGCGTCGGCCCTTGAACTACTCGCCGCCAATGGCGTCGACGGTCTTGCCCTCACCAAAATTGCCGCACACGCAGGAATGTCGAATGGTCCTCTTTACGGCCGGTACGACTCCGCCGAGGATGTCGCCCTCGAACTTTGGGAGTCGAAACTTCGCGATCACTATGCGTTGCTCATTCGTGAGTTCAACGAATTTGCTTCTTCACCAACTGCTGCACCTTCTGAATGGCTCATCAATGAACTCACTCGACCTTCAGAACTTACCTGCGGCGCAATAGAGGTCGTTGCCGTTGCTCGCCGCTTCCCCCTCTTGGTTGACTCGGTTCGCTCTGACATTGAGGTTCTCTTTCGGGAACTCTGCGAAATAAATGAGCTTCTGCCCAAAGCACTCGTGACTGTCCGAATGACTATTCCCACTGGGTGCGTTCTCACATCACGAATGGTTCCAAAATCTCGCCCGCCCTGGCGCGACATCCTGCTTCGTATTCGTGATGCATCGCTCGATCCCACCACGTGGTTGGAAGATCTCGATTGGCCAAACCCGACGCCGCTCGTCATGCCGACTCCCTCGACTGGTGATGCAGGGCTCGATGAATTCGTAAGTGCTGTTATGGCGGTTGTTGCAAAAGTTGGATTCGAAAAAACCACTGCGCATCGCGTCGCTCGTGCGGCAGGTCATTCGTTTAGTTCCGCCTATACGCACGTCGGAACAAAAGACGAGCTGATGCACACTGCAATCGCGCAGATGATCGAACAAATCTGGCGAACAGGAACGACAGCGTTTGTCTCGCTGGATGATGACTCTTATATCCGTTCAGCATTTGCCCTGCAGCGCGGACTTGTTGCGCCAGAAAACCGTCAACTTCGACAGTTGCGAGTCGAAACAGTCATCGCTACTCGCCACCATCCCGACCTTGCGAGCGTAAGTCAGCTCCGGATCACCGAAGCACTCTCATGGATACGAGAAATATTCGGAACCAAAGATTCTGCAGTCATCGAATCACCCACATCGTTCTGGTATCTCACCAATGCCCACGGAATCGGAATGGTCAGCCTTTCGTTGCTCACCGATTGCTTCTCCGAAATTAATTGGGCGCCGATTGGTGCAGTCGCAAATCAAATTGCCAATACGACGACGCTCACACCACTCCGCGAACTCGGAAAAATCTGAGGCGCTTCAGGCCTCGAGAAATGTAACAACCTGCCACCATGCATCGGCGGCATCTTCCGCACGGTGAGCTGGGCGTGATGCGTCATGCACAAAACCGTGCTCGGCTCCTTCGTAGGAAATAACAACAACGCCAAGCGCTTCTGCATCAGCAACATCTTGGGGCGGGGTGAAGTGATCAGCAGTGCCAATGATGGCGAGGGTCGGACAACGATCCGGTGAGGCCAAAGCTTCGATCGGTTGCTGCAAGCGACCACCTGCCCAAGATTCAGGAAGGCGAATCATTCCGTAGAAGCCTGCAGCACGTTCGAAACGACCTGAGGCAGCGGCTTTAAACGCCAACATTCCGCCCATACAAAAGCCCGTAGCAACGACTCGACGGCATCCGGTGGCGTCTGCTGCGAGCACAGCAGTTTCGCGAAGAACGTCATCGTCAAAATCGGACATCGCGCCAAGGCGTTCATCTACCGGTAGTGATTCGCGACCAGGAAAAGGTTCCGGCGCGCAGACCACCCATCCGTGATCGGCAGCAAGCTGTTCGCACATTTCGTCGAACAACGGACGCAACCCCATGATGTCGGGAAACAAGACAACGCCAAGCGTGTCCTCATCGACAACCTCGGGTTGAACAAGTTCGGCGGGTACGCCATTAGGCAATGTGATTCGCATGGAAACCTCAGAGCTTGTGAGAGATCAGTCGTTCAGCTGAACGTGTCGAGAACGCTGGCTTCGGCCATTCGGGCCAAACCATCTTTGATCGATCGCGCGCGCTGGTCGCCAACACCTTCGACCGCTTCAAGTTCGGCTTCGGTTGCGCTCATCACGACATCAAGCGATCCGAATTTGGCCACGATTCGATCAACGATCGATTCCGGTAGACGTGGGATGCGCGACAGCATGCGGTAACCCTTCGGCTGCACTGATGCCTTGAGGTCGTCGGCGTCTTCGAGATGCAAGACACTGGCAACAGCGGTGAGGTCGAGAAGTTGTTCCATCTCGAGCCGCGACAATCCTGCCGATGCTTCAGCGAAGTGCCAGTCATTGGCTTGGTGCAGATAATCGAGAACAACAGATCGACGGTCATTCGCAACGCCGGCAATGACTTCTTCGAGCTGCAGTCGAAAGAGCCGGCCGTCGACGCCAAGTTCGACAATGTCGAATTCAATTTCTTCGGCGATGCGCAACACCATTTCGGTGCGCTGCAACATCACGACGACATCGCGAACGGTGACGGCACCTTGGACTTCAAGGGCATTGAGATTGTTCGACACTTCAACGAGACGTTCCTTGTATCGCTCAAGCGTCTTCATGGCCTGGTTGGCGCGATCGAGCAAACGAGGAATTGGCATGAGCTGATGCTTTTCATCGCCAACGTAGACAGCGATGATCGACATATCTTCCGAAACGGAAATCACCGGAACGGTGATCGAACGAGCAACTCGTTCGGCAGTGCGGTGTCGAGTACCGGTTTCTGATGTGGGCACATTTGGCTTGGGCACCAAGTGAACGTTTGCGCGGGCAATGCGGCTGGCGTTGGAAGCGAGCACGATGGCGCCGTCCATCTTGGCCAGTTCCGAAAGGCGCTGAGGGCTGTAGGCCGCATCGAGCAGAAATCCGCCCGAGCAGATGTTGAGCACATCAGGGCCATCGCCCACGACGATTAGGGCGCCCATGCCCGACTGCAGGATGCGATCGAAGCCTTCGCGCAGCGGCGTGCCAGGCGCAACCATTCCGAGCGCATGCAACATTGCGGGACTACGACGCCGAGCCATCGGGCGAGTGTACCCGGGGGTTGTTTCAGAAATCAGAGGAGTTGCTGTCGCCAATACCCACGGCGGCCACCGCTTCGGCCAACGTGCCAACGCGGATGGCCTTCATGCCTTCGGGAGGATCGGGAGCAAGGCGAGGCACAAGTGCGCGTGTGAAGCCGAGACGGGCCGCTTCGGCCAAACGACGCTCGCCATGAGCAACTTGGCGAAGTTCACCGCCCAAACCAATTTCGCCACACACAACAAGCCCATCGGGAATCGGCGTGTTGAATCGCGATGACGCGAGCGCCAACGCGACGCCGAGATCGGCAGCGGGTTCAACGATCTTCACGCCACCAACGGCCAACGCGTACACGTCGCGTTTTTCAAAAGTGACACCGGCACGTTCTGCCAACACCGCCAGCAACAATGACAACCGACCGGAATCGAGACCCTGCGCGCTTCGGCGTGGAGACGGAAGTTCGGAATGGGCCACCAATGCCTGCACTTCAACCAACAAAGGACGATCGCCTTCCATGGTTGGCACGATGACCGAACCGGCAACACCCTTGCGGCGATCGGCCAAGAACAAACGGCTGGGATCGGGAACGCCAAGCAGACCTTGTTCAGTCATTTCAAACAGACCAAGTTGATCGGTTGCGCCGAAGCGATGCTTGACCGCGCGCAACATGCGCAATGCATGGTGACGATCGCCTTCGAATGCGAGCACGGTGTCGACAATGTGCTCAAGCACTCGCGGACCAGCGAGACCGCCTTCTTTGGTGACGTGACCAACAAGCACAACGGAAAGCCCGCGTTCTTTCGCCGTGGTTACCAAACGTGCTGCGCTTTCGCGTACCTGCGACACCGAACCCGAGGCCGAACTGATGTCGGGGGTGTGCACAGTTTGAATGGAGTCGACCACCAATACTGCGGGATCGATTTCGTCGACCGAGGAAAGAATGTGGGGCACGGCAGTTTCGGAAGCGAGCCAAAGGTCGGGCTGCAGCGCATTCAAACGCTCGGCCCGCAATCGAACCTGTTGCTTCGATTCCTCGGCGGAAACATAGAGAACTTTTGAACCTGACGCGGCGATTGATGCAACCGCTTGCAGCAGCAACGTGGATTTGCCGATGCCGGGCTCGCCGCCAACCAACGTGACCGAGCCAGGCACAAGCCCTCCGCTCAGCACACGGTCGAGTTCACCAATGCCGGTGGGTTTGGGTTGCCATTCGTGCGCGTCGACCTCGGAAATAGGCACGGGCGCATCGCGCTTGCCCAACAGGGCGGCAGTAGAGGTTTTCGAGACATCGTCGAGCTCTTCGAGCAGCGTGTTCCAGCCCTCGCACCCCGGACAACGGCCAACCCACTTGGGCACGCTCGTGCCGCACTCGGTGCAACGGAAGACTGCTCGGAGCTTGGCCACGGCGACACCCTACGCACCGAGCGAGACACTCACCGCGCTGAAACGAAAGGTGCCGCCCCCGAAGGAGCGGAATCACGGTTCTGGCAGTTACCAGCGCCGGCCGCGGGTGTGCATGAGACGGCGGGTGCGCAGTCGGCGTTTCCGATAGCGAAGTCCGATGACCACCGCGGTGAGCGCTGCCAATCCAAACACCACGAGCGCTTCGAAGATCTGAAGGAACTTGTCCTTCGAGGAGCTGACCTTCACCTTTTGCGTATCGGTGTCAGTGAACGAGGCGTTGTAGGTCTTGGTCGAGCTTCCCGCAGTCACGACCAAGCTGAGATCAACCATTGATGCTGGTGGAGCTTTCTCTTCCGCTTCGATCTTTGCGAGTAACCCGCCTGATGCATCGCCACCCAGCGTCGTGGCCAATTGCTGATCACCGAACATTTGAAGACCCGCGGTGGTGTCGACCTGACCGGTGACTTTGACAGACCTGGAAAAGATTCCATCGGAACGGGTGATGAGCATGTCGCGATAGGGACCATCTGGTCCGCTCAACTGCGCGAGTAACGCGGTTCCTTCCTCTGGCGTTGCGAAACCGTGATGCACGCGAATCCAGGTGAGGTCGCCTTCTTTGGAAGTGGCGTCGACTTCCCAGCCCGCTTTTACGAGGTCATCAGCGCGCAAGGCTTGCGCGGGATCTCCGACACGCTTCAATGCAGCGTCATCGAATCCAATGCCTTGCGTGATCGATCCCTTGCCATCGAGACCAACATTGATCTTGGTTTCGATATGTACGCGACAGCCGGCTGCGACAACAACAAGGAGCGCGAGGAACGCGAGTAGTCGCGGCAGTCGACGGTTGCGAAACACAGCGCGCAACCTACCAGCGCAATTGTGCGATGACCGTCGCGTGTAACGCGAAAGAGCCCGGGCGCTAGGCCCGGGCTCTTTCATACGCTTTGTGATGCAGGTGCTCTATTCGGGAGCGCCAGCTTCGGCCAGTTCCATGGGCGGGGGCTCGAAGCCCTCGGTGGCATGGAACACGATGATGCGATCGCCAGTCTCGGGATCGGGTTCGGCGTCGACCACGATGTTCTGACCGGCGCGGAATTCCTTCCACAACAAACGCTCGGAAAGCGGATCTTCCACCATGCGCTGAATCGCTCGACGCAACGGACGAGCACCCAGGGTGGGGTCGTAGCCCTTGTCGGCCAGCAGCAACTTGGCGGCCTCGGTGAGTTCCAGGCCAATGCCCAGACCTTCGAGCTGGCGGGTAATGCGCTTGATGAGCAGATCGACGATGGTCGTGACCTCGGGCTTGGAAAGCTCGTGGAACACGATGGTGTCGTCGATGCGGTTGAGGAACTCAGGACGGAAGTGCGCCTTGAGTGCGTCGTTGACCTTTTCCTTCATGCGCTCGTAGGACACAGCTTCGTCGGCTTTTCCGAAACCGATGTTGGCCTTGCGCAGATCGGCGGTGCCGAGGTTCGAGGTCATGATCAGCACGGTGTTGCGGAAGTCGACCGAACGACCTTGTGAGTCGGTGAGTCGGCCTTCTTCAAGAATCTGCAGCAACGTGTTGAAGACGTCGGGATGCGCCTTTTCGATTTCGTCAAAGAGCACAACCGAGAACGGCTTGCGACGCACAGCTTCGGTGAGCTGGCCGCCTTCTTCGTATCCGACGTATCCGGGAGGCGAACCGACAAGACGACTAACGGTGTGCTTCTCCATGTACTCGGACATGTCGAGGGCGATGAGTGAATCTTCGTCACCGAACAAGAATTCGGCGAGCGTCTTTGCGAGTTCGGTCTTACCAACACCCGATGGGCCGAGGAAGATGAATGAACCAGAAGGACGCTTGGGATCCTTAAGGCCGGCACGCGTGCGGCGAATGGCTTGGCTCACTGCCTTAATGGCGTTTTCCTGACCAATAACCCGCTTGTGCAATTCGTCTTCCATGCGCAGAAGACGAGCGGTTTCTTCTTCGGTGAGCTTGTAGACGGGAATGCCGGTCCAGAGCGAAAGCACATCGGCGATCGCTTCTTCATCGACCTCGTCGAAGAGATCGATGCCAGAGTCCTTCATTTCCTGCTCTTTGGCTTCCTTCAGTGCAAGCAGTTCTTTCTCGCGATCGCGCAGGCGACCAGCTTCTTCGAACTGCTGCGACTCGACGGCTTCCTTCTTTTCGGTAACGACCGTGGCGATTTCGTTTTCGAGTTCCTTGAAATCGGGCGGCGTTTCCATACGCTTAATGCGCAAGCGCGAACCGGCTTCGTCGATGAGATCGATGGCCTTATCGGGAAGGAAACGATCGGCGATATAACGGTCGGCAAAGTTGGCCGCAGCAACAAGCGCCTGATCGGTGATGGTGACTCGGTGATGGGTCTCGTAACGATCGCGCAGACCCTTGAGAATTTCGATGGTGTGCGCAACGGTTGGTTCTTCAACCTTGATCGGCTGGAAACGACGTTCGAGTGCAGCATCTTTTTCAAGATGCTTGCGGTATTCCTCGAGCGTGGTTGCACCGATGGTTTGCAATTCGCCGCGAGCAAGCATCGGCTTAAGGATGCTGGCTGCGTCGATTGCACCTTCGGCAGCACCGGCACCAACGAGTGTGTGGATCTCGTCGATGAAAAGAATGATGTCGCCACGGGACTTGATTTCCTTGAGCACCTTCTTAAGACGCTCTTCGAAATCGCCGCGATAACGCGAACCGGCAACGAGTGCGCCGAGATCAAGCGTGTAGAGCTGCTTGTTGTGCAGTGTCTCGGGAACCTGATCGGCAGCGATGGCCTGGGCGAGACCTTCGACAATGGCGGTCTTGCCAACGCCAGGCTCGCCAATAAGAACAGGGTTGTTCTTGGTGCGGCGGCTGAGCACCTGCATGACTCGTTCGGTTTCGCGTGCACGACCGATGACGGGGTCGAGCTTCTTTTCGCGAGCGAGTTGGGTGAGGTTGCGACCGAACTGATCGAGTACGGCGGAACCGCTGGGAGATGCTTCGCCCGAACCACCGCTGGTGGCGCCGGCTTTCTCGCCCTGTTGTGGGCCAGGACCGGAGTAGCCCGACAGCAGCTGGATGACCTGCTGACGAACACGGGAGAGATCGGCGCCAAGCTTGACGAGCACCTGCGCAGCGACACCCTCGCCTTCACGGATGAGGCCGAGAAGGATGTGCTCGGTGCCGATGTAGTTATGGCCGAGCTGCAGCGCTTCGCGAAGCGACAGTTCGAGCACCTTCTTGGCACGCGGCGTGAAAGGGATGTGGCCGCTTGGCGATGATCCGCCCTGACCAATGATTTCTTCGACCTGCGAACGCACAGCCTCGAGCGAAATACCCAAGGACTCGAGGGCCTTGGCGGCAACGCCTTCACCCTCGTGGATCAGCCCGAGCAAGATGTGCTCGGTGCCGATGTAGTTGTGGTTCAGAAGTCGCGCCTCTTCCTGAGCAAGCACGACGACCCTGCGGGCCCTATCGGTGAACCGTTCAAACACTTTGTTACCTGCCTCCCAGACGGGGATACGTGGAGCGAGTGTACCCACGACGTTCACGATCGCCTCGTCGGAAACGCACGTTCAGAGTGCCTTTGTCACAAGTGATCCGAGACCTTGTCCCCGGGTTGAGGTTGGAACGGGCTACGGCCCTATCGTGGCGCCATGGCCCCCGCCTCACCCCTCCTCCAGCTGCCCGTTCTGCAGGCGGATCTTGCGCGGGTCGAGGATGCCCTTCAGGCCTCAGTCCTCGCCGAGGACCCTTTTCTCACCGAGGTCGCTAGCCACCTGATTCTCGCCGGCGGAAAGCGAGTTCGCCCCGCCTTTGCGGTGACCTCGGCTGCCACATCCGATCTCGTAATGGCCGCTGCCACTCCTGAAGTGATCATGGGCGCAGTGTCGGTAGAACTCGTGCACCTCGGCTCGCTCTATCACGACGATGTCATGGACGATGCCACGACTCGCCGAACGGTCGAAAGCGTGAACGCGCGTTGGGGCAATCTCAAAGCAATTCTCGCAGGCGACTATTTGCTGGCGAAAGCGTCCGAGATCGCCGCGTCTCTCGGCACCGAAGTTGCGGGCTTGCTGGCCGCCACCATCGCCAAGTTGTGCGAAGGCCAGATTCTTGAACTGCAGCATGCGTTCGATCAACAGCGCACCGAAGATGCCTACTTGCGTTCCATCGATGGCAAGACTGCGTCATTGCTCGGCACTGCGTGTCG
>CALBSE010000059.1 GCA_937927725.1 uncultured Actinomycetes bacterium
TTCCGGCCACTGTGGGGGAGTACCCTCACACCGTGGATTCCCGGCCGATCGGCATGTTTGATAGCGGTTTCGGTGGTCTCACCGTGGCCCGTGCGCTGATCGACCTTCTTCCGAATGAAGACCTTGTGTATGTCGGTGATACCGGTCGCTATCCCTATGGACCTCGAGATCTTGGCGAAGTACGCGAGTTCGCCCTTGAGATCACCGAGCACCTGTTAAGCACGCATGACGTCAAGATGGTGGTCGTCGCGTGCAACACGGCTTCTGCCGCTGCACTCGACGAATTGCAAAAGATCACGCCAGTTCCCGTGATTGGTGTCATTGAACCGGGGGCAGCTGCTCTGCTCGACGCAACTCGCAGTGGTCGCGTTGGAGTCATCGGAACTGTCGGAACAATCGGTTCGGGTGCCTACCAACGTGCTGTTGCGCAGAACAGTGATGCAGTCGAGTTGTCATGCGCGGCATGTCCAGGGTTTGTCGAATTTGTCGAACGCGGCGAAACCGATTCAGAGCAGGTTCATGTGTTGGCCGAGCGACTTTTGGCACCACTCGTCGATGCCGACATCGATTCGTTGCTTCTGGGATGTACCCATTACCCGTTCTTGGCGCGCACGATCTCCGATGTAATGGGTCGAGGCGTCGTACTTGTCGATTCCGCCGACGCAACCGCGTTCTGTGTGAGCGACATGCTCCGGTCTGGCGATGCGCTACGGGATGGAACTGATCGCGGGGGAGTCCATCAGTTTGAGTCCTCGGGCGATATCGAGGCCTTTCGAGCGTTAGGGCGCCAACTTCTTGGGCCCGAACTCGATGAGGTTGCTGCGCTCTCTTGGCCTGAAGCGAGGAGCTAGTCGGCGAGTCGTTCGCGTTGACAGAGGAGCCATCGCTGCTATTGTCTATCAATCCTGTCGAAAAAGTCGTGAATCGTATTCTCGGCTTTTTGCTACCGAAAAGAACGCAGAGTGACGACCCTTACCCATTTGCAGCGCCTTGAAGCGGAGAGCATCCAGATCTTCCGAGAAGCCGTTTCCGAAAGTGAGCGGCCCGTCATGCTCTATTCGGTGGGCAAGGACAGCTCGGTGATGTTGCATCTCGCTCTGAAAGCGTTTGCGCCGTCGCCTCCGCCCTTTCAACTCCTTCACGTTGACACCACCTGGAAGTTTCAGGAGATGTATGCGTTTCGCGATCAACTCGTGAAGGAACGGGGACTCGATTTACTCGTCTACCGGAATCCTGAGTGCATCGAACGCGGTATCAACCCGTTCGACCATGGCTCGGCCATGCACACAGACATGTGGAAGACCGAAGGTTTGAAGCAAGCGCTTGATCTCCACGGTTTCGATCTTGCTTTCGGCGGGGCTCGACGTGATGAAGAGAAGTCTCGAGCGAAGGAGCGAATCTTCTCGATTCGGTCGGCGCAGCATCGATGGGACCCAAAGCAACAGCGCCCCGAGCTTTGGAGTCTCTATAACGCTCGCAAAGCCCCAGGTGAAAGCGTCCGAGTCTTCCCGATCTCTAACTGGACCGAACTCGACATTTGGCAATACATCCATCGCGAGCAGATACCGATCGTGCCGCTGTACTACGCGGCCGAACGCCCTGTGATTGAGCGCGATGGGGCGCTGATCATGGTCGACGACGAACGCATGCGTCTGCAGCCGGGCGAAGAACCGCAGATGCGTAGCGTCCGATTCCGCACGCTGGGTTGCTACCCACTTACTGGTGCAGTTGAAAGCGAAGCAGACACGTTGACGGGCATCATCCAAGAAATGTTGCTCACCACGAGTTCCGAGCGTCAGGGTCGCGTCATTGATCATGACTCAAGCGGATCAATGGAAAAGAAGAAGCAAGAGGGGTACTTCTAATGGCTCACGCAGCTGACGACCTTCTTGAAACAGATATCGACGCGTATCTTGATCGCCACGAGCACAAGTCAATGCTCCGCTTTATTACGTGTGGAAGCGTTGATGACGGTAAGAGCACGCTGATTGGCCGCCTTCTCTATGACTCAAAGCTTGTGTTCGAAGATCACCTCGAAGCACTCGAGGCCGACTCGAAGAAGGTTGGAACTCAAGGCGGCGAACTCGATTTCGCACTTCTGGTAGACGGACTTGCTGCCGAGCGTGAACAGGGCATCACAATCGACGTTGCCTACCGATTCTTTTCGACCGAACGACGCAAGTTCATCGTCGCCGACACACCGGGGCATGAGCAGTACACCCGAAACATGGTCACGGGTGCGTCAACTGCCGATCTTGCGGTTGTCCTTATCGACGCTCGAAAGGGTGTACTCACACAAACGCGCCGCCACAGTTTCTTGGTCTCGCTGCTTGGCATTCGCAACGTCGTGCTTGCGGTCAACAAAATCGACCTTGTCGACTACTCGCAGGAAGTGTTTGAACAAATCGAGCGTGACTATCGCGAGTTTGCCGCCCAGATCGGCTTGAACGACATCACCTGCATCCCGATGTCAGCACTACAGGGCGACAACATCACCGAAGTTGGCCCCAACATGCCGTGGTACAGCGGTGTGCCGCTCATCACTCACCTCGAGAATGTTCAGGTCGACGATGAACTCCAGTCGCGTCCTTTCCGGATGGCGGTTCAGTGGGTGAATCGTCCTGACCTCGATTTCCGTGGGTTCTCCGGCCAAATCTCTGGCGGAACGGTTCGGCCTGGTGACTCCATTCGTGTGCTTCCGTCGGGTCGTGCAAGCACTGTCGACCGAATCGTTACGTTCGACGGCGATCTCGACGAAGCGGTTGCTGGCCAGTCGATCACCCTGACGCTTACTGACGAAATCGACATCAGTCGTGGCGACGTCATCGCAACATCGCTTGCACCGCCAGCGGTAGCCGATCAGTTCGAGGCACACATTGTCTGGATGGATGATCACGAGATGCTCCCTGGTCGTCCGTACCTTCTCAAGATTGGTGCTCGCACGGTGAGTGCAACGTTGGCGCAGCCGAAGTACAAGGTGAACGTCAACACCCTCGAGCATGTCGCTGCTCGTACGCTTGAACTCAACGAGATTGGCGTTTGCAATATCAATCTCGATCGCCCGATTGCGTTCGATCCGTATGACGAGAACCGCGAGATGGGTGGATTCATCCTGATCGACCGATTCACGAATGCGACGGTCGCTGCAGGACTCCTCCATTTCGCACTACGTCGTTCCGACAACGTGCATTGGCAAGCGATTGAAGTCGACAAGAATGCTCATGCATCGCAGAAGGGCCAAAAGCCGTGCGTTGTGTGGTTCACCGGACTTTCCGGTTCGGGCAAGTCGACAATTGCAAACATCGTCGAACAGAAACTTCTCGAACAAGGTCGCCACACTTATCTGCTTGATGGTGACAACGTTCGTCACGGACTTAATAAGGATCTGGGCTTTACCGATGCTGATCGCGTAGAAAATATTCGACGAGTCTCTGAAGTTTCGGGTTTGATGGTCGATGCTGGTTTGATCGTCCTTGTGTCATTCATCTCTCCCTTTATCGCGGAGCGGCGAATGGCCCGGGAACGTGTCGAAGCAGGCGAGTTCATCGAGGTGTATGTCAACACGCCGATCGAAGTTGCCGAACAACGCGACCCAAAGGGGCTCTATCTCAAAGCCCGAAGGGGCGAACTCGCGAACTTCACCGGTATCGACTCGCCCTACGAGGCCCCGGAATCTGCCGAACTCACCGTCGATACAACGTCACTGCCGCCAGAGGCCGCGGCCGACACGATCATCGACTACTTACGCGAGCGCGGGTTCATCGACTGATCGCCGGCGAGTAACGAACGACTATGCGTGGCGAGACTCGGTCTCGGCTCTGTATTCCGACGCGAGCTCAGCGACGGGAAGCGGTAACGAGCCCTCGGCAAGGTCGGCGATGGTGACAACCTCAAGGACGCGTCGCAGGCTGGCGCGCACCGCCATCCACACGGTCGGGAGCTCTGCTGCTGCTCCGGTATGAGTCATGGAACTGAGACTTTGATCGCGCACGGTGGCAAGGGGCCCATCGATCGCGCGAAAAATGTCGGCAAGAGAGATATCCGCAGCAGGGCGAGTGAGTACGAAGCCGCCCTCGGGTCCTCGTTGGCTGCTGACCAATCGAGAGCGTTTGAGTTCGGTCATGATTCCGCGCAGAAACTTGAGCGGTATTCCCTGCGCCCTGGCCAGTTCTTCGGCTGTGACAGGGCCATCACCTCGACTGGCCAATTCGGCCATGGCTCGGATCGCGTAGTCGACGCTCGCAGGAATGCGCATCCCGTCAGTCTCGCATGGAACGCAACAAAGAGCGATGCCGTCTGCACCCTGAAACCACAGGACCACTAGCGTTTAGCGATGGTCGTCACTGTGCTCGGATGTTCAGGGAGTTACCCAGGACGCGAGTGTCCGTGCAGCGGTTACCTCATTCAAGATGGGTCATCGAACGTCGTGGTCGACCTTGGCCCCGGTTGTCTTGGTTCGCTCCAACACCATCTTGAACTTTCCGAAGTGACTGCCGTCGTGCTTTCCCATTCGCACGCCGATCACTGGAGCGATCTCGCCGGGCTCCATGTTGCGTCGCGATATCGGTACGAGCGCGAGGGAATTCCTGTATGGGGAACGGCAGAGACCCGTGAGATTGCGTCGCTCATGCCCGGCAATCTTGAACCAACGTTCGATTGGCACGTCACCGGAGACGGCGACGAGTTTGCTGTCGGTTCCTTGCGGTTTCGACTCGAACAGACAGATCACTACGTCGAAACTCACGCAATGCGGATTGAATCGACCGATGGCCGTTCGCTGGTCTATTCCGCGGACACGGGCCCAGAGTGGAGCATCGAGCGGTTAGGGCGCGGCGTCGACCTCGCGTTGGTGGAAGCCACCTATGGGACCGATGTCGAAGCCGAAGGTATGAAACATCTTTCTGCGCGAGCGGCTGGCGAGATGGCTCGCGCTGCCGGAGCCAAACGCTGCGTCCTCACCCACTTTTGGCCGGAGTCTGATCTAGCGGTGCACGCTCGCAACGGAGAATCGGCCTACGGTTCAGCGGTTGCACTTGCATCCCCCCACGAGAGGTACGAATTGTGAGACCAGACGGCCGCCGCCCAGACGAACTTCGCGACATCACGATTGAACGCGACTTCACCGACGCTGCCACCGGTTCGGCGCTCATCCGGTTCGGTCGCACCATCGTTCTCTGTACAGCCTCCATCGACGAAAGCGTTCCTCGTTGGATGAAGGGATCGGGTAAGGGTTGGGTCACCGCTGAGTACTCAATGCTCCCTGGTGCATCACCTGAGCGAGTCCGACGCGAAGTCAGCAAGGGATCGCCGTCTGGTCGCACTCACGAAATTCAGCGACTCATCGGCCGTTCTCTTCGCGGTATCTGCGACATGGAAGCACTTGGAGAGCGCCAAGTTGTTGTCGATTGCGACGTCCTCCAAGCTGATGGCGGTACCCGCACTGCTTCCATCACGGGTGGCTATGTCGCGCTGCATGACGCACTCACTCGCGTTGTGCAGGCCGGCGGAATCCCGAAGCATCCGCTCACCGAGGCGTGCGCCGCGATCTCGGTCGGCATTGTTGACGGTGCCCCGGTACTTGACCTCCCGTACGTGGAGGATTCGGCTGCTGAAGTCGACATGAATGTGGTCATGACCGAAAGCGGTCGATTCCTTGAGGTGCAGGGAACTGCCGAGGGAATGAGTTTCAGCCGCGGCGAACTCGATGAACTCCTCGGACTCGCCGAAGGTGGAATTCGTGAGCTTTTCACGATGCAGAAACTGCTCCTCTCTGACCCGCCGCCGCGTCGGGACTGAGCGCCATGGTCGGTCGACGCCTCGTGTGTGCGAGCGCGAATCCCGACAAAGTGCGCGAGATCGAAGAGATTCTCGCGTCATGTGGTGTTGTTCTCGAACCTCGCCCCGCGACTGTCCATGACGTCGAAGAGAACGCTGACACTCTCGAGGGTAACGCTCGTCTGAAAGCGGTAGCGATTGCGCAGGCAACAGATTCTGGGGCGTTAGCCGATGACACGGGCCTCGAAGTCGAGGCTCTCGACGGGGCGCCGGGTGTTCGATCAGCCCGCTACGCCGGTGAGCCCAGTGATTCCGAGGCGAATATCGAAAAGCTGCTTCGTGAACTCGACGCCGCCGGAGCAACGACGCCCGAACAGCGCCGAGCAAGATTCCGCACAGTGGTTCTTGTGAAGTGGCCCGATGGTTCAGAAGTGGTTTCGGAAGGAACCGTTTTAGGGTGTATTGCATTGGAACGGCAGGGCAACGGAGGGTTCGGATACGACTCGGTGTTTGTTCCCGATGAAGGCGATGGGCGGACGTTTGCCGAAATGGACGCGTCGGAAAAGCACGTGATTAGCCATCGGGGTCGTGCGTTGCGTTCACTAGCGGAAGAGCTCGCATGACGTTTCCTTCCGTGCCACCGACGCCTCCGCACGCGCAACCACCAACGACTCCACCTCCTCCGAAGCTGTCGGCGCCGGTTGTCCCGCAGCGTCCAGTCATCCGTTGGGGCCTTGGCGATGTGCTCATCGGTCTTGCGATTTGGCTGCTTGGCGGAATCATCGGATCGCTTGTTCTGGTTTCAACCGGCGATGTCTCGGGCTCGTCGATTACCGAACTAAGCCTCGGCGCACTCACGATCAGCTTGGTGTGCGGTTGGCCGGGTTTCCTCGGTTGGCCAATCGTTGCGACCTATTGGAAGGGCCAGCGCAGCCTTCGCCTCGATTTTGGACTAGATGTTCGTCCGATCGATGTTGCTTGGGGTCTACTCGGGGGAGTGGCGGCACTCGTCGTTTCGGCGTTGGGTGGTGTTCTGTGGGCACTGCTTTCGCATGATCCGTCTCCGTCGAATACTGAGTTCCTTCCCACCAAGCCGAGCGCATTCACTGCGATCGCCATTTTCTTCCTCGTTGCAATCTGCACCCCAATCGTTGAGGAATTGTTCTTCAGGGGCCTGTTTCTTCGTTCGGTCGGGAGGAAGTGGAGTCTCCCGGCCGCTGTGGTCATCTCGTCATTCGTTTTTGGTCTGTTCCACGCCCAAGGCGACACATGGGGCCAGGCGGCGTTCATCGTTTGCGTCACCGCGTCGTACGGGGCGGTGTTCGCTCTCTTAGTGATTCGGGCCAAGGGTCGGCTCGGGCCTTCAATCGTCGCCCATATGTGCGTGAATGCGGTCGGGGTACTTGGGGCGCTTTACCTCTAAAACTGATGTTCCGGCGCGTCGGAGATGGCAGCCGGGCCTGTAGCCTGCCGGAGTCGGTTCTTCGGAGCCGCATTCATCCCGTTGGAAGGAGCCCGATGTCGAATCCCCCGATCGCACCGCAGGTGGCCATGGCCGCCTCCATCGCAGACCCGGGAGCAGACATCTTCCGCATGCTCCTCAAGGATCGCATTGTGGTCCTTGGTAGCGACGTCAACGACGCCGTTGCCAACCAAATCGTCGCCCAGCTGCTCTATCTCGAGGGCGAAGATCCGGGTAAGGACATTTGGCTCTACATCAACTCACCCGGCGGTTCGATCACCGCTGGGATGGCCATTTACGACACGATGCAGTTCATCACCCCCGACGTCGGCACCATTTGCATGGGTCTCGCCGCCTCGATGGGGCAATTCCTCTTGTGTGCCGGTGCGGCCGGAAAGCGTTACACGCTTCCGCACGCGCGCATCATGATGCATCAGCCCCTCGGCGGTGTTCAGGGCCAGGCTTCTGACATTGCCATTCAGGCCGAACAGATGGCCTACATCAAGCGCCTCATGGCGGAGCGAATCTCCTTTCACACGGGTCAGGATGTTGACCAAATCCAACTCGACTCCGAGCGTGACCGTTGGTTCACCGCCGAGCAGGCCAAGGCTTACGGCATTGTTGACAACGTGATCGTAAAGCGCGGCGAACTTCTCTAAACCATTTGCATTTCTGGCAACGAACAATCGAACGTGAACCCGTTAGTGGCGCGTTGTCGGTGAACTTCTTTGCGTGGTCGTCGAACGCAATGGCACGCCGCAATTCGCAATCGTCCATGACTCGACGGCTTGACCAGCTGCCGTGACTTCATCGACACGATCTTGGCGTTCGGCTAAGGCCGCTGTAAGCGCGGCCTTTTTATCAACTGGCGATGCACGCACTGCGTCGGCGATTTCTTGAACGAATGACGCCAACTCTGTGAGTGGTGAACTGATGTCTGCAGGTGCAACGGCAGTTGCCCGTTGAAGCTCGGCAACTTGAGGTCCCAAAGTGGTGGGGTCGAGCGTCACGAGCGAACTTGAAAGCGACGTGATTGATCCAAGTTGCTCGCACAACTTCTCCGCGGAACGACTCTGAGGCTTGCTCCTCACCACCCAAAACGCTGCGCCGGCAATGGTGCATACGAGAAGAGCGACTATGACGAGAACGACCGATCGACGACGCGGTCGGAGAGGCGCCATCGGTTCAGATTGCGGAAGCTGCAGCCAGCGAACGGAGTTCGGCGGTGGCATGTTCGAAACCCTCGGGGTCTCGGAACATCGCGCTGCCTACGACAAATCGGTTCGCGCCAGCTGCTGCGGCCGAAGCGATCGTGGCTGGGGCGATGCCACCATCAATCTCGATATCGATATCGAGCCCGCGATCGATGACGATTTCGCGAAGGCGACGCATCTTGGACTCGACTGACGAGATGTAGGACTGGCCGCCAAAGCCTGGGTTCACCGACATGATGAGTACAAGGCCGACCATGTCGAGGACTTCGACGATTGCCTCGAGTGGCGTCGCCGGATTGATGACAACCGCGGGCGTGGCACCGAGTTCCCGGATACGCCCGAGCGTTCGATGCAGATGCAAGCACGCTTCTTGGTGGACCATGACCGTGCTGCAGCCGGCATTGACCATGGCATCGAGAATCCACGTCGGTTCGGTGACCATGAGATGCGCTTCAAACGGGATGCTGAGCAAAGGGCGGATCGAGGCGATGACCTCGGCGCCGAAAGAAAGATTCGGTACAAAATTGCCATCCATCACATCCCAGTGGATGAGATTGGCCCCTGCCTTTTCGAGTTCGACACAAACCTCGCCAAGTCGCGCGTAATTGGCGGTGAGGACGGAAGGTGAGATCTCAACGGGGCGAGGTGTTGAAGGAGTCGACATGGCGAACTTTCTTCGAGTTGATCGTTGTGGCGACGATACCCGCCTACGCTGCACAGGTGACCGACCTTTCTGGTTCTGATCGACCTCTCAATCGCATGTCCGATCGCTCTGTGGTCGTCGACGTTGAACGTTTAGTGGCGGGCGGCGTCGGTTTGTCTCGCCGCGACGATGGCCGAGTGGTGCTCGTCGATGGTGGATTGCCGGGCGAACGCCTCGAGGTTTCGGTCATTGAACGCCGGGGGAGTGAACACGGCCGCATCATCAAGGTTCTGATCCCTTCGCCGGGCCGAATTGAACCGGAGTGCCCTCACGTGATCGAAGGTTGCGGTGGGTGCGACCTCGCTCATCTGCGCCACGAGGCGCAACTCTCGGCCAAGGTCGACATCGTTTCTGACGCTCTTCGACGGCTTGGTCGTTGGAAAGAGCCGGTGGTGAGGGTAGGTGCCGCGCTCGATCCCTGGGGTTTCCGAACAACGATTCGAGCTGCGGTTGTCGGCGGCCGGGCCGGGCTTCGTATGGCCGCAAGCCATGAAGTTCTTTCACTGTCCTCATGCGCCGTCGCTCATCCGCTGCTCGAGGAGCTTCTGGTCAATGGCGACTTTGGTACTGCGACTGAAGTAACACTTCGGGTTGGGACCGCCACTGGGGAACGAATCGCGGTGGTGACCCCAACGGCCGCGGGTGTGCGCCTTCCTTCCGATGTATTGGTCATCGGCGACGATGAGCTTAAGGCCGGACGACGGGCGTGGATTCACGAAGAAGTTGGCGGTCGCCTTTGGCGCATCTCGGCGGACTCGTTCTTCCAGACCCGACCCGATGGTGCCGAAGCGCTCGTCAACCTCGTTGCCGAGATGGCCACCGATGTTCTCGATGACCCGTCTTCTGATCAGCCAACTCTCGTGGACGCGTACTGCGGAGTTGGGCTCTTTGCTGGGAGTTTGCTTGCGGGTCGAGACCGATGGAGGGGAGTGGCCGCTGAACGTGGCCGTTCTTCCGTCGCCGATGCCAAAGTGAATCTCGCCGATCTCGATGTACGTGTCGTCGGCACGTCGATCGAGCGTTTCCGAGTTCCATCCGCGCAGATCGTGGTTGCTGATCCGTCTCGGGCTGGTCTCGGCCGGAAGGCGGTCAAGGTCCTCGCCGCTGCCGATGCCGATCGATTCCTGCTAGTGAGTTGCGACCCCGCCGCTGCCGGCCGTGATATCGCATTCCTTATGTCCGAGGGCTACCAGCCGGTGGAGTCCGTGGTGGTCGATATGTTCCCTCACACCCACCATGTCGAAGTCGTGACTCGGCTTGATCGAGTGAAAAATTCCTAACTCCCTATTGTTGATTGAATAAGTCAGGAATAGGATGTCGGCATGCCTTCGACACCCGCTCCGATTGACCCCCGCGGTCCACGCACGAATCAAGCAGTTTTGGCCATTGCCCTCGTGACCGGATTTCTGACCGGCCAGTGGCTTGTTGTTCCAATCTTTGCTGGTGTGCTGTTTCTCGGTGCGGCGTTCGGACCGAAGTGGGGTCCGGTGCTTCGCTTCTACGGAACGTTCATCAAGCCCAAGTTGAAGCCTCCGGTTGAACTTGAAGACCCTCGTCCCCCGCGATTCGCCGCCACCATTGGGGTCATCTTTCTTGGTGCATCAACGCTCGCGTTTCTTTTGGGTTCCTCAACGCTTGGATGGACTCTGGCCCTCATCGTCGCTGCGCTTGCTGCAACTGCCGCAACAACGGGCATCTGCGTTGGCTGCGAGATGTATGTCCTGTTGGTCCGTCTTCGCGGTGGCGTTCGGATTGTGACGATTGAACGCGAAGAAAGCGAACTCACTGACGCCGAACGTCCCGAGCGAAAAGGTGAATGGGTTCACGTGCCCTCTGCTCTCCGCACAGGTCGCCCGCTTTGGTTGGTGTTCACGACCGAGTTCTGCGCGGTGTGCCCCCGGGTTGTTGAGCAGATCTCTGTCCAACAGCCCAACGATTCGGTGGTCGTTCTGAACGTTGCCGAGCATCTCGACCTCGCCAGCGCGTACAAGGTCCGCCGCGCTCCTACGGTGATTCATGCAGAAGCTGATGGATCCGTGATCGTGCGCTTGGCAGGTGCGGACGCTGTCCGAGCGGAACTTGATGCGCTCGCGTGTGAGTCCGTTACTGTCGCTTGAATGTTCGCTGTCACCGCAACTTCTTTCGACGCAGAGAACCCACTTTCTGGACTCACACTCGGCGAGGTCCCGGAGCCTGAAGTTCCGGACGGTTGGGCAGTGGTGACGCTTCGTGCTGCAGCGTTGAACCATCACGACCTATGGAGCCTGAAGGGAGTCGGACTGCGTTCTGAGCAACTTCCAATGGTCCTTGGTTGTGATGGCGCCGGCATCGATGCTGATGGCAACGAAGTACTCCTGCACGCAGTCATTGCTGATCCCGATGCAGGCGATGGCGACGAAACACTTGATCCGCGGCGCTCTCTTTTGTCGGAGCGATTTCCGGGCACGCTCGCCGAGAAGATTGCCGTTCCGCGCCGTAATCTCATTCCGAAGCCTTCGTCGCTTTCGTTTGAAGAGGCTGCGTGTTTGCCGACGTCGTGGTTGACGGCGTACCGAATGCTGTTCACGCGTGCTGCGCTTCGTCCCGGTGACACCGTCCTCGTGCAGGGCGCAGGCGGGGGAGTGTCGACCGCAGCGATTGCGCTGGCTCGGGCAGCGGGACTGCGGGTGTGGGCAACAAGCCGAAGCGAATCAAAGAGAGCGCGAGCGCTTGAGTTGGGCGCGCACGCCACATTTGCCCCTGATGAACGGCTTCCTGAGAGAGTCGACGCGGTGATGGAAACCGTTGGTCGAGCGACATGGGCGAGTTCGATTCGCGCGACTCGTCCTGGTGGAGTCATCGTGGTCTCCGGCGCGACCACAGGTGACGATCCTTCCGCTGACCTGACCCAAGTGTTCTTCCTTCAACGCTCGGTTGTGGGTTCGACGATGGGTACCCGAGGTGAGCTACAGCGCCTTGTTTCTATGGTTTCCGCGACCGGTCTTCGTCCCGAGATCGATTCTGTTCGTCCTCTCTCCGAAGCTCGATCAGGATTCGTCGAGATGTTCGAAGGCGAGCAATTCGGGAAGATTGTTTTCACGATCTGACTCGTTTTTCCCGGTTTCGATAAACCACGAAAGAGCGAAAGCGAGACGGACGACACAATCGGGCAGAAGATTTCTGACTTTTTTGCGCGATTGCCGCGATTCGCGCTGGAGACTGCGCGACGCTTACAGCCCCGGTCGTCACGAGCCACCACCGATGGTGGCCGTCGGGAATCAAGGAGAAAAGCGTGAACAAACGAGAGCTGGCCGCTGAACTCGCCGAGCGGCTCGACATCGACAAGAAGCAGGCTGTGGCCTTTGTCGAAGAGTTCATCATCACGATCACCGATACGGTCGCGACAGGTGAAGACGTGGTGCTTACCGGCTTCGCAAAGTTCCGTCGCGTCCAGCGCGGACCGCGTCTTGCCCGTAACCCGCAGACCGGTGCAACTGTGAAGGTGCCGGCCAAGAAGGCCGCCAAGATCACCCCGCTGAAGGCATTCAAGGATGCCGTCATCGCTGGCAAGAAGGCCCCGGCCAAGAAGAAGGCTGTCGCCAAGAAGGCCCCCGCCAAGAAGGCCCCGGCCAAGAAGAAGGCTGTCGCCAAGAAGGCTCCGGCTCGCAAGGCTCCTGCCCGCAAGGCACCGGCCAAGAAGACTGCAGCACGCAAGGCTCCGGCACGTCGTCGCTGAGTCCATTGTTGTAACGACAAGGGCCCGGGCAATCGCCCGGGCCCTTGTTCGTTTTGTTGGCCAGTTGCGACGCTTTTACATGCGACAACTGAGTGGTACGCCCCCTGGGACTTGAACCCAGAACCTGCGGATTAAGAGTCCGATGCTCTGCCAATTGAGCTAGAGGCGCCTGCGAGTGGTCAACCTACCACTCCGTTCTGTGTGTGCTGTTCGTCTTTGTCGTGAAATCTCGGTGCGTTCACAGACGATGCTCACTGCGATGGTCGCCCGCCTCTCGACGGACGACCATCACCACAATGGGGTGACCGAGGGGACTTGAACCCCCGACCTCCAGGGCCACAACCTGGCGCTCTAACCGAGCTGAGCTACGGCCACCATGGGAACGGTCAGCATACGACCTCCACGCCCCCTTCCCGAAACGGCACTCAGAGATGAGAGTTCGGCCGATGTTGGCGTGGCGCGTACGCTTCCATCGCACTCTGCCTCCGTAGCTCAACTGGATAGAGCAGCCGGTTTCTACCCGGCAGGTTCCGGGTTCGAATCCTGGCGGGGGCGCTCGTCCTATCCTTCGCCCGTGCCGCCCGTTCCCCTCAACGATTCTGCAGTGATCGAAGACTCGACCGTATCTGGCGGAGTTTTCGCACCGGGGCGACGTTTGCTGACCTCAGGATTGGTCCTGATCGTCACATTGGTTGCCTTCGAGTCGATGTCGGTGGCGACGGTTATGCCTCTGGTCGAAGCCGATCTCGGTGACCTTGCGCTGTATGGGTGGGTCTTCAGTGCGTTCTTCCTCGGGACTCTTGTCGGTGTTGTCATCGCAGGGACAGCATCAGATCGGATGCGACCAGCGATTCCGTTTGCAGCTGGCCTCGTGTTGTTTGCGATTGGCCTTGTCGTTGGTGGAACAGCTCCCACGATGTTTGTGCTGGTGCTTGGCCGATTCCTTCAAGGAATCGGAGCGGGCGCGATGCCCGCTACCTCATATGTCTGTATCGGACGCAGCTACCCGCTTCAACAACGTCCAAAGATGTTCGCGTTGATCTCGAGCGCGTGGATGCTTCCGTCAGTCATTGGTCCAGTGGTCGCCGCCTGGATTGCTCAAAGCGTTGGCTGGCGTTGGGTCTTTCTAGGGTTGCTGCCACTGTCCGCGATCATCGGGGTTGTTGCCGTGATCGGTGTGAAGTCTGTCCCCGCGCCAGAGAAACCGTCTGGCGAGCGAAATGTCCTCAACGCTGTTCTTGTCGCTGCCGGTGCCGGACTTCTTCTCGTTGGCCTGGGTTCACGAGCGATGTATGTCTTCATCCCCGTCACACTCGTCGGCGCGCTCATCATGGTTCCGCCGTTCCTTCGATTAACGCCGGTCGGTATCTTGCGAGCTCGAGCAGGACTACCGGCCACAGTGGCGGTGCGTGGGCTTCTGAATTTCGGTTTCTATGCGGCCGACGCGTTCGTGCCATTCGCCCTTACGTCGGTGCGAGGTATGTCACCGGTCTATGGCGGGCTCGCGATGACCACAGCGTCGCTTACGTGGACTGTGTCGTCATGGTTGCAGGCACGGTGGATTCGCACTCGCGGCTCAACGATTTTGGTCGTCGCCGGAATGGCAATCATCGCGATCGGAACGGCAGGAATGCTGACTGTGCTGATCCCAGCAGTTCCGGGATGGATCGGTCTTGTCGCCTGGGGTGTGGCTGGCTTCGGAATGGGACTCGCGTTTTCCCCACTTGCACACGTCGCATTGGAATTGGCCGACAAGGGTCAAGAAGGAAAGGCGACAACAGCAATCCAGTTGAGCGACACACTCGGCGCCGCTCTGGGAATCGGAGTTGCTGGCGTGCTCGTATCGACCGTGGGCGCATTGGCGGATTCTGAGATCACTGGGCTCGTCCTGACGTTTGGCATGGCGACGGCAGTCGCAGTACTAGGCGCCGTGCTTGGGACTCGGGTGCCGCGTGGCAGCGAACTAGGTTGAGCGCACAACAACACACAGAGGGGGAGTGTTGGTGGGGGTCTTTGCGATCCACGCGCCATTCCCGCTTTTGCTTGCGTATTGGAGATGACAGACGATGAAGTTGGCTCTCGGACTCGACCTGTATAGAGGTGCCGCTCTCGATGTCCCTGTCGA
>CALBSE010000060.1 GCA_937927725.1 uncultured Actinomycetes bacterium
AGAAGAACTTGATGCCGTCGGCGAGGGTCTGAAGGATGCCGAACGGGCCTGCAGTATTCGGGCCCACGCGATTTTGAAAGTCGCCGACAACCTTTCGTTCAAACCAGATCATGAGCATCGTCGCAACCAGGAGGAAGGCGAAGACACCAACGACCTTCAGCACAACGATGAGTACGACAGCGAGATCGACGTGACCAGAAAGAAGCGGATCACCACCCAACATTCGCGCCACCTCCCCCGAGCACGTTCATGAAAGCAAAGCGGTTCGAGTTCATGGTGCGGTCTCGATCCTGACTTCAGCGACGAGATCGTCGGCCGAAACAAGGTCGCTGACGCGTCCGTCGGCCTGATTCACGATCATGGCGGCGACACCGCGAGGTACACCGGCGTCGGATTGCACCGTGACGTTGACCGACGCCTTTGCCGTGCGAACAATCGCACGACCGCCGGCAGAGACACCGAGACGATCAAATTCCCATGGATTCAGCGAAACCGTCGAGCCCGGAGCAAGCGGTGCAAGAGACGGAGCGGACTGAACGAGCGTGCCCTGGTCATACAACTTGCGAGATGCGACAAGACGGAAGCTGTAGGAATCGACGGGCGGAGCGACAACCACTTCGCTGGGCGTGAACTGAACGAACGGAGGCATCGAGCCAGCGACATCGGAATTGTCGGCGACGATTTCTATGAGACCTTCAGCATCGCCGCTGTCCGAATCTTCACCTTCAGAGACAACGTCGGCGGTGACGTCGACCTCGGCGCCATCTTCAGAAACAGTGACCGTTTCGTCGACGATGACAATGTCGTCGTCTTCTTCGTCGATGATCACCACGACATCTAGCGGAAGCAAGATGCCATCGGGAGAACCTTCGGCGATTGCCTGGTCGAGCGCAAGGTACGCCGGAGCGACTGCTGAAATTTCTGCGAGAACATCGGCGAAGCTTTCGAAACCAAGGTCGGTTCCGAGACGATTCGAAATCTCGGCAGCAAGCATCCAGTCGGCGCGAGAAGTTCCCGGCGGCGTGACGCGCTGTGAAAGCGTGCTGACGCGACCTTCGATGTTTGTGGTCGTGCCCGCCTTTTCGGCGAAGCCTGCCGCTGCAAGAACGACATCGGCCCGCTTGCTTGAGGAGTTGAGTGCAGTATCGACTGCGAGCACCGTGCGAGCACCGGTAAGTCCACGTTCAGCGAGATCGGCATCAGGGAAATCGGAAAGCGGATCGGCGCCGAGAAGAACAAGGACGTCGATTCGACCGTCGGCTGCGGCGCGAAGGATGCCTTCGGTATCGAGACCAGTCGTACTCGGCATTGCCGGCCAGACCTCGGAGTACCACTCGGCGCCATCTTCGAGCGTCACGCGACCGGGAAGCAGACCAGGAGCCATGCCCATGTCGAGTGCACCCCGAACATTTGAGCGACGCAGCGCTGAAAGGAACGTGGTGTCCGGGCGAGCAGCCAAGACCGCTGACGCTGCGGCGACGGTGACGCTTGCCGATTCAGCGAGCGATGCACGACCAAGGACCACCGTGATCGGACCAGTTGCCGCAGCGAGTGCGGAACGCGCTGACTCGAGTTCATCGGCCGAAACACCAGCAATTTCGCGATCGATTGGCGCCGAGCCCATGAGAGCAGCAACAACGTCGGCAGTTTCACCTGGACGCGGATGCACCGAAGCCGCAGCAAGTGACGTGATACCACTCGAACGGGGAGAAACTTCGACGAGTGTCACGCGATCTTCAACAACCGCGTGGCGAAGTCGGAGGAACAGCACCGGAAGTTCTTCTTTGACATCGGGGCCGAGCAAGAGAACCGTGCCACCCGGTGCGCACACGTCGTCGATAGTTGCGGTGGGAAGTCCAAGCACAACGTGAGCGGGAAGACCGTCGCCAAGTTGTGCGTCGACATTGTCAGTCGCGAGAACACCCTTGAAGAGCTTCGACCATGCGTAGGCATCTTCGTTTGTAAGGCGGGATCCGCCGATGACACCAATCGATTGCGCCGACGAAGCGTTATCAAGTGCAGTTGCGAAGCGACCCAAAGCGTCGGACCACTTTGCTGCTACGAGACCAGAGCTGTCACGAACGAGTGGTTCAGAAAGTCGAGCGTCGGAAGTAACGACCTGGCTCGAGAAACGACCCTTATCGCACAGCCATCCCCAGTTGACCGGATCGATATCGACACCAGCGAAGCGTTGAACCTGATCGCGAGATGAGTCGATTGAAATACGACAACCAACCGAACAGGTCTGACACGTGGACTCGGTGGTTTCGAGATCCCAGGGCCGAGCCTTGAATCGATAGGTCGAAGCGGTCAGCGCGCCCACCGGGCAGATCTGCACGGTGTTGCCACTGAAGTAGGAAGCGAACGGTTCATCGGGGAACGTGTTGACTTCGG
>CALBSE010000061.1 GCA_937927725.1 uncultured Actinomycetes bacterium
TTTCGGCGATCGACGCGCTCATCCAACGTCGGATCGAAGTGGTCGAGGCCGTTTCCGCCTGTGGCTATCGGTATGTCACGCTCGATCTTGAAGGGTTGCGTTCGGGCAATCTCAACGCGGCACTCGACCGATGAGTGACGCTCCATCGGGACCATCGACTGCAGATCTCGAAGCACTCGCCGGCTACGCCGCAGTGCTCGCCGATGGGGTTGCGGCATCGATCGGACCGTGGGTGGAACGATCGGTGACGACGGTGTGCGAAGACGCGGGCGTCATGGTGACGGGCAATCTGCGGCGGAATGCCGCTGAGGCAGGCGCTGAGGCCACCGCCGTTGTGGCCCCTCAGGTGCGCGCGCTCTTGGAACTCGATATCGACGATCAGCGCATGGGTCCTCTGGAACTCGTGCGTGGCGCCGTGCGGTGGCCAACTGCGGTTTTGCGTGAGGCCGGTGTCTCCGAGGTTCATCGAGACGAAGCAGCCAAGGCGATGTTCCCAGATGACATCTACGACCTGACACCGGGCTCGTTCAAAGATGTCGATCCCTCGCTCCACGAGCCAGGCCTCGTTTGGGGCGCAGCCAAGGCCCACGTGCATTTGTCCCGGCGCCGGGCAGCCGGCCAGATCTAGAGGCGTCAGGCCTCTGTCAGGGGCCGTTTACATAGCCGAAACAATTCGGGAACGGTCAAGAAACAACCTGACGCGATTCTTTCGCAGTCCTTGCGCCGATATGGCGCGCTGTACCTGTGAAGGGATTCTTGGTGATTGATACCGGCGATACCGCGTGGATGCTGATCTCAACGGGATTGGTGTTGTTCATGACACCGGGCCTGGCCTTCTTTTATGGCGGCATGGTTCGAGCGAAGAACGTTCTTGGGATGCTCATGCAGAACTTCTTTGCCATAGGCCTGATGGCAATCATCTGGGTAACGATTGCCTTCTCGTTGGCATTCGGAAACTTTGGTGACGGTGGATTCATCGGCAACCTCGACTTCGCTTGGATGCACAACATCAACGCGACGACCGGCAACGAAGCGTTTGCGCTCACGATCCCGTTTGTTCTGTTCTGCGCCTATCAAATGACGTTCGCTGTCATCACTCCGGCGCTGATCACCGGGGCAACGGCTGACCGGTTCAAGTTCAAGGCCTATGGCATTTTCATCGCTCTTTGGCTTGTGCTTGTCTACGCGCCCGTCGCACATTGGGTCTTCGGCGGCGGTTGGCTGGCGAAGCTCGGTGCACTCGATTTCGCCGGTGGCGCGGTTGTCCATATCAATGCAGGTGCAGCAGCTCTTGCCGTGATCCTAGTGCTTGGCAAGCGTCGCGGCTGGCCTCGTGAAGGCATGCATCCGCACAACCTTCCGTTCACTCTTTTGGGAACCGGCATTTTGTGGTTCGGTTGGTTTGGCTTCAACGCCGGTTCCGCGTTGGCCGCAAATGGCATTGCCGCAACCGCTGTTATGAACACGTTCCTTGCTGCATCTGCAGGAATGATTGGGTGGTTGCTTTTCGAACGCATCAAGGACGGCAAACCGACGACGCTTGGCGCGGCTTCGGGTGCAGTCGCTGGCCTCGTCGCTATCACGCCCTGTGCCGGTTATGTCGGTGGGATGGCTCCGATCATCATCGGACTCATCGCGGGCGTGCTCTGCGTGTTTGCCATTCAACTCAAGTTCAAGTTCGGATACGACGACAGCCTTGATGTGATCGGTGTCCATCTTGTTGGCGGACTCATCGGAGCGCTTTTGCTCGGATTCTTCGCGGACGCTGCGGTGAATCCAGCGGTGAAGAATCAGGGTCTTTTCACGGGCGGCGATGCGAAGTTGCTGTGGTTCCAGTTCGTCGCATCGGCAGTCACGCTGGTGTTTTCGTTCACGGTGTCATTCGTCATCGCCAAGGTCATCGACAAGCTCATTGGGCTTCGAATTTCAGAAGAGGACGAGTTCGAAGGTATGGACCTCAGCCAACATGCCGAATCGGCGTACAGCTTTGGTAGCACTGGCTCAATGGACCGAATCTGACATGACACTGAACACTGCAAAGAAGGGCGTCAATCGGTCGCTCTTCGTAAATCAAGGGGTACGGTGAAGTTATGAAGCTCGTGACGGCAATCATTAAGCCCCACAAACTCGAAGACGTAAAAGACGCGCTCAAAGAAGCCGGCATCACCGGCATGACCGTCGACGAGGTCAAAGGTTTCGGCCGCCAGGGTGGCAAGACCGAGATCTATCGCGGCGCCGAATACGTCGTCGACCTGCTTCCCAAGGTCAGAGTCGAAGCGATTGTTCCTGACGAACTGGCCGATCAGGTCGCCGAGATCATCGTCGTCTCGGCCCGCACCGGGAAGATCGGCGACGGCAAGGTTTGGATCACCACGGTCGACAAACTCATTCGCATTCGAACTGGCGAACTCGGTAACGACGCGGTCTGACGGCTGCGGTCGTCGAGGCACCTATGGCTCCTGAACTCGACCGCCGAGCATTACTCGAAGATTCTTCAGCACGCGGCGTTGCGTTCTGTGGGTTGCTTTCACAGAAGGTTGACGCGTGGTTGGCGCGTCTTTGGGATGCCGCTGGTGGTCCCGAAAAGGGCGCAGCGCTTGTCGCCGTGGGTGGCTACGGCCGTGCCGAGCTTTCACCAGGTAGCGACATCGACGTCTATTTGCTGTACGAACCCAAAGTCGCAGTTGGCGAATTAGCCGAGCGGATTTGGTATCCGATCTGGGATGAAGGCGTGAAACTCGGCCATGCCGTGCGCACCGTTAAGGAAACGCTGGCGCTGGCTTCGGACGATCTCGATACCGCGACCGCCATCCTTTCAGTGCGGTTTTTAGCGGGCGATAAGCGGCTTGCCGATGAACTCGCGGCGAAGGGTCTCGAGCTTTGGCAGAAGCGTTCGAAGCGTTGGCTTGATGAAATGGATGTGCGCGTTCGAGATCGTCACGAAGAATCGGGCGAAGTCGCATTTCTTTTAGAGCCCGATCTTAAAAATGGTCGCGGCGGCCTGCGCGATGTTCATGCGATCGGTTGGGCCGAACTCGCAGGCATGTCACTGCTGCCAGGCGATCACGAAGCAATCGCCGAGGCGTATGAAGTTGTCTTGTCGGCGCGTGTGGAATTGCAACGCCGCACCGGACGTCATTCGGACATCTTGTTGCTTGAAGAACAAGACGCGGTTGCTGCGGCCCTCGGATTCGACGATGCCGATGTGTTTATGCGAGCACTTTCAACCGCCGCTCGAACGATCGCGTGGGTCAGCGACGAACTTTGGTTTAGCGTTCGCTCCGCTCTTGATGGTCCGACTCGACGGAAGTTGCGACGCGACGAAGAAGCACTTGTTGGGGTGGTTGTTCGCGACGGTTCGGTAGCGCTTGCTGCTGGTGCTGAGCCCGCGAATGATCCGTATCTCGTTCTGCGAGTTGCGGTGACCGCTGCTCGGAATGATGCGCGCATTGAGCGCACCACGCTTGACCGACTGGCGGAATCAAAGCCGCTCGCCACGCCTTGGTCAGAAGAAGCTCGCCGATTGTTCGTCGAGCTCTTTCTTGCCGGGCGCCCAGCGGTTCAGGTGGTCGAGACGCTTGATCAGCGCGGACTTTGGGAGCCAATCTTTCCCGAGTGGTCGGTCATTCGTTGCCGCCCACAGCGCAACGCCTATCACCGGTTCACGATTGATCGACACTTATGCGAGGCGGCCGCGAACTCAGCGGATTTCGTTGATCGCGTCGATCGTCCCGACCTTCTCGTGATCGGAACCTTGTTGCATGACATAGGAAAGGGTCGCCCCGGTGATCACACCGATGTCGGAGTTGAACTCATTACCGAAATCGGCCCTCGAATGGGTTTCGACGAAGCGGACACGCTCATGCTTCAACAAATGTGTCGCCACCATCTCCTGCTTGCCGATACAGCAACGCGGCGCGACCTTTCCGATGACGGCACCGTTTCGTTCGTTGCCGATTCCGTTGGCTCGTTGACCTGCTTGCGTCTGCTCGATGCGTTGACCGAAGCCGATTCGCTGGCCACTGGTACGGCCGCGTGGGGAAAGTGGAAAGAAGAACTTGTTGGGGTTCTCGTCGATCGCGTCGCGCATGTGCTGGCGGGTGGTTCAGTGGCCGACGCTACGGAAACGGGTTTTCCAACTCAACATCAGCGCGACCTCCTCGCGCAGCGCCGGCGCATTATCGAAGCTGTCGATGATCAGATCGTTGTCATTAGCCCTGACCGCCCCGGTTTGTTCTCACGAGTCGCAGGTGTGTTGTCGCTCAACGGCCTCACCGTTCTCGAAGCGGCAGCCCACTCGGCCGACAACCAGATGGCGCTTGAGCAGTTCCGCGTACAGAGCAATTTCGATGCGGAGATCTCGTGGGATCGAGTGATTCGGGATCTTGAAAAGGCACTCGACGGTCGCCTCGCGCTTGCCGCGCGCTTAGAAGAGCGATCGAAGACGTATCGACGTCCGCGTCGACTTCCTGGCCTCGTCACCCATCCCGAGGTCATTGTGGACAATCACTTGTCGCATGACGCGACAGTCCTTGAAGTGCGTGCCCCCGATGGCGTCGGCGTGTTGTGGCGCATTA
>CALBSE010000062.1 GCA_937927725.1 uncultured Actinomycetes bacterium
TGTTCGAGTTCTCGTTCACGAACCGCGCCGACGCGATCTACACCAAGGCCGAACTTGTCGTCGACGACGATGGCATGCCACAAAAGATGCCTTGGGAAGACTGGCGAGACGGCGAAGATTTGCCGACATCTGCCTGGATGCGAGCAACCTCACCCTCGGGCTCGGCTGCATTCGAAGGCGTCGTTGGATGGTCGGGCGAACTTGGTTACGGGATCCGAGCTCCCGAAGCTGCTCAGGACATCAAAGATTCCATCTCGACGCCGCTCGACATGATCGACGAGCACGGACACGGGCATGACGATCATGCTCCTGGAACACCAGAGCATGTCTCACCTGGTCACGACACACATGACGATGACGAATGGGGCGGTGATCTCTAGGTCATGGAAACTGCCGTCTTCATCGTGAGCGCACTCATCGTTCTGGCCGGAGGTCTCGGGGTCGTTACCTCGCGCAATCCGGTGCACGCTGCTCTCAGTCTCATTGCGACACTGTTTGGCATCGCCGTGCTCTTCCTAAACCTTGGTGCACAGTTGCTCGCCGTCGTTCAGGTCATTGTGTACACCGGAGCAATCGTCGTACTCATCCTTTTCGTCATGATGCTCCTGGGCGTCGATCGCGAAGAAGATCTCGACACAGAACCTTTGGTAGGTCAGCGTCTGCTTGCCGGCCTCATTGGACTTCTGTTTCTTGGCGCGATTCTCGCAATCGTCATCGTCGGCAAAGACGCCATCGTCACTGGATCGCATTCGGTAACGAACGCAATTTCACCCACGGTGTCGAATATCTCTCAGATCGGCACCGCACTCTTCACTACCTACGTTTTCCCGCTGGAAGTCACCGCTGGTCTTCTCACCATCGCAGTGGTTGGTGCCGTTGTGCTTTCGCGACGCCCTCGCGATCTTGAGCCCATTCCTGAGCAAGAGTCGATGACCGATATGGGCGACGAACCGCTCACCGCCATTCCCGAGGAAGGAGCGCACTGATGGGCTCGAACCTTTCCCTCGCGTACCTGATGCTCTCGGCGATTCTTTTTGTGATCGGCGGTGTCGGTGTTCTGATTCGCCGCAACCCGCTCGTCATGATCATGTGCGTTGAGCTCATGCTTAACGCCGTGAATCTTTCCTTCGTGACCTTTGGAAAGATGCTCGATGACATCTCGGGTCAGATCATCGTGTTTTTCGTGATGGTCGTCGCCGCTGCAGAAGTTGTTGTTGGTCTCGCCCTGATCGTGGCGATGGCGCGTCGTCGTCCCGGCGCAACTGCCGATGACCTTCGGACACTGAGGGGATAGGGGACATGGTCGGTCTTGTCTGGTTACTCCCTGCACTTCCCCTCGCTGGGTTCTTGCTGCTGGTGTTTTTGGGAAAGCGCATTGGCGAGCCTCGCTCTGGCTGGATTGGCACGGGTGCAGTCGCCCTGTCGTTCCTCACGGCATGTCTCGTTTTCGTAGGACTGTGGGGCGAACCCGAACACACCTATGAACTTTCGCTGTTCAAGTGGATTCCGGCTGGTCACTTCAATGTCGACATCGGCATTCTTCTTGATCCGTTGTCGATGGCGATGGTGTTGTTCATCACCGGTATCGCGTCGCTGATCCATCTGTACTCAATTGGGTACATGCACGGGGACAGTCGTTTCCCGCGATTCTTTACCTACCTGAACCTGTTTGTTTTCTCGATGCTCGTACTCGTGCTCGGTAACAACTTGGTGCTCACGTTCCTGGGCTGGGAAGGCGTGGGTGCATGTTCGTATTTCCTTATCGCTTTCTGGTTCGAGAAAGAAGAGAACGCAAGCGCTGGCAAGAAAGCCTTCATCACCAACCGCGTTGGTGACTGGGGTTTCATGATTGCCATCTTCATGACGTTCTTCGCTTTCGGAACTGTTACCTACACGCAGTTCCTGCCGATGGCCCCGGGTCTTGCTCAGACCACTGCAACATTCATCGCACTGATGCTGTTTGTCGGAGCGATTGGTAAGTCGGCACAGATTCCGTTGTTCATCTGGCTGCCCGACGCCATGGCTGGCCCCACCCCCGTGTCGGCGCTTATCCACGCCGCCACCATGGTGACCGCGGGAGTCTATTTGCTTGTGCGCGTCAACCCGATCATCGCTGCTTCAGCATCTTGGATTCCGTGGATGATCGCCATCGTCGGATGCGCCACGGCGTTTCTGGCTGCAACAATCGCGCTCGCACAACAGGACATTAAAAAGGTTCTTGCCTATTCAACGGTGAGTCAGCTCGGCTACATGTTCCTGGCGATTGGTGTCGGTGGTTACAGCGCAGCCATCTTCCACATGATCACGCACGCGTTCTTCAAGGCGTTGCTGTTCCTTGGTGCCGGTTCGGTTATTCATGGCATGCGCGATGAACAAGACATGCGACGCATGGGTGCATTGCGCAAACTCATGCCGGTCACCGCGGTCACGTTCATCATCGGCTGGCTCGCTATCGCCGGTGTCCCACCGTTCTCGGGCTTCTGGTCGAAGGACGACATCCTCGCCTATGCCTTGCATAAGAGCCCGATCCTCTACGTGGTTGGTCTCATCACTGCACTGCTCACCGCGTTCTACATGAGTCGTCTCGTGTTCCGTGTCTTCTACGGCGATGCCCGTTGGGGAGAATCTGCCGAGGGCGAACTCGCCAACCTCAACGCACACACAGCAACTGATGCCGTTGAAGCTGACGATCACGCCGACACACACGACGATGATCATGCTCACGCCGGACATGGCGCAGTGCATCCGCATGAATCCAAGTGGCCGATGCTTGTACCGCTGATTGTTCTGGCTTTCTTCGCCGCAGTTGCTGGGGTCCTCAATCTTCCGTTCACCGAACACCTTGAGTTCCTCAACCGTTGGTTGGAACCAGTTGTCGGCGAGAACCAAGCGCACCTTTCTCTCGGTGGCGTTCAGCTGACTGTCGAACTTCTGATCTCAACCACGATTGCCCTGCTCGGCATCTTCGCCGCCTACATGGTGTACCTGAAGAAGAAGATTGATCCTCGCCGTATCGAGCTTCCGTTCTTCGCGAACGGTTGGTATATCGACCAAGGCATCACCGCATTCATGGGTGGCATTGGCCGCAAGGGCTTTGAACTCATCGCCATGTTCGACAAGGTGGTTATCGATGGTGCAGTTAATGGTGTCGGTCGAGCCACACGCGGTGGCGCTTCACGACTCCGTGCCATTGAGAACGGCTACGTGCGCTGGTATGCACTCATGATCGGCGTCGGCGCTGTTCTGATTGTCGCCTTCGTTATGACGCAGGTGAGCTTCTGATGACCTCTTCGCTTCTTTCCACCGTGTTTGCCTCAGAAGGCGCGGCGTCATTCCCGATCCTTCCGGCGCTGGTATTCGTTCCGCTGATTGGCGCAATCCTCATCGCCATCATGCCGAGTTCCCGCCCGGAACTTTCACGCCAGATGGCGATTCTCACTGCGCTACTCACGGGCATCCTCAGCATCGCCTTGTTGGTCGAGTTCAAGACTAACGACGCTGGATTCCAGTTCGTTGTTCAGCAGACGTGGGTGCAATCACTCGACATCAAGTTCTTCCTAGGCGTCGACGGCATCTCGCTTTTCCTTGTAGTCCTCACGGGCATCTTGTTCCCGATTGCGCTCTTTGCCGCCAAGCCGGAACACAGCCCCAAGGGGTACTACGCATGGCTGACCCTCCTTATGGCGGGCTGCATGGGAGCGTTCCTTTCGCTCGATCTCTTCCTTTTCTTCTTGATGTTCGAGATCACGCTGGTGCCGCTCTACATGCTCATCGGCAAATGGGGCCACGGCCGTCGCGTCTACGCGGCAACGAAGTTCTTCCTTTATACGATGCTTGGCTCAGCATTCATGCTGGTCTCAATCGTCACTCTTGCGGTGCTCGCTGGTGCTGGCGACAAGGGCGGTGTGTCGTTCGACTTCACCAAGATCATCGCAACCAACAACCTCGCAACGAGTACCGGCCGTTGGTTGTTCCTTGGTATGGCGATCGCGTTTGCAGTGAAGGTTCCGTCGTTCCCGTTCCACACGTGGCTGCCCGACGCGCATACCGAAGCGCCGACCGCAGGCTCAATCGATCTCGCCGGCATCTTGCTCAAACTCGGTACGTACGGTTTCCTCCGTTACGGACTCGAGCTTTTCCCTGAGGCAACGGTGTGGTTCGCGCCTGTGATGCTTACGTTGGCCACGATTGGTGTGGTCTATGGCGGCATCGTTGCTGCGATGCAACGAAACCTCAAGCGTCTCGTTGCCTACTCATCAGTCGCACATATGGGCTTTGCGCTCATGGGTCTGTTCGCGCTGAATGTTGAAGGCATCGAAGGTTCTGTGCTTCAGATGGTGAACCACGGCATCACGACTGGTGCGTTGTTTATCCTTCTTGGCTTCCTCTACACGCGTCGTCACACCTATGAGATTTCACAACTCAAGGGCATCGCCAAGGTTGCGCCAATCTTCGCAGGCGTCTTCACCCTCGTAATGCTTGCGTCAATCGGTGTGCCTGGTTTGAACGGTTTCGTTGGTGAATTCCTCGTCCTCATCGGCACCTTCGTCGCTCATCGTTGGTGGGCAGTTATTGCCGCAACCGGCGTCATCATCGCTGCGCTCTATCTGCTCTGGGCCTACCAGCGTGTCTTCCAAGGTGAGCCCGATGAAGCCAATAAGAGCTTCCCGGATCTCAAGATCTCCGAGAAGCTCGTCATGGTTCCGCTCGTTGGTCTCATCATTTTCCTCGGCATCTACCCGAAGCCGGTTCTTGACCGCATCGCTCCGTCGGTAAAGCGAGTTGTCACTCGTCTTGAAGTTCAGGTCGACGGATTCCATGAGCCAATCACTCGTAATGGCGCAGATCTTCTTCACATCACCGAGGGATCGCATGTCATGACCGGTGAACATGCGCTTGGTGTGGCCACAAACGGACAGGGAGCGAACCAGTGATCGCAGCTCTCTTTGCCCAGGTCGATCCGAGCATGCTCCGCGGTGGCGATGTCACCTCAGGCGCACTTGATTCCGGAATCGTGCATGCCGCGGGCCCATCGATTGATTGGCTCGCGCTTCTCCCGATGCTCATTTTGTTGGTGGGCGGGTTACTCACTCTTACGTTCTCTTCATTCCTGAAGAAGCGCGCGCCGAAGAATCTCTTCACCTGGACCACTGTGGCTATCGCTGTTGCCGCGGCCATCAGCGTCGTGCCGATGTGGGCACGAGTTCAGGGCTGGGGATCAGTGCTTTGGTGGAACCTCGATCAAGCGCATACAGGTCCGTTCAGTACGGCCGGGGGAGCGGTCGGTATCGATGGCTTCTCGCTTTTCATCACGGTTGTGTTGTGTGCAGGTGTTGTGTTGGCCGCATTGTTGGCCGACGGATTCCTGCGTCGCGAATCAATGACGGGGCCCGAGTTCTACGTTCTTGTGCTGCTCTCTGCAGTCGGTGGCGTCATCATGGCGATGTCGAACGATCTGATCGTTCTCTTTATCGGTCTCGAGACGCTTTCTATCGCTGTCTATGTTCTCGCCGGCATGAACCTTCGTAGGGTGCAATCGCAAGAGTCAGGGTTGAAGTACTTCATCCTCGGTGCGTTCTCTTCAGCGTTCCTTCTGTATGGCATCGCAATGCTTTACGGCGCAACGGGTTCAACCAACTTCGTCGACATTCGCGACTTCATGTCCGCAGTTGTCCCGATCCACAACGGTCTGCTTCTTCTAGGACTCGTTCTGGTACTTGTTGGCTTGGCGTTCAAGATTTCCGCCGTGCCGTTCCATGCGTGGAGCCCCGATGTCTACGACGGCGCGCCAACGCCGGCAACGGCCTGGATGGCCTCTGGGGTGAAGGCCGCCGCAGTCGCTGGTCTCGTTCGTGTCTTCATGCTGACGTTCTCCAACTACTCGTCGACCTGGAAGCCGATCGTTTATGTGCTGGCGATCCTCTCGATGGTCGTTGGCGCAGCGCTCGCAATCGTTCAGAGCAACGTCAAGCGCATGTTGGCCTACTCCTCAATCAGTCACGCCGGCTTCATCCTCATGGCGGTCGAAGCCAATAGCGCCAACGGCATTGCTGCTGCGGCGTTCTATGTCGCCGTGTACACCTTCATGGTTGCTGGTTCCTTCGGTGTGGCCACGATCGTTGGCCGCAAGGGCGACGGTCACCACCAACTCTCGGACTACAAGGGCCTCGTTCGTTCAAATCCATGGCTGGCGGGTTCCTTCATCGTCATGCTTTTGGCGCAAGCCGGCGTTCCGTTCACTGCTGGTTTCTTCGCCAAATTCTTGGCAATCACTGCTGCGGCCGATGCCCACGCCGTTCCGCTGGCGATCATTGCGATGGTTTCGGCCGTCATCTCGGCCTTCCTCTATCTCCGCATCATCGTGGCCATGTTCATGTCCGGCGGCGACGATGGCACCGAGGATGTTGTCGATCGTTCGAAGCGCCTCCATGTGCCCTTTGCCGCTGGACTGGCCATTGGAATCTGCGTTGTCGTTACTGTCGGCTACGGAATTTTCCCCGATCTCTTGCTCCACCCCGCTCGCAACGCCACACCGGCAGCGGTGCAGTACGAACGCCCCACTGACTCGCTCAACCTCGGCGCGGCCGGATCCTCAACTGGGTCCACCACCGCCGGTCGTTGATCGCCAAAGATTGAACCGCTCTCTATGCGACAAGGATTTCATGCCGTGTTCGGCCCTTCTGTAGTGTCCGGGAACGATGACTGAGTACTCCGATTTCGTCAGGCAGTACCTCACCGTCGCCATTTTCGCGGGCGTTGGTATCGGCCTTGGTGCCGGTCTTCTCGCCATCGGCAAAATCTTCCGCCCGACGCGTCCCCAAGAGCAGAAGTATCTGGTCTACGAATCCGGTGTTGATCCGGTTGGATCGGGATGGTCGCAGAGCCAAATTCGCTATTACATCTATGCCCTTCTCTTCGTCATGTTCGACGTCGAAGCGGTGTTCATGTTCCCCTGGGCCACACAACTTGAGACCTACGGTGTCTTTGGCCTGGTCGAGATGCTGCTTTTCGTGGCGATCCTGGCCCTTGGCCTCCTGTACGCCTGGCGCAAGAAGGTGCTTCGATGGGCTTAGTAGAAAGCGGCAAGCTGCCTCAGCCGCTCGCCAAACTCCTCAATATTTCTCGGAAGTACTCCATCTGGGCCTACCAGTGGGGTCTTGCGTGTTGTGCCATCGAAATGGGTGCGGCATTCGCGTCGCCCCGTTACGACGTGATGCGTCTCGGCGTTATCCCGTTCCCGGCCAGCCCCCGTCAAGCCGATCTTGTCGTCATCGCTGGCACGGTCACCGACAAACTCGCTCCGGCCGTTGTTCGTCTCTATGAACAGATGCCTGACCCCAAGTACGTCATCTCCATGGGTTCATGCGCCAACTGCGGTGGCCCGTACTGGGACAGTTATTCGGTTACCAAGGGTGTCGATCAGCTGATTCCGGTCGATGTCTACGTTCCCGGCTGCCCCCCACGTCCTGAAGCCCTGCTCGAAGGAATCATCCTTTTGCAAGAGCGCATTGCGCACGAGGACATGGCTGAGCGTTGGAAGGGTGAGCCAATTGTCGTCGGCTGATACTGAAACGCCCGAAGCGGCAGCGCCCGAAATCGACGAGGCGCGCGAGGCCGTTCTGGCCGATATCACTGCGCGACTTGGCGACGGTGTTGTTGGTTCGCATATCCGTCCCGGTGACGACCTCTGGGTCCGCGTTGATCGTGCCAACTGGGTCGCCGCCGCCGAAGCAGCCAAAGCCATGGGCTATCGCTTCTTCGATTTCCTTTCCGCCATCGACTGGCTTCCCTCGCCATTCGGACGCGACATGGATTCACAAGAAGACCGCATTGTTTCCGGCACGCCCGCAAAAGAACCAGAAGCAATGGTGCAGGGCTACGCCGGTGGCGAATCTCGTTTCCAGCTTCTTGCGCGCGTGTACTCCATCAGCGCTGGCATGGGAATCACGTTCAAGTGCGACCTTCCCGACGACGATCTCTCCGTAGCGACATGGTCAAACGTCTACGCCGGTGCGAACTGGCACGAACGCGAAGCTCGCGAAATGTTTGGGTTTACCTTCGACGGACACCCGAACATGATCAATCTGTATTTGCCCGCCGATTTTGTGGGGCATCCTCTGCGTAAGGACTTTCCGTTGCTGGCCCGTCGGGTTCGCCCGTGGCCCGGAATCGTTGATGTCGAACCAATGCCTGGTGTTGCCGATGAGGAAGGAGAGGGTGAATGACCGCAGTGAGCGATCCTCAATCAGTTGCCGCTCTCGCCGCCGAAGCTGTCGATAATCGCGTCAATCTCGATTTCGAAACCGAGGGCATGACCCTCAACATGGGACCGCAGCATCCCGCCACGCATGGCACACTGCGCATCATCGCTCGTCTCGATGGCGAACAGGTCATCTCTGCCGAACCGATGTGCGGTTACATGCATCGTGGTTACGAAAAACTCACCGAGGTTCGCACCTACCCACAAATCAATGCGCTCATCAACCGCATCGACTGGCTCGGAAGTTTCGCGAACGAGGTGCCATTCATCCTCGCCGCTGAAAAGCTGATGGGTGTTGAAGCACCGCCCCGTGCGCAATGGATCCGAACCATCCTCTTCGAAATGTCGCGCATCGCGAATATCTCGCTCTTCCTTGGCGACTTTGGTTTGCAGCTTGGTGGCATGACCGCTGGCTTCTACGCATTCCGCGATCGCGAATGGGTTCTCAACCAGATCGAGTCAGCAACCGGTGGTCGTTTCCACCCGAACTTCGATCGCATTGGTGGCCTCAAGGACGACCTGCCCAAGGGTTGGATCGAGTCCTCGCATACCGCAATGGACAAGCTCCTTGCGTTCTGTGATGAGTTGGAAGACCTCCTCGTGGGCAACGAAATCTTCCAGGCCCGAACCCGTGGCATCGGTGTTATCCCCGCTGAAATCGCCCTTTCCTACGGGCTTTCTGGCGCCAACCTTCGAGCCTCTGGGGTCGACTGGGATCTTCGCCGCGACAACTGCCCTCCCGGACTTGTCTACGACAAGGCCGACTGGAAGGTCTGGACCCATCCCGACGGCGATTGTTTCGCTCGTACCTGGGTCCGACTTCAGGAAACTCGCGAAGCAGCAAAAATCGTGAAGCAACTTCTCGACACCATCCCGAGTGGCCCGGTTATGGCCAAGGTCCCGCGCATCATCAAGGTGCCCGAGGGCGAGGCCTACGTTGCCACCGAGAATCCTCTTGGCGAAATGGGTTACTACGTTGTGTCGAAGGGCGATCTTGTTCCGTTCCGGGTCAAGATCCGTTCGGCCTCGTTCAACAACATTTCCATCGTGCCGTGGGTGGCTCGGGGCGCATACGTTCCCGACCTCATTTCGATTCTCGGCAGCCTTTACTTCATCTTGGGTGACATCGACCGATGACCCTTCTTCTCGCTTCGTTCGCGCCGCCGTATTGGCTTTCGACCCTGATCAAGGTTCTTGTCGTCAGCGCGGTCGTTCCCACCACTGCACTGATTCTGGGCATGGTTTTCTTGTTCAAGATCATGTCGTGGATGCAAAGCCGTCTTGGTCCGCAAGAAGCGGGCCCACGCGGAACATTGCAGCTACTCGCTGACGGCGTGAAGTTCCTTCAGAAGGAAGACATTGCGCCGAATGGTGCCGATCGTTGGGTCTTCAAGGTCGCACCACTCGTGGTGCTCATGTCCACACTTCTTCTCTACGTGGCGCTTCCAGCGTCGATGCACCTTGTTGTCGCCAACCTCGACGTTGGCGTGTTCTTCGTGCTTGCGATTTCATCGCTTTCGGTGATCGGCGTGCTTATGGCCGGTTGGGCCTCGGCCAGCAAGTACTCGCTCATGGGAGCGCTTCGTGCTGCGGGTCAGCTCATCGCCTACGAACTTCCGATGGTGCTCGCTGTCATCGGCGTCGTCATCCAGGCCGGAACAATGAGCTTGAACGGCATTGTCTTGGCCCAAAATAACGGTGCAATTTTCGGTTGGGGCGGTATCGGGTTCCCTTACATCCTCACGCAGTTCCTCGGCTTCTTCATCTTCATCGCCGCAGTGCAGGCCGAACTCACACAGCCTCCGTTCGATATGCCGGTTGCCGAATCCGAAATCGTTTCTGGTTACCAGGTGGAATACACCGGCTTCCGATTCCTTATTTTCTTCTTGGCGGAATTTGCAACGGCGTTCGCCTTTGCTGCAATCGCAGCAGTGATGTTCCTTGGCGGATGGGCTGTTCCGTGGCTTCCCACATCAAGCGACTGGTACTACGTACTTGGCCCGATCGTGTTGTTTGCGAAGGTGATGATCGTTGCGTTCATCATCTTCTGGGTGCGATTCACGTACCCACGTTTCCGTGAAGATCAACTCCAGAGCCTCGCCTGGAAGGTCCTCATCCCATTGGCTCTCGTGAACATTGTCGTCACGGCTGTGCTGAAGGTGGTGCTCTGATGCCTCCCAAGCCCAAGGTTCCTGGTCTCATTAAGGGTCTCGGCGTCACGTTCGGCGAGATGGTCAAGACCCTCAAAGACGGACCGCAGACCACGCGTTATCCGCACGAACGTGAAGAAGTTGCACCGCGTGCCCGTGGCGTCATTGCGCTTCATGAAGAGAACTGCACGTCGTGCATGCTGTGCGCGCGTGAATGCCCCGATTGGTGCATCTTCATCGAGGCCCACAAGTACCTCGCACCGCCTCGCCGCGAGGGTGGCAAGCCGCGTCAGAAGAACGAACTCGATCGTTTCGACATCGACTTCTCCCTCTGCATGTACTGCGGTATCTGCGTCGAGGTCTGCCCGTTCGATGCGCTCTTCTGGAGCCCCGAACACGAGTACTCCGAAATCCGAATCGCCGACCTGCTTCATGACAAGAGCCGTCTTGATCAGTGGATGCAAACGGTTCCCGATTTCGAACCGTACGAAGCGGGCTCCGATGCCAAGGTCAAGAAGGTGCCGCGCTGATGCTCGCCCTCCTTGTCGCTCAGAACATCGCGTTTTACATCATCGCTGCGCTGATGGTTTTCGGTGCGATTCGCGTCGTCACCACCAAGAACGTCATGCACGCCGCACTTTGGCTGGTTCTTGTTCTCTCAGGTGCGGCGGCCCAGTACATCCTGCTCGCCGCCGAATTTGTTGCAATCACGCAGGTGCTCGTGTACCTCGGGGCCATCATCGTTCTGTTCTTGTTCGGCATCATGCTCACCCGAGCAAAGACCGGTAACGACGACGATCTTGATAACAAGAAGGCAGCCAAGTTCATCGGCGCCGGCATCGGTGTTCTGTTACTCGGGCTTATGAGCTACTCGCTCGTCGATGGGTTCAAAGACACTGAATTTGGCAACCTCATGGTGCAGCGCACCACAGAGGTAAGCGATTCCATCTTCTCGACCTACCTCCTTCCGTTCGAGGTGCTGTCGGTACTTCTGCTCGCTGCGCTCATCGGCGCCATTGTGATTGCGAGGCGTGACTGATGTTTCTCAACCAGTTCCTCCTCCTAGCCGCCATTCTCTTTTGCATTGGCGTCTACGGAGTCCTCGCCCGCAAGAACGGCGTTCTTGTTCTGATGTCGATCGAACTCATTCTCAACGCGGTCAACATCAACCTCGTTGCCTTTGGCGCCTATTGGCACGTGAACGACATGGCCAACGTTTCCGGTCAGGTCTTTGCCTTGTTCGTTATCGCTGTTGCTGCTGCCGAGGTTGGCGTCGGCCTCGCGCTCGTATTGCTCATCTACCGGAACCGACAAAGCATCGACATTGATGATGTCGACATGCTGAAGGGCTGATCGTCGTGTTCAACATGATCGACAAGGTCTGGATCATTCCCGCCCTCATGGCGGCGTCGTTCCTCGTCATCCTTTTCTTTGGCAAGCGCTGGGGCACCCGAGCCACTGCCGGCATTGGCATCGCCGCGGTCTCGATCTGCCTTTTGCTTTCCGTCATTGTTGCCGGCAACTGGATCAGTCGCGTCAATCACCCACCAACCGGTGCAGCTCTTGCGGCCGACGTCATTGCCGCCAACGGCCTTACCCCGCAGACCGGCGAAACGATTGGCCAAGAAGCCAACGCTGCCACCAAGGACTCGGGCGAGACCGTGGCCACTGCGTCACAAGCATCTTCCACTACCGAAGCGACCGCTTCGGAGCACGGCGGCGAACACGAATCAGTACCGCCAGTTGTGCGCACGGTCACCTGGTTCCAAATCGGTGGCATGCAATTCGAAATGGGCACGCTCGTGGACGGCCTCGCCGCAATGATGCTCATCACCGTCTGCATCATTTCGTTGCTCGTGCACATCTACTCAACTGAGTACCTGCATGGCGATGTGCGCTTCACGCACTATTACGCCTTCCTCTCCCTCTTCACTGCATCAATGCTGTTTTACGTGCTCAGCTCGAACACGTTGCAGATGCTGATGGGCTGGGAACTTGTCGGCGTCTGTTCGTTCGGACTCATCGGGCATTGGTGGGAAGAAAAGAAGAACACCGACGCTGCCCTCAAGGCCTTCCTCACCAACCGTGTTGGTGATATCGGACTGATCCTCGGTGTCATCATCACGTTCTTTGCTGCCGGCGGCACGAGCTTCAACGTTCTTCACATCAACGAGTACGCGCTTTCGCACAGCGCCAACACCACGCTGCTTCTTGTTGGCGCGTTGTGCTTGTTCGGCGGCGTGACCTCGAAGTCGGGCCAGTTCCCGCTGCACACCTGGCTTCCCGACGCCATGGCCGGTCCGACTCCAGTGTCCGCACTCATCCACGCCGCGACCATGGTTGTCGCTGGTGTCTATTTGATTGCTCGCCTTTACGGCGTGTTCTTCTCTGGTCTTGCAATCGGAAGCAGCACCTTCCATTACGTCGCCTTTATCGGTGGCTTCACCACCATCATCGGCGGTCTGCTCGCATTCGTTCAGACCGACCTCAAAAAGGTGTTGGCGTACTCAACGATTTCGCAGCTCGGTTACATGGTCATGGCTCTCGGTGTCGGTGCCTGGACTGCTGGTGTGTTTCACCTCTTCACGCACGCGTTCTTTAAGGCATGTTTGTTCCTTGGCGCCGGTTCGGTGAGCCACGCATGTCACCACACCTTCGATATGCGGGAGATGGGCGGTCTTCGCAAGAAGATGCCAATTACGCACGCAACCTTCCTTATTGCGACGCTTGCTCTTGCAGGCATCTTCCCGCTGGCGGGTTTCTGGTCAAAGGACGAAATCCTTGCCGGTGCCGCAAACGGTCAAGAGCATGCCTACACAATCATGTTGATCTTCGGCCTCATCACGGCATTCCTCACCGCCGCCTACATGGGTCGCGCCTACTGGCTCACGTTCTGGGGCGAGTACCGCGGTCACGCGAAGCCCCACGAATCGCCGAAGGTCATCACCGTTCCGCTCATCATCCTTGCTGGATGTGCCGTGGCGTTCGGCTTCACGAACTTCCCCGGCAACTTCTTCGGCATCAAACTTCCGGGCGGTGTCACGACGCGGTTCGAGCACTTCGTCGAACCCACCTTTGCCTTCCCGCCGTTGCAGCATGCCGAGTTCACTCCGTGGCTTGCGGTTGTCTCGACGATTCTCGCTGCGACTGGTCTGTTCTTTGCCTACCAGTACTACGAGAAGAACCGTGGCCCACATGGTCTGACCTCACGCAACAAGGTCGCTCATGCCGGTTACACGTTCCTCGAAAACAAGTACTACCTCGACGATCTCTACACAGGCGTTATCGCCGGCAGCACCAAGGGCCCGATTGCCCGTGCCGCCAATTGGTTCAACCAGAACATCCTTGATGGTGTTATCAACGGCATCGGTTTCGGCGCTCGCAAGATCGCCGGCGTCGTTTATGTCTTTGGTGATCAGCTCATCATCGATGGAGCAGTCAACGGATCAGGTCGCGGTTCTGAAGGAGCAGGTCAACTGCTTCGCAAAATCCAGACCGGCAAGGTCCAGCAGTACGCCTCGATCCTCTTTGCCGGCGCGGTCGTCCTCGCCGGTGTACTCGTGTTCGTCGTCTAGGAGCCCAGGACAATTCGATGAAAGATTTCCTGAACAGTTGGGGTATCAGCCTGATGGTGTTCCTCCCACTTGTGGGAGCACTCGCCATGTTGGTCGTGCCCAAAGCCAAAGAGCAGTACCACAAGGTCGTCGCTCTTGCGGCGAGTCTCGTGGTGGGGTTCATCGGCATTTTGCTCATGACCAACTTCGACTACGACGCGAACGGTCACTTGCAGTTCGTTGTCGATAAGGCGTGGATCCCGATCATCAACAGCCGCTTCATTGTTGGCATTGATGGCATCTCACTGCCGATGATCGCCCTCACGTTGCTGATCGTGCCGCTTTGCATCATCTACTCCTGGAAACATTTCCCGGAGCCGAAGAACCCTAAAGCGTTCCTCATCCTCATCCTCATCCTCGAAACCGGCATGCTCGGATCATTCGTCGCCCAGGACCTCATCCTGTTCTTCGTCTTCTTCGAGGTTGTGCTTCTGCCGATGTATTTCATGATCGGCGTTTGGGGTGGCGAGAAGCGTCAATACGCATCGCTCAAGTTCTTCCTCTACACGTTGTTCGGTTCGGCGCTCATGATCGTCGCCTTCCTGTCGCTGTATTTCCTCTCCGACAAGATTCCGGTCAACGGGCAAATGATGCACTCGTTCGACATGCGAATCCTTCCGGAACTCGCGACGGGTATTTCCACCGGCGCTGCGTTGTTCATTTTCGGCGGCATGTTCATGGGCTTTGGCATCAAGGTTCCGATGTTCCCGTTCCACACATGGTTGCCTGATGCACATACGCAGGCCCCAACGGTTGGTTCGGTCATCCTTGCCGCAGTGCTTTTGAAGCTCGGTACTTACGGATTCATCCGTATCGCTATCCCGATCCTTCCGGGTGCAGCCGAGAAGTGGGCACCGTTCATCGGCCTGCTCGCTGTGATCGGCATCATTTACGGCGCGCTGTGCTGTTTGGCGCAGACCGACATGAAGCGCCTCATTGCCTTCTCATCGGTTTCGCATATGGGCTTCGTGATGCTCGGCATTGCCACGCTCACCACCTTTGGTTTCCAAGCCGCAATCTTCGGCATGGTCGCCCACGGTCTCATCACGGGCATGCTCTTCTTTGTCGCTGGATCGACCAAGGACCGCTACCACACCCTCGACATCTCACGACTGGGCGGCATGCTCAAGTCGATGCCGCATATGGGCTGGATCCTCGGCTTCTCCGTCATGGCGTCGCTTGGTCTTCCGGGCCTTGCCGGATTCTGGGGCGAGTTCCCCGCAATCTTGTCGGCCTACAACCCAGGTCTCGGTCTGAACGTGGCGTTCTTCCGTGTGCTCATGGTCATCGCCGCCGTTGGCACGGTCTTGGCCGCCGCCTACCTGCTTTGGCTGTATCAGCGTGTTGGATTCGGTGTTCCGTCGAAGGAATTCGAAGACGATCCGCACTTGCACGACGTCTCGTTCACCGAATGGTTGGCGTGGACTCCGATGCTCGTCCTCATCGTTGTGCTTGGTTTCATGCCCAACATCATCTTCAAGGTCACCGATGGTGCGGTTTCTCACACCATCGCGATCGTGAACGGGCTCGGAGGCTGATCCGTTGCTCGCCCAGTTGCTGACCTTCGCCTGGAGTGCTCCTAGCGTCGACTACCACGCTCTCGCGCCCGAAATCATCGTGGCCGCGACCATCGTGGTGTTGATCGCGCTCGACGCGTTCACAGGCGAGCGCTCACGTTGGGCGTCATCGTCGATTGCCGGTATTGGTTTGCTTCTTGCGCTGATCCCGATCGCCACGCTTGCCTACGACGGTGTTGATCGCATCATGTTCGGCGGCGGTTTCGTTGTCGACAATTACGCGCTCATCCTGCAAGCGTTGTTTGTCGTCGCCGGATACATCGTGATTTTGCTTTCGACGAACTACATCGCTGAAGGCGACTACTACGAGGGCGAGTACTACACACTCTTGCTTTCTTCAGTGCTCGGCATGATGGTCATGGCATCTGCTCGTGACCTCATCAGCATCTTCATTGCTCTCGAGCTTGTTTCCATCCCGGCCTACATGTTGGCTGCTTGGCGCAAGCGAGATCAGAAGAGCAACGAAGCCGGTTTGAAGTACTACCTCATGGGTGTTTTCGCTTCGGCGATTTTGCTCTACGGCATGTCGCTCATCTTCGGCATCACCGGCTCCACCTTGCTGGTGAACATCGGTGCCGATCTCGGTTCGTACATTTCCTCGCAGCCAATCATCACGCTCGGCATTGTGTTCGTGCTGATCGGCTTTGCCTTCAAGGTGTCAGCTGTTCCATTTCATCAGTGGGCGCCCGATACCTACGAAGGTGCACCCACACCGGTCACATCCTTTCTTGCGGTTGCGTCGAAGGCAGCAGGTTTTGTTGCCATCCTCAACGTGCTCTTCATTGGCTTCTACGGCCGTCACGATGTGTGGGAACCACTCATGTGGGCACTCGCAGCGTTGTCGATGACCGTTGGCAATCTCATCGCCCTTCGCCAGACCAATGTCGTGCGCATGCTGGCCTACTCCGGTATCGCTCAGGCTGGCTACATCCTCGCTCCGCTCGCAGTTGCAGGCGCCACGCTCGGAACTGGTGGCGAAGCACTGCGTTCGATCGTTGTGTACCTACTCATCTACGCCGGCATGAACCTTGGCGCCTTCGCCGTTGTGCTCGCCGTCGCCCGCAAGACGCGCTCGGCCGAGATCAAGAGCTTTGGCGGCTTGTTCTCTTATGCCCCGGTACTCACGGTGTGTATGACGATCTTCCTGTTCTCGCTGGCTGGTATTCCGCCGGCGGCGGGTTGGTTCGCCAAGCTGTCGATCTTCAGTTCGTTGGCTTCCGCCGGAACTGCATCGGGGTATGTGCTCGCTGTCATTGTCGGCCTCAACTCGGTCATCGCGTTCGGTTACTACGGCCGTCTCATACGCGTGATGTGGATGGACGAAGCCCCTGACGGCGATCGCACGCCGATCAAGGTGCCGGCATCGCTGTCGTTCGCGCTCATCATCACCGTGGCCGTCACGCTTGTGTGGGGTGTCTTCCCCGGAGCGCTTACGCACTTCACCGATCAGGTCACGCTCTTCTCGCTCCTGCGTTAATCGCCAATGACCGAACAGTTCCGATCTCGGTTCCCGATCGGAACATCGATGTCCTTTGCGCACTTCATGGACATCGCGCTCTACGACGAGTCGATTGGTTTCTACGCGACGAGTGGCCGTGCCGGTCGTCGAGGTGATTTCCTAACGAGTCCCGAAGTTGGGCCGTTGTTCGGAGCACTACTTGCGCGACGGCTCGACGAAGAATGGTTTGCTCTTGGTTCACCCGAAACGTTCGTGGTGGTCGAGTTCGGCGCAGGACCAGGAACGCTGGCGCGATCCATTGCGTTCGCATCACCCGAGTGCAGTCCGGCTCTTCGCTACCTGATGGTGGAACGTTCCGCTGAACAGCGCGCGTTGCACGCAGCTCATCTTGAAAACTGGATGGGCGATCTCGACGCCGCTGGTGTCGACGCGTTCGTGCGCGGCATCGGTCCGGGCCCGCAGTTCGCTTCAAGCGCACTTGCACCGCATGGATTCTCTGGCGTGGTTTTGGCCAACGAACTGTTGGACAATCTCGCTTTCGACATCGTTCGCCACGATGGCGCAGGGAATTTCGAGCGACTCGACGTGCATCACGCCGACGATGGTCTTGAGTTTGTGGTTACTCCCACCGAAGCGCCAGCGTCGCTTGCCCCGGTTTTGTCATCTGCGTCGCCGGGGGAGTGGATGCCACTGCAGGAACACGCAGTGCAGTGGGTCATGGCAGCGATCGACCGTCTCGAACGCGGTGTCGTCATTGCGATCGACTACGGGGCGTCGACTGCAGAGATCGCCGCACGACCAGAAATGGGATGGTTACGAACCTTCGTTGGGCAAGAGCGCGGCGATCATCCCCTTGACGCTCCCGGAAGTTGCGACATCACCACCGATGTTGCGGTCGATCAACTTGCGATCGCAGCTCGACCAACGGTGGTGACGACCCAACGTCAGTTCCTCGAACGATTGGGTATCGCACAGCTTGTTGAAGAAGGCCGCCAGGTTTGGGCCGAGAAAGCATCTGCCCCCGACGTAGAGGCGTTGCGAGCCCGCAGTCGACTCGGTGAGGCCGAAGCATTGCTTGAATCCGAGGGACTTGGGGACTTCATCGTTCTCGAATGGACGGTTTGAACTTCGGCTTCACTGCATCGCGTTGAACGCCGACTTTCGGCGGATCGTGCTCTCGCTAGTGCGCATTCGCGTTCATTCGACCCGCACTGGCCGAATCCGCCTCGTGTCCGCCTTGCTGTCGACGCCAATATGTCACGAGGATGACCGTGCTTTCGACGATGACAATTGTGGGAATGACGTATCGCAGTGAGGCCTGAACTCCGGACATGCCATTGAAGAAAACTGCTGCTCCCAGAGACACCGTGGCGGTGACGACGGCAGACACTGCTGCCGTGGGCCGCAGAAGGCCTATCGATGCCAAACAAATGAGCCCGATGAGCCACCACCACCCAATGTTCGGGAGGAGATCAACTCGTGCAAGATCAACAAAAGTTCCGCGAGTAACAAGATTGGCGAACGTGGGGACTCTGATCGCTGTGTAGGAGTACGACACGTAGCCATCGGCGTCGTAGGAAAACCGCGGAGCCAGGGAGAATGCGCCGATGGTGGAAAACCGGATCGCAAGACCGATCCCACCAAGGATGCCTAGTGACGTCGACACGATTGATGATCGACGGAGCCCAATAGGTGCTGCGGCACCGAGAAGCAAAAGCAGCGCGATGGCAGCGGTCTGCCATCGGAGTAAATACGCAGGCGTTCCGAGGTAGAGATCACTTGGAAGCGCCTCGCGCTGTTGGTAGCCGAGGTAGGTCGATCCGACAACAGCAAACAGGCCGATGAACCAAGCAACGTGCGCTCCGCAGCGTGGAAGGAGAAGTCGGCCGATTGAAGCAGCGAGGACGATGATCCACAGAACGCCCATTCGCAGGTTGATTGGAAATGGTCCAACCAACTGATTCGACGAAATGAGCGAGACCGTCGACCACATCACACATGTCGCTAACGCAACGAGTCCGACCCAGCGCATTCCTCCTTCAATATCGGCGACAACATCTGATCCGAAACGTTGTGCGACGCCATTTCGCGCGAAATCAATGTCATTCGCGAATCGTTGTGTGCGACTTTGCCCGAAATCTTCTGCATCGAGCGCGTCAAGCATTTCGTCGCCATAGCGAGAACGGAATGATGGTGAATAGACACGCAGGAGCGCGCGCCGCCGCCGAGTTTTCATTAAAGGATCCCCATCGTGGTCGGCCGGATTCCGAACTCGCCGAAGCTGGTTTTGCGGAGCCTGGTCTCGGCGACTGCGGTCATCATCTGCATTTCGTTGAGGTTCGACTCAAGTTCTGAATGACCCTTCGGAGTGAGGCGGTAATAGGTGCGCTCGCGACCATCAACCGTTTCACGATGATCGACTTCGATTAGCCCGTCGCTCTCGAGTCGATCGATCGTGCGATAGAGGGCTCCGACGCGTACGTCGACTGTTTCCTCAGAAAGCTCGCTGATTGATTTGAGGATTCCGTAGCCATGATGGGGGCCGCTGGCGAGGACGGACAAAGTCCAGAACGCTGTCGTTGAGATACTCACGAAATGAGACTATAGTTCGAACTCGTGGCGCGAAATCAAGAATCTGAAACCTCAGCGGCGGACTTGGGACGTTCGAAGAATCGTCGAGACTCCCGGTCACGACGGCAACGGGTCCCGACCTACGTTTTGGTTCTAGTACTTGTAGGGAACTTTTTGTTGGCTGCAGTTCTCTACGTTTCGTTCGGTCATTCGGCGAGCGGATCTGCCGTCACGAACGATTCTGCTGTTTTTGTTCTTCCGCCAACTGATGCGCGTGATGTGTTCCTCGTAGGAGAGTCCACGCAAGTCGGGTTCAACGCCTATGAGTTTTTCTATACAACGCCTGATGGCGAGGCACTCATGCTTACGCGTCGTTGGTATGACAAGGTCACTGCTCCAAATCTGCCCGCAACCCAGTCATTAGGACTCCCGCCGGGCACGCCATTTCGTGAAATCAATGTTGAGGGGCTGACTCGACCGGTTGCGACGTGCATGGGGATCGGCTCACTGGAACTGACAGGACCGACTCAGGCGACCATTCCTCCTGGAAGCTTTCTCATCGGTAATGGCCCGATGCTTCTCAGTCCGCCGATCGGGGGAGTGGGGTTTCTTGCGGACTCGATGATCGTTCTGAAATTCTCACTTTCGAGGGAGTGTGTCATCGACGAAGCTCATGCGGCTTCCATCGAACGGGCCATGCGAGGACTTCGATATGTGCACTACTCCGAGTTTTACGCTTATGCGGCAACGAAGCCAAAGATCTCGTCTCTCGTCGCAGAACCGTTTTTGCCACCTGAACAAATTCATTTCGATGGCGAAGATCGCGCTCGCTCACAGATCTCCGATGCAATCACTGGGCTCGACCTGAGATTGCCTGATGGCTCGTACCCGAATCTTGAGGGTGGCGCAGCGCCGAACGACTACGACGCGATGTTCGATGGTGCACGTGAAGCATCCGGCGCGACTCCTGGGGCGAAATTCGCTTCGGCAGAAATCCGGTTTCGAAGTGAAAGCGAAGCAATCGTGACGTTCAAGATCACAGCGAATTTTACTGAGGGGCCTCAGACCTTCACCCAGACCGGAAGCGTCGTGCGCGTTGATGACCGCTGGGTTGTTTCCCGCACGACAGTGACAATGATGCTGGGGCGAAGCACTATCCCCCATTAGTAGAGGGGTCTACCCCTGCATCGGCCGCGAAAGTGAGTCGATATGAACCGCGGGTTCACGCCGATCCGCGACCACCTCGGCCGGTAGGCTCACGGCGTTGAAACGGCGACTCTTCGCCAACCGTTGAGGGGGATGCAATGACCGAACCGACGATCGAGGACTACTTCCTCGAAGAGCGCACCTTCCCGCCCTCGCCGGAGTTCAAAGCCACTGCCCTCACGTCTGATGACTCGCTCTACCGCGAGGCCGATGCTGATTACGAGGCCTTTTGGGCTCGTCAGGCCCGTGAGCTGCTCACCTGGAACTCTGATTTCGACGCCACCCTGGGATGGGAACTCCCGTTCGCCAAGTGGTTTGTTGGTGGAACGCTGAATGTTTCCGAGAACTGTCTCGATCGTCACGTTGCCAACGGCATTGGCGACCGTGTCGCCTATCACTGGGAAGGCGAACCCGGCGACAAGCGCACCATCACCTATTCCGATCTTCTGGACGAGGTGAAGAAGTTCGCCAATGTCCTCAAGGGTCTTGGCCTCGATAAGGGCGACCGTGTCGCCATCTACATGCCGATGATCCCTGAACTTCCAGTGGCGATGTTGGCGTGTACGCGAATTGGTGTTGCTCACTCGGTGATCTTCGGTGGGTTCTCGCCCGATTCGATTATTGATCGCGTGCACGATGGTGAATGCAAAGTCATCATCACTGCCGACGGGGGCTATCGACGCGGCGCTGCATCGTTGTTAAAGCCCAACGTCGACGAGGCCGTGGAGTCGTGCCCAACCGTTACTGATGTCGTTGTCGTGCAGCGCACCAACTCCGACGTCACGATGGTTGAAGGCCGCGACCACTGGTACCACGACCTCATGGCAACCGCTTCGCTCGAGTGTCCCGCCGAGCCGATGGATTCAGAGCAATTGCTGTATTTGCTCTACACCTCGGGCACAACGGCAAAGCCCAAGGGCATCATGCACACCACCGGCGGCTATCTCACGCAGGTCGCATTCACCTACAAGTACGTCTTCGATCTCAAACCCGAAACCGATGTGTATTGGTGTTCGGCCGACATTGGTTGGGTGACTGGCCACAGCTACATCGTCTATGGGCCTCTTGTAAACGGCGCAACCTCGGTGCTCTACGAAGGCACTCCCGACACGCCCGGCAAAGATCGCATGTGGGATATCATCGAGCGCTACGGCGTCACGCAGCTCTACACCGCACCAACTGCGATTCGTATGTTCATGAAGTGGGGCGAACAGGAACCGCAAAAGCACGATCTCTCATCGCTGCGTTTGCTTGGTTCGGTCGGCGAGTCCATTAATCCCGAAGCGTGGATGTGGTACTACGAGCACATCGGTGGCAGTCGCTGTCCAATCGTCGATACGTGGTGGCAGACCGAAACCGGTGGCCAGATGATTTCGCCGCTTCCCGGTGTCACCACCCTCAAGCCCGGTTCTGCGTGCTTCGCCCTTCCAGGCATCGGCGTTGAAGTGGTTGACGAAGAGGGTCATCCCATCGAACGCGGTGGCGGTTACTTGACGCTCACTCGTCCGTGGCCCTCGATGCTTCGCGGCATTTGGGGAGATCCTGAGCGCTACAAGGACACCTACTGGAGCCGTTATCCGGGCCGCTATTTCGCTGGCGATGGCGCCAAGATCGACGATGACGGTTACCTCTGGCTGCTCGGTCGCGTTGACGATGTCATGAACGTTTCGGGTCATCGCATCTCCACTACCGAAGTAGAAAGCGCGCTTGTCGATCACACCGGTGTTGCTGAAGCTGCCGTCGTTGGCGCCACTGACGATCTCACTGGTCAAGCAATTGTTGGTTACGTGATTCTGCGTGGGGGAGTCACTGCTGACGATGCACTCGTCGACGAACTGCGCGCACATGTCGCAACCAAGATTGGTCCGACCGCCCGACCAAAGCGCGTCATCATCGTTCCTGATCTGCCCAAGACCCGAAGCGGCAAGATCATGCGCCGACTGCTTCGTGACATCGCCGACGGCAACACGCTCGGCGACACCACGACACTTGCCGACCCCAGCGTTGTCGATGCAATCCGAGAGAGTGCATTGCACGGACCAGGCAGCGGTAAGTGATCACCCCCGAGAACTGGCGTTGGCGGGATGGCCCGATCACTCCGGGCCCCACCGTTGTCTTCGATATGGATGGCGTGTTGTCGAATGCCAGCGACCGCCAGCATCACATCGCAAACCGCGACTGGAACGCGTTCTTCGAAGCATGTGGCGATGATGAAGTCATTCACGAACTTGCGCGTTTGCTCAGTCTTTTAGCGCCGGATTTGCATGTCGTGTTGCTGACTGCGCGCCCGCTCCGCGTACAACCACAAACGCTCGAATGGCTTGCTCGTCACGATCTCCGTTGGGATTTGCTTTGCATGCGCGAAGATCGCTCAGGTCAAGAAGCGTGGGAGTTCAAGAAGCGCACCGTCGGCGAACTGCGCGAGTTCGGACTCGATCTCAAACTCGCGTTTGAAGACGACCGAAAGAACGCCGACATGTTTCACGGCGAAGGAATCCCGTGCGTGTACATCCACTCGGGGTACTACGAATAAGACGCGCGTTAGTCGCGGAAGTTTTCGAACTGCAGAGGGATCTCGAGATCAACCTCTTTCAATCCGGCAATCACTGCTTGAAGGTCGTCGCGCTTTTTGCCAGTGACGCGAACCTGTTCGCCTTGGGTCTGTGACGACACACCCTTGAGGCCGAGTTCCTTAATCGCTTTGTTCACGGCTTTGGCTTTTTCGCTGGAAATGCCGGCGACGATCTTGACGGTTTGGCGAACGGTGCCGCCGGCTGCATCTTCGACCTTGCCGTAGTCAAGTGACTTGAGCGACACCTTGCGCTTGACCAACTTCTCTTCGAGAACCTGGCGCACAGCGTTGAGGCGGTCGGCGCTGGCCGAAGCCATTTCAATCGAAAGGTCCTTCAACTCAATCGTTGAGTTGGTGTTCTTGAAATCGAAGCGAGTCGTGAGTTCTCGCGAGGCCTGGTCGACCGCGTTGCGAACTTCTTGCTCGTCGATTTCGGACACAACATCGAAGCTCGGCATGGCTTTCCTCGTTCCGACCGCTCGCCTCGAGAGGCGAAATGAGTGGGTTCCAGCCGGCAACCCCGCCCGACGGGCGGGGAGCCGGATGGTGGGCCGGGATGGATTCGAACCATCGAAGGCAGAACCGACGGGTTTACAGCCCGTTCCCTTTGGCCACTCGGGCACCGACCCTGAAGGGCGAAACCTTAGCGGAGCGCCGACTGCCCTCCGAAAGCGACTGATGGACCTCAGAGCATCCGCTGCATGATGACGACATCGAGCCATTTGCCGAATTTCCGGCCAACCTCGCGCTCGGTGCCGACACTTTCAAAGCCCAGAGAGCCATGGAGGCCGATCGAGGCGTCGTGACCACCGACGATTCGGGCCATCACCGCATGAAACCCGCGGGTGGAGGCAATGTCGAGAATCTCGGTCAGAAGGGCTCGGGCCACGCCTTGACCTCGGAAGTCGGCATGGACATACACCGAATCTTCCACCGTGGTGGCATAGGCCGGACGGTCTCGGTAGGGCGAAAGTGAGGCAAAGCCCACAACCTGGCCGTTGATTTCGGCCACCACCACGGCCATGGCCCCCGATCGTTGGTCGAGCCAAGCCAACTGGTCATCGAGAGAGCGGGGGACCAGATCGAAGGTGACGGTGGAGCCGGTGACCTCGCTGTTGTAGATCTCACGGGTCGCTTCGGCATCGTCGGGGCGGGCGAGACGGAGGTTCACAATGGTCACCGTACCGGCGCCTTCGGTCGTGAGTTGGGAATCCCCTGTGGGGCGTGGCAAGATAACGCCTCCTTTGTCGGGCTCGCCCGACGCGCCCCCTTAGCTCAGTCGGCAGAGCGTTTCCATGGTAAGGAAAAGGTCGACAGTTCGATTCTGTCAGGGGGCTCTGTGCCGGAAGGGCTCCGCCCAACCGTCCAACATGTCGGCGTAGCTCAGCTGGTCAGAGCACTCGGCTCATAATCGAGTGGTCGTCGGTTCAAGTCCGACCGCCGACACCAATCGGGAATCCGATTCCCACTCGGTGCAACGCAACAAAATCGCACCACAGTCCCAAGTCGCACTACCCGCAACACGCAGTACTCAGACAGACGTACAAATACAGGCCGCACTAATTCAGGCAATGGCCACGAAAGGCATCAGGAGAAATCATGGCACGCGAGAAGTTCGAGCGGACCAAGCCCCACGCGAATGTGGGCACGATGGGTCATATCGATCATGGTAAGACCACGTTGACCGCGGCGATTACGAAGGTGTTGGCGGATGCTGATCCGTCGAACAACTCGTTTACTGAGTTCGCGAATATTGATAAGGCGCCGGAAGAGCGTGAGCGTGGTATCACGATCAACATTTCTCATGTTGAGTATGAGACCCCGAATCGTCATTACGCGCATGTTGATATGCCGGGCCATGCTGATTACATCAAGAACATGATCACTGGTGCTGCTCAGGTTGACGGTGCGATTTTGGTTGTGTCGGCTGCTGATGGTCCGATGCCTCAGACTCGTGAGCATGTGTTGCTTGCTCGTCAGGTTGGTGTGCCGGCCATTGTTGTTGCGTTGAACAAGGTCGACATGGTTGATGATGAAGAGCTTCTTGATCTTGTTGAGCTTGAGGTTCGTGAGCTTCTGAACGAATACGAGTTCCCGGGTGATGATGTTCCGGTTGTGAAGGTGTCGGCGTTGAAGGCTCTTGAGGGTGACGCGACGGCAACGGCGCAGATCCTTGAGCTCATGGAAGCTGTTGATGCCTATATTCCGCAGCCTGAGCGTGATACTGACAAGCCGTTCCTTATGCCGATTGAAGATGTGTTCACGATCACTGGTCGTGGCACGGTTGTGACCGGTCGTGTGGAACAAGGCATTGTGCACACGGGTGACGAAATCGAAATCGTTGGTATTAAGCCGACGCAGAAGACGACGTGTACTGGTGTTGAAATGTTCCGCAAGCTTCTTGATGAGGGTCGCGCTGGAGACAACATTGGTGCGCTTCTTCGTGGAACGAAGAAGGAAGAAGTTGAGCGTGGTCAGGTTCTCGCGAAGCCGGGTTCGATCACTCCTCATACCGAGTTCGAGGCTCAGACCTATGTTCTGACCAAGGAAGAAGGCGGTCGTCATAAGCCGTTCTTCACGAACTACCGTCCGCAGTTCTATTTCCGTACGACCGATGTGACTGGTCAGATTTCGCTTCCGGCGGGTACGGAAATGTGTATCCCTGGTGATAACACCGAGATGACTGTTGAACTCATCCACCCGATCGCGATGGAAGAGGGCTTGCGCTTCGCCATTCGTGAAGGTGGCCGTACCGTCGGCGCCGGCCGCGTCACCAAGATCCTTAAGTAGGAGCAGCCGTTATGGCCCGCAACGACAAGCGAATCGCCGTCACTCTGGAATGCCAGGTGTGCAAGCGTCGCAACTACATCACGAAGAAAAACAAGATCAACGATCGTGAGCGCATTGAGCTCATGAAGTACTGCAAGTGGGATCGTGTGCACACTGCACACAAGGAGACCCGCTGAATAAGCACACCGACGACACGTCGTCGGTGGATTCGCTGCAAGTTGTGTCGACGTCGGTGGTGGCCCCTGTGGCTGCCACCGACGTGGCGCGTCTGAGCCAAAATGAAATGGGAACGCTTGTTGCCGAGGCGCGCGATGGCGATCGCAGCGCATTCGATGCACTCGTTCGTCGCACATGGGCCGATACCTATTCGCTTGCGTTTCGTCTAACAGGCAACGCGGAAGATGCGCGGGATGTTTGCCAAGAGGCGTATTTGCGCGCGTTCCGAGGTCTTCGTCGATTCCGAGGCGATGCGCGTTTTACGACGTGGCTTTATCGGATCACTGCGAACTGCGCGTCGACGCAGTTGGGCCGTCGTCGTCGACACCGACATGAAGAACTCGACGACGAGCTTGAACTCGACGATCTATCGCCGGCTGTCGATCCGGTAGGACGTTCGGAATCCGCGAGTTTGCGTGATGCAGTGCAAAAGGCATTGGCGGCGCTTCCGCCGAAGCTTCGAGCCGTTGTCGTTCTGCGTGACATTTACGACCTCTCCCACGAGGTCATCGCGGCCGAACTCGGGATTTCTGTTTCGGCCGCCAAAGTCCGGCTGCATCGGGCGCGTCACCGTTTACGTGACGATGTTTTCTTGCGTTCTGAAGCCGAGGGGAGAGCACGCGACGATGTCGACCGTCCTGCCGTGTGACCGTCTGGCCGAATTGATGCCCGACCTGCTCGATGATCCCGGCCTCCTCGCTGAGGCCGATTCGGCTCATATCGCCCAGTGCCTGAGGTGCCAGGCCGAAATGGCCCGATTCCGTCGCCTTCGGCGGATCTTGGCCAGCCTTCGCCTCCAGCAGGTCCCGGCCGAGCCCGATCTGGTCGATGATCTCCTTGGGGGACTGGATTTGGCGGCCGAACGCCGGGAACGCCACCGCATCGCCGGCCGCCGGGCCGCCTCGATCGTGGGGCTGGCCGCAGCGACCGCGGCCGGGGTTGGTGGCGTCTTGGTGCTGGCCACTCGGCGCCGATCTGCCTGAGGTTTCACCGGGGCAGAAAAATCCCGGTTCGCAACGGAAGGGGGAGGGGGCCTAGTCTCTCCCACTCGGACCTGCAGGGGTCTGGCCGAACGCGTCGGCTGGTACCCTCTCAGGCCCGGCGTAGTGCCCTAGGGCAGTAGCTCAATTGGTAGAGCACCGGTCTCCAACACCGACGGTTGGGGGTTCAAGTCCCTCCTGCCCTGCTCGAAAAGTCCGCGTCGATCTCGGCGCGAAACGTAATTGGAAGTGTTTCGATGGCTCTCAACAGAGAACAAAAACGAATGCTGCAGCGTCAGGGCGAACTCGGCCCCGATGGCGAACCCATTCGCGCTCGTCGAGGCTCCCAGCAACGCGCAAAAGAACGAACCGGACCAGTCGAGTTTGCTCGTGAGGTTCGATCGGAACTGCGCAAGGTCGCGTGGCCTACTCGGTCCGAGACCATTAACTACTCCATCATCACCATCGTCACCCTCATCTTTTTCACCCTCTTGATCTTCGGTATCGATTGGGTGTTCTCCGAGGCCGTACTGAAACTGTTCAACGCCTGATGACCATGAATGACGACACCCAATTTTCAAACGACGCAGTTGATGCGTCTGCCTCCGACGTCATCGTCGATGAAGCAGCCGACATCGAAGTGATCGATGCCGCGATCGACGTCGATGTCATCGACACCGACGAACTGCTTGAGCAAGCGCGTCCGCGTGCGCAGAGCCCGTTCGATCGTCCCGGTCGTTGGTACGTCGTGCATACGCAGTCGGGTTACGAGAAGAAGGTCAAGCAAAACCTCGAAGCTCGAACGCAGTCGATGAATATGGAAGACAGCATTCACGAATGCGTCATCCCTATGGAAGACGTTGTCGAATTCAAGAACGGTAAGAAGCAGATCGTTCAGAAGAAGGTCTTCCCGGGTTATCTCCTTGTTCGTTGCGACATGACCGACGACTCTTGGTACGTCATTCGCAACACACCAGGAATCACCGGCTTCGTCGGTCAGGGGGCAAAGCCGTCGCCGCTTCCGCGTCGCGACGTTGAAAACTTCCTCACCGTTCCGGACGAAACCGAAGAGGTCACCACAAAGCGCGGCAAGCCCCGTCTCGAGTACGAGCAGGGAGAAACCGTTCGGGTCAAGGAAGGCCCCTTTGCCGACTTCTCCGGCGAAATCGTCGAGATCAACGAGGATCAGCTCAAGGTCAAGGTGTTGGTCAACATCTTCGGTCGTGAAACCCCCGTCGAACTCGAGTTCTCTCAGGTCGCAAAGCTTTAGGAATCACCGGCTTCGGCCGGAGGAATTGTCAGAGACGGCATCGAGCCGTCAGAATCTCCCGCCGCCCGCTGGGCGCAGGAACACAAGAAAAGAAGCGAGTCGCAATCATGGCCAAGAAGAAGGTTTCGGCCGTCGTGAAAATCCAGATCCCCGCAGGTGGAGCCAACCCGGCCCCGCCCGTCGGTACCGCGCTCGGCCCGCACGGCGTCGCGATCATGGATTTCTGCAAGGAATACAACGCCAAGACCGAGGCGCAGAAGGGCACCATCGTGCCCGTCGAGATCACGATCTTTGAGGATCGCAGCTTCACCTTCATCCTCAAGACTCCGCCGACCTCGGTGCTCATTAAGCAGGCCGCTGGTCTGCCGAAGGGTTCGCAGACTCCGTCGAAGTCCGTCGCTGGTTCCATCACCGACGCACAGGTCACCGAGATCGCACAGGTCAAGATGCCTGATCTCAACGCCAACGATCTTGAGGCTGCTCGCCTTCAGGTTGCTGGAACCGCCCGTTCCATGGGCATCGAAATTCGCTGATCGCAGTATCGGTTCGCACCTGCGAACCCGCCATGCCGAGGACAACCTCACCCGGCAGGTGAATCGTTTGCACCCACTGTGGTGCCCGACCCGAGGGAGCCGAAATGGCACAGCACGGTAAGAAGTACAACGCAGCAGCATCCAGTTTCGACAGCGCCACGCAGCATGGCTCCACCGAAGCAATCACCAAGGTGAAGACGATGGCATCGGCCAAGTTCGATGAAACCGTTGAACTTTCGGTGCGACTGGGCGTTGATCCCCGTAAAGCCGACCAGATGATTCGTGGCACCGTTGCCCTTCCATCCGGTACCGGTACCGATGTTCGCATCGCAGTGTTTGCCGCCGGCGATGCCGCGCAGGCCGCTCGCGACGCTGGCGCTGAATTTGTTGGCGCCGATGATCTGCTTGCGCAGGTTGAAGGCGGAATGATGGATTTCGATCTCGTCATCGCCACCCCCGATCTCATGCCCCAGGTTGGCAAGCTCGGCCGTCAGCTCGGCCCGCGTGGTCTTATGCCCAACCCCAAGACCGGCACCGTCACCCCCGACGTTGGCAAGGCTGTTGCCGACTTCAAGGGCGGCAAGGTGGAATACCGCACCGATCGCCAGGGCAACGTTCATGTCCCGATCGGCAAGGTGTCCTTTGAGGTTCCCGCCCTTGTGGCCAACCTCCGCGCCGTGCTTGAAGAGCTCGAGAAGGCCAAGCCTTCTTCGGCAAAGGGTCGCTATTTCAAGAAGGTCTCGCTGTCATCGACCATGGGCCCGGGCGTCAAACTTGACCCCCAGCGCATGCTCGTTGTCGAAGAGGTCTGAGTTTTTCGCCAGTGTTTTTCGCTGTCGTGGCGGGCTGGCTCCTGAGTTGAGCTCGCCACTACAGTTCGCAATCAATTACATCCGCTCGCCGCAGACATCCGGTGCCCTTCGGGGTGTAACAGGTTCCTCGGAACCCACCTGACGAGGTGAACCTCCGAATCTCGGGGCGTTCTCGCGCTAAGCGGCGGACGCCCCGTTGTGTTTTTTGCAACGTGGCAACCCGGTAGCGAATGGTTCTTCGGAACTGTTCGCCACCAGCCCAGCGGTGATCCGGTGCATTGCACTGGTGAACCGGAAGAGACACACCAGATGAGAGGAGGTGCGATGGAAAACCCGAGACCGGAAAAGGTGGCCGTAGTTGCCGAGGTGCGTAAGCGCTTTAGCGATTCTGAGGCCGTCCTGCTCACCGAGTACCGCGGAATCGACGTCAGTGGACTGGCGGAGCTTCGAACGGCACTTCGTGCAGCCGGTGGTGACTACAAGGTCTACAAGAACACGCTCGTGCGTCGTGCGACGAACGAACTTGGACTTGATCTTGATTCACACCTGACTGGACCGACGGCCATCGCCTTCGTTCCCGCTGGCGGCACCGGAGACCCCGTTGCCGTCGCAAAGGCCCTGCGTGAATTCGCAAAGGGCAATCCCAACCTGGTGGTGAAGGGCGGCGTCCTTGGTGAGAAGTTGCTCACTGAGGCCGACGTCAAGGCACTCGCCGACGTGGCACCGCGTGAAGAACTGCTGGCTCAGCTGGCTGGACTCATTGCTGCCCCGATGGTGCAGTTCGCTGGACTTCTGCAGGCGCTTCCTCGCGATTTCGCCTACGGACTGGCTGCACTTATCGAAAAGCAGGGTGGAGCGCCCGAGGTCATCGAGACCCCGGCCGAAGCACCTGCCGTCGAAGAAGCCGCTGCACCCGAAGCCGAGGCACCTGCCGAAGCTGAGGCACCTGCAGCCGAAGACACCACCGAATCACCCGAGGCCGTGGCCGATGCCGCCGCCGAATCCAACGACGCTGCCCCGGCCGATGCCGAGGGTGACACTCAGGAGAGCTGAAAATGGCAACTAAGGAAGAAATCCTCGACGCGATCGCCGGTATGTCGGTCCTCGAACTCAGTGAACTACTCAAGGACTTCGAAGAGAAGTTCGGCGTTTCTGCAGCCGCTCCGGTGGCTGTCGCTGCAGCTCCGGCTGCAGGTGGCGGCGGTGGCGGCGAAGCTGCTGCCGAGAAGGACGAATTCGACGTCGTTCTCACCAACGCTGGCGACAAGAAGATCCAGGTCATCAAGGAGGTGCGTGGACTTACGAATCTTGGCCTCAAGGAAGCCAAGGATCTGGTCGACGGCGCTCCCCAGACCGTCCTCGAGAACGCCTCGAAGGAAGACGCAGAGAAGGCAAAGGCCGCCCTCGAGGGTGCCGGCGCCACTGTCGAATTGAAGTAATTCGATTCGACACTCGCCGTCAGGCTTGTGTGCTGGCCCGCCCTTTGGGGCGGGCCAGTGTCGTTTTCCGGCGACCGGCGGGGGACTGATGCTTGACCCCGAGGGGCAGGGGGTCTAGGTTGCCGCGCAATTCAAACGGGGTAGAAGTGGATGATCCCCCGAGTGAGCGCCTGAATTCGCCGAATGGCCGGAATTCCAGGGTTGCTCTTCCTCGCGTCCTGCCCCTAGGATCCTCAGTCCGCCCTGCCGCGCCTTGGGACGTATTTCCCCAGTTCGGTACGTGCGTCACGCCCTTCCTTTACCGAGGAGCTTTCCTTGTCTGCTCGTCCGACCGTCCGTGACCGTTATTCGTTCGCGAATCTTGACGAAGTTCTTGATCTACCCGATTTGATCGCGATTCAACGCGAATCATTCGAGTGGTTCCTTCACACGGGTCTCGCGGAAACCTTCCGCGACATCAGCCCGATTAAGGACTTCACCGAAACACTTCAGCTCGAACTCGAATTCGATCCTGAAGATGAAGACCTCCGTCCACCGCCCAAGTTCACGGTGGAGGAGTGCAAAGAGAAGGACATGACCTTCTCGGCACCGATCTTCGTGCGTGCGCGTTTCATGAACGCGTCGACTGGCGAAATCAAAGAACAAACCGTCTTCATGGGTGACTTCCCGATGATGACCGAAAAGGGCACGTTCGTTATCAACGGCACTGAGCGCGTGGTTGTTTCGCAGCTTGTCCGTTCGCCCGGTGTCATCTTCCAGCCTGGTGAGCGTTTCCGTCTTCGTAACTTGCAGAAGCATCAGCTCGTTACCGGAACCATTCACCCCTACCGCGGTGAGTGGATCGAATTCGACGTTGAACAAAAGCCAGGCAAGGACGTCACCGCTGGTGCGCGCGTTGCACGCAAGCGTCGTCTTAGCCTCTTCGTACTTCTTCGAGCACTTGGTTACGACGAAGAAAACTTCCCGGGCTTCCTCGACCGTTTCGTGCGTCACTTCGATTTCCTCGAAGGTCAGTGGGAAAAGGATCGCGAACTCGCGCCGACACAAGATGAAGCACTTGTCGAGATCTACAAGCGTGCACGTCCAGGCGAACCGCCGTCAGTGGAATCGGCAAAGGCCTACTTCCGCAACGCGTTTTTCGAGAACCGTCGTTACGACCTCTCACGCGTTGGTCGCTACAAGCTCAACCGCAAGCTCGGACCAGAACTCGACAAGATCGAGAAACTGTTCAACATCAAGCTTGAGCGTCCTGAACTCGATCAGTCGGTGCTTACGCCGTCGGAAGTTCTCGCCGCAACCACGTACCTTCTGAACCTCGTGAACGCCGAGCCGGGATACCGACTCGACGATCAGGACCATTTCGCTAACCGTCGTATTCGTTCCGTTGGCGAACTTATTCAGAACCAGGTCCGTATCGGTCTTTCACGTATGGAACGTGTTGTGCGTGAGCGCATGACCACCCAAGACGTCGAGGCCATCACGCCGCAGACCCTCATCAACATTCGTCCCGTTGTTGCGTCGATCAAAGAGTTCTTCGGAACTTCGCAGTTGTCGCAGTTCATGGATCAGGTCAATCCGCTTTCGGGCCTTACCCACCGTCGCCGTCTTTCAGCGCTCGGCCCGGGTGGTCTGTCACGTGAGCGCGCTGGCTTCGAAGTCCGCGACGTTCACTTCAGTCACTACGGCCGTATGTGCCCGATTGAAACTCCCGAAGGTCCGAACATCGGTCTTATCGGTGCACTCGCAACCTTCGCTCGCGTCAATGCGTTTGGATTCATCGAGTCGCCGTACCGCAAGGTCGTCAACGGTCGCGTCACCGACGAAATCGTCTACCTCGCAGCCGATGAGGAAGAGGAATACGTCGTTGCTCAGGCCAACGCGCCGCTCAACCCGGACGGCACGTTCAAGGCCGACCGCGTTCTCGTGCGTCGTTCGCCGCAGGCAGCAACGCTTGGCGAACTGAAGCTCATGCTCGAACGCGACGTGTTCTTCGGTGCAACCACCGAAATCTCAAACGTCGCCCCTGCTGAAGTTCAGCTCATGGACGTTTCGCCGAAGCAGATCGTTTCGGTTGCAACCGCACTAATTCCTTTCCTCGAGCACGACGATGCAAACCGTGCGCTCATGGGCGCCAACATGCAGCGTCAGGCTGTTCCGTTGCTTCGTGCCGAAGCTCCGTACATCGGTACCGGCATCGAATCACGCGCTGCTCGCGATGCTGCCGACATGATCCTCGCCGAGGAAGACGGCACCATCACCGAGGTGGATGGCAACGCCATCACTGTTCAATACAAGAACAAGGGTCGTGTTGTTTACCGTCTCCTCAAGTTCGAACGTTCGAATCAGGACACCTGCATCAACCAGAAGCCCATCGTTGCGCAGGGGCAGGCCATCAAAAAGGGCGACATCCTCGCTCACGGCCCGTCCACCGATAACGGTGAACTCGCACTCGGAAAGAACCTCGTCGTGGCCTTCATGCCATGGGAGGGCTACAACTTCGAGGACGCCATCATCCTCTCTGAGCGTCTTGTAAAGGACGACGTTCTTACGTCGATCCACATCAAGGAGCACGAGATCGACGCTCGTGACACCAAGCTTGGTCCGGAAGAAATCACCCGAGACATTCCGAACCTTTCCGACGAAATTCTCGCCGACCTCGACGAGCGCGGCATCATCCGCGTGGGTGCCGAGGTTTCCGCTGGTGATGTTCTTGTCGGCAAGGTCACCCCGAAGGGTGAAACGGAACTCACGCCGGAAGAGCGTCTCCTTCGTGCGATCTTTGGTGAGAAGGCTCGCGAAGTTCGCGACACCTCGCTCAAGGTGCCGCATGGCGAAAAGGGCAAGGTCATCGACGTCAAGGTGTTCAGCCGCGACGACGGTCACGAACTTCCCCCCGGCGTGAACCAACTTGTTCGTGTCTATGTCGCACAGAAGCGAAAGATCAGCGTGGGCGACAAGCTCGCTGGTCGTCACGGCAACAAGGGTGTTATCTCTCGAATCCTTCCGATCGAAGATATGCCGTTCATGGCCGATGGCACCACGGTCGACATCATCCTCAACCCGCTTGGTGTTCCTTCCCGTATGAACGTCGGCCAGGTTCTTGAAGCGCATCTCGGTTACGCCGCTCGTTACGGCTGGACCGTCGACGGTGAAACCGTTGGCCAAGAGCCCATCCGCGGCACCGAGAAGAAGACCCGTCCGGTTACTCCGCCTTCAACGCTCATCGCAACGCCCGTCTTCGACGGCGCTCACTGGGACGAACTCGAAGGTGCGGGCAAGCACCCGACCATCAAGAAGATCTTCCAGAACTTGCAGCCTGAAGCAACCGATGGTCGTTACGGCGACAACGGCCGCATGATGCAAGACGACGGAAAGATCACGCTCTACAACGGCCGCACCGGCGAGAAGTACGACAACCCGATCACTGTCGGCGTCGTCTACATCCTCAAGCTTGCGCATTTGGTTGACGACAAGATCCACGCTCGTTCAACCGGTCCGTACTCCATGATCACCCAGCAGCCGCTGGGCGGTAAGGCGCAGTTCGGTGGCCAGCGATTCGGTGAAATGGAGGTGTGGGCACTCGAGGCGTACGGCGCTGCGTACTGCCTGCAGGAACTCCTCACCATCAAGTCCGATGACGTTCTTGGCCGCGTGAAGGTCTACGAAGCCATCGTCAAGGGCGAGAACATTCCCGAGCCGGGCATCCCCGAGAGCTTCAAGGTTCTCATCAAGGAAATGCAGGCGCTTTGTCTCAACGTCGAGGTGCTCAACACCTCAGGCGCCGAGATCGAAATGCGTGAGCTCGACGAAGACATCTTCCGTACCGCCGAAGAACTTGGCATCGATCTTTCACGTCCGGAACGCGGCAGTGATGAAGAAGATGCCCGCCGCCAGGCAGAGAGGGGCTGAAGTCATGGCAATGCTTGACGTCAACACTTTTGATCAACTTCGTATCGGACTTGCCACCGCGGATTCCATCCGCACGTGGTCGAACGGCGAAGTCAAGAAGCCAGAAACAATCAACTACCGCACGCTCAAGCCCGAAAAGGACGGCTTGTTCTGCGAAAAGATTTTCGGTCCGCAAAAGGACTGGGAGTGCTACTGCGGTAAGTACAAGCGTGTCCGATTCAAGGGCATCATCTGTGAACGCTGCGGCGTTGAAGTCACCCGCTCGAAGGTTCGCCGCGAGCGCATGGGTCACATCGAACTCGCTGCACCCGTCGTTCACATTTGGTACCTCCGCGGCACTCGTTCATGGCTCGCGTACCTCCTTATGGGCACCGAAGCTCGTGAAGAGATCAAGGCAAAGCAACTCGAGAAGGTCATTTACTTCGCCGCCAACCTTGTTACGTGGGTTGACGATGAGCGTCGTCACGCCGACCTCGAATCGCTTGAGCAAGACATGCTCGCCGAGAAGGACCTCATCGAAAAGGACCTTCGTCTCGAACTCGATCGTCGCCACAAGGATCTCGAGGATGAGGTCAAGGGTCTTGAAAAGGAAGGCGCAAAAGACGCCGACATCAAGGCTCGTCAGCGCGCTGCCGACAAGGACCTTCAGTCCATTCGCGAGCGTTACGACATGGAGCGCGATCTCGTTGAGCGCGCGTTCGACGAATTCAAGTCACTCTTTGCTCGCAAGATCATCGAAGACGAAATGCTCTGGCGTGAACTCGAAGATCGCTACGGCGAGTACTTCGAGGGCGGCATGGGTGCTGAAGCCATCGCCAACCTGATCGAGCGCATCGATCTTGACGGCGACGAAATCCGTTTGCGTGAGCAGATCGATCCGGCCGAAGGCCAGAAGCCGCTTTCCGCGCAGCGGAAGCAGAAGGCCATCAAGCGCCTCAAGATCGTTACGGCCTTCAACCGTCGTGACGAAAATGGACGTCGCATCAACGACCCGCGCGCAATGATCCTCGACGTCGTCCCGGTGATCCCGCCGGAGCTTCGCCCGATGGTGCAGCTCGACGGTGGCCGCTTCGCGACCTCTGATCTCAACGATCTCTACCGTCGCGTCATCAACCGCAATAACCGTTTGAAGCGTCTTCTTGATCTTGGTGCTCCCGAGATCATCGTGAACAACGAAAAGCGCATGCTTCAAGAAGCCGTCGACGCGTTGTTCGACAACGGTCGTCGTGGTCGTCCGGTTACCGGTCCTGGTAACCGTCCGCTCAAGTCGCTTTCCGACATGCTCAAGGGCAAGCAGGGTCGCTTCCGCCAGAACCTTCTCGGTAAGCGCGTCGACTACTCCGGCCGTTCGGTCATCGTGGTTGGCCCGACCCTCAAACTGCATCAGTGCGGTTTGCCGAAGCTCATGGCGCTCGAACTGTTCAAGCCGTTCGTCATGAAGAAGCTTGTCGATGCCGAACTTGCGCAGAACATCAAGTCGGCAAAGCGCATGGTCGAACGTCGTCGCCCTCAGGTGTGGGACGTGCTCGAAGATGTCATCAAGGAACACCCGGTCATGCTGAACCGTGCACCCACGTTGCATCGTCTTGGCATCCAGGCGTTCGAGCCAGTGCTTGTTGAAGGCAAGGCCATTCAGATTCACCCGCTTGTTTGCGCAGCGTTCAATGCTGACTTCGACGGCGATCAGATGGCTGTCCACCTTCCGCTGTCAGCAGAAGCACAGGCCGAGGCCCGCGTGCTCATGCTTTCCGCGAACAACATCCTTTCGCCGGCCGATGGTCGTCCGCTTGTCACCCCGACACAGGACATGATCATTGGTGCGTACTACCTGACGGAAGAAGTCAACGGTGGTTCGGGCGAAGGCCGCGTGTTCCGCAATCTCGACGAGATCGAGCGTGCCTACGAAGCAGGCGACATCGATCTGCATTCGTTGATCCAGTATCGCCACCCAGATCACATCGTTGGTGAAGAGGCTGGTCGCAAGACCTATCGCACCACGACCGCTGGTCGAATCTTCTTCAATACCGCGTTGCCGAAGGGCTTTGAATTCCAAAACGCGCGTATCGACAAGAAGGCAATGGGTCGCATCGTCGACGAGCTTGCACACAACTACGACAAGGCAGATGTGGCCGGAAGTCTCGACCGCATCAAGGACCTTTGCTACCGCTACGCGACCAAGTCCGGTCTCACCATCTCGATCGAGGACGTCAAGACTCCTGCGGTCAAGAAGGAAATTCTGGATCGTCACGAGAAGGAAGCAGAAAAGGTCGAGACCCAGTTCCGTCGCGGCATCATCACCGATGGTGAGCGTCGTCAGAAGGAAGTTGAGATCTGGACCACAGCAACCGACGAAGTTCGTGTTGCGATGGAAGCCAGCCTCAAGGAAGACAAGTTCAACCCGATCGACATGATGGTCGGTTCGGGTGCACGCGGAAACATGATGCAGGTTCGCCAGATCGCCGGTATGCGCGGTCTTGTGGCCAACCCTCGCGGCGACATGATTCCTCGTCCGATCAAGTCGAACTTCCGTGAAGGCCTCACGATGCTTGAGTACTTCATCTCGACTCCTGGTGCTCGTAAGGGTCTTGTCGATACCGCTCTGCGTACCGCCGACTCTGGTTACCTCACCCGTCGACTCGTCGACGTTGCGCAGGAACTCATCATCAACGATGAAGATCCCTTCGCTTCTGGTGGCCCGGTCCGTGGTATCTGGATCGAAGACATCGAAGCTGACCGTCCCGGCAAGCGTGCGTGGCTCGAGACCCGTCTCTTCAGTCGCACACTCGCCGATGACGTCACGCTTTCCGACGGCACGGTCCTTGCAAAGGGAACCGTCCTCGGTGACGACGAAGTTGCACTTCTTCGTGACGATCCGCAGGTCAACCGAGTTCGTGTGCTCTCACCGCTCACCGATGATTCCGATCTCGGTGTATCGGCCGCGTGTTACGGACTTTCGCTTGCAACCGGCAAGCTCATCGAAGTCGGCGAGGCCGTTGGTGTTATCGCTGCTCAGTCGATCGGCGAGCCCGGCACCCAGCTCACCATGCGTACCTTCCACACCGGTGGTGTTGCTGGTACCGACCTCGCCGGCGGTCTGCCTCGCGTTGTCGAGTTGTTCGAAGCTCGTAGCCCGAAGGGCAAGGCGACGCTCTCGCGTATCACTGGTGTTGTTCGTATCGGTGAAGACGAAGGCAAGGGTCGTGTCATCACGGTTGTTGCTGACGATGGCACCGAAGAGGCGTACATCGTTTCGGGTCTTGCTCGTCTCGAAGTCACCGACGGACAAGAAATCGCCGCAGGCGATCCCATCGTCGATGGTCCCCGCGATCCCAAGGAACTCATCGAGATCAAGGGCGTGCAGGAAACACAGCAGTACCTCGTTACCGAGGTGCAGAAGGTGTACCGCGATCAGGGTGTGCCGATTCACGACAAGCACATCGAACTCATCGTTCGTCAGATGACGCGCAAGATCACAGTGCAGGAAGCCGGCGATTCCGATTTCCTTCCTGGCGAGCGCGTCGACTCCAAGGTGTACCGCGATGCCAGCCGTGCACTCGTGATGGAAGGCAAGCAGCCCGCCGAGGGTCGCCCCGAAATCATGGGTATCACCAAGGCCTCGCTTGCTACCGATTCGTGGCTGTCGGCAGCCTCCTTCCAGGAGACCACCCGAGTGCTCACCGAAGCCGCCATCGAGTCCCGTTCGGACTCGCTGCTCGGCCTCAAGGAGAACATCATCATCGGCAAGCTCATCCCTGCCGGTACCGGCATGGCGAAGTACCGCGATATTTCCACTGCGGCACCCGAGTACCAGCCGATGGAGTTCTGGTCATCTGGTGACGACGACGAGGCCGGCGATCTTGCCGATCTTCTCGCCAACCGCATGGCGGGCGATGTCATCACGCCGGCTCCGGTCGACCTCGATGAAATGGCCGCGATGGCCGATGCAGCAGCCGAAGCAGCGATGGCCGCCGAGATGGTTGCCGGTGCTGGCGATCTTGCCGAAGCAGGCGAGGAGCTTCCCGACGCTCAGGTCATCGAACTCCCAGTGGCCGATGCCTCTGAAAACACTGAAGAAAGCGGCTCTTCCGAAGAGTCTCTGTAGTCCCGGTTTCGGGGGGGTTTGCCCAGAACGGGCTGCCCCCCCTAACCTTGCCCTCCGCTTCGGGGCCGGTCCCCGTAGCGATATGAACGCCAGAAAGGTTCGTTGTGCCCACCATTCAGCAGTTGGTCCGTAAGGGCCGCCAGTCGAAGCCCGCGAAGGGCAAGACCCCGGCCCTCAAGGGCGCTCCGCAGCGACGGGGCGTGTGCACGCGCGTCTACACGACCACGCCGAAGAAGCCGAACTCCGCACTCCGCAAGGTTGCTCGTGTTCGTCTGTCTTCCGGCATGGAAGTCACTGCGTACATCCCCGGTGAAGGACACAACCTCCAAGAGCACAGCATCGTGCTTGTGCGCGGTGGTCGTGTGAAGGATCTTCCGGGTGTGCGCTACAAGATCATCCGCGGCACCCTCGACACCTCGGGTGTGCGCGATCGCAAGCAGGCCCGCAGCCGTTACGGCGCCAAGAAGGAAAGCTGATATGCCTCGTAAGGGTCCCGCACCCCGCCGTGAACTGATGCCCGATCCGATCTACCGATCGGTTGTCGTTACTCAGCTTGTTAACAAGGTTTTGCAGCGCGGCAAGCGCTCGACCGCCGAGCGCATCGTTTACGAAGCGCTCACCATGATCGAAGCCAAGACCGGCACCGAGCCGATTGCAACGCTGAAGCGTGCAGTCGACAACGTCAAGCCGCAGCTTGAGGTTCGCAGCCGTCGTGTTGGTGGCGCCACCTACCAGGTTCCCGTCGAGGTTCGTCCCCGTCGCGCCAACACTCTCGCCATCCGTTGGATCGTGGGTTACTCACGCCAGCGCCGTGAGCGCACGATGGCAGAGCGTCTTGCAAACGAACTTATGGATGCCGCCAACGGTGTTGGTGCATCGATCAAGCGTCGCGAAGATCTCTACAAGATGGCCGAATCCAACAAGGCGTTTGCTCACTACCGCTGGTAGTAGCCACGTTGGTTCGTACCGACGCCCCGCCTTGTGCGGGGCGCCGTCGCGAAACAAGCAGTTCCCCCCACTTCGTTCCTTCACAACTTCCCCTGACCGCCAGTCACACGACAGGACCTGACGATGGCATCACGCCCGCATCCTCTTGATAAGACCCGCAATATCGGCATCATGGCCCACATCGACGCGGGCAAGACCACCACGACCGAGCGGATCCTCTACTACACCGGCAAGAACTACAAGATCGGTGAAGTCCATGATGGCGGCGCCACCATGGACTGGATGGTCCAGGAACAAGAGCGTGGAATCACCATCACCTCTGCTGCGACCACATGCTTCTGGGAAGACCATCGCATCAACATCATCGACACCCCCGGCCACGTCGACTTCACCGTCGAGGTTGAGCGCTCACTTCGCGTGCTCGATGGCGCGGTTGCCGTGTTCGACGGTGTTGCTGGTGTGGAACCGCAGACCGAAACAGTGTGGCGTCAGGCCAACAAGTACAACGTTCCCCGTATCTGCTTCGTGAACAAGATGGACCGTCTTGGCGCTGACTTCTACGCCGCGCTCGACTCCATCAAGGATCGCCTCGAAGCCAACACTGCTGTGCTGCAGCTTCCGATCGGCGCCGAAGGTAACTACAAGGGTGTTGTCGACCTCGTCACCATGGACGCACTTGTATGGCTCGACGAAGAACTCGGCGCCAAGTGGGAGGTCCAAGAGATTCCCGCAGACATGAAGGACGATGCCGAGGCCTACCGAGCTGACCTCATCGAAACCGTTGCGTCTGTTGACGAAAATCTTCTCGAGAAGTTCATCGGTGAAGAAGAAATTTCTGTCGACGAACTTCGCGCTGCGATTCGCAAGGCAACTATTGCCGGCGACATCATTCCTGTTCTCAACGGCACAGCGTTCAAGAACAAGGGCGTGCAGCCGTTGCTCGACGCTGTTGTTTGGTACCTGCCTTCCCCGCTTGACCTTCCGCCAGTGAAGGGCACCAGCCTCAAGGGCGACCAAGAGGTTGAGCGTCCGCCGTCAGACGACGCGCCGTTCGCTGCTCTTGCATTCAAGATCATGACCGACCCGCATGTCGGCAAGCTCACCTACTTCCGCGTGTACAGCGGCTCGCTCGAAAAGGGCGGACAGGTGATGAACGCTCGCACCACCTCGAAGGAGCGCATTGGCCGTCTCCTCGAAATGCACGCGAACGATCGTCAGGATCTCGACGTGGCATTCGCTGGCGACATTGTTGCGGGTATTGGTTTCAAGAACACCAAGACTGGCGACACGCTGTGCGATCCGTCAGCGCCGCTCGTTCTTGAAGAACTCGTCTTCCCCGAGCCCGTTATCCACGTTGCGGTTGAGCCGAAGACCAAGGCCGATCAGGACAAAATGTCCAAGGCGCTATTCTCGCTCGCTGAAGAAGATCCGACCTTCCAGGTTCGTACCGACGAAGACACTGCGCAGACCGTCATCTCCGGAATGGGCGAATTGCATCTCGAGGTGCTCGTCGACCGCATGCTTCGTGAGTTCAAGGTCGATGCAACCGTCGGCAAGCCGCAGGTGGCCTACCGCGAGACCATCACGCAGACCATCGAGAACTCGACCTACACCCACAAGAAGCAGTCGGGTGGTTCGGGTCAGTACGCCGAGGTCACCATCACGCTCGAGAACACTGGTCCTGGTGGCGGTTACGAATTCCTCGACAAGATCAGTGGTGGTCGTATTCCGAAGGAATACATCCCGTCTGTCGATGCCGGCATTCAGCAGGCACTGTCTTCTGGCGTTCTTGCCGGCTACCCAACTGTCGACGTGCGCGCGATCCTCACCGATGGCAAGTACCACGACGTTGACTCTTCAGAAATGGCGTTCAAGATCGCCGGAACCATGGCGTTCAAGGAAGCTGCACGTAAGGCCAAGCCTTGCTTGCTCGAGCCGATCATGAACGTCGAAGTTTCGACTCCCGACGACTACATGGGCGACGTCATGGGCGACCTTTCCAGCCGTCGCGGCAAGCTCGGTGGAATGGAACAGAAGGGCAACTCGCAGATCATTCGTGCGCAGGTACCCCTTTCGGAGATGTTCGGTTACGCTACCGACCTCCGTTCACGCACCCAGGGTCGAGCTACCTACACCATGCAGTTCGACTCCTATCAGCAAATGCCGTCGAATGTTCAGGAAGAAATCGTTACCCGCGTTCGCGGCGAGTGATTTCACGACTGATCAACAGATCGAAGTACCGCAGTATCTGAAACCGAAGTATCTAAAGCAGTACCCGCACCTTTCCAACTCATAGAAATCGCCGCAGGGCACAACGACACAGGAGAAAGCAATGGCACGCGAGAAGTTCGAGCGGACCAAGCCCCACGCGAATGTGGGCACGATGGGTCATATCGATCATGGTAAGACCACGTTGACCGCGGCGATTACGAAGGTGTTGGCGGATGCTGATCCGTCGAACAACTCGTTTACTGAGTTCGCGAATATTGATAAGGCGCCGGAAGAGCGTGAGCGTGGTATCACGATCAACATTTCTCATGTTGAGTATGAGACCCCGAATCGTCATTACGCGCATGTTGATATGCCGGGCCATGCTGATTACATCAAGAACATGATCACTGGTGCTGCTCAGGTTGACGGTGCGATTTTGGTTGTGTCGGCTGCTGATGGTCCGATGCCTCAGACTCGTGAGCATGTGTTGCTTGCTCGTCAGGTTGGTGTGCCGGCCATTGTTGTTGCGTTGAACAAGGTCGACATGGTTGATGATGAAGAGCTTCTTGATCTTGTTGAGCTTGAGGTTCGTGAGCTTCTGAACGAATACGAGTTCCCGGGTGATGATGTTCCGGTTGTGAAGGTGTCGGCGTTGAAGGCTCTTGAGGGTGACGCGACGGCAACGGCGCAGATCCTTGAGCTCATGGAAGCTGTTGATGCCTATATTCCGCAGCCTGAGCGTGATACTGACAAGCCGTTCCTTATGCCGATTGAAGATGTGTTCACGATCACTGGTCGTGGCACGGTTGTGACCGGTCGTGTGGAACAAGGCATTGTGCACACGGGTGACGAAATCGAAATCGTTGGTATTAAGCCGACGCAGAAGACGACGTGTACTGGTGTTGAAATGTTCCGCAAGCTTCTTGATGAGGGTCGCGCTGGAGACAACATTGGTGCGCTTCTTCGTGGAACGAAGAAGGAAGAAGTTGAGCGTGGTCAGGTTCTCGCGAAGCCGGGTTCGATCACTCCTCATACCGAGTTCGAGGCTCAGACCTATGTTCTGACCAAGGAAGAAGGCGGTCGTCATAAGCCGTTCTTCACGAACTACCGTCCGCAGTTCTATTTCCGTACGACCGATGTGACTGGTCAGATTTCGCTTCCGGCGGGTACGGAAATGTGTATCCCTGGTGATAACACCGAGATGACTGTTGAACTCATCCACCCGATCGCGATGGAAGAGGGCTTGCGCTTCGCCATTCGTGAAGGTGGCCGTACCGTCGGCGCCGGCCGCGTCACCAAGATCCTTAAGTGATCGGTCGTAACTGAACATGGCTGACAAGCAGAAGATCCGCATTCGCCTGAAGGCGTATGACCACGAGATCGTCGATCAGTCGACGAAGAAGATCGTGGAAACCGTCGTCCGCACGAGTGCAACGGTTCGTGGTCCGGTGCCGCTTCCTACGGAGAAGCACCGCTACACCGTTATTCGCGGTCCCTTCAAGGACAAAGATTCACGCGAGCACTTCGAGATGCGCATCCACAAGCGTCTCCTGGACATCGTTGATCCCACCCCGAAGACGGTTGATTCGCTCCAGCGTCTCGACCTACCGGCTGGTGTCGACATCGAAATCAAGATCCAGCAGGTCTGAGCTACTCAGAACTGAACTTCGGAAAGGGCCCTCGCTTCGGCGGGGGCTCTTTGCGTTGTGCCGCTATGTTTCGCAGGTCGCCGATCGCAGTTCGCGATCGCCAAATCTCAGGGGGATGACATGGGTCGTTTTGATGGCAAGGTCGTGTTGGTTACCGGTTCTTCGTCTGGCCTTGGTGCTGCGACGGTCGAACGGTTCTTGGCCGAGGGCGCAATCGTTGCTGGTTCTGATGTGCAGCCTCCGGTCGAGGGTGCCGCACAACCAACAACGTTTACGCATGTCGATGTCACCGATGAAGCAGCGCTCATCGCGTGGATCGACGAAGCTGCGAAGCTCACCGGCCGAATCGACGCGGTCTGCACGTTTGCTGGCATCCCTGCTGGCGGTCCTGTTCACCTTGTCGATGTGGCAACGTTCACGCGCACACTCGATATCAATCTCACGGGTACGTTCACGACGTGCAAGCACGCAATTATCAAGATGCTTGCGCAAGAACCTATTGATGGTGAACGGGGGAGTGTCATCACCGTCGCCAGTGTGGAAGGTCTCGAAGGAACTGCAGGCGGAAGTTCGTACAATGCGTCGAAGGGCGGCGTTGCAATTCTTACGAAGAACATGGCTATTGATTACGGACGTCAGGGCATTCGTGTGAATTCCATTTGTCCTGGCTTCATCGACACGCCGATGTTGCGCGGTCTTGGTGATCCCGAGATGAACGAAATGCTCATGGAAATCAAGGAAGAGCACAAACTTCGTCGTCTTGGAAAGCCTTCGGAAATCGCAGCAGTTGCAGCGTTTCTTGCATCACCCGACGCGTCGTTTGTTACGGGACAAACGATTGCTGTTGACGGTGGCTACACCGCAGGTCGCGACCACGGCGTCACGAAGCGCATGGGTCTGTAACTGTTCACAGCCAAATGATGGTGCCCGAAAGGGAATCGTCAGCTCGGTGCACTTCCATAAGGGACGTGAGCGCGTCGACGAATCGACCGCTCATGTCCTTTGTTCGCGGCCATTGACGGTCAGACGTGAAGATCAATCCGCTATGGCGTTCTCGGTCGAGCTGCCACTCACGTGCGAGCACCATGAAATCGGCGACGTTGTTCGTGAGGATCGTACGGTGGTCATCTGCACAGCTCCGCAAGAGTTCTGCATCGGAGAGTCGGTCCCAGCCCAGTTCTTGAGCACTGGCGACGTCGAGTCCTCGCATCCGAAGTGCTGGAGCGATGGTGGCAGGGTAGTGATGGTCAAGCACCAACTTCATGTGAAAGCGGATTGCTCTCGCTGCCAGCGTTGGTGCTCCTCATCGGCAGTGATCTCCGCCCATGAAATATCTGCGTCAATCTCGCTGGTGAACTCGGCGTAGTACGAAGCTGCTGCTTCAACGTCCGACAGGGGCAGGTCGAAGAGTTCCGCCGTCTCGGTGAGATTTCCGCCGTTGGAACGGAGCGAGGTGACGATCTGCCGAATCTTGAGGCGCCCAATCCCGAGGTAGGGCTCTCGTCGGCCGGCCGCGCCGGTGCGGAACGTGATGAGGGGGTGCAGTTCGCGCCGCAGGCCTTCGGAGAGGAGTCGATCAGCCAAGGCATTCCTCGAGTCGTTTGCTCGGGCGGCCTGGCGATCGAGGAGGTCCGCGGTGGCAGCAGAGAGCCGAAAGGAGCGTTGGACCGATGGCTGAACCGCTCGTTGCACTGCGGTTTGAGCCCGGGAGAGAGGTGCTGCCTCATCTGTCATGTAGGACATTGTATCCCTTTGTAATCACAGCGGTGGGGGCCCACGTCGCCAGACGCTCCCGATCGGCCCGAGTGTGGTCGCGTTTGCGGACCTGCGCATGAGTCAAATATCGGGATTTGGTCTGAGGCGCCCGAACCCCTAGAGTTTCACCTCCGTGCAACAGGGGTCTTCTCCGGAAGATCACCAGCCGCACCTCTACGTCGATCGAACCGACGTCTGCGACGGTCTACTTCGGTAGATACCCCGCAGCACAACCGACAGGCGCTCGGCCGGGTTTTCCCGTGCCGAGCGTTGGCATGAAGGGCCCGTCCCCGCATGTCCGACTCGACGCAAACCACAACAGAAAGATCGTTGCCGTTATGGCGAACAAAGCAGTAGTCGGCGAAAAAGTCGGCATGACACAGGTATGGGATGACGCAAACCGCGTTGTACCCGTTACCGTGCTGCACGTCGCTCCGATGCGCGTGGTGCAGATCAAGACAATCGAACGCGATGGGTACAACGCATTGCAGGTCACCTTCGGTGAGAAGAAGGCCAGCAAGTTGAACAGTCCCGATCGGGGTCACTTCGAAAAGGCTGGCGTCGCTGCCGGCAAGCGCGTTCTCGAGCTTCGTCTCGACAACGTCGACAACTTCGAAGTTGGCCAGGAAATCAAAGTCGACACGCTCGCTGCTGGCGAGTTTGTTGACGTCACTGCCGTGAGCAAGGGCAAAGGTTTCGCCGGAACGATGAAGCGCCACAACTTCAGTGGTCAGCGCGCATCGCACGGTGCTCACCGAGTCCATCGTGCTCCTGGCTCGATCGGCGCCTGCGCCACACCAGCTCGCGTGTTCAAGGGCACGCGTATGGCTGGTCGTATGGGTGCAGAGAAAGTCACGACGCTCAACCTGCGTGTTGTGTCTGCCGATCCCGAAAAGAACTTGCTGCTCGTGCGCGGCGCGGTGCCTGGCCCCAAGGGCGGCATCGTGGTCATCCGCGACGCAGTGAAGATCCACTCGAAGGGTGATGCGTGATGGCAACAGTGACCGTCAAGACCCCGGCCGGCGCTGACGCCGGTTCGCTTGAACTCGATGCCACCACCTTCGGCATCGAACCCAACGTTCCAGTGATGCATCAGGTCGTGACCGCGCAGCTTGCGGCACGTCGTGCAGGCACCCAGAGCACCAAGACCCGCGCCGAGGTATCGGGCGGCGGTGCAAAGCCCTGGAAGCAGAAGGGCACCGGCCGTGCACGCGCTGGTTCGACTCGTTCACCGAACTGGATCGGTGGTGGTGTTGCGCTCGGCCCGAAGCCACGCAGCTACGCCCAGAAGACTCCCAAGAAGATGATCAAGCTTGCGCTTCGTTCGGCTCTGTCCGATCGTGCGTCTGAAGGCAAGGTCATCGTCGTCGACGAATGGAAGTTCGACACTCCTTCAACGAAGGGTGCACTTGCTGCACTTGCTGCACTTGGTGTCGAAGGCAAGGTGCTGTTGGTTCTCGATCGTGGCGACGTCGCTGCATGGAAGAGCTTCCGCAACCTTGGCCATGTCCACATCATCGAGACCGCAGAACTCAACACCTACGACGTTCTCGTTTCCGACTTCGTTGTGTTTACGAAGTCGACGCTGCCGAACGTGGAGGAATCAAAGTGAAAGATCCCCGCGACGTCATCATTCGTCCCGTCGTGAGCGAGAAGAGCTACGCACTTCTCGACACCAACGTGTACACGTTCGTTGTTCACCCCGACGCTTCAAAGCCCGAGATTCACGACGCAATTGAGTCGATCTTCGGCGTGAAGGTTCTCAAGGTGAACACGCTCAACCGCAATGGCAAGCGCAAGCGCAACCGTCGTACCGGAACTTTCGGTACGCAGACGGGCCAGAAGCGTGCCTTCGTCACTCTCGCCGCCGGCGACCGCATCGAACTGTTCGAGGGGTAAGGAACCATGGCTCTTCGTAAGCGCAAGCCGACCAGCCCCGGTCGTCGTTTCCAGACGGTCTCCGATTTCGCGGAGATCACGAAGGACTCGCCGGAACGTTCGCTGGTCGTTCCCAAGAACCGCACTGGCGGTCGTAACTCTTACGGTCGCAAGACTGCACGTCACAAGGGTGGCGGTCACAAGCAGCGTTACCGTCTTGTTGACTTCCGTCGCGTCAAGGACGGCGTTCCTGCGTCAGTCGCAGCGATCGAATACGACCCCAACCGCACCTGCCGCATCGCGCTGCTGCACTATCACGACGGAGCGAAGAGCTACATCCTCGCCCCCAAGGGTGTGCAGGTTGGCGACATTCTCCAGAGCGGCCAGGGCTCCGACATCCGTCCCGGAAATGCACTTCCGTTGCGTTACATCCCGGTCGGTACCGTCGTGCACAACGTCGAACTCAAGCCCGGCGGCGGCGGCAAGATGGCGCGTAGCGCAGGCATGAGCATTCAGCTCGTTGCCAAGGAGGGCGACTACGCCACTCTTCGTCTTCCCAGCACCGAAATGCGTCGTGTCCCGATCGACTGTCGCGCCACTGTTGGCGAGGTTGGTAACTCAGAGCACGAACTCATCAAGATCGGTAAGGCCGGTCGTAACCGCTGGAAGGGCGTGAAGCCTCAAACCCGCGGTGTGGCCATGAACCCGGTCGACCATCCACATGGTGGTGGTGAAGGCAAGACCTCCGGTGGTCGTCATCCCGTGTCGCCTTGGGGCAAGCCCGAAGGTCGTACCCGCGACAAGACCAAGCCGTCTCAGAAACTCATTGTCCGTCGTCGCCGCACCCGCGGTTCACGGCGTTAGGAGAGGACGAAATGCCTCGCAGCCTCAAAAAGGGTCCGTTTGTCGACGACCATCTTCTCAAGAAGGTCGACGCACTCAACGAAACGAACGAGAAGAAGGTCATCAAGACCTGGTCTCGTCGTTCGACGATCATCCCCGAAATGGTTGGCCACACCATGGCCGTCCACGACGGTCGCAAGCACGTCCCGGTGTATGTCACCGAGGCAATGGTCGGCCACAAGCTTGGTGAGTTCGCCCCGACGCGAACCTTCAAGTTCCATGCCGGTCAAGAGAAGAAGGGACGCCGCTGATGGCCTTCGGTGCGAAGACCAACGAGCGTCCGGGCGTCCGCGCCGAGGTCAAGTACGTCCGTTCATCGGCGTACAAGGCCCGTGAGATCCTCGATCTCATTCGCGGACTTCCGGTAGCCCGAGCACTTGAGGTGCTCGAAATGGCCGAACGCGATATCGCTCGCGTCGTTCTCAAGTGCCTCGAGTCCGCAATTGCGAACGCCGAGCACAACAACCAGATCCCTGCCGACGAACTTTTCGTCTCGGCATGTTTCGCTGACGAAGGCCCGACGCTTAAGCGCTGGCGCCCCCGTGCTCGTGGCCGCGCCACTCGCATTCGTAAGCGCACGTGTCACATCACGATCATCGTGAGCCGTTTGTCAGCAGACGATCTTGAGAAGCTTCGTGAACGCGAAGCAGCAAGTGGTCGTGTCTCTGGCGGACGCGCTGCTGCCGAAGCACGTCGCGAACGCGTTGCTCGCAGCCGTCAGGCAAAGGCCGAGCGCAAGGTCGAAGAAGAGCACGATCATGACCATGACCATGACCATGACCATGACCATGACCATGACCATGACCATGATCACGATCATGATCACGCGGAGCACGACGACGATGTCGTTGTTGAAGCCGTTGCCGACGAAGCCGTCGAGACCGACGGGAAGGAAGACTGATGGGTCAGAAGGTCAACCCGTACGGGTTCCGCCTCGGCGTGACCACCGACTGGAAGTCGCGTTGGTTTGCCGATCGTCGCGAGTACTCCGACAATCTCATTCAGGATTGGAAGATCCGCGATTACCTCATGACGCAGCTGCCGCACGCCGCGATCAGCCGTGTCGAGATCGAGCGCACACGCGACCGTCTTCGTGTCGACGTGCACACCGCTCGTCCCGGCATCGTCATCGGTCGTCGTGGCGCTGAAGCCGATCGCCTTCGTGCCGGCCTCACTGCAATCTCAGGCAACAACAAGGTGCAGCTCAACATCCAGGAGATCAAGCAGCCGGAGCTCGACGCTGCACTCATCGCCCAGGGTGTTGCTGATCAGCTTGCTGGTCGTGTCGCATTCCGTCGTGCCATGAAGCGTGCCGTGCAGAACGCACAGAAGGCTGGTGCCCTCGGCATTCGCGTGCAGTGCTCGGGTCGACTCGGTGGCGCTGAAATGTCACGTACCGAGTGGTACCGCGAAGGTCGAGTGCCGTTGCACACGCTTCGCGCTGACATCGACTACGGCTTCCGTGAAGCAAAGACCACCTACGGCCGCATTGGCGTGAAGGTGTGGCTCTACAAGGGCGACATCCTTCCCTACAAGAGCGTGCTCGACGACAAGGCAACTCGCGAAGCAGCAATGGCTGTTGGCGAAACTTCCGGTGACGCTCGTCCCCGCAAGGTTGTGTCGTCCGCTGCTGGTCGGAAGCGCGATGCCGATTCGGAACTCGTTGAAGACATCGAAGCAACCCCGCTGGTGAAGGAAGCCGATCCCGAGCTCGAGCGCCTGCTCGCCGAGGAAGAAGAGATCGAGCGTTCAACTCGCCAGCACCACGAAACCCCGCACTTCCGTCCCGGGGATGGTGACTGAACATGTTGATGCCGAAGAAGGTCAAGCACCGCAAGCAACAGCGCGGTCGTATGAAGGGTCAAGCGAAGGGTGGAACCGAAGTCACGTTTGGTGATTACGGCATCCAGGCACTCGAACCGGGTTGGATCACTGCCCGTCAGATCGAGGCCGCCCGTATCGCGATGACTCGTCACATCAAGCGTGGCGGCAAGGTCTGGATCAACGTGTTCCCAGACAAGCCCGTCACCCAAAAGCCTGCCGAAACCCGCATGGGTTCCGGTAAGGGCAACCCCGAACGTTGGGTCGCCGTGGTCAAGCCCGGTCGAATCATGTTCGAACTGTCCTACAACGATCCCGAGATCGCCCGCGCGGCAATCGACCGGGCCATCCAGAAGCTGCCGATCAAGGCTCGCTTCGTTGCTCGTGAGGAGTCCTTCTGATGGCGAAGACCAAAGAATCACTCCGCGACATCGGCGACGGCGAACTGCTCGACAAGTTGGCATCGGCAAAGGAAGAACTTTTCAACCTTCGCTTCCAGCACGTCACCGGTCAGCTCGACAACACCGCACGTCTCGGCGTCGTTCGCAAGCAGGTTGCTCAGCTCAACACTGAATTGCGCACCCGCGAGATCGCCGCAGCCGAAGCGCTGACGCAGAACGAGGAGAACGCCTGATGGCTGAGGAAACCACGGCCACCGAGCGCGCCAATCCGCGCAAGATCCGTGAGGGAACGGTCGTTTCGACGGCCATGGACAAGACCGCAGTCGTCGCAGTGACCGACCGTGTGCGTCACCCTCGCTACAACAAGACCGTTCAGCGCACGAACAAGTTGTACGTCCATGACGAGACCAACGATCTCAACGTCGGCGACAAGGTTCGCGTGCAGGAAACTCGTCCGCTTTCAAAGACGAAGCGCTGGCGTGTTCTCGATGTCCTGGAGCGTGCACGATGATCCAGCAGGAATCCCGACTTCGGGTTGCCGACAACAGCGGTGCGAAGGAAGTTCTTTGCATCAAGGTTCTCGGTGGCACGCGTCGCCGTTACGCCTCGATCGGTGACATCTTTGTCGCCACGGTCAAGGACGCCATCCCAGGCGCCGGCGTCAAGAAGGGCGACGTCGTCAAATGCGTCGTCGTTCGCGTCAAGAAGGAAAAGCGTCGTCCAGACGGTTCCTACATCAAGTTCGACGAGAACGCTGCAGTTCTCATCAATGACAACTTGCAGCCGCGTGGCACGCGCATCTTCGGCCCAGTGGGTCGCGAACTGCGTGACAAGAAGTTCATGCGAATCGTCTCACTCGCCCCGGAGGTGTTGTGATGAAAATCCGCAAGGGCGACCGCGTTCAGGTGCTGTCCGGTAAGGACCGTGGCAAGACGGGTACCGTGACTCGATCCATTCCCGAAAAGGGAAAGGTCATCGTCGACGGTGTCAACATCGCCAAGAAGCATCAGAAGCCTGTTAGTCAGACCAACACCGGCGGCATCATCGACAAAGAGATGCCCATTCCGGCTTCCAACGTCGCCATCGTGTGCAACTCGTGCAACAAGCCGACTCGTATCGGTTACCGCTTCGAGCCCGATGGCACCAAGGTCCGGATCTGCCGCAAGTGCGAAGGAGACCTCGCATGAGCACCGCAACAACAACCGTTCCTCGTCTCAAGACCCGCTACAACGATGAGATCCGTGCCCAACTGAAGGACACGCTCGAACTCGGCAACATCATGCAGGTCCCTCGTTTCGAGAAGATCGTGATCAACTCCGGCGTCGGCAAGGCACTCGCTCAGTCGTCGCTGATCGATGGCGCTGTGCGCGACCTCGAACTGATCACCGGCCAGAAGGTCATCGTGACCAAGGCCAAGAAGTCCATCGCCGGTTTCAAACTGCGTGAGGGCAATGCCATTGGTGTGAAGGTCACACTTCGTGGCGATCGCATGTGGGAGTTCTTCGACCGGCTCATCAGCCTGGCGATTCCCCGCATCCGCGATTTCCGTGGGTTGTCTCCGAAGTCGTTTGACGGACACGGCAACTACACCTTTGGTCTTCCCGAACAGCTCATGTTCCCGGAGATCGATTACGACAAGGTCGACGTCCCCCGTGGCTTCGACATCACCATCGTGACCACTGCCAAGACCAATGCCGAGGGCAAAGCCCTGCTCGATGCTTTCGGCTTCCCGTTCAAGCGTGAGGGGCAGCAGTAATGGCCAAAAAGGCGCTCGTTAATAAGCAACGTGAGACCCCGAAGTTCAAGGTCCGTGGTTACACCCGTTGCCAGAAGTGCGGACGGCCTCGTGCTGTGTACCGCAAGTTCCAGCTGTGCCGTATCTGCTTGCGCGATCTCGGACACGCTGGCGAAATTCCTGGTCTCAAAAAGGCCAGCTGGTAGGGGAGGCGACGACATGACAATGACAGATCCCATCGCCGACATGCTCACCCGCATCCGCAACGCGAACACCGCGATGCACGATGAGGTACGCATGCCCTCCTCCAAGGTGAAAGAAGCACTCGCGCAACTCCTCCTTGCCGAGGGTTACATCGAGAGCTTCTCGATCGCTGACGACCCGAACCGTCCTGGTTCGATCCTCACCGTCACCATGAAGTACTCGCCCGAACGCAAGCGCGTCATCTCTGGTGTCAAGCGCGTGTCGAAGCCGGGCCTCCGTGTGTACACCAAGGCCGACAAGATCCCCCGGGTTCTTGGCGGATTGGGTGTCGCTGTCCTGTCCACCAGTCAGGGTCTCATGACCGACCGTGAGGCGCGTAAGCGTCGCATGGGCGGCGAAATCCTGTGCTTCGTTTGGTAAGGGGCTGACATGTCACGAGTAGGACGCGCTCCTATCCCGGTTCCGGCTGGTGTCCAGGTTTCGATCGCTGGTCATCACATTTCCGTGAAGGGTTCCAAGGGAACACTTGAACGCGACATTCCCGGTGAGATCACCATCCGTCAGGAAGGTGCCGAACTCATCGTCGAACGTCCCAACGACGAACGTCAGAACCGTGCGCTGCACGGCCTGGTTCGCTCGCTCGTTAACAACATGGTCATTGGCGTAAGCACTGGCTTCACCAAGGAACTTGAAATTATTGGCGTCGGTTACCGCGCCACTGCGAAGGGCGACAACGCGCTCGACCTCGCACTTGGTTTCAGTCACCCGGTAAGCGTTGTTGCTCCGGCCGGCATCACTTTTGAAGTTCCCGCACCGACGCAGATTCTGGTCAAGGGAACCGACAAGGAAACTGTTGGTCAGGTCGCCGCAGACATCCGTGCAATCCGTAAGCCTGAGCCCTACAAGGGCAAGGGTGTCCGGTACAAGGGCGAATACGTTGCCCGCAAGGCCGGCAAGGCAGGTAAGTAGACATGAGCGACAAAGCACAGCAAAAGCGCGACGCGCGAATCCGTCGTCACCGTCGAGTGCGCAAGCAGGTGCGTGGCACCGCAGCGCGTCCTCGTATGGCGGTCTACCGATCCAATCGCCACATCAACGCACAGATCATCGACGACATCAGCGGTCGCACCATTGTCGCTGCATCGTCGGTGGAAACCGGTGTCGCCTCTGGCGGCACCAGCAACATCGCTGCAGCAACTGCGGTTGGCAAACTTCTTGCTGAGCGTGCGAAGGCTGCGGGTATCGACAAGGTCGTGTTCGATCGCGGTGGATTCCTCTACCACGGTCGTGTTGCTGCCGTCGCCGATGCCGCCCGAGAAGCTGGACTGGAGTTCTGATGGCCCTCAACGCTGACGCTCTCGCACTTCGCGAGTCACGCGTGATCAACATCAACCGAGTTGCCAAGGTCGTCAAGGGCGGTCGTCGTTTCTCGTTCACCGCTCTCGTGGTGATCGGTGACGGTGCTGGCCATGTCGGTCTCGGTTACGGCAAGGCCAAGGAAGTTCCGTTGGCCATCCAGAAGGGCACTGAAGAGGCTCGCAAGAACCTGTTCAAAGTGCCGTTGGCCGGATCGACCGTCACTCACCCAATCGTCGGACGCATGGGCGCCGGACGCGTGCTGATTCAGCCCGCTGCTCCTGGTACCGGTGTGATCGCTGGTGGTGCTGCTCGAGCCATTCTCGAAGAGGCTGGCATTCACGACGTTCTTTGTAAGTCGCTTGGCTCCTCGAACCACATCAACGTGGCTCGTGCGACCATCGCCGGCTTGCAGGGTCTCAAGGATCCCAACGAGGTCGCTCGACTTCGTGGACTTGCACCCGAAGAGTTCGTTCCCAAGGGCATGCTCGAAGCATTCAAGCTTTCCGAGCGTGGTCCCCACGTTCCCAATGAGGTCGCGTGATGGCAGAACTGAAGGTCACTCAAATCAAGTCGTCGATCGGCACGAAGCCCAAGCATCGCGGAACACTCCGTGCCCTTGGTCTCCGCGGTATCGGCAAGACCAACACCCTTCCCGACCGTCCTGAAATTCGCGGCATGATCGCTCGTGTCCCGCATCTCATCTCTGTCGAAGAGGTCGAGCCCGGCTCGACCAGCAAGTGAGGACATCGTGAAGATTCATGATCTCAAGCCCGCCGAGGGCTCAAACCGTCGCCGTAAGCGCGTTGGCCGCGGTATTGGTGGCAAGGGCGGCAAGACCGCAGGCCGCGGTACCAAGGGCCAGGGCGCGCGTACGACCATCCCGGCTCGTTTCGAGGGTGGTCAGATGCCTCTGCACATGCGTGTGCCGAAGCTTCGTGGCTTCAACAATCCCTTCCGCGTGGAATACCAGGCCATCAACCTCGACTCCATCAACGATTCAGGCCTCGACATCGTCGATCCCGTTTCGCTATTGGGCAAGAGCCTTGTGAGCAAGGGTGCGCTTGTGAAGGTGCTCGGCCGCGGCGAAATCACTCGTGCCGTCACGGTTCGTGCACACTCCTTCTCGAAGTCAGCCGAAGCGGCAATTACTGCTGCCGGTGGCACTGTCGAAATCATCCCGTTGCCGTGGGGCGAACGTCGTCCTCCTGTCAAGGGCAACCAGTTCGCAAACCGCTGACGCACTGCTGGCCTCGTAGCCAGCGGTAGGAGTGACCTCGGTGCTCGCAAATCTGAAGAACATCTTCAAGGTTCAGGACCTTCGCAACAAGGTTCTGTTCACGTTCCTGATGATCGCCCTGTATCGACTGGGCGCTCATCTTCCCGTTCCCGGAATCGACACCGCTGCGCTCAAGCAGCTCAAGGCGTCGGCCGATTCGGGTGGCGTGCTTGCATTCCTGAAGTTGTTCTCTGGTGGCGGCCTCACCAACTTCGCGATTTTTGCGCTCGGCATCATGCCGTACATCACTGCATCGATCATCATGCAGATCCTTGGCGTTGTGATTCCCAAACTCGAGGAATGGCAGAATCAAGGCGCTGTTGGTCAACGCAAAATCACGCAGTGGACCCGTTACGTCACGATCGGTATTGCCATTCTCCAGTCGACTGGTTTGGCGTATCTCTTCCATAACGGCGGTGGCGGTCTGACTCGTGGCAACAACACGGGTCTCGACCTCATCCCGAATTTCACTGTCGGTCGCGTGTTGCTCATCGTGCTGACGCTCACCACTGGTACGGCATTGCTTATGTGGATGGGCGAACTCATTACTCAACGCGGTATCGGCAACGGCATGTCGCTTTTGATCTTTGCTTCGGTTGTGTCACTTCTGCCCAGCCAGATGGCAACGATCAAGGCCAACGGCGGTTGGGTTGCGGTGATCATGGTGCTTGCCGGCTACGCAGTTATCACTGTTGCGATCGTTTATGTCGAACAAGGTCAGCGCCGAATTCCTGTGCAATTTGCCAAGCGCGTTGTGGGTCGTCGTCAGTACGGCGGACAAAGCACCTACATTCCGCTCAAGGTGAACCAATCCGGCGTTATTCCGATCATCTTCGCCAGTTCGGTGCTCTACCTCCCGCAGTTGCTCAGCTTTGTGCTCCCTGCTGACGGTTGGGGCAAGAGCCTTCAAGATTGGGTGAACTCAAACCTCGTCACCCCGAATGCGCCGATTCACATGATCATTTTCGGCCTTCTGATCATTGGCTTTGCGTACTTCTACACAGCGATCACCTTCGATCCGGTGAAGCAGGCCGATCAGCTTCGTAAGCAGGGTGGCTTCATTCCGGGTATTCGTCCGGGCCCCCAGACCGAGCGGTACCTGGCCAAGGTCCTTTCCCGCATCACGCTTCCGGGCGCACTGTTTATCGCTGCCGTCGCTCTTATTCCGTCCTACATCCTGACGACGTATCTTCCCGGCACGCAGGTGTCGTTCACCGGTATCTCGATCCTTATCGCCGTGGGTGTTGCCCTCGAGACGATGAAGCAGATCGACAGCCAGTTGATGATGCGTAACTACGAAGGATTCCTGAAGTAATGACTGCTCGTCTGCTTATCTTCGGACGGCAGGGAGCGGGCAAGGGCACACAGTCCGAGCGGCTTTCGGCGCACTACAAAGCCCCGCATATCTCTACCGGAGACATGCTTCGCGCCGCGGTTGCTGCGGGAACACCCCTTGGCGTCGAAGCCAAAGCAGTGATGGACGCCGGCGGACTCGTGTCAGACGAAATCATTCTCGGTGTCGTTGAAGAACGACTCGCCGAAACTGATGTTCAGGCAAATGGATTTCTTCTCGATGGTTTTCCGCGCACGGTTGTGCAAGCGGAGGGCATGGCGAAGTTCGCAACCATCGATGTTGCAATTGATCTCGTTGTTCCTGAAGAGGTTGTGCTTGAGCGCATTTCTTCTCGTCGCGTTTGTGCAAAGTGTGGTGCCATCTACTCCGTCGCTGCGCCGCCCTCCACCGAGTGGATCTGCGACAAGTGTGGCGGCGAAGTTGTGCAACGCGCTGATGACACACCCGAATCGATTGCAAAACGACTTTCTGCGTACAACACAGAAACCCAGCCAACCATTGACTTCTATGAGTCCACCGGTTCGTTGGTGAAAGTCGACGGTCTCGGCACTCCCGACGAAGTCTTTGCGCGACTTGTAAGCGCAATCGACGCGCGACTCCCGAAGTAGAAGCCGCGAAGGCGAACGAACATGAAAGCTCGTTCGAAGGAAGAACTTCGCCACATGCGCGCTGCGGGTCGTGTCGTTGCCGAAATGCACGAAAAGATTCGCGCTGCAATTCGCCCCGGTGTTACGACCGCTGATCTCGATGCGATTGGTCGCAAGGTCATCGACTCCAGGGGAGCGACGTCGAACTTCCTCGGCTACCACGGATTCCCGGCGGTGATTTGTGCGTCGCCCAACGATGTGATTGTTCACGGCATCCCCGGCCCAATCGTCCTCAACGAGGGCGACATCATTTCTGTCGACTGCGGAGCCGTTGTCGAAGGCTGGCATGGTGACGCGGCGTTCACGATTGGGGTGGGGGAGATCTCCGCCGAGGCTGCCAGGCTCATCTCGGTGACCGAGGCTTCGCTGGCCGCTGGCATCGCCGCCATGGTCGAGGGCAACACCCTCGGTGATATCGGAGCTGCCGTCCAGGCTGTCGTCGAGTCCGCCGGTTTCTCGGTCGTTCGTGAGTACGTCGGTCACGGCATCGGTCGAGCCATGCACGAATCGCCTGAAGTACCCAATTACGGGCAGGCAGGCAAGGGCGGAAAGCTGAAGAAGGGCATGACTCTGGCCGTCGAGCCCATGGTGACGATCGGCGATGCCGAGACGTTCCTCACCGAAGATGGATGGACGGTGCTATCGGCCGATGGATCCTGGGCGGCCCATGCCGAGCACACCATCGCTATTGGCCCGAATGGGCCCGAAATTCTGACGCTTCCCTGAATCCCTCGATCGTTGCGTTCCTCGCGTCAATCTTCTGGGGCGAGCGTGATTGCTTTGATTGCGATTCCGAATTCGGTTGCGTCGCTTGAGGATTCATCAATTGATTTCCACGGCAGAGTTTGAGCCACGCGGAGAATGAGTCGCGAGTGGGGTTCATCCCAGGTTTGGGCAACTCTTCCTTCAAGGATGAAGTGTGGAATGCCGGCGTCTTCAGCTGATGTAAGGGTGGTTTCAACCACGGCACCGTTGACTTCAAGGACTACGGAATCGATGAGATCGGCGGCAACAGCGCCACTAATCGTGACACGGACGATTGCTCCGATATCCAATGTGATGGGGAGGTGGATCGCTGATTCTCGTTGCGGTCCAGTCCAGCGCATCCACCCGCCACCGGGAGTGGGGAGCGGGTCATGCCATCCCCACCCATGAAGCGGAGCACGCAGATCAACCGAATGGGAACCGATGAGTGGTTGGGCGGTTGCGTTGAGATGAGCGAGCCGCGATTGAGTGAATTCAAGGATTGGAGATTGGTGGCGGAGCGACCTCGAAGCAGCTTCAATGACGGAAAGAGTCTCTGGATCTGCCAAGGATGACGCTGCGCTCAACGCATCGATTGCAAGTGAAACCTGACCCATGCCAATCGCAAGAACCGCGTCGCGGATTAGGGACTCAGCAGAGGCGCCATCAACAATTCTTGCGAAATCTTTCTTGATGTAGATGGCGTCGGCCCAAAACAATTGGGCACCTTCAGTAGGAACAGGCACGGGAACGTCATTGAACCAATGGACATCAACGCGATCAATGACGGCGCCACCACCCCGATCTGGCCGGTAGTGGGCGAGCGTCGGAAGCATCCATAACTCGAAGTCATGAAGACGAAGAAGTGCGTCGTTTTCCCCGAAGAGTTTTGCGCCCTCATTCTGGGGGTTCATATGCATTTCCGTTTGGAGAATTCGGGTCGTCGAAAGTGCGTCCGCCGCGCCGAGAAAGATTTCGTACTCCGCGCCCTGGACGTCGAGTTTCATGGCATCGACGTGCTCATGTGGTGAGGAAGCAATCCAGAGATCAAGCGTTGTCACTTCGACATCAACCGTTGCGAACACGCCGCAATCAATACCTGTCGTTATCCGGTCACCGATATCAGGGGAATAGAACGATGACCCTGAGGCTTCCGACGTGACCTGAAGCGGGAGTATCCCAACGCTTGATCCGAGAGCTTTCGCAACAATCTCAATCTGGCTGTTGTCGCGATACTTCGACGCAAGTTCAATCGCCTCATCGGGTTCCGGTTCGAACCCGATCACGTGTACGTGTGAGCCGAGCGCTGACCACGACGGCATGACACCCCATCGCGCTCCCGCATCAATGACAACTACCGGAGACGAAAGTAGCTTTGAGAGGAGATACAAACTCTGCGCAGCCCCCACGGCGAACGGGCTTTCGTCAGGATGCACGTGACTAGGGTAGTGAGGGCAAAAGCGGATCGGCGGATCAGCCGATAAAGACATGGAGCATCGGAACCAACGTGTTGACACCCGGGAGTGCTAGCGGGGTTCCGGTCGCACCGATTTCCTATGCACAGAATTTCGAGGATGTACGCCTCTGGAAGGCCCTGTCAGAAGAGACCGACTGCATTTATGTCGATATTGGTGCAGGGCATCCGACAGACCTGTCGGTGACCAAACTCTTTTCTGAAAGGGGTTGGAGAGGGATCAACGTTGAGCCGGGGCCAAATGCTTCGCTCCTGATGAGCGAGCGTCCCCTCGATGTGACGCTGCAAATCGCTATTTCAGCAAGTTCGGGTGAGATCGAATTCACCCTGCGCTATCCGCACCTTGATCTTTCTTCGATCTATCCCGACCGCAAGACTTTTTCCGACGCCCTTGAGGAGCGGAGCGAGATCATTCCGGTGGAATCGTTGACTCTCGTGGAGTTGTTCGACCGCTATTTGGAAAGCCAGGAGATTGGCTTTTTGAAGGTCGATGTTGAGGGAGCAGAGACAGAAGTCATTGCATCGAATGACTGGAGTCGCTTTCGTCCCCTCGTCGTAGTGGTCGAATCCATAGACCCATCGACATGGGAACCGTCCTTCGAGAGTTGGGAACCGGTACTCCTCAACGCAGGGTATGAGTTTGCTATCGATGATGGAATCAATCGCTTTTACGCTCGATCTGACAAACCCGGACTGAAGCAACGTCTTGCCCAACCGGTTTCTCCGATTGATGGTTTCGTTCAGTGGCCGTTTCTTGAAGCGGTACAGAGAGCATCCATTCCTGACGAAAGTGTGGTCGCCCAGGCCCACCTCACCTGGACGGCGCTTGAGCGTGACAAGCGTGTAAAGGAACTTGAGGTTGAAGTACAGCAAAGTCGAGCCCAGCTGATTCAGTGCGATTCTCAGCGGGCGGCCGAAGTGCATCGGGCGACGATCAATCAACAACGAGTCTGGGAACTGGAGGCGAGCTGGGCCTATCGAATCGGTCGAGCGACTGTGGTGCTCGCGCGTCCGCTTCGTCCGATCCTTCTTCCGTTGGCGAACGGCATCCGTCGACTTCGACATAAACGATTGAGTCGTCGCTCGAATGTCCTCGCAGAAGTTGCAAAGTTGACTGCTGAGGGCGCGGCGTTTGAGCGCGTGTCGCTCGGTGAAGGTGCAGACATCCTTCGTCCCTCGCAGCAATTCGATAACGACAAAAGCGTGGTGTCTGTTGCGTCTCATCTTCGCTCTCGACGAACAACCGGACCGGTACTTCTCGATGAGCGTGAATGGGAACTCGTCGAATCCCTCACAGAAGATGAAGCGAGACCGACCGCACTGAATGAGTTGCGACGGTTTCGATCGTTGGACATCGCGAGTGCGATAGAAGCAGATTGGCCAAAGGTGCTTTTGATTGACACGCGCGGGGCGCAGTTGGCCTTCATGTGTGGCACACGTACCCATGCCCGAAATGCCATCGAGGTTGTCCTCGCGGCAGTCCCCGAAGATGTCGAGGTTTGGCAACTTGCATCGATGGATCTACCACCGCTTCCTGACGAACTTCTGGCTCGATTCGATGGCATGTGGGGTGCGCATCAACGACGCCGGGTTGGGTCGTTTCTTCAGCTCGCTCCATTTATTCCCCGACGAACCGATTTCCAAGCGAAGTTGTCGCGGTCGCCGTCGGTTCGCAGCGCCGGAGTGTGGCTCGATGCAATCCTTGGCAAGTACCCGAGCACGTTCCTGAAGTCCGACGCTGAGTTGCTCGAGTACCAGTTCGGACTGGAGTGCATCGGCGCACTCGGGAAGGTGCTCTCTATCTCGGAGACGTCAACCCTCGAAGCAATCGAATTGGGAGTGCGTCCTGAGAGCATTGTGAATACCGGGTGTGCGCCTGGATTGAGTCGGCTTGATACGTCAATGAGTCAAGCAGTGGGGGAGTCACAAATTGGTCAACGATCACATGTCGTGATCGTGGGTAATTGGCTTCCTCACAAGAACCTCTTGATCGGAGTGGCAGGAGCAATTCCGTTCGCAGTGCTTGATCGAATTGATCTCGATGTTGTGGTTATCGCTGGAATAAACGACGACCAACGGATTGAGCTGACGATGTTGGCCCTGAAACTCGGGCTTGAACGGAACCGATTTCGAATCGCGACGCAAATTTCAGATGTCGAATTCGATTCGTTACTCCGTGATGCTGAAGCGGTCATCATCCCATCGCTCCATGAGGGCTTCTCCCTTTCCGTCATTGAGTCGCTTGAACGGGGTACTCCAGTCGCACTGTCAACGATCCCGGCGCACGAGGAATTGCTCGGAAGTGGACCATGGAATTTCTCACCTGAAGATCCGATCGACGCGCTGCGAGCACTCCGAGATGTCGTTGCGAACCGTTCAGAAATTGTTGGAATCCAAACTGATCGTTATCGCTCAAACATTGATCCAACTCGGTTCGAACGCGAATTCACGAGCGTTACTGAGTGGCTTTGCGAAGAACTCACTGCAATCCGAACGACCGGCGGTAGTTCCGAATCCGAAATTGAGAATTCGTTGCTCGTCGATCGGAACCTTTCACTTTCGAAAATCTGCGAAGTGGAGGATTTTGCTACGCCGCGTCTGCGAAATGTGATCCGCGACGTGTTTGCGCATGAAAAGCTGCGGTTTGGTTCCGAGTTCCCATCAGGTCGCGAGTATCGCAAGTACTGGGAAGTCGCTATGGCCGTGCTTTCGTTTCGCGAAGCGGGGTTGCTTGATGGAAATCACCGTTTCCTTGGAATCGGTGCTGGCAATGAACCAACGTCGTTTTATCTCACACGGTTCGCGCAAGAGGTCATCGCCACTGATCTTTACTTGGCCGATGGTTGGGAAGAGAGCGCGGATTCGTCGATGCTCGTCAATCCTGGTGGGCACTGGCCGTTCTTTTGGGATCCGACGCGACTCCGCGTGGAAGATATGAACGCGCTTGCGCTTGCTCTTCCCGACGAAAGTGTTTCGGGTGTTTTCTCGTCTAGCTCGATTGAGCATTTCGGTGACCGGAGTGACGTGGCGAAGTCGCTCGACGAGGTATGGCGGGTTCTGCGCCCAGGTGGAATTCTGTCGGTCTCGACCGAGTTCCGTCTCGAGGGCGATCGCCCCGGAATCCCAGGTGCGCTGCTCTTTGACCAAGAGGATGTGCGCTCGCTTTTCCTCGGGGAGCGAAAATGGTCATTCGTCGAGCCCTTTGACGACTCAGTGTCGCCAGCGACTTGGGGGTCGCTGTCACCATTCCTCGATGTCGCAGAAGACCAAAATCGCCAAGTCGCTCGACTCGGCGGTCTTTGGACGCACCATGTCACCTACGCCCGTTATCCCCATATCCTGCTTGAGCATCAGGGGCGGACATTTACCTCGTTTCACCTCGCTCTTCGCAAGGAATCATGACGGTCACGAACAGGTGTACCCTCGCCGGTGAGCGGGGCTGAGCTGCATCTGCCCCTGTCGCGTTGGCGCATTTGGAGCCAGCGGGCCTGACCGGTAGGGTCTTCAGTCCGCCCTCCTCCGGGAACCCGCCTTTGCGCGGTCCTGAGCAGGGGTTTTCAGATCCATCACACAGGAGTCAGTGTCCTGGCTAAGCCCAAAGAAGACGCGATCGTTCTTGAAGGAACGGTCATCGAGCCGCTGCCGAACGCCATGTTCCGCGTCGAACTCGAAAACGGCCACAAAGTTTTGGCCCATATCTCCGGAAAGATGCGGATGCATTACATCCGTATTCTCCCCGGTGATCGCGTCCAAGTTGAGCTGACGCCGTACGACCTGACTCGTGGTCGGATCACCTATCGGTACAAGTAACAAAAACTGAACACAAGCGAGTGTCTGATCACAAGGATCAGACCCATCGAAGAGGTTTGGCTTCGGCCTTCAACTTCGCTTCGATGTTCCCGGCAAAGCCGGGCGAAAGGAACAAACGCAGTGAAAGTACGCCCAAGCGTCAAGAAGATCTGTGAGAAGTGCAAGGTGATCCGCCGCCATGGTCGCGTGCAGGTCATCTGTGAAAACCCTCGTCACAAGCAACGGCAGGGCTGATCCATGGCACGTATCTCCGGTGTTGATATCCCGCGTGAAAAGCGCCTGGAAATCAGCCTTACCTACATCTACGGAATCGGTAACACGACTGCCAAGCAGATCTGTGAAGCCACCGAGATCAATCCGAGCACTCGAGTTCGCGACCTCACTGATGAAGAGGTCAACAAGATTCGTGGCTACATCGATGCCAGCCTGAAGGTTGAAGGCGATCTGCGTCGCGATGTCGATCAAGACATTCGCCGCAAGATGGAAATCGGTTGTTACCAGGGTCTGCGTCATCGCCGCGGTCTTCCCGTTCGCGGTCAGCGCACTCACACCAACGCACGTACTCGCAAGGGTCCCAAGAAGACCGTTGCCGGCAAGAAGAAGGTGGCGCGCTGATGGCAAAGCCAGCAAGTGGTGGCCGTCGGCCCCGCAAGAAGGAACGCAAGCACGTCACACATGGCGTGGCTCACATCAAGAGCTCGTTCAACAACACCATCGTCAGCATCTCCGACCAGGACGGCAACATCCTGTCGTGGGCCTCAGCCGGAAATGTCGGCTTCAAGGGTTCGCGTAAGTCGACGCCGTTCGCGGCGCAGATGGCCGCTGAGCAGTGTGCAAAGCGCGCGATGGAGCACGGCGTCCGCAAGGTCGACGTGCTCGTGAAGGGTCCAGGCTCGGGTCGTGAAACCGCGATCCGCAGCATTCAGAGCGCAGGCATCGAAGTCACCGGAATCAAGGATGTCACTCCTGTTCCGCACAACGGTTGCCGTCAGCCCAAGCGTCGGAGGGTCTGAACATGGCTCGTTATACCGGCCCCAAGGCACGCGTTTCGCGTCGCCTCGGCACCAACATCTTTGGCACCAAGGGCGAAACCGTCGCCCTCGAGAAGCGCCCGTACCCGCCAGGTGAGCACGGACGTACGCGTCGTCGTGGCAATCCCAGCGAGTACCTGCTCCAGATGCAGGAAAAGCAGAAGGCGCGTTTCACCTACGGCCTTTCCGAGAAGCAGTTCCGCAACCTCTACGAGGAAGCGAACCGTCGCGAGGGAGTCACCGGTGAAAACATGCTCCGGTTCCTCGAGATGCGTCTCGACAATGTCGTGTACCGCTCTGGTTGGGCAGCGACTCGTCCGCAGGCTCGTCAGTTTGTCGGTCACGGACACATCAATGTCAACGGCAAGCGCGTCGACATCCCGAGCTATCGCGTTCGCAAGGGCGACATCATCACCCTTCGCGACAAGACACGCGAACTGGTTGTTATCCAGTGGAACCGCGAAGTTCTCGACCGCACGCCTCCGGCGTGGCTCGAGGCTGGCGATGGTGGCTTCAGCGTCACCGTCCTTGCGGCTCCCCACCGCGATCAGATCGACGTGCCGGTGCGCGAGCAGCTCATCGTCGAGCTCTATTCCAAGTAAGTGCCAGTGGCTTGGCCGACGCCGTCGGTCATGCCATGTGCAAGTTCACGAAATCGAACGTACGGAACCGAGGTAGGAACACATGCTGGTTATGCAGCGACCGAAGGTTGAAGCGCTTGGCGACGCCGATGGCGATCGTCAGTTGTTCGCGGTGGGACCGCTCGAGCCTGGCTTTGGCCACACGCTTGGCAACTCACTGCGCCGCACCCTTCTCTCATCAATCCCCGGCGCAGCCGTCACTCAGGTGCGGTTCGACGAGGCTCTCCATGAATTCGACACCATCAAGGGTGTTACCGAAGACGTCACCGACGTCATTTTGAACCTCAAGGACCTTGTCCTTCTGGTGCACAGTGACGAAGCCGTGACACTTCGTATCGACGTAAAGGGTCCGGCCGAGGTCACCGCGGGTGACATCGTGACGACTTCCGACGTCGAGATTCTCAACCCCGAACTTCACATCGCCACCGTCAACGAGTCGGGTCGACTTGCTGTCGACGTCACCGTTGAAAAGGGTCGTGGCTATGTGTCGGCAGAACGAAACAAGTCAACCAACACCATTGGTGTGATCCCGGTTGATTCGATCTTCTCGCCAGTGCGTCGTGTGACCTTCTCGGTCGAGCCGACTCGCGTCGAGCAGTCAACCGAATTCGACCGTCTTGTTCTCGACATCGAGACCGACGGTTCGATCACTGCTCGTGAAGCCCTCGCATCAGCCGGTGCCACGCTTCAGTCGCTCGTCACCCTTGTGGCGGAAATGAGCGATGAGCCGCAGGGTCTTGAACTCGGAGAGGTCAGCATCACGCATGCCGGCTCACCCGACCTTGACCTTCTCATCGAGGATCTCGATCTTTCCGAGCGTCCCCGTAACTGCCTCAAGCGTGCCCAGGTGAACACCGTTGGTGAGCTCCTCCTCAAGTCCGAGGACGATCTTCTTGCGGTGACCAACTTCGGTCAGAAGTCGCTTGATGAGGTCATCCAGAAGCTTGACGAGCGCGGTTTGTCGCTCAAGAACCGGGACTGATCCACCATGCCTGCAACCCCACGTAAGTCAAAGCGATTCGGCGGCAACGCCGCTCACCAACGCCTCATGATGGCGAACCTTGCAGCGTCACTTTTCGCTGCCGAAGGCATCGTCACCACCGAAGCGAAGGCGAAGGCACTTCGTCCCATCGCCGAGAAGCTCATCACGAAGGCCAAGAAGGGCGGCGTTCATCGTCACCGTCAGGTCGTGTCGTTCATGGGTGACAAGGAAATGGCATCGAAGCTGTTCTCCGACATCGCGCCGCGTTACGAAGGACGCCCCGGTGGTTACACCCGCATCCTTAAGCTCGGCCCGCGCCAAGGCGACAATGCGCCGATGGCTCGCATCGAACTGGTCTGAGACCAGTTCCGTCCTGATCGGACAACAATGACGTTGACTTCAGCCGACCTCTTGAGGTCGGCTGAATCGCGTGCACCGATCGACATCCCTGCGCCGGCTGCAGGGTTCACGCGCATTCGCATGACCATCGCGTACGACGGTTCCAAGTTTCGTGGCATGGCCGAAAACGAAGGTGTCGATACTGTCGCGGGAACGATTCGCGCAGAAATTGAACGTTGTGTTGAACATTCGGTTGTGTTGTCGATTGCTGGTCGTACCGATGCTGGTGTGCACGGATGGGGCCAAGTCATTTCGTTCGATGTAGATACCGATCACGTTGCATCGGGCAAGGGTTCACCCGCACGACTTGCCCGATCAATTAACCAACAATGTGTTCCGGCAATTGTTGTGCGCGACGCGCAGCTTGCTGCTGCAAATTTCGACGCACGATTTTCTGCCCTGTGGCGTTCCTATCGCTACACCGTTGTGAACCGTCCGATTCCTGATCCGTTTCTCGCCGCGACGTCGTGGTGGGTACCGCAAGAGCTCGACGTGCGTGCCCTGCACCTCGGGTGCGACGCCCTCTATGGCCTCCACAACTTTTCGAGCTTTTGCCGTCGACCGAAGCCCAACCCGGTCACCGGCTTTGAGCCCTCGCTCATGCGTAGGGTCCACGAGGCGTCCTGGCACGAGCTCGGCGATGGCATTCTCCGATTCGATATCCGGGCCTCGTCCTACTGCCACCAAATGGTCCGATCCATCGTGGGCACCCTGATCGAGATGGGCCGGGGACTTCGCCGACCGGGCGAAATGGCTGGCATTCTCCGGGCCGAAGACAGGGCTGCCGCTGGGGGAGTCGCCCCTCCACAAGGGCTCTGTCTCTGGGAAGTTGGCTACTAGGCCAGCAGGTACACCAGCAGAGTTGCCTTGGTTCGGGGCCTACCCGTAGGCTCTCTCCTCCGCTCCGGTGCGCAGTTTCCCTGCCGACACCGGACTTTGTTCGACAGCCACCTTCGGGTGGACCCAAGCAGAAGGGCTGCGCCATGCGCACCTACACCCCCAAGGTCAGTGAAATTCAGCGCCAGTGGTACGTCGTCGACGCCGAAGGCATGGTCCTCGGTCGTCTCGCCACCGAGGTTGCAACGATTCTTCGTGGCAAGCACAAGCCGACGTACACCCCGCACATCGACACGGGCGATCACGTCATTGTGATTAACGCCGACAAAGTCGTGCTTACGTCGAACAAGGGCGACAAGCTCTTCGTGCATCGTCACTCTGGTTACCCGGGTGGTCTGCGCACCAAGTCCTACGGTCAGTTGATCGCGGAGAAGCCGGACGAAGCAGTTCGTCGCGCTGTTCGCGGCATGATCCCGAAGAACCGTCTTGGTCGTCAGATGATCAAGAAACTCAAGGTTTACGCCGGCCCAGTGCACAACCACGCTGCGCAGGATCCGCAGACCATCGAATTCGCCCACGCCAAGGCTCGCTGAGCGGCAAGGAACAGACAATGTCGAACCCCCTCGTTCAGTCAACTGGTCGTCGTAAGCGTGCAGTTGCACGCGTCATGCTTCGACCCGGCTCAGGCACCATCACAGTGAACAAGCGACCAGTCGCGGAGTACTTCCCGTCTGAAACGCATCGAATGATCCTCACCGAACCGCTTCGTCTTACGAGCACCGACGAGGTCTATGACGTCGTGTGCAACATTGACGGTGGCGGCGTGTCCGGCCAGGCCGGCGCTCTTCGTCACGGCATTGCCCGTGCACTTATCGAACTCGATCCCGAACTGCGTGGCGAGCTCAAGAAGGCCGGATTCCTTACTCGCGATGATCGTAAGAAGGAATCGAAGAAGTACGGCCTCAAGAAGGCTCGTAAGGCTCCGCAGTACTCGAAGCGCTAATTCCAGCGCGTCGCGCTGTGACTCTCCGATTCGGAACCGACGGTGTACGCGGACCCGCATCTGAGTTCACTGACGCCCTTGTTGTTGCGTTAGGTCAGGCTGCAGCGCAGGTACTCGGTACCTCATCCTTTGTTATTGGCCTCGATACTCGTGAATCGGGCGATCGGATTGAACGCGCTCTTGCTGCAGGTCTGGTTCTCGGTGGCGCGCAGCCATTGACAATGGGCATTGTTCCGACGCCTGCAGTTGCATGGGTATGCGCGCAACGCGGCGTGCCCGGCGCAGTCATCTCTGCATCACATAATCCATGGACTGATAACGGCATCAAGTTCTTTTCGCCTGGTGGCCGCAAGCTGTCTGACGAACTTGAAGCAGCACTCGAAATCGCGCTCGACGCGCTTGTTGCTTCGGGTGTCGATAACAATCTTGCGACTGACGTTCAAGCCGATCCCAACGCTGTCGACGAATGGTGCGCTTCCGTCGCGTCGTCGGTTGCTGGGGTTGTTCCGATGCGAATCGTGATCGACTGTGCAAACGGGGCAGCGTCATTTGTTGCGCCTGAAATCTTCCGTGGCCTTGGTCTTGATGTGGAAGTCCTTCATGCGCAACCCGATGGTCGCAACATCAACGATGCCTGCGGGTCAACACATCCTGAAGATTTGCAGCGTGCGGTCGTTGCGAACGGCGCTGCACTTGGACTCGCGTTTGATGGCGACGCCGACCGGCTCCTTGCGGTCGACGAACGCGGTGAACTCATTGACGGCGATCAATTGATTGCATTGTTCGCGCGCGATCTCCGCGAACGCGGTCAACTCGCTGGTGATCGTGTCGTCGTCACGGTGATGTCGAATCTTGGATTCCGTTTCGCCATGGATGCTCAGGGCATTGAAGTTATCGAGACTCCTGTTGGCGATCGTCATGTTCTCGAGGCGCTTGCTCGGACATCGAGTTCTCTCGGCGGCGAACAGTCCGGCCACATCGTCTTTGCTGATCGAGCGACCACGGGTGATGGCGTGCTTTCGGGGGTGCAACTCGTCGATCTCGTTGCGCGTTCGCAAACGCCACTTTCCGTCTTGGCTCATGGCGCAATGGAGCGCCTCCCGCAGGTGCTGCGCAATATTCGTCTTGAACATCGTCGTGACGACATTGCTGACGCCATTGCTGGTGAGATCGCCGAGGTTGAACAATCACTCGGCGCTCGGGGCCGAGTTCTCATCCGGCTCAGTGGCACCGAACCCCTCGTGCGGGTCATGGTGGAAGCGCAGACCTTGGAGCAGGCCGAAGCTGCAGCCGACAACCTTGCTGCAGCCGTGATCCAGGCCTGCTCGGCCTAGGCTGGCCCCCTCATGTGCGGAATTATCGCCGTCGTTCGTCGACCGTCGCTCCGCCAGCCTCCTGGCTTGGCGGAAGTCTGTGACCGCCTTGAAGCGGCATCACAGTTGTTGGCCGGAGTTATCGCCTCGAAGACGGTAGCTATCGCCCCTGTCGCCGATGCGGCGACTGCGGTGGCCGATGCCGACCGCTTGTTGCGCGGAGTCGCCGGAGTTCGAGCATTGCTCGAGGTGTCAGGGCTACGCATTTCCACGACCAACCTGATTGACGGACTCGCTCGACAAATTGATGAACTTGAGCGTCACCTCGATTCCGATGCGCGCGGCGCACACGCCCCAGCCGGTCGTGAACTCGAACGACTGAACGCCGCTGTCGTTTCATTGAAGGACGCAGTGTGGGCCGTGCAGCGCGACCGACTGCGCGCCGCCGACGGCGTTATTGGCCTGCTCGATGGGGTAGGACCCGCTGGTGAAGCGTTCAGTCCTGCCGCAGTCGCAGTGGCGCTTTCAATCCATCAAGCACTTTCTGCACTCGATCGACTCGAAGTTCGTGGACGCGACAGCGCTGGGCTTCACCTTCTCGTTCGCAACCATGCCCTCGATCTTTCCTCACCCGCGCTGAGTGCTGTCGTCGCCGATCGCGCCTCTGATCCCTTGTTCGGGTCAATGGCCGTGCGCACACCCGAGGGTCATTTGAGCTTTGTGTACAAAGCAGCGGCAGAGATCGGCGAACTTGGCGACAACACGCGCACGCTTCGTGCCGCCATCGTTTCTGATCCGTTGCTTCGCCATGCACTTGGTTCGCCCGATGTTGAAGCCGTTGTTCTTGGTCACACGCGTTGGGCCAGCGTTGGCATTATCAGTCAGCCCAACGCACATCCGCTGAATTCAGAAGAAACCGACGAAGTTGGCGGGGCATATGTCACCGCCGTCCTCAACGGCGATGTCGACAACTTTGCCGATCTCAAGGCAGCACAGTCGTTGCATATTGCCGACGAGATCACCACCGATGCGAAGGTCATTCCCACTCTGACATCGCGGGCGATGGCTGATGGCACCGGAGTTCTCGACGCATTTCGTTCAACGGTGAACCAACTCGAAGGATCAGTTGCGATCGCAGCGAGTGCTGCAGACGCCGCCGATTCGCTGTTACTCGCGTTGCGCGGAAGTGGGCAGGCGCTCTATATCGGTCTCGCTGAGGATTCCTTCATCGTGGCGAGTGAACCGTACGGCGTTGTTGAAGAGACGTCTTCGTACCTTCGACTCGATGGCGATATTCCCGTTGACCCAACGAATCCCGCGAGTAGCGGGCAGGTGGTTCGATTGCTCGGTGCAAAGGCGGGCGATCGTGAAGGAATTGAACGCTGGGCCTACGACGGCACGCTCATTCCCGTACTGGCCGACGACCTCGCCGACGCACAGATCACCACTCGTGACATCGATCGCGGCGACTCACCGCATTTCCTTCTCAAGGAAATCGGAGAAGCGCCCGCGTCCTTCCGCAAGACCTTGCGGGGCAAGTTGGTTGAAATCGACGGACACTCCGATGTGCTCCTTGGTGACGATGTGTTGTCGCCCGAACTGCGCGCGGCATTGGCTGATGGTTCGATCACTCGAATTCTTGCGATCGGCCAAGGCACAGCAGCCGTAGCAGCTCGTTCACTACTTGAGGGTCTGGCGGCGTTCGCGCCCTCATCTCCCGTAACCGTGGAAGCAATTCTGGCCACGGAACTCAGCGGCTTCCATCTCGCTGAATCAATGGCCGACACTCTCGTAGTCGCCGTCAGCCAGTCAGGTACAACGACCGATACGAACCGCACGGTTGATTTGGTGCGAGCGCGCGGCGCACACGTTGTCGCGATTGTAAATCGTCGTAATAGTGACCTCACTGACCGCGCCGACGGTGTCCTCTACACCTCCGATGGCCGCGACGTTGAAATGAGTGTCGCGTCAACGAAGGCGTTCTACGCCCAGATAGCCGCATGTTTCTTGCTTGCCGCCGCACTCGCCGATGCCATCGGCGTGAGGTCGCCGGAACGTTCGGCAATTCTTGACGGCCTTCGACAAATCCCCGATGCGTTGGAACGCACCTTCGCTTTGCGTGATGACATCGAAGCAGCGGCACAGCGTGTTGCGCCTTCGCGTCGTTACTGGGCGATCGTCGGCAATGGTGCAAACCGCATTGCGGCCGAAGAAGTTCGTATCAAGCTCTCTGAGCTTTGCTACAAGGCCATTGCTTGCGATGGCACAGAAGACAAGAAGCACATTGATCTGTCTTCTGAGCCAATGATCCTCGTCTGTGCGGCGGGGCTCCAGGGCTCAACCGCCGACGATGTGGCCAAGGAAGTCGCGATCTACCGGGCCCATAAGGCAGCGCCCGTTGTCATCGCCACGCAAGGCGAGGAGCGCTTTTCTGCTGCGCTCCAAGTCATCGCCGTTCCCGAGGTCCATCCTCGACTCGCCTTCATTCTTTCCGCAATGGTCGGCCACCTCTTTGGGTATGAGGCCGCTCTCGCGATCGATGCGCAGGCCCGACCACTCCGAGAGGCTCGCGCCGCGATCGATACTGCGGTTGCCGATGGTCTTCCCGGCGATGGCGAATCATTGCTCGAACGATTGCGCCCACTCCTCACGGTTTTCGCGTCGCGTTATTTCGATGGACTTCGTAACGGTGAGTACAACGGCCACCTCGAAGCAAGTTCAGCTGTGCGATTGGCCACCGTGTGGCGGTTTGCTCTTGGCTCGGTGCCTTTGGAGTCCTACCAAGTCGAGTACGGCAAGGTCGGCACGCCGGCCGTGGTGCTTGAAGATTTGGTGGCGGCGCTCACTTCAGCGATCGATGAACTCACCCGTCCTGTCGATGCCATCAAGCATCAGGCCAAGACTGTCACCGTCGGTATTTCGCGCAGCGATGAAACGCTCATGCAGGTTCCGCTGGTCAAGGAGGTCCTCGCCACCGGGGCTTCGCGCGATCGCCTCACTTATTCAACGCTACGAACACTTTCCGCGCTCGAACCCCTTGTTGATGAAGTGCTCGGCTACACGCGTTACGCGATCGAGGGTCACGTCGATCCTGCCGGTCGTGACGAAGCTCGCGTTGTCATTATCGACCGGGGTGGCCTCGCTCGCGATCTACAAAGCCGAACCACTGATGATCCACAACTTCGAGGCACGAAGCGTCTCGTCGCGGTCGAACACACCGTGTTGGTAGCAAAGGGTCGCAACGACGGTCGTACGGTGATCATTGTTCCCGAGATCAAAGACGGCGAACCGACTGGCTTGTCGTTGTTGCATGTTCGCTTGCGCGACGACCTTGCTCTTCCTGCGTTGCGATCGGTCTTGCAGGGTTACCGAAATCGTTACGCCGCTATCAAGCATGCGGTGACGGAAACCGAACCGGTCTTCCGCGACGATCTACTGACTGATGTTCCTGTCATTGAGCTGATGACAGAACCAGTGAACTTGCTGGCCGAACACTGGCGCTCATGATTCTGGGAATCGGAAACGATCTGGTTGATCTCGACCGATTCCGGCGAGTGCTCGAGCGCCGACCTGGACTCATCGAAAAACTTTTCACTGCAAGCGAGCGTGAATACGCACTTCGTCGATCTGATCCTACCGAACGCTTTGCTGTTCGCTTCGCTGCGAAGGAAGCGGTGCTGAAAGCAATGGGTGTCGGTATCGGTGCCGCCGACTGGCATGAGATCGAAGTCCTCCGTGATGGCGATGGACGACCATCGCTTTCATTGACGGGGCGCGCTGCTGCACTTGCTGAACAGCAGGGAATGAAGGCCTGGAGGCTCACCTTGAGTCATTCAGAGATCGTTGCGCAGGCCGTTGTCGTTGCGCTTGGCGCCGAAACGGCGTCGCCGATGCTTGGCCCCCTTGGTGTCCAAGCATTGCCGCGCCCCGACGCAATCGATGGTGGGGGATTGGTTCCCATCGTGACGCCCGAAGAAATGAATGCAATCGATCATGCCGCGCCCGAACCGGTCGAAGAACTCATTCATCGAGCCGGCAGAGCAGTTGCGCGCACAGCTGTTCAGATGCTCGGCGGCACCTACGGGCGACGCGTCGTAGTGCTTGCGGGCAAAGGGAATAACGGTAACGACGGACGTGATGCCGCAACGCGCCTCCAGGCCCAGGGCGTGCACGTCACGATTGTCGACGCCGCAGATGCGCCCGAAGTTCTTCCGGATTGCGATCTGGTGATTGACGCGGCATACGGCACCGGATTCCGTGGCGAATGGGATGCACCGATTGCACCCCCGGGTTGTCTCGTGCTTGCGGTTGATATCCCGTCAGGGATCAATGGTCGCAACGGTTCGTGCGTTGGCGACGTCCTTGAGGCAGACGCGACGATCTCGTTTGCTGCGCTCAAGCCCGGCAATGTGTTTGGTGATGGTTTCGCGTGCAGCGGTGAACTCGCTGTCGCCAACATCGGACTCGATACTCGCAATGCGAGTGCACATCTCGTCGGTGCTGCTGCAGTTGCATCGTGGATTCCTGAGCCGGCGAGTAACGCTCATAAGTGGCAGAGCGCGGTATGGGTTGTTGCCGGAAGTCCGGGGATGGGCGGCGCTGCCTCGTTGTGTTCTGGTGCTGCAGCGCGAACCGGCGCGGGCTATGTGCGTGTCTCGACTCCAGGAGGCGCAGCCGCCGATCTTCCGATTGAAGCTGTGCGCACTGACGTGTCATCGGACGCGTGGGCGGCAGAGGTCATTTCCGATCTCGCTCGTTTTGATGCGCTCGTCATCGGGAACGGCCTTGGCGTCGCTGATGGAACGAAGGAACAGATCCGACAAGTTGTTGCTGCTGCGACTGGGCGGGGAGTGCCGACTGTTGTCGATGCCGATGGCCTCACTGCGCTGGGCACCGAGGTCTCACGTTTCGTTTCGGAATCCACTGTGCTCACTCCACACGATGGCGAATTCGCGCGACTTGCTGGTCGCACTCCAAGCGAAGATCGCATCGCCGATGCCCGCGGCCTTGCGATCGAGAGCGGCGCAATCGTGCTTCTCAAGGGTCGGACGACTGTGGTCGCTGCTCCCGATGGCGAGGTACTTGTCTCGATCGCAGGTGATCAACGGTTGGCAACCGCCGGTACGGGCGATGTCTTGGCCGGAATTATCGGCGCACTACTGGCATGCGGCGTCGATCCCCTCCGTGCTGCGGCCGGTGGTGCATTCATCCACGGACGAGCCGGAGCCCTAGGCTGGCGCCGTGGACTGGTAGCGGGCGATGTCATCGCTCACCTTCCAGCCGTGCTTGACGACTTGACCTTTCTGCGGCCTTAGCGGCGCGGATCCTGGAGGAACGATGCTGCGAGAACTGCCTGTTCGCGATGTCATGGCCAGCGATGTCCTGACCTTTGCCCCCGGGGACAACGTCATGGACGCTATGCGGACCATGCTCATCCGGGACGTCGATGGCGCCCCTGTGGTCGACGCCGATGGCGCAATCGTTGGGTTGCTCTCCACCTCTGATCTCATTGTTGAAGAGGCTCGCGTTCACCTCCCGACTGTGATCACGTTGCTCGGCGCCTATATCGAACTTCCTTCCTCGAAGAAGAAGTTTGATCGCGATGTCGAGAAGGCACTCGGCTCCACTGTTGGCGAAGTTATGGGCGACGCTGCACCGACACTTGGTCCCGACGACACCGTTGAGTACGCGGCCACGATCATGCACGAGCAAGGCGCCGACCGTCTTCCCGTTGTCGATGACTCTGGTGCGATTATTGGCATCGTTGCTCGCGGCGACATCGTTCGCGCCATCGTGAACGAACAGGACGCGGGCAAGTAGCACGATGCGTGCTGCGCGCGCCGAGGTCGACCTCGGAGCGATCGCCCACAATGTGGGTGTTCTGCGCACATTGGTCGCGCCGTCGTTGGTGTGCGCCGTCGTAAAAGCTGACGGGTATGGCCACGGCGCAATCGCAGTGAGTGAAGCCGCGCTCGATGCTGGTGCCGACTGGCTCGCAGTCGCACTCATCGAAGAAGCCGCGGTTCTTCGTAAGGCGGGCATCACCGCACCGATTCTTCTTCTGTCGCAGCCGAGGCTCGCAGACTTGGTTGCCGTTGTTCGTTACGACCTGCGCGTGTGCATTACTTCGCCGATCGCCGTTGAACTCCTAGCGAATGCTGCTCGTGAACAGGGCAAGGTCGTTCCTGTTCATATGAAGGTCGATACTGGAATGAACCGTGTTGGGGTTGACCCAGCCGATGCGCTTTCGCTTGCCCGTGAAGTTGTGAAGCGACCAGAACTGGTTCTTGAAGGCGTCTTCACGCATTTCGCCGTGGCAGACGAACCTGAAAATGCTTTTACTGATGAGCAACTTGATCGTTACGACGCCGTGCTTACTCAGTTGGGCGAGGCGGGAATCTTCCCGTCAATTCGCCATTCTGCGAACTCCGCTGCTGCTATTGCCCACCCGCGCGGCCGTTACGACCTCGTCCGGGTCGGTATCGCGGTCTACGGCATTTCCCCGGCGCCGGGGCTTCCTGGCACTCCCGACCTCCGCCCCGCACTTTCGTTGCGTGCGGAAGTTTCGACTGTGAAGCGAGTCAAGGCAGGCGAAGGAATTTCCTACGGCCTTCGCCACCGATTTGATGTTGACAGCACGGTTGCGACCGTTCCGATTGGTTACGCCGACGGCGTGCCCCGTCGTCTTGGCCTTGTTGGCGGCGAAGTTCTGATCGGTGGCAAGAAGCGTCCCATCGTTGGCGTCGTCACCATGGACCAACTCATGGTTGATTGCGGCGACGATCACGTTGAAGTGGGCGACGAGGTTGTGCTCATCGGCACGCAAGGCAAAGCAATGATCACGGCCGAAGATGTCGCCGGACACCTCGACACAATCGCCTACGAAATTGTCTGCGGTATTGGGCCCCGAGTTCCGCGCTTTTATCCGCGAGGATTGAACGGATGATCTTCACCCGCACGACCTCGCCGGAAGCGACGAAAGAACTTGCTGCCGCGCTCGCTGAGTTGGCGCGTCCCGGCGACCTCATACTTCTCGCTGGCGATCTGGGCGCTGGCAAGACCGCATTTACGCAAGGCTTCGGGGCAGCACTGGGTATCGATGATCTCATCACCTCGCCGACATTCACGTTGGTCAACACCTACGAGGGTCGCCTCGAACTCAATCACCTCGATGTGTATCGACTCGAAGCGCTGAGCGAGGTGCTCGATCTCGGAGTTCCCGAAATGCTTGACGATGGCGGCGTGACCGTTATCGAGTGGGGAGATTCCGTCGCGCCTGCCCTTCCCGCTGACTACCTCGAAATTCGATTCTCCTTTGATGAGGTCGCGATTTCACTCGACCCCACCGGCGCAGCTGACGATGTGCGAGTTCTCGAACTCGTTCCAGTCGGTCCACGTTGGAGTGCACGCATTCGCGCAGTCGCCACCGCGGTTTCTCCGTGGATTCACGAACCTGACGGAGACGACTGATGCTGATCGTTGGAATTGATACCGCAACTGTGCAGGTTTCTGTTGCCGTTGGTGGTCACGAAGGCGTGCTCGCAGCAACACAATCGAGTCGCGGTCGTCAGCATGCCGAAGTTCTGACTCCCGCTATTGAGTTCGCCTGCAAACAAGCTCGCATCGAACTGTCAGAAATCAGTGTTGTCGCTGTCGACCTTGGCCCTGGTTTGTTCACTGGGCTTCGCGTCGGCGTCGCAGCGGCAAAGGCCATGGCCTATGCCCTTGACGTTCCGATGATTGGCGTTCCAAGCCTCGACCTTCTGGCGTTCCCAGTCCGGTTCACTTCGCGCCTCATCGTCGCAACGATTGATGCGCGTCGCGGTGAACTCTTCTATGCCTTCTACCGCCAGGTCCCGGGTGGCATTCAGCGCATTACCGATCATCAGGTCGGTAGTCCGGACGATCTTGCGTCTGAACTGATGGCGTCGGGCGAGGAATGCTTGCTTGTTGGCGATGGAGCCATTCGCTACAGCGAAGTGTTCGATGGCTTGAAGAAATGCGAAATTGCAGAAGAAGGCTTTGCGTATCCCAACGCAACGTCGCTCGTAATGCTGGCCCATGCACAAGCACTTCGAGAGCAGTGGGTAAAGCCTTGGGACCTCGAGCCCATGTATCTGCGCAAGCCCGATGCGGAAATCAACTGGTCGACGAGACCGGGCGTTTGACTATGACGACTACGAATTCGATGGTGGCGATCACCACGATGCGACGACGCCATTTGCGCAACGTTCTTCGTATTGAGGAACAAACCAGTTCCACGCCATGGTCCTTGGGGCTTTTCCTTGCTGAAGTTCGTCGCGACGAACGCGACTACATCGTTGCGCTGTCGGACCACGATGAGCGCGTTGTCGGCTTTGCCGGCCTGCTTTATGTCGTGGGCGAAGGTCACGTAACCACAGTCGCAGTTGACCCCGCGGCACAGGGTGCACGAATCGGCACGCGACTCATGCTCGAACTTGCTCGCCGAGCAATTGCACGTGGATCAGGCTCGATCACACTTGAAGTTCGTGCGTCAAACAAAGCTGCGCTGGCTCTCTATCGTCGCTTTGGTTTCGCACCCTCTGGTGTGCGCAAGGACTATTACAAAGACCCCACAGAAGACGCATTGGTCTTGTGGGCACATGACATCGATTCTCCCGAATACGCGGAACGCCTCGCGTTCATTGAAGAACAACTTCCGGGTGCCCCGATCGAACAGAAGGAACCTGCATGAGCGGAACTCGCGTCCTCGGAATCGAAACAAGTTGCGACGAAACCGCCGCAGCGGTCGTCGTTGATGGCCATCATGTTCTTTCCTCAGTTGTTTCGAGCCAGATCGACCTTCACGCGCGCTACGGAGGCGTCGTTCCTGAAATCGCGAGCCGCGCGCATGTGGAACTTCTCATTCCTGTTGTTGCGCGCTCGTTGATTGAAGCGGGCATCCAGGACGATCACGTTGATGCAGTCGCGGCAACCGTTGGTCCCGGTCTCATCGGTGCGCTTCTCGTTGGCGTGAGCGCTGCAAAAGCTCTTGCCCTTGTTTGGGATGTTCCGTTTGTTGCCGTGAATCATCTCGAAGCGCATCTCTACGCCGCGTTACTCGAAGATCCCGAGATCGAACTTCCTGTCGTTGTGTTGTTGGTGTCAGGTGGCCACACACTGCTCGTGCTTATGACAGGGCATGGCCAGTACCGCGTGCTTGGTTCCACAATCGATGATGCCGCCGGTGAAGCCTTCGACAAGGTCGCTCGCTATCTCGGTCTCGGGTATCCCGGTGGACCTGCGATTGACGCCATCTCAATGGAAGGCGATCCGCAGGCGATGCAGTTCCCGCGTGCGATGCTCAACGAGGGCTATGACTTTTCGTTTTCTGGTCTCAAAACCTCGGTCGTCAATCACGTGCGGCGTAATCCCGAGGTCCACACCGCTGATGTTGCGGCCGCCTTCCAGGAAGCGGTCGTTGACGTGCTCGTCACCAAAGCCCGCCGGGCCGCGCGCGACCATGGGGCCAAGGGCCTGTGCTTGGCGGGGGGAGTGGCGGCCAATTCGCTCCTGCGTGAGCGACTGCTCGATGCATGCGTGGCCGATGGTCTGCGTGCCTTCCTGCCCAGCCGGGCGATGTGCACCGACAATGCCGCCATGGTCGCTGCGGCCGGCTGGTATCGCCTCCAGTCTGATGGGCCATCGCCGCTCGACACCGGGGCCGACCCCAATCTGCGCCTGGTTTCGACGCTGTCCTAAAAATCCTCCGCTCAGGTTGTGACCCCGGGGGTCGCGGGCCTATCGTTAGCAGTCCCACGCGGAGAGTGCTAAGCGCTCGCATCCCGCGAGTGCTACTACCAACTGCCTACGGAGGCTCCAGCTATGAACCTTCAGCCCCTCGAAGACCGCATCGTGGTCCTTCCCGGACAAAGCGAAGCAACGACCGCCAGCGGTCTGGTCATCCCCGACACCGCCAAAGAAAAGCCCCAGCAGGGTGAAGTTCTTGCCGTCGGCCCCGGCCGTCGCAGCGAACAGACCGGCGAGGTCATCCCTGTCGACGTGAAGAAGGGCGACACCGTCGTCTATTCAAAGTACGGCGGCACCGAAATCACCGTCGATGGTCAAGACGTCCTCATCCTCAACGCCCGCGATGTCCTCGCGGTCATCAAGTGATCGGAAGCTGACACATGGCAAAGATGCTCAAGTTCGATGAGGACGCACGACGCGCCCTCGAAGCCGGTGTGAATGCACTGGCAGACGCCGTCAAGGTGACGCTCGGCCCGAAGGGTCGCAACGTCGTTCTTGACAAGAAGTTCGGTGCGCCGACAATCACCAACGATGGTGTTTCCATCGCTCGTGAAATTGAACTCGAAGATCCCTTCGAGAACATGGGTGCACAGCTGGTCAAGGAAGTTGCAACAAAGACCAACGACATCGCTGGCGACGGCACCACCACCGCCACCGTTCTTGCCCAGGCTCTCGTTCGCGAAGGTCTTCGCAACGTTGCCGCCGGCGCAAGCCCGCTTGGCCTCAAGCGCGGTATCGAAAAGGCTGTTGCTTCTGCTGTTGAAAGCATCAAGAAGCAGGCCAAGGAGATCGACGACAAGTCCGAGATCGCTCAGGTCGCCAGCATTTCCGCCGCCGACACCGTTATCGGTGGCGTCATCGCCGACGCAATCGACAAGGTCGGCAAGGATGGCGTTGTCACCGTTGAAGAGTCCAACACTTTCGGCATGGATCTCGACTTCGTTGAGGGCATGCAGTTCGATAAGGGCTACCTGTCCCCGTACTTCGTTTCTGACCTTGAGCGTCAGGAAGCAGTACTCGACAACCCCTACATCCTCTTCGTGAATTCGAAGATCTCATCGGTGCAGGACATGCTTCCCGTGCTCGAGAAGGTCATGCAGTCGGGCAAGCCCCTTCTGATCATCGCCGAGGACGTCGACGGCGAAGCCCTTGCCACCCTCGTGGTGAACAAGATCCGTGGCACGTTCAACTCCGTTGCCGTCAAGGCTCCGGGCTTCGGCGAGCGCCGTAAGGCAATGCTTGCTGACATGGCCATCCTCACCGGCGGCCAGGTCATCAGCGAAGAGATCGGCCTCAAGCTCGACTCGGCCACCCTCGACCTTCTCGGCACCGCCCGCAAGGTTGTTGTGACCAAGGACGAAACCACCATCGTTGAAGGCGCTGGCGAATCCGCCGACGTCAACGGTCGTGTTGCGCAGATCAAGCGAGAGATCGAAGACACCGATTCCGATTGGGATCGCGAGAAGCTCCAGGAGCGCCTTGCGAAGCTTTCGGGCGGCGTTGCGGTCATCAAGGTTGGCGCAGCCACCGAGGTTGAACTCAAGGAAAAGAAGCACCGCATCGAAGACGCGCTCAGCGCAACTCGTGCAGCTATCGAAGAAGGTGTTGTCGCCGGTGGCGGTACCGCACTTCTCCGTGCACGTGCATCGCTGAACAAGACCATCGATTCACTTGAAGGCGACGAAGCCACTGGCGCCCGCGCTGTCTACCGTGCGCTCGAGGCTCCGGCCCGACTCATTGCTGACAACGCTGGCCACGAAGGTGCTGTCATCGTTCAGCAGGTCGAAGCCGCAAAGGGCTCGACCGGATTCAACGCTGCAACTGGCGAGATGGTTGACCTCCTCAAGGCTGGCGTCATCGACCCGGCCAAGGTCACCCGCGCCGCACTGCAGAACGCAGCATCCATCGCTGCGCTGCTCCTCACCACCGAAGCACTCGTCGCCGATAAGCCCGACGATGGCGCCGGTGCTGCAGCTGCTGCTGCCGCCATGGGCGGTATGGGTGGCATGGGCGGAATGATGTAAGTCAACCCTCACGGGTTGTTCGCAACGGCCGGTCCTTCGGGGCCGGCCGTTTGCGTTTTGTTGCGTTTTGTTGCGTTCACTGTGTGTTCACTTGGGTTTCCTATGGTCTGCGCAGTTATCAGCACCTAGGACCTCATCCGCTCATGTCGCGAGTTCGATTCCCCAACTTGATGGTTGTTGTGGTCATCGTGATCTGTCTCGTCGCGGCATCGAGCGGCCTTGTAGCGACGATGTCAGCAGCGCTTCGAGCGTCATCGTTCTCGCCAGTATCGGTGCCCGTGGTGGCCACGGCGGTTACCTCGGGTGACTATCACTCCTGCGCACGTATCAGCACCGGTGGCATTAAATGCTGGGGGAATGGACCACCGGCATTGTTGGGGGCAGGACCCACCGTGGGTGGAAGCTCCGTTCCTGTCGATGTTCTCACCATCACCGATGCAACCGCAGTATCGGCGGGGGGTGCGTCAACATGCGCAATTGTGACTGGCGGAGCAGTCAAGTGTTGGGGGTTGAACTCTTCAGGGCAGTTGGGTGACGGCACAAGAGACGATCAGTCAATCCCGGTACCAGTGGTCGGCCTGACCGAAGCGGTGACGCAAGTCGTTGTTGGTGCAGCGCACGCGTGTGCACTCACTGTCTCGGGTGGGGTGAAGTGTTGGGGTAAGAACGACGACCAGCGACTTGGCGACCCAACCTTTCCGCTCGGGTCGTACTCAACGACTCCGGTATCGGTGCTCGGCCTCGAACCTGGCGTGACGTCGATCTCCGCAGGAGTGAATCACACGTGTGCGGTCGTCAACGGTGGAGCGAAGTGTTGGGGACGAAACGAGTACGGCGCGCTCGGCGGAAGTTCGAATGGCGAACTTGTGCAAGTGCAGACGTTGACGAGCGGCGTCGTTGCCGTCGGAGCGGGCCAGGTTCATTCATGTGCGCTGATGGCCACGGGAATCGTGAATTGCTGGGGTGCGGGATGGGGTGGAGGTGGCCTTGGTCGCGGACCGGCCGGTCCCGATGGCGATCCTGTACCCGGTCCTGTCGTCAATCTCTCCAACGCGGTGTCACTGGACGTCGGCCCGTCGATCTCCTGTGCCGTTACCGCGTCGAGCGAAGTGAAGTGCTGGGGACTGAATAGTTCCGGACGTTTCGCGATGGGCGATCCCAACAACGCGTGGTACAACTCGCCACAACTTGCGACGGGTTATCCCGATTCCACGCAGATCAGTAGCGGCGATGGACACACGTGTGCTCTCACCAGTCGCGGCAAAGTTCGCTGTTCCGGAAGTAATTGGAATGGCGCCTTAGGTGCAGGAAACGTTCCCGATCAGGACAACGGCATTGACGTCATTGGAATCGATGGGACGCCTCCGCCAAGCCCGTTAAAGCTCATGTTCGATCCAGTCGTGACATCTTGCGGAACGTCAACGGCTGGTGTGGTGTTATCGGGAAATGTCGCTGCGACAATTGACTGGGGCGACACAACGAATGATGTTGTCTCCGCGGACGGAACCACCGAACACACCTACTCCGACTCATTGGCGCATGAGATCTCAATCTCAGGTTCCGCGGGGCACTTTTCTGCGTCTACCGGACTTCTAGGTGCAAACTGCGTCACGGAAGTCTCGCAATGGGGAACGCTTGGACTCACGAGCCTTTCCAGTGCGTTCAACAACTTGCGCAATTTGGTCGCAGTGCCAGAAGACTTGCCCTACACCGTCACTGATGTGAGTTCGATGTTTGAGGCGACCACAGCGTTCAATCAGGACATTTCAAATTGGGACACATCGCACGTTACGAACATGAGCGCGATGTTTTCTTGGACACAAAGTTTTAACCAACCGTTGGCGTCTTGGAATGTCTCGAACGTTACGAACATGGCGTACATGTTCAACAATGCATCGTCGTTCAATCAGCCCATCAACTCGTGGGACACGGCAAAGGTCGGAGCATTCCGAGCAATGTTCTGGGGTGCATCAGCATTCGACCAATCGTTACCAAATTGGAGTTTCGCTTCTGCACACGTAGCGGCGCTCTGGCAGTTTGTGGGGAGCGGAGGTCTGAGTCGAGAAAATTTCAGTACGTCACTCATCGGTTGGGCATCTCGTGCGCAAAACAGTGGCGTCATGGCGTACTTCGGAGTTGAGTATCTGGCAAGTGCCTCGGATGCGGTGGCAAACCTTCGCTCCAAGGGCTGGGACATCCGCGGAACCTCTCTCTACGTACCTCCCACGACGACGACGTCAACCACAACGACGACTGAACCGCCGACGACGAGCACAACGACGACTGAACCGCCGACGTCAACCACAACGACGACCGAACCACCGACGACGACCACCACTTCGACATCGACAACATCAACAACGCTTCCCCCGTCAACGACGACCACGAGTAGTTCGACAACAACTTCGACAACAACTTCGACAACAACTTCGACAACAACTTCGACAACAACTTCGACAACAACTTCGAC
>CALBSE010000063.1 GCA_937927725.1 uncultured Actinomycetes bacterium
TCCACACCGCAAACAACGTCACATTGCCCGCAGTGTTGTAATTCGCGCTATTCGCAATCGTCGCCGCACCGGCAGCTGTCTTTGACCAGCCACCAAACGTGTAACCAGCCCGGGTAAAGGTGTTCGCGTTCACCGGCTCACCGACAACGGTGAACACCTGGTTTGCCATGGTGCCGGTGCCACCATTGGCATTGAACGTGATCGTGTAATCAATCGGTGTCCACACCGCAAACAACGTCACATTTCCGATCGTTCCGTAGTTTGCGTTGTTGGCAAACGCCACTGTTCCTGCTGCGGTCGTTGACCAACCAGCAAACGTGTAACCAGTACGCGTAAACGCATTGGCCGTAAGAGCTTTACCGGCCACCGTGAATGTCATCGCGGCCATCGTGCCCGTACCGCCATTGGCATTAAACGTGACCGTGTAATTCACCGCAGTCCACACCGCGAAGAACGTCACATTGCCAGCTGTCGCATAGTTCGCCGAATTCGCAACTGAGACCGTGCCAGCAGCTGTCGTCGACCAACCAGCAAACGTGTAACCAGCCCGCGTAAACGTGTTCGCATTCACCGGCTCACCAACAACCGTGAACACCTGGTTCGCCATCGTGCCCGTACCGCCGTTGGCATTGAACGTGATCGCGTAATTGACCGCTGTCCACACCGCAAACAACGTCACGTTGCCAGCAGCGTTGTATGTGGCTGAATCAGTAAACGCCACAGTGCCCGTTGCTGTCGTCGACCATCCAGCAAACGTGTAACCAGTACGAGTAAACGTGCTCTTCGTCAACGCAGCACCAGTCACAGTGAATGTCTGATTCGCCATGGTGCCGGTTCCGCCGTTGGCGTTAAATGTGATCGCGTAATTGATCGGTGTCCACACCGCGTACAACGTCACATTGCCAGCAGTGCTGTACGTGGCGGAATCAGCAAACGCGACCGTGCCGGAAGCAGTCGTCGCCCAACCAGCAAACGTGTAACCGGCTCGGGTCAACGTATTTGCGGTCAGCGACCGACCGGTGACCGTAAACGTCATAGCGGCCATGGTGCCCGCGCCACCATTGGCATTGAACGTGACGGTGTATGTCACCGCTGTCCACACCGCGTACAACGTCAGATTGCTCGTGGGAGTGAGTGTCGCGCTGTTGGCGTAGGCGACCGACCCAGTTGAACTCGTTGCCCAACCCGAAAATGTGTACCCGGTCCGCGTGAACGCATTTGCCGTCAATGCCGTGGCGGTCCCTGATTTCACGACAAGACTCGACATCGCACCAGAACCACCATTGGCATCGAACAACAGCGTGTAATTCGCGGGAATTGTCGTGGTCGTCGAGGGAATGACCACAACCATGTTTTGGTTGGATTCAACTGCCCCGACCTCTGGGGTGACACTGACCATTGCGATTCCGAGCGCGACGAAAAGAGCTGCGAAGACCCCGAGAAGGGCGCGTCGGACTCTGGCTGAAATCACTCGGGCGGAACCGCCTAGTTGGACGAAACTTCTGTCTTGCTAAATCTTCCAAGACGAGGTGAACTCCGGCCGAACACAAAGCGACGAGAAAGCATCATGGGCACGAATCCTGACCATGCGATTCGGCCTACGATCGGCCCATGGACGCTCAGGAATGGCTCACCACGTTCGCCGACCGGCTCGGGCTTGGTCCGCTCGCACAGGCAGACATCGACGCTCTTCTCGACCTTGCCAGCGTGGCCGCCCACACCTCGGAACGCCTTGCCGCGCCCCTCACGTGCTTTCTTGTCGGGAGATCTGGAATCTCCCCCGCCGAAGCAAAGGCGATTGCCGACGAAATCGCGGAGAACGCCGCAAGCTGATTCAAGCCGAAACGAAAAGAGGGGGCCGAGCGAACTCGACCCCCACTTTCACAGATATCTCAGTACGTCGATCAGCCGGTGAACGCCGGTACAACCGTATCGTCGGTTGCAATTGTCGTCGTTGTAGAAGGAGTTGGGTCGACCTGGAATTCAAACGCCCCGATATCACTCCGACCATTGGAGACGCGAGCGAACGGTGTTCCACGCTGGTCAAAGCCATTTCCCGTGAAGGTCGGGACCGTCGCCGGCCCAGCATCGATGGCTGGTGAGCCGGCAAGTAACGCCATCGTTTTGGTGGCACCCCCGTTGTTGGCAAGCGCACCCAAACCAATCACGAACCCGGGAGCCGTGGCGTCGATGTTGTTCGACGCCGTCACGGTGATACCTGCCTCGACCGCACCAAGAATCGAATCACTGATCGTCGCCACCGGCGATGTTGCATCAGCGTATGTGCCCAGATCATCGGCAGCACCGGCAGTTCCAGTGTTACCCGCAAGAATCGTGCCTGTGATGGTCACATCGGCCTGCGGGTTCTGGTTGGGCTTGTTGAAAAATACCCCGCCGCTATTGGCAGCTGAGTTTTCGGTAATCGTCGACATGTTGATCGTCAACGACCCAGCTGATTCTTTCCAGATTCCACCACCGTCGGTACCCGACGTGTTGTCGACAATGGTGGAGTTATTGATCGTCACAACCTGACCATCCCCATCAAAGTCAAGCGCACCGCCTGCTTGGACAGCCGAGTTGCCGGTAAAGAGGGAGTCGGTGACAGTAACTACCTGCGCATCGGTCTCCAAGTAGAGGGCTCCACCCCAACTACTTGCGTGGTTCCCCGAGAACGTTGATGACGTCACTGTGAACGATTCGTTGTTTCTAGCGAAAACCGCACCGCCACCTCCACTGCCCGCAGTGTTGCCATCGAAGGAGGAGTTCGTAATTGTGAACGAGCCGCCGTTGCGGCCGTAAATGGCGCCACCAGCACCGCTGGTCGCAGTGTTGTCTGAGAACGTGGAACCCGAAATAGAAACGGTTCCTTCAACACCTCTCTCAATGTAGAACGCTCCGCCGTTGCCATTCGCAGTGTTATTAGAGAACGTTGAACCAGTAATGGTGACGTTGCCGTCGTTTCCGAGCTCGCCGACGCCAGCTCCACTGCCCGCGGTGTTGCCATCGAAGGTGGAGTTCGTGATGTAAAGATCCCCCACTCCGGCGGTATAAAGCGCGCCCCCACCCTTTGACGCAGAATTGTCCGAGATGGTCGAGTCAACGATTTCTAACGTACCGTCGTACTCTTTATAAACCCCGCCACCATAACGAGCGTCACAACCGGTGACGGAGACATCGTTCAGCGTGAGATCGCCAACGTGTTTGTCAAAAATGCCACCGCCGTAACGTCGACCCACGGAGCCATTGATCATGCTGAGGCCTGAGATCGCAACTTCGGCGCCGTCAGATGAATTGGAGATGTAGAAAATTCGGGAGGTGCTCGCTGCGTCGATCGTCAGGTTGGCAGAGCCAAGACCCGTAATGGTGATACCGGCACTCACGGTCAGATTGCCTTGAGAGATCGAAATTGTCTGACCGCTCAACGCAGCGTCAAACACAATGACATCACCATTCGTGGTCGCTGCGGCAAGCGCGTCACGCAACGAGCACGAGTTCGCTACTGGCGTCACACAATCTGAGGCATTGGCACCCCCATCGAAATTTGTATCAACCGTGAACGTCGTCGTTGCACCGGCAGGCGAAGCAAACATCGACAACAACACCGCCGAACCAACCGCTCCACCGGCCAACAACGCCGATCCACCTACCGCACCAGAACGCTTCACCACACCCCGGCGATCCGTCATTTTCTTAACCTTTTACTCTCTCGAATTTGAAACAATTTTTCGTACCGTAACCCATAACTGATCAACCCATAAAACCGCTACTGGGCCGCCTTTCAGGTGGCCGAATGCAACGCCGTGGCCGATCGAGTTCGGCGCAGCCCAGCTGCTCGTAATCGACGCACGAGTTCTCGAGATGGCACTGGTTCAGCCCCCAGCGCAATCGCACGATTGCGGTAGTCGGTCGGCACGTCGTAGTGGTCGCCCTGGAACGCACGACGCGGAATACCCAGTTGCGCAGCGAAGTCGTGAAGTTCCTCGAAACTCGTATCGCTCACGAGATGCGCCCACTTCCGGCCTTCAAACGGCCAAATCGCGGCATCGACAAGAACGGTCACGGTTCGACGCTACCGGCCAATGCTTGCGGAAGGACCCAACTGATTCTCGTCAGTTTCGCCACATCGAAACGCTGAACGAGCTCATCGAGTGTGGACTGTTCTCCGTCTTCGGCCAGACCCAGCGAAGCGGCGAAAATCGAAACAACCTCTGCCGGAGTTCGGCCCATTAAATGTTGATCCTGGAGCGTCACCGCGCCGTGACGCTTGGCCAATCGCTCACCATCAGGACCAAAAACAAGAGGCACATGCACATACGACGGCTCTGACACACCGAGAACTCGCGCCAGATGGATCTGCCGCGGTGTTGTCTCCACTAAATCGTCGCCTCGAACAACTTCACCAATGCCCTGTTCAGCATCATCAACAACAACAGCAAGGTTGTAGGCGGGGGTCCCATCAGCACGACGAATGACGAAGTCGTCGACCTGGCCCTCGTAAAAGCCTGCGAGGCGATCGGTGAACGACACCACCGCACCATTTGATCGGAGTCGCAACGAAGGCGTGCGACCCGCGGCTTCTCGTTCGGTTCGACCAGCACGATCAAGCGTGCTGCAGGTTCCGGCATACGCGCCGGTCGGACGGGCGCCGTGCGGCGCGGCGATTGACTCGGTTGCTTCGGCCAACACCTCTCGACGAGTGCAGTAGCAGGGATAGGTGAGGTCGTCGGCAATGAGTCGCTCAATTGCTGATCGATAGAGATCGGAACGCTCCGACTGCCGCACAACATCGCCATCATGGGTGAGCCCCAGCGCGGCGAGGTCTCGAACCGCCGATGCTTCATGTTCAGGCCGACACGCCACCTGGTCCATATCTTCGCTTCGGAACAACATCCGCGAACCAGAAGAACGAGCGGCCAACCACGCGACCATTGCGGTACGGAGATTGCCGAGATGCAGCGTGGCCGTTGGGCTCGGCGCAAATCTTCCGTCAGGCACTGAAATCCGCCGCTGAGAGCAATCGCTTACAGACGAGTTTGAATCTCGGACCAAAGCGCTTCATAGGCCCGAGCGGGTTTACTGCCCTTGCCATAGGCACCAACTGGCTCGCGATGGACGCCCATGCGTTCGATATCGGTGGAGTTTGGAATCGTTGCGTCAAGCATCTCGGGATGCGCCGTTCGCAGTTCGTTCATGAACCGGCGGTGCAGTCGCTTATGACGATCGACCATCGAGAAGAACCCAAGAATCTTGAGTTCGCGAACCATGTCGGGATTTTCTTCCACAAAGCGATCGAGTTGTTCATACGTGCGTAGTGACAACGTCGTGGGGATTGTCGGCACCAGCAGCGCGTCGGCAGCACGAAATACGCTTTCCGACGTCAGCGAAATGCTCGGCGGACAATCGAGAAATACATAGTCGTACTCATCAGACACCTGGCGAAGCGCACGACGGATGCGCGCAAGCGGTTTCTTGGCATCATCGAGCCAAAGATCGAGATGGCGATAGGAGAAGTCAGCGGGTACGAGGTCGAGGTTGTCGAAGTCCGTGGCTTTGATCGCATCACCGAGTTCGAGTGACCCGCGAACGATGGCCTTCCCGCCACCCTTCACCTTTGGCTTCACCCGGAAATAGAACGTTGCCGCGCCCTGGGGATCGAGGTCCCACACGAGCACACGGTTTCCGTGTGCAGCCGCGACATGAGCAAGATTCACCGCGGTTGCAGTCTTCCCCACTCCACCTTTGATGTTGTAGGTGGCAAGAACCTTCATCGTTTCTTCTTTCGGGGCTCAAGTTGATCAACGGCCCTCTGCACTTTTCGGTCATCGAAACGACCAAAGGTTTTGGCGAAGGAAGCACGGGCATCGGAACCGCGTACTCCGAGTTGTTCGATGACGCCACCAATCGCCAGAAGCGCGGAATGGTCATCGGCAGACGCAAGTTCGCCCGCGAGTCCAAGCAGCGCATTGGCCTGCACTTCGGTGTCTTGGAATTCTCCCAGCACGTCCTGCAGATCGCGCAAGGGCCGCAAAATCGTCGCCAATGCTTTTTCGTCGAACAACGGACTGAAGCATTCCAACAGATAGCGAAGTCGCTTGCCTTCTTTACGAAGCTCGTGCAATGAGATAGCGGGTGACTTCTTCGTGATCCTGCGACCGTTCTTCACGAGTTGCCGGTTTGCCTTCTCGACGCGCCGCAGAACGATGCGCAGTACGGGTTCATCGGCAAGGTCGGCGCATCCTGTCCAGGCATCGTCATCGGCGAGGAACGACAACCACGCCGTTCCAAATTGGGCACGGCGGATTGACCGCAATTCCACTGCCATCGCTGCGTGGCATTCGGAGCGATGGCGCAGAAGAATCTCATTGAATGACGCGAGCTCTTCACGACGTGATGGCGGGAGTGTGGCCGCTAACGCTGGGAACTCGATGAGATGAACATCGGCGTCACGTGTTGGCGTAGTGACATCGCCAAGCCAGCGATATTCATGACGAAAACGATCGCGAGATTCAGGGTCAACGACATCGTTACCGTCTTGCAAAATTGTTCGGATCCGCCGAACTGCAACACGGAACGCATGGAGATCTTCAGGATCGTTACCACTCAGGACGCCCGAGAACGCTTGTGTCATGGAATCGGTGAGGCCTTGAAACACTGTGCGCCAAGCACGCGCTGCCGACATCGTCGGAACAAGTGCGGGGCCATCAAGGCGAACGCTTAGGCCTTGCTGCGCGTGTTCTTTCATCGGCGTCGACGACGGAGAAAGAGCGATGCTGCGCTTCAACAACTTCTCGAGGGCGACAGCCTCGTCTTCATAACCACGCAGCGGCAACACCTCGAGCATCATCGGCAGGGCGACACCGTCGAGAGTCTCGGAGCGGTCGAACACGACTCGAGCGGTGGTCTTCTCTTCATCGTCGAGACAGGCCAACACTGCGACCTGCGAGTTCACCGTTGGGCCAAGAACGAGCTCGCCGCCATCAACCAACGCAGCGAGTCGAGCGAACGCCGCCGAATCGGGAAGGTCGCTGGACTGCACTGGCGGCGTGGACGACACACATGGGTCGTACACCAGCACTCGACCCTCTGCCGCCCACGTGAGCGATGGCGTGCCGTCACCGGCTGGCCGACGGAACTCCAGCGTCGTTTCGGCCCGTTCGAGGGTGCCAGTGGGCGTATCGAGCCAACTCCGTTCGCCTTCATCAAGGCTCAGAAGTCGAAGTCCGATGTGATCGGTGAGTGCAGAGAGCACCGAAGCGAAATCACCAGCAGCAGTGACCTCGTAGCGACGCACCTTGCTCACAAACCCTCACTCCCACACGGACGATTGTGGGATGAGGCTAGTGGTGATCCCCGTCGCGCTGGGTCACTTACGCGGAGGGCGCGGAAGGAATGGGCTGGTACGACGCACGTAGTCCTCGTAGCCCGGTCGCCGCTTCACCAGCGACTTCTCGAGCAACGTGACACCAGAGACTCGACGCAGCAGCGTTGTCATCACGACCGGTCCGATCACGCCGAGCCAGGCCCAGCCGCCAGCACCGAGCGATACAAGGAAAATTCCCCACCACACAGTTGCATCGCCGAAGTAATTGGGATGACGCGTGTAACGCCATAGGCCGCGATCCATCACCTGACCGGCGGAATCGGGATCAGCTTTAAACGCTTTGAGTTGTGCGTCGCCGATGGACTCGAAACCGAAACCAATCAACCAAACGATGGCCCCAAGCACGAGCGGGAGCACCCACCACGAGGTTTTCGTGCCGATACCGATACCGAACTGCAACGGCAGCGAAACGAGCCACATGAGGAGCGCCTGCATCAGATACACAGTTCCGAGACTGACAATCCAGAACTTTGCACCGTGCTTCTTGCGCATGGATTTATAGCGATAGTCCTCGCCGTGACCGACGTTGCGAATGAACAGGTGCAACGACAGTCGCACTCCCCAAATCGTCACAAAGGCAAGCAACACCCCTGTGCGCAGCGCATCAACGTGCTGGTGCATGGCGGCGAACGACACCCAGCCAACGACAACAAAACCGAGTGACCAAATGGGGTCGACGATCGAGGCATTCCGAAGAGGAAGGCTCACCACCCACGTTGAAAACATAACGATGGCGATTGCGAGCGCGGACCACGCGAAGACTGACCAATGCATGACAAGAACCCTACGGTCTGTTCGATTGTTCCGCTTGTTTTTGGGGTTTCTCAGCGACTGTTCACGACACGCAACGCGTCGACAAGGATCGCGGTGCCCTCAGCACATTCCTCATCGGTGAGGGTAAGCGGTGGCGCAATCCGCAGGCAGTTGCCGTACAGACCGCCCTTACCAATGAGCAGTCCGTTCTCGCGACATTGCTCGAGCACAGCAGCGGCTGCGGCCGCATTGGGCTCTCGGCCATCGGCACCAACGAGCTCGATGCCGACCATGAGGCCCTTGCCCCGCACATCGCCAACGATCGACAACTCATCGATAAGCGGACGCAGGGTGGCGAACATCGCTTTGCCCTGGTGCAAGGAATTGGCCTGAAGATCGTTGGCCAGCAGGTAGTCAAGATTCGCCAATGCCCCTGCGCAGACGAGCGGGTTTCCACCAAAGGTTGAAATCGAATTCGCATTCACGCTGTCCATCAACGATGCGCTGGCCACGACGCCGGCCATCGCGAGACCGTTCCCGAGACCCTTCGCGAAGGTAAGGATGTCGGGCTCAAGTCCGTGGGCTTGATAGCCCCAGAAGTTTTCGCCCGTGCGACCCCAGCCTGTTTGTACTTCATCAGTAATCCAGAGAATGCCGAACTCGCGACACACCTCTTGCAGCGCGCCCAGCAAACCGTCGGGCGGAACCGTGAAGCCGCCGACGCCCTGAATGGGTTCGGCGATCATGCAGGCAACGTCACCCGCGGTTGTCGTGGCGATCACGTGACGAAGATCTTCGACGATTGCTTCGACAAAACCTTTTTCGTCACGATCGCGGAATGGCGAGCGGAATGTGTCGCCGCTCTGCACGTATGACACCGCAAACGGCGAGAGACTCGATGACGACCAACCGCGGTTTCCCGTGACGCCCATCGTTGCGAACGAACGACCGTGATAGCTGTTACGTAGCGCGAGCACCTGGTTCGAGCGACGAACCGTCGAAGCCAATAACAACGCCGCCTCATTTGCTTCAGAACCGGAGGTCGCGAAGAACACCTTCGCGTCGGGAATTCCCGACAACTCCCCCACCTTCTCGGCCAGTTCAATCATGGGCTCGACGAGATACAGCGTCGAGGTATGAATCATCTTGCCGGCTTGGTCCTGAATCGCAGTAACAACTTCCGGCAATGAATACGCCGTCATCGTTGTGAGAATGCCGCCAAAGAAATCGAGATAGCGAGTGCCCTCGGCATCGACAACGTGGCGACCCTCGCCGCTGACTAACGAGATCGGCTTCTCGTAATACAGCGCCAGCCAGTCAGGAAGCACCCGGCGATGTCGGGCCAGCAGTTCATCGTGCGTCGTCACGCTGAGATCTTGCCACTCAGTTCGGTGCGGGAGTGAAGGAACCCGTCAATGAGAGTTGCAGCGAATCCATGCCGCGCAGCACGAGTCGGCCGTTCCATTCCGGCGTGCCAATCGCTTGCAGTTCAGGGAAGCGGCGAATGAGGCGAGTGATGGCGATCGTGCCTTCGAGCCGAGCAAGCGAGGCACCAAGGCAGTGATGTGTACCGCTCCCAAAAGCCAGGTGGCGGGCCGCATCGGCACGGCGAAGATCAAGCTGATCGGCGGTGGGCCCAAAGGCCGCAGGATCGTGGTTGGCCGAACCAAGACTCGTGAGCACGAATGTGCCTGCCGCTACGTCATGCCCGGCGATCTGAATCGGCTCAAGGGTGATTCGGCGCGAGATCTGCACTGGCGAGTCGTAACGCAGGAGTTCATCGATTGCCGTTGCCTCAACCGAAGGATCGTCACGCAACAACTCCAGTTGATCACGGTTCTGCAAAAGCGCCCATGTGCCATTGCCAACGAGGTTCACCGTGGTTTCGTGACCAGCGATGAACAACACATTCACCTGATCGATGAGCTCGATATCGGAAAGCACATCACCGTTATCCTCGGCCAGAATCAATGCGCTCAGCAGATCGTCGCCCAGATTGCTTCGCTTCCATTCGATGACTTCAGCAACGTGTTCACGCAGGTTCTCGCCCGCAACAACCGCGGCCATGAGTTCTTCGGGGCCAATAGTGAAGTCGAGAATCTTCACCAACGTGTGCGACCACTCCCGCAGTTCGGCGCTATTGCCATCGGGCATACCGAGCATTTCCGTAATGACCGCAAATGGAAGCGGAAACGCGAGATCGGCGATGAGATCCATTTCACCGCGATCGGCGACTGCATCAAGATGCTCATCCACAATGCGTTCGATCATCGGAGCGAGATCCGCCACGCGACGCGGCGTGAACACGCTGCTTACGAGTTTGCGCAAGCGAGTGTGGTCAGGCGGATCAATGTTCAGAATCGACGTGTCTTCACGCGGTGCTTTGTCCGGGAACATTTCGGCGCGCGTTTTGGCCCGATCGCGCGGATCTTCACCCAAGATCTCCATTGCCTTGCGCACATCAACGCTCAGCGTGACATCGCGTAACAGTCGCACTGACTCGGCATGGTCGAAAATCATCCAAGGACCAAACGGAGTTTGCTGGATGGGTTCCGTTTCGCGCTGGATTCGATATTCCTCATAGGGATTTTCGGCGAATCCTGGCGCGAACGGATTGAACATGCGGGAGAGATACCTCAGTGTGGCAATTCGCGGAACGGCGTGGTGCGGTCATTACCCGGTTCGCGAGGAAGACCAAGCACGCGCTCGCCAACAATGTTGCGCTGCACGTCTTCGGTACCGCCACCGATGCGCGCCATCCACTGGCCCATGAACACCATGGTCTGCCAATAGCCATCGTCAATAGCGTCGGCGCCCCACAACATGCCATCGGCGCCCATAAGCGATTCGACCAAATCGCCTTGGAACGCAAGACGATCAGAAATGGCGATCTTCATGGTCGAGACCTCAGGCCCCGGGGCAACACCCTTCGATGCAGCGGTGCGGGTGCGATACCCGATGTACTTCGAGATTTGATAGCTCGTGTAGAGCTTCATGAGTTCTTGGCGAACTACCGGATCATTCACGCGGCCGTACTGCTGCGCGAGTCGAAGCACGCCAGCAAACCCGTCGCCATGACCGGCACCAATATCGGCGCGCTCGCTGGTGAGTGTGGTCATCGCCACGGCCCAGCCACCGTTTACTTCACCCAACACGTTCTCTTTGGGGATACGAACTTCTTCGAGGAACACCTCGTTGAATTCGGCGCCACCGGTCGCCTGCACCAGCGGGCGAACCTCAATGCCCGGTGAACGCATGTCGAGAAGGAAGTACGTGATGCCGCGATGCTTGGGCGCGTCCCAATCGGTGCGGGCCAACAACATGCCCCAATCGGCAACATGCGCCGAAGAGGTCCAGACCTTCTGACCGCTGATGACCCATTCGTCGCCATCGAGTTCGGCCTTGGTGCGAAGTGCAGCGAGATCGGAACCAGCATTTGGTTCGCTGAACAACTGGCACCACACCTGCTCGCCGCGAAGAATCGAAGGAAGGAACTCCTTCTTCTGCTCTTCGGTGCCGTGCACGATGATCGACGGACCAACCATGCCAATCGCCTGAGCAAACATGCCCACCGCAAGGTCGTACTTGTGCTCTTCTTCGAGGAAGATGCCCTGCTGCAAACCGGTGAGACCGCGGCCGCCGTATTCAACCGGCCAGGTCAGACCTGCCCAGCCGTTCTCGGCTTTGGTGCGCTGCCAATCGCGACAGTCCTGCACGTGTGCAAGTTCGTCTTCGGACAATGTGCTCATGGTGTTGCGCGGCGCGCCCGCAGCCTTCACCGTTGCGTGCTGGTCGAGGAACGCACGGCATTCAGCGCGGAATGCGGCCTCTTCTGGTGTCTCTTCGAAATCCATGACTTCCCCCTACTGATGCCGACCGGGCAGTAACGCCATCATTGCCGGTGAATCAGCGGCCCGACCAATTCGGCGGGCGCTTCTCGAAGAAGGCCATCACACCCTCGCGGGTGTCTTCGGCATTGCGAATGACATCTTCGGATTCCAGCGTTTCGTCCCAGCCGTGAGCTTCATCGGGCGCATCGAGCGAGGCCAAGAACCGCATGGTTTCTCGCACCGCCACGGGGCCGTTGGCGCAGATTCGTTCGGCCAGACCGATCGCATCGTCGACTGCTTCGCCCGGCGCCGAAAGGATGCTGGCCAAACCCAACTTGTAGGCCCGCTTGGCGTCGATGGAATCGCCGGTAAGGAGAAGTTCGCGTGCCACATTTCGGGGCAGCGCTTTCGGCGCACGGAAGAGCCCGCCGCAGATCGGCACGAGGCTCCGCTTCACTTCGGGCAGTCCAAACTCAGCAGTCTTCGATGCAACGACGAGATCGCACGACAACACGACTTCAAACCCGCCGCCGAGTGCTGCGCCTTCAACTGCTGCAATCAACGGCTTGGTGCGATAGCGACGAATGATTCCGTACTGCCCGCCGCGATCAGTTGAATGAATACCAGCGCGCATATCGGTACCGGCACAGAACACGGACTTCGTGCCGGTGATGACGCCCGCCCACAGTTCTGGATCATCTTCGAGACGATTCAGGGCTACGTCGATGCCTTCGGCGAGTTCGACGTCGATCGCGTTTCGCTTTTCTTCACGCTCAAGACGAATAATCAGAATCCGGCCACGAACTTCGGTCTTTACGGTTTCGGACACGGGTTCTCCTCGGTGATGTTTCTCAGTGCTTAATCATGACGTGTTTGAGCTCGGTGTAGTGCTCAAGCGCGTATTTCGACATGTCTTTGCCGTATCCGCTGTTCTTGAATCCACCGTGGGGGAATTCGGAAACGATCGGAATGTGGTCGTTCACCCACACTGTGCCGAACATGAGCGAACGCGACATGCGCATTGCCCGACCAACATCGCTCGTCCACACCGACGCAGCTAATCCGTAGTCGACATCATTGGCCCACGCGAGCGCTTGAGCGTCATCGGTAAATTTCTGCACACTGATCACCGGACCAAACACTTCGCGCTGCACGAGTTCGGAATCCTGAGCCGGACCAGCAACCACCGTAGGTGCATAGAAATAACCAGGACGATCGAGCGACTCACCACCAACCACAACGCGAGCACCCGACGCAACCGCACGACTCACCATTCCACCGACTCGATCGCGCTGGGATGCAGAAATAACCGGACCAACATTCGTTGCCGCATCGTTTGGGTCGCCGGTAACAAGCGCGCCGACCGAAGCTTCGAGCGCAGCAACAAGGTCGTCGAATACGCCCGGACCAGCAATAACACGACATGGCGCAGTGCAGTCCTGGCCGGAGTTGTAGTAACCGGTTTCTGTCAACGTCGCAACAACCGTTTCGATATCGGCGTCGTCGAACACGACAACTGGAGCTTTGCCACCGAGCTCAAGATGCACACGCTTCAACGTGTCGGCGGCGTTGCGCGCAATCATCTTTCCGGTGTTGACATCGCCGGTAAGCGACAACATCGCGATACGGGGGTGACGAACAATGGCGTCGCCTGCAGTTTCACCTTGACCCACCACAACATTGAAAACACCTGCGGGAAGAATTCCCTCGGTGAGTTCCGCCAAACGGAACGCGGTAAACGGCGTAAGTTCCGATGGCTTCAAAATGAACGTGTTGCCCACGGCAAGCGCCGGACCCATTTTCCAGATCGCCATGTTGAGCGGATAGTTCCAAGGCGCAATACCGGCAACGACGCCAAGTGGATCGCGCCGCAGCATCGAGGTGTGGTCGTCCATGTATTCGCCCGCGGCCTGCGCGTCCATCGTGCGCGCCGCACCGGCAAAGAAACGAAGGTTGTCGATGGTCAGATCGAATTCGAAGTCAATGATCGAAACGGGCTTGCCGACGTTCTCGCCTTCGATGGCCTTCAACTCATCAAGATTCGCTTCAAGACGATCGGCCAGCGCGAGAAGCGCCTCGGCTCGAGCGCGAGGTGTTGCCGTCCCCCATTCGGCAAAGGCGGCCTTTGCCGCGGCCACAGCTGCATCAACATCGGCCGCATCGCTTGACGGCACCGGCCCGATCACCTCGCCGGTCGCTGGAGCGAGCACATCGTCGATTGCGCCACTTTGAGCCGGAACCCATTTCCCGCCAATGAAATTGAGATGTGCCACGACGACTCCCTTTGCTTTTCCCATCGCATCGTGGGCCACGAGCGCCGAAACCGCAAGGAATTGCCTGAAAACCGCCGCGAGAGTGGGCCGTCATCAACTGTTCACCAGCCCGACACCGGTCAATTCTTGCGGTGAGCCCGAATTCTTGTGATCCTTTCCCATTCGAACGGGCGCCGAGATGGTCTGCCCGAGACTTCGGAGGGGTGAGAGCTGACAGAGAACTCGATTGCTATGACGTCTCCCGCTGCGGCCGATTCGGCCCCAGTCATCGAGATCGATCATGTCGTGAAGCGATTCGGCGATTTCGTCGCGGTCGACGATGCTGATTTCTCGATCGGTCAAGGCGAGTTCTTTTCAATGCTCGGCCCGTCAGGTTGCGGCAAAACCACGACGCTGCGGATGATCGCCGGTTTTGAACAGCCCACCACCGGAGCTATTCGTCTCGACGGCGTCGATGTCTCCAAGGTCCCGCCCAATAAGCGAGACGTGAACACGGTCTTCCAGCAGTACGCCTTGTTCCCCCATATGAATGTGTTCGACAACGTGGCTTTCGGTCCGCAGTCGAAGAAGGTCGACAAGGCCACCATCAAAAAGCGCGTCACGGAGATGCTCGAGATCGTGCGCCTCACGGAATTCGCGAGCCGCCGGCCTGCCCAACTCTCCGGAGGCCAGCAACAGCGCGTCGCTCTGGCCCGTGCGCTCGTGAATCTTCCCAAAGCACTCCTTCTCGATGAGCCCCTCGGCGCACTCGATCTCAAGTTGCGTCACGCAATGCAGTTCGAACTCAAGCGCATTCAGCGCGAGGTCGGCATCACGTTTGTCTACGTCACACACGATCAAGAAGAAGCGCTCACCATGAGCGACCGCATCGCCGTGATGTCCGATGGTCGCGTCGAACAAATCGGCACGCCCACCGAGATCTACGACAATCCAGCAAGCGTGTTCGTTGCCGGATTTATCGGCCAGGCAAACCTTTGGCCCGCGACGGTCATGCAACGAGCCTCCGACTGCGCGACCGTCACTGCCCTTGGCGGCGCAACGCTCACAGCTACCTGCCATTCAAAGGTCGACGGAATGGGTGCCGGTGATGCCGCAACGCTCATGGTTCGCCCTGAGCGCATCGCCATCTCGCTCACCCAACCCGCCTCGCAAACCGGTGGCGAACAATCGGTGAACGCAACTGTCACCGACCTCACGTTCCAAGGACCGATCGTTCGTCTCGCGCTCGAAGCCGCCGACGGTTCGCCAATCATCGCCAATGTCGATCCCGATGCCGACCTTCCGCTTCTTCGCCCCGGCGACAGCGTGTGGGCGTCGTGGTCACAAAACGCTGCGTGTGTTCTCCCAACGACCCTCAATCAGCAATCGCCCCTTCAGGAGGCTTGACCATGTCCAACTCAGCGCAAAATCTCACTTCGCGTCGTCGTTTTCTCGGCATGGGCGGCCTTGCCCTTGGCGGCCTCGCCGTAGGACCAACCCTTCTTGCCGCGTGCGGCTCTGACTCAAGTGGCAGCAGCAGCAACAACGGCGGCATCACGATGTTGAATTGGCCGCTCTACATCGAAGGCGACGAACCCAGCACCTCGCCAACGCTTAAGGGCTTCACTGATTCCACCGGCATCAAGGTCGACTACAAGAACAGCATCGACGGCAACGAGTCGTTCAACACGAAGTATCAGGCCACGCTCGAAAAGGGCAAGGGCATCGGCGCCGACATCATCGTGCTCACGTCATGGAATGCCGCCGCGTACATCGGCGCCAGCCTTGTGCAGCCATTCGACAGTGCGGCGTTCCCGAACAAGAAGAACGTGATCTCCCGCCTTTCCAACCCGTCATGGGATCCTGGACGCGCCAGCTCTATTCCGTGGGCCGTTGGTCAAACGGGTCTTGCCTATTGGCCCGACAAGGTCGGCGGAAAGATCACCGACGTCAATGCCATCTTCGATCCGAAGTTCAAGGGCAAGGTCACCGTCCTCGACGAACTTCGCGACACCGTCGGACTCACGATGCTCGGAATGGGCAACAACCCAAGTACCGGCACCGTTTCGCAAATGCTCGCTGCGGTCGACAAGATCGGTAAGGCCCGCGATGCCGGACAGTTCAAGAAGGTCACCGGAAACAGCTACACCGAAGATCTTGCACTCGGCGATACGTGGATTGCCGTTGCCTGGTCCGGCGACATCGCACAGTTGCAGGCCGATAACCCCGGCCTCGAATGGGTCATCCCGAGCCAAGGCGGAATGTTGTGGGTCGACAACGCCATGATCCCGGTTGGCGCCAAGAACGTTGAGGGCGCCAACAAGTTCCTCAACTACATCTACGACCCTGCCGTTGCTGGTCCGCTGTACGAAAGCATTCAGTACATTCCGCCCGTCACCGGAGCAACGCAATACATGACCGCCACCGCGCAGGCCAGTCCGTTCATCGTGCCGCCGGCAACTCCGCCGTTGTACGAGTTCGATGTGGTCAGTGCCGACGTCGCCGAAGAAATCTCTCGAGCCTTCGTCGCTGCAACCGAGCAGTAACGCCTTTCAATGACCGCTGCCGCTGCGCCGTCGCGCTTTCGTCGCCCTCGCCGTGATCGCGGCGGGGAAGACACCGGCGTGTCAGCACGGCGGTGGTTCACACCGTGGTTGCTTATTGCGCCCGGCGGCTTATGGCTGCTGGTTTTCTTCATCATCCCGCTGTTCAGCCTTGGCCGTTTGTCGCTCGAAAACGGCGGACTGTCGAATTACTCGACGGTGATCTCCGACAACTCAACGGTGATCATCCGCACGTTCGTGTACGCCACGTTGTCAACGGTGGCCGCAATCATCATCGGCTACCCACTTGCGTACGTGATTGCCACAAAAGGCGGGAAGTACAAGAACCTTCTTCTTGCCCTTGTCGTGTTGCCGTTCTTCGTGACGTACCTCGTGCGCACACTGTCGTGGAAGATCCTGTTGTTCGACGGAGGCCCCGTCGTCAGCATCCTGCATTCACTCGGCATTCTCAGCGAAAGCCAAGGCATTCTCGGTTCGCCGTTCGCGGTTGTTGCTGCGCTTACGTACAACTTCTTGCCGTTCATGGTGCTGCCGATTTACGTGAGTCTCGAGAAGTTGGATCGTCGACTTCTTGACGCCGCAGCGGATCTCTATTCCTCGCCCGCTCGCGCCTTTCGTAAAATCACACTGCCGCTTTCTCTCCCTGGTTTGTTCGCCGGAACGCTTCTCACCTTCATTCCCGCCGCAGGCGATTTCGTGAACTCCGAACTGCTCGGCTCTGAGCGAACCGTCATGATCGGCAACATCATCGAAAAGAACTTTGGCAAAGAGTTCTTCCGACCGGAACTTTCGGCACTCTCGTTCATGTTGATGGCCATCATCCTGATTGGCGTCATCATTTATGCGCGCTTGTTAGGCACCGAGGAAATCGCATGAACCCGCCGAACTGGTTGCGCGCGCTCGGACGCATCTCACTGTGGGTGTGGGCCGTGCTCGGGTTGGTGTTCCTCTTCGCACCGATTCTCGTCACGGTCGTGTATTCGTTCAACGAACCGACGGGAAAATACAACTACGTCTGGAACAAGTTCTCGTTGGCTGGATGGTCTGATCCGTTCAAGTACCCCGAACTCACCGATGCACTGATTTTCAGCCTCAAGATCGCGGTATCGGTGACTCTCATCGCCACCATTCTCGGAACGCTCATCGGATTAGCGATGGTGAAGTACAAGTTCCGCGCCAAAGGATTTATCGGCGCAATCCTTGTTCTTCCACTGACGATGCCCGAGGTCGTCCTCGGCTTCTCGCTACTCACACTGTTCGTGGCAGTGAACTGGTCACGCGGTTTCGTCACCATCATCATCGCCCAGGTGATGTTCTCGGTGAGTTACGTCGCAACCACCGTGCGCGCCCGCATCCGCGGTTTCGACTGGCGACTTGAAGAAGCCTCACTCGACCTTGGCGCTTCGCCGTTCCGCACTTTCTACAAGGTCACCCTGCCGCTTATTGCCCCTGGGGTGGTCGCCGCCGCGATGCTCACCTTCGCGCTGTCACTCGATGACTTCATCATCACCTACCTAAACTCCGGCCTCGAAAACACGTTCCCGATTCAGATTTGGAACATGAAGCGCTCGAAGATTCCGGTGCAGATCAACGTGTTCTCCACCGCGTTGCTCATCATCAGCATCGCCCTTGCGCTTCTCTTGGTCGTCGTCAACAACCGGCGATCCCGGAAACTGGCAGGTCTCGAGGCCTGATTGATTGCCCAGTGGCCTTGGCCCGGCAAGAATCACCTGAACCACAATTTCCGGGAGCACTTCATGAGCCGCACCCCTGCGGAACTCCGTCAGCTTGCCCAGTCCCACCTTTGGGGACACTTCAGCAGGCTCGACCCCGGCGACGGCGGCGCTCCCATCATGGAACGCGGCGAGGGTTGCTGGGTGTGGGATGTCGACGGCAAGCGGTACCTCGACGGACTCGCCGGACTCTTCACGGTGCAGATCGGTCACGGCCGCGTCGAACTCGGTGAAGCAGCAGCCAAACAAGCCGCCACTCTTGAGTTTTTCCCCGTCTGGACCTACGCGCATCCCAACGCGATCGAACTCGCCGCGCGCATTGCCAACCTTGCCCCCGGCGATCTCAATCGCGTGTTCTTCACCACCGGCGGCGGCGAAGCGGTGGAGTCGGCGTGGAAACTCGCGCGCCAATACTTCAAGTTGCGCGGTCAACCACTTCGCACCAAAGCCATCACGCGATACCTCGCCTATCACGGCACCACGATGGGAGCGCTCTCGCTTACCGGCGTGCCCGCGTTCCGTCAGATGTTCGAACCGCTTGTGCCTGGCGTTGGTCGCGCGGCAAATACCAACCGCTATCGCTGCGGAATGTGCGCGAACGAACGCGCCTGCAATCTCGCATGCGCCGACGATATCGAAACGATGATTCTGCGCGAAGGCCCCGACACCGTTGCGTGTGTTTTCGTCGAACCCGTACAGAACGCGGGTGGCTGCTTCACTGCTCCCGCTGACTACTTGGCTCGTGTGCGCGAAATTTGTGATCGCTATGGCGTCCTCATGATTAGCGACGAAACCATTTGTGCATGGGGCCGACTCGGTTCAATGTTTGCGTGTGACCGTCTCGGTTACGTACCCGACATCATCACTTCGGCCAAGGGCCTCACATCGGGCTACTCGCCCCTCGGCGTCATGATCGTCGATGATCGAATCGCTGAACCATTCGCAGCGGAGGGCGTCGCGTTCCTTCACGGGTTCACGTTTGGCGGACATCCGGTGAGTTGCGCCGTGGCCATGGCCAATCTCGATGTCATCGAGAACGAACACCTCATCGATCATGTTCTCGAGAATGAAGCAGCGTTCCGCGCCACACTCGAAAAGCTTCGCGACCTTCCCATCGTCGGCGACATTCGCGGCATGGGCTATTTCTACGGAATCGAACTCGTGAAGAACGCTGAAACTCGCGAAACCTTCACTGCCGAGGAATCAGAACTGTTGCTTCGAGGTCATCTGTCGAAACGATTGCTTGAACTCGGCCTTGTGTGTCGAGCCGATGATCGTGGCGATCCCGTCATTCAGTTGTCGCCGCCGCTTATCGCAGGACAGGCCGAGTTCGACGAGATTGTGCGCATCCTGCGAATCGCACTCGTCGAAGCGATCGATCTCCTACACGTTTAGGACAAGGCGGCGATTGCTTCACGGAGCGCAACGACACACTGGTCGAGCTGCTCGTCTGTCGTGACGAATGGCGGGCAAAAGGCAATGATTGAAAGCCCGATCGGTCGTGCAATCACGCCCCGCTTCAACATTTCGTTGCGCACCGCCGGCGCCGACAGTCCGGGCTGAAGCTCTGCGCTCCAAATTCCGCCCACGCCACGGGCTTCAACAATTGCACCCATTGCCGCCAGAGCCGTAAGGCCACCACCAATGCGCTCGGCAATGACGGGTACGCGGTCAAAAAGGTTCTCTTCCAACAAGATCGCTGTATTCGCGAGCGCCGCAGCGCAGGCCGATGGGTGACCGCTGTAGGTGTACCCGTGGCGCAGGATGAAGTTGGGGTCAGCCTCTAGTACGTCGAGCACCGCTTCGCCCACCACAACACCACCAAGCGGCAAGTACCCCGATGTGCAGCCTTTGGCGAACGTGATCATGTCGGGCACTACGCCGTAGTGCGACGCGGCAAACCACGAACCTAACCGTCCGAAGCCAGTAATAACTTCGTCAAAGATCAACAACACGCCGTACTCGTCACACAAATCACGTAAGCGCGCGAGATAGCCATCAGCAGGTGGATACACACCACCCGCACCTTGCACTGGTTCGGTAATAACCGCGGCAATCGTGGAGCCTGAACGCTCGAAGAGTTTCTCGATCTCATCGATGTCATGAGCGGACACCTGATGCACCGTGTCGAGCAGCGGACCAAAGCCCTGCTGATTGAGTGGTAGGCCTTGCACCGAAACACCGCCGTACGCGACACCGTGATAGGAGTTCACGCGTCCAACAAACTCGGTACGTTTCCCATCGCCCTTTAACGAATGTGTGAGGCGCGCCAGTTTGAGCGCAGTCTCGACCGCCTCGGAACCAGATGACGTGAAGAAAATACGACTGTCTTCCATCGGTGCTGCAGCAGCAACGAAAGCCGCGAACGTCTCGACGGTTTCGTTCGTAAAAATGTCGAAGGTGTTGTAGTTCTCGAGCACCGCCATTTGCGACGCGACTTGGTCGACGATCTCCCATCGACCGTGGCCAACATTGCAGTACCAAAGACTGGCGATGGCATCGATGTAGTCGTTCTCGTTGTCGTCCCACACCAGCGCACCTTCACCACGAGTAATGGTGATGAAGTCCTCGGCCGCAGCAGCGGGTCGGGCGAACGGATGAAGAAACGGGCTTCTCATAGGTGGAAGTCTCCCACGATCGCTAGCCTCAGCCCGTGGGTTCTGATCACCTATCACCGGCTTCATCACCACGACGCGCCGTTTATCCCGGCTCCTTTGATCCGCCCACAATCGCGCATGTGCATTTGGCCGAAACTGCCATCGCACAACTTGGCCTCGATCGCGTCGACTTCGCTCTTTCCTCGCACACGCTCGGCAAGGACGATTCTCGCCTTGCTCCTCTCGACGATCGAGTCGCGCAACTCGAGGCGATCTCGAGCAGCAACGCTCGACTCGGCGCCATCACCACTGCCGACAGTCTTCTTGCCGATATCGCCGAGGGCTACGAAGTCATCATCCTTGGCGCCGACAAATGGCATCAGGTGCTTGACCCGGTTTGGTACGGAGACATCGAGTCTCGTAACGAGGCCCTTCAGCGCCTTCCGCTCGTTGCCCTGGCCGCTCGCCCACCTTGGCCCATGCCCGGCGACGACCCCTCCGCCGATCCGCCCGAGGGTGTTGTCGTCGTCATTCTCGACACTGACCCCTCGCATCATCCCGTATCTGCCACCGAGGTCCGAGAAGGTCGAGAGGAATGGCGGGCGAAATGAAAGTTGCGGCGGTGCAACTGCAGTGTTTGGCAGACCGTTCGGACAATCTGGCGCGAGCTACCGACGCTGTGCAATCAGCGGCCCACGAAGGTGCAGGCCTTGTTGTGCTGCCGGAACTTTTCGGGTCCCTCGGTCGCACCTCCGTCATGCGCGAGGTTGCCGAACCGCTTGACGGGCCAACCCTTGCATGGGCCCAACAAACCGCAGTCAACAGTCACTGCGCAATTATTGCCGGCTCATTTATTGAGCGCGACAGCCAAAACTCCAGCCTCTACAACACGTCCATCGCCGTGGCTTCCGATGGTTCACTTCTCGGCAGCTACCGCAAGATCCATTTGTTCGATGTCGATATCGAGGGCGCGCGCTCGAAGGAATCGGACACGTTCGGTGCGGGAACGTCGCCGACAGTCGTCGACATTGCCAGCGGCACTACCAGCATCCGCGTTGGCCTCACGATTTGTTTCGACCTCCGCTTTCCTGATCTTTTCGTGGCCGAAACGTTGCTCGGTGCCGACGTCATCGTTGTACCCGCTGCGTTCACCGCCACTACTGGGCGCGACCATTGGGAACTGTTGTTGCGGGCGCGCGCCGTCGAAAACCAAACAATGGTCATCGCTGCTGCCCAATGGGGAACCAGCCCCGACGGCATCGACCGCTACGGACACTCACTCATCATCGATGCCTGGGGTCGCGTGTTGGCCGATGCAGGCCCCGACAACGACACCGTCATTGTCGCTGACTTCGACGCGCAACTTCAGGCCGATATCCGCAAACGGATGCCTCTTAGCCGCTGAACATCGCGAGCCATTGCTCAGGCGTCTTGGGACGAAACACGAAATTGGCGTGGCGGGTTTCGCCCATTGAGGCGCAAGGCGCAGCCGAATACAAATGGCCCGGGAACAGGATCGAATCGTCGGGAACCTTTGACAACTTCTGCGTCAGGCTTTCATACAGCGCAAGTGGGTCGCCGCCAGGAAGATCGGTCCGGCCGCATCCTTCAAGAAACAACGTGTCGCCCGAAACGAGAGCGCCGTCGAGCATGAAGCACTGGCTGCCCGGCGTATGGCCCGGAGTGTGAACGAGTTCGATCGGAATGTCGCCGACCATTACGACGTCGCCGCTGCTGTGGGTCACGAGATCGGCGGACGTCAGGTTCGTGACTTTGCTGACGTATTCGGCTTCTTCGGTTTGTACGTGAATCGGAACCGACACGATGTCGAGCAGTTCGTGCACGCCTTCGATCGAGTAACCCATCATTTCTCCACCGACATGGTCGGGGTGATAGTGCGTCGCCAGCACGCCGGTGAGTTTCATACCGTCGGCCGCGAGCACATCGACAATGCCCTGCACGTCGTAGGCCGGGTCGATGGCCACCGCCTCGCCGGTCTCCCGATCGCCAATCAGATAGACGAAGTTGACCATTTGCCGAGCGAGCGGATCGTTCGTGGCGATGTCTCGGCCAGCAAGCAACTGGCGGAAATAGAGGCGGTCGGTCGAAGCAACATCAGTCATGAAGACAGTCTTGCGGAAGGCAGGCGCAACGGCCACACTCCCTTCATCACGTTTGGGGGGAGTCGCAATGACCGATATCGACAACGGCAAGGTCCACGAACCACTGACTGACCTGTTCATGGGTTTCACCCTCGATATCGAGGACCCTTTCCCCCTTTATGCGCAGCTCCGGGCCGAGAATCCCGTCGCCTGGAACGCCACACAGGGTTTCTGGGTCGCCAGCCGTCATGCCGAGTGCATGGCCGTGTCGACTGCTCCCGACACCTTTTGTTCCGCCAAGGGCATTCTCACCTTCGAGATCGGAGCGGACTACGCCACTCCCCCGACCATGATGCACACCGATCCGCCGGATCACACTCGCTACCGCAACCTCGTGCAGCCCGCGTTCGGTCGCAAGGTTGTGCGCACGCTGGAAGATTCCGTGCACGCCGCCGCCAAGGCGCTTGTCGACAAGTTGCCGCTCAACGAGCAAATTGAAATCGTTGCGCCGCTTGCCGTGCCACTTCCCGTTCAGGTGATCGCTCAGCTGCTCGGACTTCCCGAAAGCGAATGGGACAAGGTATGGGACTGGTCCGAAGCTTCGATTCCTGGCACCGAAATCTTCAACAACGAAGAACTCAAGAATCGTTTGAACGCCGAGATGATGGCCGAGCTCATGCGACTCGTTGCCACGTCACGCACTGAACCTCGCGACGATGTCATTTCGATGTTGTCGAGTGTTGAGATCGATGGCGATCGGTTGACCGACGACGAAATCGCGATGTTCCTTAACCAGATTCTCGTTGCCGGCAACGAAACCACTCGCAACACGATCAGCGGCGGACTCGTTGCATTGGCCGAGAACCCCGATCAGTGGGCGCGCCTTGTTGCTGATCGTTCACTCATCCCCAGCGCGGTCGACGAGATTCTTCGTTGGACCACTGCCGTCATTTATTTCATGCGCACCGCCGCGGTCGACACCGTTCTTGGTGGAAAGCAGATCAGCGCCGGTGATCCGGTTGTGATGGTGTACGCGTCGGCCAATCGTGACGAAGCCGAGTTCGGCCCGACCGCCGATCAGTTCGATGTTGGTCGCTCACCCAACCATCACGTTGCGTTCGGTTTTGGTGCGCACTTCTGCCTTGGCGCAGCCCTTGCTCGCCTCGAAGTTGCTGCCGTACTCGAACACTTGCTTGATCGCGGCGTGACTCGCATTGAACTGCTTTCACCCGCTGGCATGTCCGCCAGCAACGTGATCGCCGGCGTCAACCGCGCCGAAGTGATCCTCCATACCAATTGATCTCTGCGTGAACTACTGAGCGTCGCGCCAGGCCTGTTCGGCTCGACGGGTGACCTCACGCAGCGGCAAGCCCAATGCCCGTGCGGCTTGGGCGGCATCCTCGTGTTCGGCCTTCACTCGACCGGCAGTGACTTTCACCCTCACCGACTGACCATCGACATCGACTGTGTCGAAAGCGCGCGACTGTGGCCATCGTTCGAGTTGCGTGCCGCGCACTCCCATTGTTCCGGTTTCGCGAACAAGGACCTCGCGTACCGCAGCAGCGTGTGCCGGATCGACCAACGCGCTCACCGTGTGCGCGGGTCGACCCTTCTTCATGATGATTGGCGTAAGCCACGCGTCGTGGGCGCCGGCGTCGAGCAGCGCGTCGATGGCGTAGGCCAACGTTTCGCCGGTGACATCGTCGACATTCGCTTCAAGCAGCACAACGGGCTGGCCCTCAACCAACGGTGAATCGGAACGTGTGCCGATCACGACGCGAGTGAGATTCGGACGATCACCGAGATCGGCGGTACCGGCGCCAAAACCGGCAGAACGAATTGTCATGGCCGGCATCGGACCCCACTGCACAACATTCGCGGCCAACAACGCGGCGCCGGTTGGTGTGGTGAGTTCACGAGGAATGTCGAGGCCATAGGTGGGCGCATCCGCCAACAACGAAACGACTGCAGGAACCGGAACCGGCAAGACGCCGTGCGCAGCGCGCACCGTTCCGAGCCCGTCGGCCACGGGTGACGATGCAACCTCATCGACACCCAACAACTCGAGCGCAATGCATGTGCCGACGACGTCGATGATCGCATCGAGCGCGCCGACCTCGTGGAAGTGCACCGATTCGGGCGACTGACGATGCAACCGGCCTTCCGCTTCGGCCAACGCGCGGAAGGTTGCCAGCGCGCGGCGATGGACGCGATCGGACAACTGCGCATCGGCAACGATCTGCGCAACAGCGGCCGCCGACCGGGCCGGCGGTGCACTTTCCGTATGCACGTGCACTTTCGTACCCGCAATACCTGAACGCAGCACCGTTTCGGTTTCTAACGACCAGCCGCCGACCGGGAGTCGCTCCAACATGGAACGAATCTCATCAACATCGGCACCCGCGTCAATCAGTGCACCGAGCGCCATGTCGCCCGCAATACCCGAGAAGCAGTGAAACCAGGCCACGGTGCTTTTGCCTGCAATGTTCGCGGGCACTCCGGGGACGGTGATGCCTTCCCACGCAACGGTGCCCTCGAACACGGACTCATCATGAACGTGATCATGTGAGTGATCATGTGAGTGATCATGTGAGTGATCATGAGAATGTTCAGACATCGCTGCGCTCCGAGACTCGGGCGTTCAACATGCGCACGATGGCGATGGCAGCGCCAAACCCGTTGTCGATGCCCACAACAGTGAGCCCCGACGCGCATGATGCCAACATCCCCAACAACGCGGTGATGCCATCCAACGAAGATCCGTAACCAACCGAAGTCGGAACAGCCACGACCGGCGCCGAGGAAAGCCCGCCAACAACACTGGCAAGTGCGCCTTCCATGCCGGCGACAACAACAATCGCATCGACTGCCGCGAGTTCTTCGGCCGCATCGAGAATGCGATGCAGACCCGCGACACCAACATCGGTAATACGAAGTGGCCGCACTCCATGCGCCGTAAGAGTTGCCGCGCATTCATCGGCCACCGGAAGATCGGCGGTTCCGGCCGTGACGACCGCAACGCGTTCACGACGTTCAGTCGCTGCACGCCACACCACCGTGTGCAATCGGGCGTTCTCGCCCCCTGTCCGAGAACCGCCACCAGCTTCGATCACATGACCATCGCCAGATCCGGCCAACGCCGCCGCCACCTGTTCGGCCGAGGCCCGAGACAACAACACCGGCGCCGAACCGGGCTGGGCCAACAATTCCGCCACAATCGCTGCGCATTGTTCCGGCGTCTTGCCCGGAGCGAACACGGTTTCGGCCACGCCTTGGCGCAGTGCTCGGTGATGGTCGACCTTGGCGAAGCCCAAATCGGCGAAGGGCAATCGCCGCAACGCAGTAACGGCATCGTCGGGGCTGATGTCACCCTGACGGACCCCTTCCAACAACTCACTCAGGGCTTCGGCGTCCATTCCCCTATCCTCGCCCATCGTGACCTCCTCCGCAGCACCCGAATCCGGCATCGACTGGACCCGCCGCACGATCGCCTTCCTCGGCCCCATCGGCACCTTCTCCGAGCAGGCATTGCTGAGCCAGGCCGACCTCGCCACGGCCAACCTGCGTCCGCTCGACACGTTCGCCAATGTGCTGAGCGCGGCCGAAGATGGCAAGGTCGACTACGCCTTCCTCGCTCTCGAAAACGCCATCGAGGGAACGGTCAACATCACCCAAGACGCGCTTGCTTTTGATTCTGATCTGCTCATCCAGCGCGAAATCGTGCTGCCCATTCATCTTGAACTCATGGCCCGTCCCGGCGTGAAACTCGAAGACGTCACGCAGATTTGGTCGTACCCCCACGCACTCGCGCAATGTCGCAAGTACATGAACGCGAACCTTCCGAACGCAATCGCTGAAGCGTCGAACTCCACCGCCGACGCCGCGCGCATGTTGGCCGAAGCAACCGATGCACTTGCCACAAATGGCGCCGCCATTGCGCCCGCTCGCGCCGCCGAGGTCTACGGACTCAACGTTCTTGCTTCAGAAATTGAAGATCACGACGACAACGCAACACGCTTTGTTCTCGTTGCACCGAAAACGATTCCCGCACCAACTGGTCACGACAAAACCTCCATCGTCGTTTTCCAGCGCGCCGACGAACCCGGTTCGTTGTTGTCGATCCTGCAAGAGTTCGCCGCCCGTGGCATCAACCTCACCAAGCTCGAGTCCCGCCCGACCCGCCGTGGTCTCGGCGACTACTGCTTCCTCATCGATCTCGAAGGCCATATCGCCGATGAGGTCGTGGCCGACGCGCTCCGTTCGCTCAAGTCGAAGCATGCCGAAGTGAAGTTCATGGGCTCTTACCCCGCCGCCGGCGAACACGGTCATGCCCTGCGCCAGGAAGTGGCCGATGCCCAGTCCAAGGCCTCGGACTGGATCACCGAGCTGCGCAATCGTGTGAACTGACCGAACTCGCTACTATCTCGGGCGGAAGGGTGGCAGAGCGGACGAATGCAACGGTCTTGAAAACCGTCGAGGTGAAAGCCTCCGGGGGTTCGAATCCCCCTCCTTCCGCCATTCGAAATCGCAGGGGTTTGCCCTGTATGTTGCAACCCTGCACCTGGAGAGGTGCCAGAGTCCGGCCGATCGGGCCTCCCTGCTAAGGAGGTGGCGGGTAACACCGCCCGTGGGTTCGAATCCCACCCTCTCCGCTCGCAATGATGGGCCCCGCTTCGGCGGGGTTCATCTCTTTTTGCAGAATCCCTCGGAAATGGGAGTCGATCCCTTGGGGGAACTAGCGTCAGGGGCCATTCGCACTCGTTCAACGACACCGGAAAAGGCCATGGCGACCGACAGTCACACCATCATTTACACCCACACCGATGAAGCCCCAGCGCTAGCGACCAAGTCGCTGCTGCCGGTGATCAATGCGTTCACCAACGTTGCTGGTGTCGAGGTCGAACTTCGCGACATTTCCGTAGCCGGGCGCATCCTCGCCACGTTCCCCGAGGCCCTCACCGCCGACCAGCGCGTCAGCGACGATCTGGGTGAACTCGGCGAACTCGTCACTCGTCCCGAAGCCAACGTCATCAAGCTTCCGAACGTTTCGGCATCGCTTCCGCAGCTCAAGGCCGCGATCGAAGAACTGCAGTCCAAGGGCTTCAACGTTCCGAACTACCCCGACGAAGCAACGACGGCCGAAGAAAAAGACATTCAGGCCAAGTACGACAAGATTAAGGGCTCGGCCGTGAACCCGGTGCTGCGTGAAGGAAACTCCGATCGCCGCGCGCCGCTGTCGGTCAAGAACTACGCGAAGTCGCACCCGCATTCCATGGGCGCATGGGCCGCCGATTCAAAGACGCACGTGTCCACCATGGGCGCCAACGACTTTTTCGCCAATGAAAAGTCCGTCACTTTTGAAAAGGCCGACACGCTCAAGATTGAACTCGTCGGCAATGACGGCAGCACCACCGTGCTGAAGGAAAAGCTTCCGGTTCTCGCTGGCGAAATTCTCGACGGAACATTCATGAGCGCCAAGGCACTCGACGCGTTCCTTGCCGCACAGATGGCCGACGCCAAAGCACAGAACGTGCTGTTCTCGATTCACCTCAAGGCCACGATGATGAAGGTCTCCGACCCGATCATTTTCGGTCACGCAGTCAACGCGTACTTCGGTGACGTGTTCACCAAGCACCCCGCCGCTTTCGAAGGTCTCGGCGTCAACGTGAACGACGGCATGGCCGATGTGCTCTCACGCATCGAAACCCTTTCCGACACGCAGCAAACGGCGATTGAAGCCGACATCTCCATCGCCATGCTCAATGGACCTGAACTCGCAATGGTCGATTCCGATAAGGGCATCACCAATCTGCACGTGCCGAGCGATGTCATCGTGGACGCCTCCATGCCGGCAATGATCCGTGACAGCGGAAAGATGTGGAATCCGGAAGGCGAACGCCAGGACTGCAAGGCCGTCATTCCCGACTCTTCCTACGCCGGCGTGTACACCGCAGTCATCAACGACTGCAAGGTCAATGGCGCATTCGACCCCACCACGATGGGCACTGTTCCCAACGTCGGCCTCATGGCCCAAAAGGCCGAGGAATACGGCTCGCACGACAAGACGTTCGAGATTCCCGTCGACGGCACCGTGCGCATCACCGACAGCAGCGGCAACGTTGTTATGGAACACGTTGTTGAAGCCGGTGACATCTGGCGTGCGTGCCAAGCCAAGGACGCACCGATTCGCGATTGGGTGAAGCTCGCTGTTTCTCGTTCGCGTCTTTCCAACACGCCCGCGGTGTTCTGGCTCGACGAGAACCGTGCGCACGATGCGCAGATCATCGCCAAGGTGAAGCAGTACCTCCCCGAGCACGACACCACCGGCCTCACCATCGAGATCATGGCTCCCGAGGCTGCGTGCACCTTCTCGCTCGCTCGTGCCCGCAAGGGTGAAGACACCATTTCGGTCACCGGCAATGTGTTGCGCGATTACCTCACCGACTTATTCCCCATCATGGAACTCGGCACCAGCGCCAAGATGCTTTCGATTGTTCCGCTGATGAATGGTGGCGGCCTGTTCGAAACTGGCGCCGGCGGTTCGGCTCCGAAGCATGTGCAGCAGTTCGTGAAGGAAAACCACCTTCGTTGGGATTCACTCGGCGAGTTCCTTGCGTTAGCTGCGTCGCTTGAACATCTTGCACAGGTGTCGAACAACAACACTGCCCAGATCCTGGCCGACACGCTCGACCGTGCGACTGGTTCGGTACTCAACGAGAACCGTTCGCCGTCACGCAAGGTGAACGAACTCGACAACCGCGGCAGCCACTTCTTCCTTGCGCTCTACTGGGCCCAGGAACTGGCGAAGCAAACCGACGATCCCGCTCTTGCCGAGAAGTTCGCGCCGATTGCCGAAGCGCTGACGTCCAAGCAGGCCGACATCGTCGACGAACTCAACGCCGTGCAGGGCAAGCCCGTCGACATCGGCGGCTACTACATGCCCGACGATGCCAAGGCCATCGCGGCCATGCGTCCGAGTGCCACGTTCAACGCCATCATCGACTCGATCTGATTCGTTCTGATCTGACGTGAAGCACGCTGCCGAAACGCCGAAGGCGACAAACCAACAACGCCGCAATTTGATCATCGCTGGCGTTGGCGCAGCCGTTCTCGCGCTCGGCCTCGGCATGGTGCTGTTCGGCGTGTTCACCGATAGTTCGTCGAAACCAAAGACGGTTCAGACAAACAACGCGTCATCCAGAGCAACGGACACTGCGAAACAGTCGACCAGTTCCTCCGATGGAAGTTCGACCACTCGCGTACGGGCCGGTGGCGGAGCTGCCGCTTCTGCAGGTGGCGCAGGTCGAGCAGGAAACCAAGCCAATAAAGCCCAAGCGAGCAGTGGCGGCGGCGGTGCGAATCGAGCAGGTCGAAACTCGACCACAACGCAGGTCGCACCTACGCCCAGCCCGAGCATCGAGCAATCAACAACCGTCCCGACAACGCAGTCGCCAGAGACGACCACAACCACCGTGGTCCCGAGTACGACCACAACCGTTCCCTAACCTCGGGCCCACGACATCAATAGAGGTAATTTACTACCTGAAATAGATTGCCTGTATTCTGCTGGTCATGACGACAGCCGAAAAACCGCTCGCAGGAATTCGCGTCATTGAGGTGTCACTTCTCGGCGCAGCTGCCGTGACCACCGCACTGGCCGATCTTGGTGCCGAAGTCATAAAGGTCGAACCGCCGGGCGGCGACTACGGGCGAGTGATGACATGGCCCATCGTCGAGGGCGACTCTCTTCTGTTCCTGCATTGCAACAGAGGGAAGCAATCGATCGTCCTCGACCTGAAAACCGAACAGGGCGTCGAACTGTTCAAAGAACTTGTCGCCACCGCTGATGTTGTTGTTGAAGCAATGCGACCGGGCGCACTGGAACGCCGGGGGCTCGGCTACGAAACCCTCAAGGCCATTAACCCGCGCATTGTGCACATCGCCATGAGTGGGTTCGGTGCCAACGGCCCCTACCGGGACCTACCGAGCCATGGCATCGCGTTCGACGCGTGGGCCGGCATCGTGGAACCCATTACTGATGACGATGGGCGATGCGCAATTCCTCCGCACGTGTCGATCGGACTCAACGCTGCGCCGCTGTTTGCCTCACTCGGCATCCTCGCCGGAATTATTGCTGCGCAACGAACCGGCATCGGTACGACCATTGACATCGGCCAAGCCGAAGCCGCAGCTGCCATTGATTGGTTGCGCATCGAAACCTGGCGCGCCTACGAACGACCCGAGACTGAAGTCACCGGGAATGCCACCGATGGTTTCCGGCGTCGAGAGCCGGGTACCGCAGGCATGAGTGATGGCGTTCGCTATCAGTTCTACGCAACCACCAACGGCCACATCTTGTTCATGGCATCTGAACAGGAATTTTGGAAGAACTTTTGTGAAGGGACGAATCGCATCGACCTTTTCGAACGTTGGCCCGGCACTACCTACGCCGATCACGCGGTTGGGAATGATGAACTGCGCGCCGAACTCATTGCGTTGTTTCGCTCTGAGTCAACCGAGTTCTGGGCCGAGTTCGGCACTCGCCACAACACCGCGATCGTTCCGGCAAACACTTCGAAGTCGCTTCCCAACGACCCTCACTTCAACGAGCGAACGAAATGGCTCCCGGCGCACACCCATGGTGCGGACATGTTGCCCCTGCCGCTGAAATTTGATGGCGCGGAACTCCAGGCCCCCGGTCGCGCGCCAACCGCCGGTCAACATTCGCAACAACTACTTCGAGAACTGCTCGGCCGTAGCGACGACGAGATCAACTGCCTCTTCGCTGACGGAGTCGTCGAGTAGCGCTTCGGAGTTACGGGTTACGAGTTACGACTTGCGACGCTTCGGACGATCAAGCCGACCCAACGTCACGAGCAATTCGCCAACGGTGTGATCCTGCTCAAGCGGGTGACGCAGCGGAATATCGCCATGAACTTCATAGCGATTGCGTCGACCTTCTTTCGTGCGCGTCACATACCCAGCATCGACAAGATCACCGATAATCGCCTGGGCAGAGCGTTCCGTGATGCCAACGAGTTCGGCAACGTCTCGAGTGCGGAGTTCGGGGTCGCCCGCAAGGCAGACCAAGACATGGCCGTGATTGGTGAAGAACGTCCACTGCGGCTTGTCTGAACTCTTCACGGCCGCTCCCTCCTATGAGATCTATTTCCTGAAACAACGAGCATAGGCCGAGTTAGCGATCGTCAGCCTGTCTACAAATTCGTGATCTTCGCGTTCTTCTCGGCGACGACCGCTTTGAGTTCCACTGCGTAAGCGCGCAGTGCGTCTCGAAGCCCCTCGTTGCTGCGGGCCAGGATGCGTACGGCAAAGAGACCCGCATTCTCGCTTCCGTCAACCGCCATCGTTGCTACGGGAATCCCCGCTGGCATTTGCACGATCGACAGCAACGCATCGAGACCATCGAATGCTGGACGACGAACCGGAACTCCGATGACGGGAAGCTCTGTAGCCGACGCGATCATTCCGGGAAGGTGAGCCGCTCCCCCGGCGCCAGCGATGATCACATCAATACCGTTCGATGCTGCTTGTGCTGCGAAGTCAAGCATTCCGTGAGGATCACGATGGGCCGAGACGCAGCGAACGGTGTGATCGACCCCGAACCGATTGAGAATGTCAATCGCGCCCTGCATCGACGGCAGATCAGAATCGCTTCCCATCACTATCGCAACACTCATGACATCTCCGGTTCTATTTCGAGTTCTTTCGCTGCATCCAGCGCACGTTCGATCGCTTGATCCGTCGTGGCTGCAGTTGCGGTCACATGGCCAAGTTTGCGCCCTGGTCGAGGCGTCTTGCCGTACATATGAACAGAAACTTCGGAGCTGAATGAGTCATCCTGCGGTTCCCCGCGTGTTTGGCCCACGATATTTGCCATTGCCGCAGCGGGAACAATCCGATCAGTTGACCCCAAGGGAAGACCGGTGACCGCTCGCAAATGATTTTCGAACTGTGACGTTGCCGACGCCTCAATCGTGAGATGACCAGAATTATGCGGTCGTGCTGCGAGTTCGTTGACCAGCAATTTGCCATCGAGAACAAAGAACTCCACCGCAAGGATGCCGACCACATCGATTGCTTCAGCAATTGCGCGAGCGATTTCCATCGCTTCATCTTCAAGCGCCGGCGCAATGTCGGCGGGAAGGTGAACAATGCTGCACATACCGTCGGCTTGAACGGTTCGTACCGGCGCGTAGGTGACCATGGATCCGTCGTGCGCTCGCACAACTTGAACAGCGATTTCCAGTTCGACGTCGACGCGACGTTGAACCAGAACTGTTGTCTGACCCGCTGGAAACCATTCGCGCACTGCTGCTTCATTCGAATCGAGCAGTACCCCTCGACCGTCGTAGCCGCCTCTCGCTGTTTTCAACACAGCGGCACCATCAAATTGAGAAATCGCTTCGAACGCTGAAGCGAGGTCGCTGACGACAACGGTGTCGGGTTGCGCAATCTCGAGACGTTCGAACAGCTCGTATTGCCGTTCCTTATCGGTAGCAATCGCCATCGTTACCGACCCTGGCCGGACAATCACTCCTTCGCTTTCGAGTTGCGCGAGCACTCGATAGTCAATGAGTTCATGGTCGAAGGTCAGAACGTCGCTTTGCCCAGCGAGTCGCCGTAGGTCATCGAGAGAGAGTGCATCGCCGACAAACCCTTGTCGCCCGAAACTGAAAATTGGATCGTCGGCAACCTGTGCGAGCGACGTGATTTCCAGCCCTAGATCGTCTGCGGCCTCGGCCATCATGACGGCAAGCTGCCCGCCGCCAACAATGCCTACCCGTTGCCCAGATGCCATAGGTCAAGCGTAGGCGAGCGAGGAATTTCCGAGTCGATGGCGAGGTCCCCCTTGGATAATTGCGGCAATCTATTTCCGGTGTTAGTATTCAGGAAACAAATAGCCAGAAGCCGCAGACCCCAGGAGCTCCGATGGACGCCGACATTCTTAAAAACCTGACCGATCCAGCTGTCTTGTTCTTCTTTCTCGGAGTGGTGATCGGTCTGATTCGCTCGAATCTCGAGATCCCCGCCCCGATCGCCAAGTTCCTCTCGCTCTACTTACTTATGGCGCTGGGATTCAAGGGAGGCCAGGCCCTCGCCGATGCCGGCCTTTCGGGCGATGGCGCCAAAGTCATCGGGGCGGCGATCGTGCTCGCCCTCGTGATCCCGGCTGTTTGGTTTCTTGTGCTGCGTAAGCGCATTGATGCCTTCGATGCCGCCGCCATCGCCGCTACCTACGGCTCAGTGAGCGCGGTCACCTTCGTGACCGCATCGCAATTCATCGCTTCTCGCGGCGACGAGGCCGGCGGCCACATGACTGTGGCACTGGTCTTAATGGAATCGCCGGCGATCATCATGGCGGTACTTCTTGCCACCTGGGTGCGGTCACGGATCACGACTCCGGCGTCTGTCGACCTCGTCGACTCTGTGTCGGTCGCCTCAACGGCAAGCAACCTTGCGACCACCGATTCGCGCACGCTGGTTCCCGAGGCTCCGCATCCCGCCGGCGAGCGCGGACCAGAAGAGGGTGTCGAACAGTCACATCCTCCCCTTTCCATCAAAGAAGTACTCCGCGAAGCATTCACCGACGGGGCGCATCTACTTCTCATCGGCTCGATGATTATCGGCGCGGTCAGTGGAACCAAGGGTGGCGAAGCAATGGCGCCGTTCGTCAACGGCGTCTTCAAGGGCTTCCTCGCATTCTTCCTTCTCGAAATGGGGCTTCTTGTCGCACGGCAGTTACGGGAAGTTCGCGACGTTGGTCCGTTCCTCATCGCCTTTGGCGCCATCGTGCCATTCATCAACGCGGCGGCCGCACTCACGATTGGTTGGGCACTCGGCCTCACGGTCGGCGATCTCACGCTCCTCGCCGTACTTGCATCGAGCGGCAGCTACATCGTGGTGCCCGCGGTTGTCCGCTACGCGATTCCTGAAGCACGGCCAAGCCGATACTTCACTCTGGCCTTGGGAATCACGTTCCCGATCAACATTGCGATCGGCATTCCGCTCTACTACGCGATTGCGTCAGCAATCGGCGGCTGAGTCTTCCTGCCCCTCGCAACTAGTCGCGCACAACCGGGACGGGACTGTCGATGGTGACAGTCCCGTCGGCGCGTGCTTCAACAGTGATGAACCCGTGCGGACTCGGAACCGTTGCGCGCGCCCATTCCAGATCGCCCAAGTTCGGCACAACGCGCACCGACGCATAACCCGGTTCGGCGGGCGTGATGCCGAGCACATGTTGAATGAGGTCTCGCGTTGGCGTTGACGACCAACCATGACAGCGCGTGCCACCTGTCCAACATTCCGGCCAGGTGGTTTCACCCACGTCGAGGAAGACCTTCCAGTCGCGACACAGATCAGCGATGAGATCGGCGCGGCCAGCCCTCGCCAGTCCGTCATGCACCACAAACCGGAAGAACGGTTCGGCCTCGACCATTTGGTTTTCGACGTCCCATTCCGGTTCGGGATATCCGGTGAGCATGTAGCCGTAACCAGTGGAACCACCAGTGGGCGTCACGGGATCCATCACGAACGAATGGCGGATGAGGCGTGGGCGATCGGTAAGCCCCTCGACGACGCGACGCACTCGATTGCTGCCATCGGTCGGGACAATCCCCGCCCATAGCGCTGCTGCGCCACCGTGTTGCGCGGCCGGACGTTGCGGAACACCGCCAAGTACATGATCGATGTAGACACCACGGTCTTCGTCCCAGAACAGATCGAACGCGTTACGTACGCCTTCGTAACGGTTCCTCGCCCACGCCGCTGAACCGTTATTGCCGATCCATTCGCTCATTTCGGCAAAGTCCTCGAGCGCCTTTGCCCACACGGCATTCAGCGTTGAGGAACAGCCGCGACTGTAGAAACTGGCCCAATCGATGAGCACCCAACCGGTGACATCGCGCAACAAGCCGTCGTCACCGAGGAACGACTCGAACCAGCGCAACGTGCGTTCGGCCACGGGCAACAATTCCGCCACTAGATCGCGATTGCCGGTGTAGCGATACAGGTTCCAGACCGAATGCACCCACATCAACGACCAATCGGGCACAAAGGTTCGATCGTCATCAGCGAAGTCCGACGCCACCGCCATATGCAACATGCCATCGGTGCGAGCCATGGTTGCCAGCTGCGGATGCCAAATGGGCATCGACCAATCGGGGTTGGCGACAAGATCGACCATCTGGTGAACAACCGAATCACCCGTCCAGGAGCGCTGTTCCCGTGTCGGGCAATCGACATACGCATCGAGGGCGCTCAAGTCCACCGTGCGCAGACCCACTTCATAAATTTCACTAAGCAGCGGATCAGAACATTCAAACGAAGCGCCCGCAGGACGAGGACGATGGCGGTCAGCAATCGCCAGTTCAATTCTGATATCGCTCAACGGCGTCGATGAGCCTGCTGGAACACGCACGCTCGCGTGCAGGAAACGTGTGCCAATGATGTCGAGAGATTCGAATTCGGAGACTCCCCCATGCTCCGTATCGCCACACACGTAGCGGAGACCGGCATGTTGGCCGAGCGTCACAAGAAAGCCTTCAGCGTCAACGTGTTCCGACGCAGCAATGTCGATCACGGTGCCACTAGGCGCGCCCGACACGCGCAAGCGCAACGTTCCCGCAGCAATTCGACCGAGATCGAAGCGGTGCAGCATGAACTGTTCTGAACCGCGCGCCTCGCGCACACAGAGTTCGTCGTTCAATACCTGATGCACCGGATCGTCACCCAACGGCGAGCCAACCTGTTCGCTCGCTTCCAGCAACACTGCTTCGTGCACCAACCCACCGGGGAACGCAGTGCGCACCGGCGGACGCAACATGCCGAACGGTTCGCTGGGCGGATGCGGGTCCCCGTGACCGCCAGTGCTGAACGGTGTGATCTCAAACGCGTGCTTCCATTCGCTTGCATCGAAACCGGGCGCGTCCCATCCGGACTCGTACACGCGCGCATCGAACGACTCGAGCGGCAGACACGCAACATCGCCAGGCACCGGCACTGCCGTCCACGGCGACACCGGCGCGCAGGACCACGTGCGATCAGAAATCAGCCACTCGTCGCCCACCAACGCTTCGAACACCACCGAACCCGCGCCCATTGAATAGGTCGGCGGCGCTGGCATCCACCACGAGGTCGCCGTACCGAAGTGACGGGCGATGATCGAAATGACGTTCGTGCCCGCCGTGAGAAAGGGCGCCAGATCGGCAAGGTCGTAATGCGCGGCCTTCGGATCGCTGCGCACCGGCCCCCGACCAACCTCGACACCATTCACCCGCAGGATGTAGCGACCGTCGGCCCAAATACGAGCGGGAACCGAGGCCGGAACCGCATCGAGTTCCAGTTCCCGACGAAACATCGCCACCTTGTCGGTCGCATCCGCCAGCACCATTCGCGTGGCCGTATCGAGCTGCAGTGCCGGGCGGGCGTTCCACATCCACTTCGCCTGCCAACGACCAGCGAACGGTTCAGGATGATCGAGTTTCATGCGCTGCTGCCCCTCCCACCGGCCCCCGGTGACGTTGGCGACGGTACCAGCCAGCGGATTTCGCCATACCGAGGGCGAGCACTACAATCTCCCCCGCTGCGCTCGTAGCTCAATTGGATAGAGCATCTGACTACGGATCAGAAGGTTGGGGGTTCGAGTCCCTCCGAGCGCGCCACATAAGTACAGGTCAGAACGCTGAAGCCGATCCTACCGGGTCGGCTTTGTGCTTGTGGGGGGCAATTTGGGGGGGCAACCGACGAGTCGTCTGAATTTGGAATGCGTGACGATGGCGCCTGTGACGGGATACCGCTCAATTCAGTTCTGACAGACGAAATCAGGAACGAAAGCCAGTGGTGTCGATTTTCGAGAATCGGTTACCACAGCCAGTGCAAAACGCATTTTCGGGTTTTCGGACTTTTCCACACGTTCCGCAATACTTTGCAGAATCTGGAGGACCCGATGATGACGTTGAAGGGGACGGGCTCAGCTCTGCGGTGGCGGGTAGCCCGCAAATCTCACATTCAATGAATCGCTCACCCGTTTCAAGCGGGAGTTCCGGTTTCGTTAGGTGGCCACTGATGCACCTGAAAGCGCTCAGTGATGCTGCTTCGTGTATCGAAGTCGGTTCTGATATCGGAACCGGCTGCAAGCAAATGACCACGTCGGTTCGTTGAAGTTCTTTCTTTGAGCCTTCGTGCATAGTCAAAGTAACCATGTCTCCATCGCTTGTGATGGAGACGACCGACTTGAGTCCGGACTCGAAGATGACCTCGCACGGCAAAGTTAGTTCGCCCGCCCGCATTTCAATGGCGTTCTTGTCACCTGCAGGTGGCTCAATCAGCGATTGAACTCCGAGGCCCTTGGCAATAAGTCGAATCCGTTCTCGATGCTCATGGATCCTGATGTGAGAGGAATGAGGTTCGACAACATCGAATGTGACGAGCACATACCCGTTAGATGTTTTAAGACGCCATGCAATTACTTCTGCGTCAGGGTCGAGGATGAGATCGCCGGGCTCAAGTGATGCAACCTCCGTCTGCTCAGGCATTCCACAAATCCATGACGGACCTGCATAGCGGGTCGTTGCGATTCCCTCGCCAACGCGTTCAATGAGCGCACCGTCAGTCAACGATATTGAACGTCCTTCTTCGGTAAACAGGATTGTTCTAGACGGATGGCTGACACGAAGTCGCCCTCGAACAACTTGAATTTTCCCGTCGTAGAAAACCGAATCACCAGCATTGATTCGAGATATCGGAATCTCACCACTTGCCATTGTTGCCTCGCCTTAACCCACCAAAGTGAGAGGAGACTACTGCGGAGTGTGTGGTTTTCGAACTTCTCGTGGCAAACAGTGACGAGGCATATAGTTTGCATTGAGAAAGCGAATACGGCGGTTGAACATGGCGAAGTGGGTCTCTCGGTGTCCAAACGGACACGAATCAATGACGTTCGACATCCATTGCGGCACCTGTGGCGAATTGGTGACCTCTCACCGTGCCGGAGTTACTCCGGGTGAGCCCCAAGCGCCAGCGTTCGTCAGGCGAGAGCCGACTAACACGTCAGCACTCTTCAAGGAACGGACGTGTTCAAACGGACACCAAATCGACTCGAGTGACCTGTTCTGCGGTGTTTGTGGTGAAAGAGCATCAAGAGGCAATTCACCAACACCCCCAGTAGCGGATCCAACGAGGAACGCTTCCACGTCCAACCCGGGTCTGTCACCATCACGAAACAGCGGGGAAGCCGGACCTCCTACAGGCCCATCACAAAAGAACATCCAATGTCTCCGAGGACACACGGCGACGCCTCAAGACACTCATTGCCAAGTGTGCGGCACCCGAGTAACGACAACTTCAACCCCTAAATCTTGGAATCAGGCGGTTGTTCGATCACCAAAACACAAATCGTCCCCTATCCCTCCACTTTTGAATGCGCGGTTGAACGCCATCTCATTCATTGACCGCCAAAAGAGAAAGTTCCGGAGAAACGGGCAATTCCGAAGCATCGCTCTAATCGGAGCAGGAGTCATCGGAGTGGGATTACTTGCGATTGGAGCGCTGGTTCTAGCGAACTTCGCTGGCAGATCACACCACGGAGGGACAACAGTTACAGGCACATTCAGTAGTAACGGGTGGGACTACGGATACTCGTCCTACTTTGGAACACCAACAACGAGTTCCGGCCGTTCTGGATGCCCGCAATCCCCAAAACCGGGAACAGTCAATCTCCCGTTCTCAGTCACAATTTCGAACAAGTCCGGCCGAGACGCACCAACACCAACAATCGTGGCGCTATCAAACGTTCTGAAAGACGGCACAGTCGTCGTGCCGAACACAGAGACCGGCGTCGACCCGTTCGCCGGCAAAGGTTTCGTTGATCTTGATCCCGTCGGATTCACAAACGGAACAACAGACTGTTCCCCCAGTAGCCCAACACTGACCGGAGGACTTGACGGAAACACGACCATCAAAGCGGGAAGCTCAACAACATTCGACGGATACATCTACGGAATACCGGATCCGGTACCCAATGGGACGGCAGCATTCATAGGCGTCGCAGAGATTTCATTAGTTAGCAAAGTGACGTCGTACTGGATCATCCATTACGGGCAGTACACACCAAGCTCAACGACCTCCTCGCCCGCCACAACACCGACAGTTTCGTCGATGTCAACTCAAGCCGCCCGGACAAATTCAGCGAGTACTTCAACTTCAATCCCATGTGGCAATCAGCCCGGCACCGCTACTGGAATCGGCAACGCCCCGCTCGAATGTTGGAATCAAATCTTCGAAGCGAAAGTTTCCTCTTCCAACGCCGTCTGCTGGTTTCAATCGAGCGACGTGACATGCCAAATGGTGAATTATCCGGGAGGCAAACTGACGTTCACATTCCTGAACTTGTCGAGCGTCGAATCAAGCACTCAGGCGCTCAAAGTCTCGTGCAATATGCAGTCGGATTGCCCCCCAGCGGGCAATCCAGAAGGTGGTCAAGTAATGCCAGCCGGGTCAAAAGTCGAAGCAGCAGGAATCAGGTGCCTCGCCATTCAACTTGGTGTCACCTGCACGAGAATTTCCGATGGCAAAGGATTTACCCTTACGGCCGCTGGCTACACCCCAATCAATTAAAAAGTGGAACTGATTTCGAATTTCTCCGAGCCCTGAGAGAAGAAGAATTCGGCGAGACCTGCGGTCAAATTCGCCAAGGTTCGGATGGTTGGGGGTTCAAGGCTCTCCGAGCGCGCTTTACAGATTCGGGAGAAGAGAGAACGGCTCGCAGGCGAGATCCGATTCAACCCGCACGTGAGCCTTGACGTCTGCACGTGGCGCTCTGACAGACTCGCCGAGTGAAGAACCCCGATCCGCTTGTCACCGTCGCAGTCTCGACGTATGCCGCGGAACGACTCCTCGGGCCCTGCCTTGAGATGCTCATGAACCAGACACTTGGTGATCGTCTTGAGGTGATCGTGGTCGACAGCGGCTCACCCGAGGATGAGTGTTCAGTGGTTCAACCCTTTCTCCGTTCGGGTCGGGTGCACTATCTCCGCACGGAACGCGAGACCCTGTATGCGGCGTGGAACCGGGCGTTGGCCCAGGCCCGCGGCAAGTACTTCGCCAATGTGAACACCGACGACTGGCTCCAGCCCCATGCACTCGCCACGATGGCCGCGGCGCTCGATGCTCATCCGGACTGCGCCTTGGCCTATGCCGACTGGTCCCTCACCGCCGCCCCGAATTCGGCGCCCGGGCCCGAGGATCCGGTGTGTGCACACACACCTTGGGTACCAGCCCTGCACCTCTTTTACTGTTACTCGGGATGCGTGCAGTTCTGGCGCCGCAGTTCACTGGAGATGATCGGTGGTCATGACGCCACCCTCAGCTACTGCGGTGATCTGATGGCTCTACGTCACCTCGCACGGGCCGGTATGCGGGCCGTCTATATCCCTGAAGTGCTGCTCGGCTTCTTCAGTAATCCCGAGGGTCTCTCTCGTCAGTCCGACGCGCAGGGCTCGATTGCCGAAGCTCGCGAGATCACCCGTCAATCGAGGGAGGAGTTCCAGATCGAGGAGCTCTATGCCGTCGATCCCGCCGATCCGCTTTCCGTGGCCGATGCGTGGACGGCGCTCGGTGTGCTGGCCATTCGCGTCCGGGTGCCGTGGGCGTTTGCGCCGATACCCGATGTGGGCTTTGCGCTCGAATGTTTTGATCGAGCGCTCGCTGTCGACTCGGACCACCACGATGCGCTCCACAACCGATACGCGACACTGATCTCGTCCGGACAACCGATCGAAGCCGAAGCCTCCTTGGCACATCTACCCGTCGATCGGGCAGTCGCAGTGCGTGGGGGCGATCTCGAACTGCGACACGCTGCAGTCGCTCCAGCCCGCTCCGGCGAGATCTTCTCGATCTCGAACCACGCTGACCAGCATTGACTGGAGCTGTCGTCGGTCCACGTGTCGTGGAATTCGGATGGTCGTGACTATCCGGTGAACGCTGGTGCGACTGGATCCGATGACGTTGTTGACGAGGTTGTCGTTGTCACTGGCGGTTCAGGGCCGGTTAACAACAGCGCCAACGTCTGATCCACAGAACCGTTGCCGGTGCCGTATTTGCCGACGGCGAGACACGAGAACCCGGTCGCACACGACACCGAACTCACAACGTTGTTGAAGGGGGGAATATTTGGACTGTCGAGTTTCGTCCAGCTGATGCCATCCCAATTCAACACAAACGACTGATACACAGAATTGGAGTAGTTGCCGACAGCGACACACGAAGACTCAGTCACACACGACACCGAACTCAGAACGTTGGAATCTGAGCCGGGGTTCGGGCTGTCGAGTTTCGTCCAGCTGGTGCCATCCCAGTTCAACACCAACAACTGAGTCCCAGAACCGTCGACGTAGTAACCAGCGGCGACACACGAAGACCCACTCACACACGACACTGAATTCAGAACGTTGTCGTAGATGCCCGTGTTGGGGCTCTCCGCTTTCGTCCAGCTCGTGCCATCCCAGTTCACTACGAACGACCGTGACGTCGATACCTGCACGTCGTCGTACGTACCGACGGCAACACACGAAATCGTTGTAACACACGAGACTGAATTCAGAAAGTTGTTACCTGCGCTGGGGTTGGGGCTGTCGAGTTTCGCCCAACTACTGCCATCCCACGTCAACACCAACGACTGAGTCTCAATCCCAGAATCGGCGACGTACCAGCCGACGGCTACACACGAAGACGCTGTCACACACGACACCGAATTCAGAACGTTGGCATTTGAGCCGCTGTTGGGGCTGTCCACTCTCGTCCAGCTGGTGCCATCCCAGTTCAATACCAATGACTGATACGCAGAAGCACCGACGTAATAGCCGACGGCAACACACGAAGTCGTCGAGACACACGACACCGACTTCAGAACATTGCTCCGTGCGCCACTGTTAGGGCTGGGCACAACCACCGCAGTGTCAATCGCCGCACCAGCCGGTGAGGCCACCACGACACAACCCATCACCATTGCGGCCACTGCGAGCAGCGCGAGAACGGATCTGCGAATCATCCGAGAATCTCCGAACATCACCGTCGAGAGACCCAGTGCCGATCGACTCGGGAAAGATAGCGCACTACGCCAAAACTACTGAAAAGGGCCCCTCACATGAACTTCCAGATATCAGTGCGACGCCACGGATGTAAGGGACGAGTTCAGGCAAGAGCGATCAAGCATCGACTGAGAACTCAGCCGGAGCACCGCCTGCGATATCTCCCAAATCATCGGCCACAGAGCTGCCTCCGGATTCACCAACCGCCCGCCGGAACACTGGCGCTTCGGCATGTTCGGGCATCGAAGACCTGGTCCACCCTTTGGGCGAGTGCACGGTGAACTCACCGTTTTCCGCAAGCTCCATTTGATAGCCCGGTTTATGAAACTCGCGATGGTGCGTGCCGCATAGCAACACCATTCGGTCGACATCGGTCTTGCCCCCGTTCACCCAATGGTCGACATGGTGCACATCGCAAAATCTGGGTTTCGTTCGACAACCCGGCGCCCGACAGTGTCGGTCTCGAGCGATGATCGCTCTTCGTTGCCAGGATTTCGCTGTTCGTTCCGTTCGGCCCAGCCGCAACACTTGCGAACCATTGGTAAGCACCGCTTGCACAACCGAGTCGCAAGACAGCGTGGACATTGCTGTTGCATCGACGAGCATTCCCTCGGAAGTGACGCCGTCGCCATGATGACCCATCGCTTCGACGAACCATGCCTTTTCGGCGGCCGACCAACCGTTGCGAGCGGCCAACACATCGACATCGGCCAACGACGAGACGCCAGCACCGTGCAACGCAGCCGCACGCAATTCCTGCACGTTAAACACCAATGACACATGCGGCTGGAATCGGCCCGACTCGCCGCCACCATCGCGATGTGCCAGCGCAAACGAGCACGCCGCCACGAGCGCGTCGGCCTGACGCTTGCCTGTTGTGCGTCGTTCGCCAACAACCTCGCCGTTTTCATCGAGTTCGTCGGGAACATCGAACACGCGCAGAGCAGCATCGACAATTGCTGCTTCGGTTGCATTCAACTGACCCTGCAACACGAAGCTGCCGTCGAAGCCTTGATCGAGATACACACCCGATGGGCGTTCGCGTAAATCTTCGGCACCGTCAGCAGCTTCGGCCGAGCGCACCCACTGGCGTACGGCAACAGTCGTTTGTTCAACATCGAGCGGCGCGATCGCGCGCACCACCCCCGACGCGTGATCGGCGAACAACGACACGAAACGCCGTGGCACTGCAGCCACAAGTACATCGACCTTCGCTCCGCTCAACTCACCGTTCGACCACGCCGCGCCAACCTCGGGCCAGGCCTCTAAACGTTCCACCCGCCGCGCTTCAACGGTTGCGGCTTTGCGCCCCAACCCGCCACGATCGGCGAACCATCCGCGCAGCGAACCAGCGCCGTCGTTGCGCCACACTTCGCCGACATCGAACCGAACCTCGGCCTCGGCAACGAACGCCCACAGACGGTCGAGTTCTGAACGCAGCGCCACCAGCGCGCCGCCGTCGGCAGGCACACCACAACGAGCAAACCCTTCGACCGCTTGCTGCAGCGTCGCCAGGCACGGCCCAAACCCAAACGGCACCGAATCGGCCGAACCGGAACCCGACGCAACGCCAGAACCCGGCGAAACGGCACCACCCGAACCAGCCTCGACCGCCGAACCCGCAACCGCAGCCTCGACAACCGCCCGCCGACACCGACCCCGAAGCCGCTGCAGCCGGGCGAACGCCGGGCTCAGTTCTTCAGTTTGTGAGGGCGCATCCTCGGCGAGTGTTTCGAACATGTGTTCGATACTAAAGGAAGCGTGAGACAGCGTGAATAGGTCAAACGGCCCATTTCCACTTCATCAACGCCAGCGGGCAAGAACCACACCCGGCCAGCACTGGTCAGGCAACTACCCGGTAAAAGCTGGCGATACCGGATCACCATCAGGCGCTGTCGTCGGCGGAACCGTCGTCGAGCTCGTTGGCGGTTCCGACTCGATCATCGACAGCACCAATGTCCGGTACACGTCGGCTGAGTAGCGGCCGACCGCAACACACGACGAGTCCGCGGCACACGACACTGACTCCAGAAAGTTGGCATCTGTACCCGCGTTTTCGCTTGGCACAATCGTCCATGCGCTGCCATCCCACGTCGCCACAAAATTTTGCGATGCAGCTCCGGCGCTGTAGTCGCCAACCGCAACGCATGATGAAGCGGTCACGCATGAAACCGACTTCAGCCCGTCGGCAGGAACGATTCCGTCGACCTCAGCGGCATTCGCACTTGGAAGTACCGACCACGTTGCGCCGTTCCACACCTCCGCCAAGGTCCGCCAGTCAGAATCGATGTACGTGCCGACCGCGAGACAGAACGATGTGCCAACGCACGACACTCCTGACAAAAAATCGGAAGAGAACCCTGCGTTGGGAGTTTGCACAATCGACCACGTGCTTCCGTCCCAACCCAGAGCCGACGTTCGGGTAACAGAACCGTCGAACTGCCCACCAACTGCGACACATGAAGACGCCGAAACGCACGACACGGAACTCAGCCAATACTCATTGTTCGGGGGAGTGCTCGGCGGCATCATTACGTTCCACGAGGTACCGTCCCAGCTATACGCAGTATTTTGATTGTTAAACGTGGCACCAATAGAGCCAACCGCGACACACCACGACACCGACGCGCACGAGACCGAATTCAGCTGTTCGATTCCACCGGGCGGAACCCCGCCTTCCCTTTGAATCGACAAGGAACTGCCGTCCCACAGTTCCATCAACGGACCTGTTGATGCGCCATCATCGAAAGTTCCAACCGCGATACACCAAGACACCGACACGCACGACACCGAATTCAAAATGGTGTCGCCGCTCAGCTGCGAATTCGCTGACGGAAGAATCGACCAGGAAGTGCCGTCCCACCGCTCGACCAATGCATGGTTCGCCGTGCCGTCGTAGGAGGTGCCTACCGCCAGACACCACGACTGCGCAACACACGACACCGACCTCAACTCGTTGTCGTCAGTTGACGAGGAATTCGGAGACGGAACAACCGTGGCGGAGGTCGTTACTGCATCGGCCGGCACGGAAACGGCCAGAAATCCGAAGACTGCAACAAGAACGAAAGCGAGACGGACCAGAGATGAGTGGGCAATGCGCATCTCACGACGCTACCAATTCGCTACATCAGGAGCCCAAGGTAACCGTTAACGCCATGCGTCGCAGTTGACCAATGACGACACAACTAGCCGGTAAACGCAGGCACTACCGGGTCGGTGCCGACAGTTGTTGTGGTGTCGTCCGGAACAACAGTTGTTGTCGTGCTCGGCGGTGTCGGCTCTGACTGCACTTCCACCGCACCCATATCGGACTGGCCGTTGTACACACGAACGTACGGAGTTGCGCGCTCATCAAATCCGTCGCCCGCAAATGCAATCCAGCTCAGCGGCCCAGCATCAATCACCGGTGAACCAGCTGCAGGTTGCATCGTGCCGATCGCGCCACCGTTGTCGGCCAATGCGCCGAGTTGCGCGCTCACACCGTAAATATTTCCGCCCCCGTCGGTGAACCCGCCGATAGACGTTCCCATGATCAGCGAACTCGAAACTGTGAACGAGCCGGACCCCGACAAATAAAGATCAACGGCTTGGGTGCCAGAGCCCTGAGATGTCGTGTTGTCGGAAATGATTGTTCCGATGATTTCAACCGAGTGTGGAGAATTGGAACCCGTCAGCAATACCGTGTTGTTCTTCGTTGAATTCCCCGAGATCGTGCTGAACATGATGCGCGTATTTCCAGTAGCCGCAAACGAGTAAAGCGCGCCACCGTCGCCATTTAACGAGTCGCCGACATTGTTTGCAATCGTCGAATTCGCAATCAAAAGATTGCCGTTACTCGAAAGTTCCAACCCAGCGCCGTCCTGAGCACGATTTTCACTCACCGTCGAATTCGTGATCGTCAAACTGTTCGTGTGAGCTGCATACAAGGCACCGCCATCCTGATACGCCGTGTTCCCAACGAACGATGTGGAAGTAATCAGAACGTCACCCGCATATGAGATGCTCGCGCCTCCACCTCCACCATAACGAACTTCGTTGCCAAAATATGAGTCCGCTATCGAAACATTTCCAACTCGGTAGAGGAATGCGCCACCACCGTTGAGGTAACTTTGATTGCCATCAAATCGAGAATTCTCAAGAGAAACATTTCCAACGCTGACGAAGCTTGCGCCGGCTCCGTGGTTATTAAAACTCGAGTTTCCACTGACAAACGTGTTCGTGATCGTGGTGTCGCCAACCTGGTACAGGCAGAGTCCGCCACCATTACCGACGGCAGTGTTGTTCGAAATTTCCGAATCACTCATTGTGAATGGGGCATGTCTGCTGCCGTAATCGCCGACATAGACGCCTCCCCCACCTCTGGCCGCCGAATTGCCGGTGATGGTTACTCCGGAAAGCGTGAGATCATTTCCTTTGCTCTTGATCGCACCGCCGGAATTCGCGGCATAGCCCTCGGTCAGCGTCAGACCAGAGATCGAAACCGTCAACGCAGAAGTCCCGTCATACAGGTAGAAGATTCGGCTCCCATGGTTACCTGAGATGATCGAATCCGCTGCGCCAAGACCAGTGATGGTGACGTCTTGATGGATTGCGAGTTGACCACTCGTGAGGGTGATTGTTCCGGCCGAACTCGCGTCGAACACGATGATGTCGGCACCCGCGTTGTTGTTCGCGTCAGTAACAGCTTGACGAAGCGACCCCGCACCACTGTCACTCGTCGTGGTGACATGAAACGTTGTTGCCGCTCCTGCCCGCGGCGCAAGAACCAGCGCTCCCGCGACACCACCGACAAGAAGCGAACCACCGGCAGCTACTCGACCGGTCTTCGTTGCGAACTTCGTACTCATGATTCTCCACGTGGTGATTCGGGCGCGACCTAACGATCCGCTAAATCATTGCAGACCAGCAGTGAAATGGGCCGAACCGGTACAAAGCGAAGGGGCCCGACCATTTGGCCGGGCCCCGTTCAAGGAAATCTCTAGAAACTGACGAATCAGCCAGTGAACGCAGGCGCTACCGGGTCGGTGCCGACAGTTGTTGTGGCGTCGTCCGAGACAACAGTTGTTGTCGTGCTCGGCGGTGTCGGCTCTGACTGCACTTCCACCGCACCCATATCCGACTGGCCGTTGTACACACGAACGTACGGAGTTGCGCGCTGGTCGAAACCGTCGCCCGCAAAAGCAGTCCAGCTCGGCGGACCAGCATCAATCACCGGCGAACCAGCTGCAGGTTCCATCGTGAACGTCGCGCCACCGTTATCGGCCAGCGCACCGAGCTGCGCGCTCACACCGTGAATGTTTCCGCCGCCATCGGTGAATGAGCCACCCAACGTCGATCCCATGATCAACGAATTCCCAAGAGTTGCCGAAGCAGACCCCGTCAGTTTGAGGTCAACGGCTTGGGCGCCACTTCCGTCCTGAGTCGTGTTGTCGGAAAGAATCGTTCCGATGATGTCGACCGAGTTCGGAGAATCCGCTACAAGCAGCACGGTTTCAAACTTTGTTGAATTCCCGGAGATTGTGCTGAATTCGATGCGCATTAAACCATTAGCGCCCCACGAATAAAGCGCGCCACCGTTGCCACTTAACGGGTCACCGACATTGTTGGCAATCGTCGAATTCGCAATTAAAGCATTGCCATTATCGCCAAGTTCAAGTCCGGCACCGTCGATGGCATGGTTCCCACTGATTGTCGAATTCGTCATCGTGAATACGTCAGTGTGAGTCGCATACAGTGCGCCGCCATCCCCACTGGCTGAGTTTTGATCGAAGGTCGTGGAGTCAATCGTGACGACGTCCGCATACTTAATGGACGCGCCTCCACCACCGGCATTGTAGAAAGTGCGGTTGGATTGAAACGACGAATTCGCGATCGAGATATTGTGTGCGTGCGACACGTTCACTCCACCACCGTTGGCATAACTGCTATTTCCGCTCACGGTGGAGTTCACCAAAGAAATATTTCGAACTTGGTAGAAGCTTGCGCCGCCACCGTTGCCGGTGTTCGATGTATTTCCGCTGATGACGGTGTTCGTGATGGTCGTGTCGCCCATGAAGTACAGGTCGAGTCCGCCACCGTTTCCGTCCGAAGTGTTTTGGGAGATTTCCGAATCAATGATCGTCAACGGGGCGTATCTGTCGGTATTTGGGGAAGAAGACTTTGAGCTCTGAATTGCTCCTCCGCCACCTACTGAAGTGTTGCCGCTGAGAACAACGCCTGACAGTGTGAGGTCGTTCCCCCAGTTGACGATTGCACCGCCAGCCTTGCTCCAACCTTCGGTCATGGTGACGCCCGAGATTGAAACAGTCAGCGACGCGGCAGCGTTGTAGATGTAGAAGATGCGCGAATTGTTGTTGCCAGAAATGATCGAGTTGGCCGCGCCGAGGCCAGTGATTGTGACGTCGCCAGCGATGTCGATTTCACCACTCGTGAGCGTGATCGTTCCGGCCGAACTCGCGTCGAACACGATGATGTCGGCACCGGGGTTGGTGTTCGCTTCGAGAACAGCTTGACGAAGCGACCCCGCGCCACTGTCCGAAGTATTCGTGACATGGAACGTCGTTGCCGCTCCAGCCTGAGGTGCAAGAACCAGCGCGCCAGCAACACCACCAACAAGAAGCGAACCACCGGCAGCAACACGACCGGTCTTTGTTGCGAACTTCGTACTCATGATTCTCCACAGGGTGACTGAGACGCGACCAAACGAACCGCCAAATCATTGCAGATCAGCGGCGAAATGGCTCAAATCGGTACAAAGCGAAGGGGCCCGACCGATTGGCCAAGCCCCCTTCAACAAAACCTCTACAAACGGGCTCAATCAGCCAGTAAACGACGGCGCGACCGGGTCAGGCCCAGATGTCGTGCTCGACGAGGGCACTGTTGTCGGCACCGGAGGCGCTGGACCAGTCAAAGACAACACCAACGTCCGATCGGCGGTGCCATCGTTTGCGCTGCCGACCGCGACACATGAATACGACGACGTGCACGACACACCATTCAAGAAGTTGTTTCCGCCGCCAGGCCCATTGGGCGACGTCTGCACTGACCATGTGCTTCCGTCCCACACTGACACCAACGTGTTGCGAACACCCCCGTCAGACAAGGTACCGACAGCAACGCAAGTCGATGGCGAAACGCAAGAAACCGCAACCGTGTAATCGAATTGCACGGAAACTACCGGGGACGTCTGTACCGACCATGCCGAGCCATCCCAAATTTCAAAGAGCGAACGGTTGTGACCGCCATCCAAATACACACCAACTGCAAAACATGACGATGCGCTCACGCAGGACACCGAATTCAATGTGTTTTGATTTGACGCGGGAACATTCGCCGAAGACTGAACCGCCCACACGGTGCCATTCCACACTTCGACCAACGTTTCACTGATGTTGTTTGCTGAGTGGTAACCCACTGCGACACACGAGTTCACCGAGAGGCAAGTCACACCATTCAAAAAGTTCTCCGAAGGTGGCGGTGCGTTCGCGGAGAGTTGCATGGACCACGTGCTGCCATCCCACGCTTCGGCAATTGTCTGATAGCCGTTCGTTCCGAGGTAAAAACCAACGGCAACACATGAATCCGCCGCGGCACACGAGACTGACATCAACGTGTTGTCTTCCGTCGGTGACGAGTTCGCCGAGGCTTGAATCGCCCACGAAGTGCCGTCCCATGACATTGCTAACGCGTGCCAGTTGCCACCGGAATACTTTGCACCAACCGCGACACAAGAAGATGGTGACGTACAGGCGACGCCATTCAATTTGTTGTTTTCAGTGGGCGAGGAACTCGGTGCTATCTGCAACGACCAGGTTGCTCCGTCCCATGACTCGATCAGTGGCTGCAGAATTCCGCTACTGATGGAAGTACCGACGGCCACACACGACACCGACGAAACGCACGACACCGACATCAACCGATTCGTGTCAGTAGGCGATGTGTTCGGCGTGGGAACGACGGTCGCAGCATCGATAGCTGCGCCCGCCGGAATCGCCACCGACAGAATTCCGATTACCGCGGCCAGCGCAACGAAAAGGCGGGAAAGAGAACGACGTGATTTCCGCATCCGGCGAGAGTACGCGACCGAAATCCGCTGTGCGCAATGCGGCCGGCCGGCCGCTGTGGGCCCGCCCAACCTCAGTTACTGATCGGCACCAGGTTGAGAAACGGAGTTGGTTTCCTTCGCCATCTTCGACACATTCCACGCCAACCAAATGAACACGAACTGAAACGGCAACCGAGCCCACGAAATGAACCGCTCGCCAAATGAACGATCGCGCCAGTCCCACACCATGTAGAGGTTCGCGGGATACACAACGATGAACAGCACCATCGCCGCGATTCCTCCCACCCGTCGAGTGCGCGGGATGAGAAGCAATGGTCCGACAATGAGTTCGGCGACTCCGCTGGCCAATGTCCAGAATCGTTCCGACGGACCTAGCCAGGGCGGAACGATTGCGTCGAAGAAACTCGGGGAAACGAAGTGCATGACGCCGGCAACGGTGACGAAGAGGCCCAGCGCAATGGCGACGCCGTTCCAGAACCGAGGCGAACCGACTGATACTGGGTGGGCAACGTGACGATCGCGACGAATGGCGCCTATTTGCCTGTCGTCTGAAGAACCCGATGCCATAGGCGAAGAGTAGGTGGCAGTCCCCCAATTCAACGGGCCGAACGCAAAGTTCGCACGAAATCTGGCTGATTGGTACCGCACGTGGGTGGAAACCTTCGTTTGGCCGCGCTTCAAACAGGAATGCGCCTACCGTTGCCTTTGATGGATGGGCCCACAACGGCCGATCGCATGATTACAAAAAGAAATGGACGACAACGATGAAGCCAGACACGCTTCTCAAAGGCTGTCTTATCGCTGCGGCGATGGTCAGTCTTGTACTTAGCATCACGATTTACTTTGGAGCCGGTGACGACATCCTCGGTCGCCTGAACGGCATTTACGTGGGTGTTTGGGTTCCGTCGATCCTTTCGCTCGGAGCTCTGCTCCTGGTCAACAGGAAGTCAGACCGATGACCGAAACCGGACTCTTCATTGCTGGTGGACTCGTCACGCTGATCGTTTTCATCGGTGTCCTTCTATTCGGCATGCTGAGCTTTTCGCAATGGTCGAAGAACGACACCGGTTCCTCAGACAGCTAACGCTGCTGACTACTACATAGGCACGAACACGAAACGCCCTTGAGGGGTGGTCTCGTGTTCGTTGCGCGCCCGGGCCGAACTCGGAGGCCTCGCCGCCCATACGGCCATAGATCCCCTATGCTGTACTCAGTTCAGTCCAGCGAATAGGCGGATCCCCCTCCTCTCGCGCTGACCCCCACCGAGGAGCATCCGATGCGTCATCCCACCCGAACCCAAACCGTGGCCGTCTGGGCCGGCGCCATCACCATTGCCGCGGGACTTCTTTTGGGATGTTCCGATTCGACGTCGAGCTCCAAATCAACCGGGGCGACCTGTGCGCAGGGAACCACGATCGCGTTCATGGGTCGGTTCGACGAGACCGATACTTCCATGGCATCGCCCACACAATTGGGCGCGCAACTCGCAGTCGACGAATTCAATAAGGCCAACCCCAAGTGTCAGGTCACGCTCGATGTGCAAGTTGGCACCACAGGCGAAACCGCTGCCGTCGCCGCCGCGCAGACGATTGTTGCGACGCCTTCGGTGGTGGCCGTTGTAGGACCGCAGCGTTCAGGTGACGTTGTCGTTGCCGGGCCGGTGCTTAACGCTGGTGGTGTGCCGTTCGTTTCGGCAACCGCGACACGCACCGATCTTTCGGCTCAGGGGTGGAACATGTTCCACCGAGTAGTTGGCACAAACGCAAACATCGGCACGGGTGCCGCGAAGTACATGACCGACACACTCGGTGCATCGAAGATTGCAGTGATCGATGACGGCACG
>CALBSE010000064.1 GCA_937927725.1 uncultured Actinomycetes bacterium
TACGCGCGCGAATCGTGACGCTTTGGTTCCGTTGCTTTTGTTAGCAACGTGATCTCGCGCTGGAAATCTGCAGCGTCATCGAAACCTTTGTACACACTCGCAAAGCGCATATACGCGACGTGATCGATTTCGCGAAGGTGCTCAAGCACGGCGAAACCAACTTGCTCGCTTGTCAGTTCTGGGCCAAGAAGTCGAAGTTCGTCTGCAATTGATGCGGCGGCTTGTTCGATGACCTCCTCGTCAATCGGACGCCCTTTGGCCGCGGCAGCAATGCCTTCAGTGATCTTTTTTTGATCGAATGGCACGCGATCTCCGGATCGCTTCAGCACAACCATCGGCACAAGTTCGAGCCGTTCAAACGTGGTGAATCGTGCGCCACAGGCCAGACATTCGCGACGTCGCCGAATGGCTTCGCCATCATCGGACTGTCGAGAATCGACAACTTTGTCGTCGAGGTGGGCACAAGCGGGACAACGCACGTGTCGAAACTACTGCGAACACCACGATTTTTTGTGCCACATCACCGGCGGATGTTTGTCACACGTCGAATGACACGCGACGACACGAACAAGCTCTCAGTCGACGAGACCGCTCACGTTGATGTGCTGCCCGCGAGTCACGCTGGTGCTTCCGACGCGCTCGATAAGGCGATCGACCAAGTGGCGCAGATCGCCATGTGGTTGCAAACGACGAGCAACCGTCCAGAGCGAGTCACCTGATTGCACAACGACCTCGACCGGAGCAGCTGCGACCACCGGGGCCACAGCCGGTGCTGACGCAACTTGGGCGTCAGCACCGGCTGGGCTCGAGGTGTCGGCGGACGACGCCGGCGTGGAGGCAGCAGCGTCGGCACCGAGAAAGGGAACAATGCCCATCGCCGCAAAGGCGACAAGCACAGCAAGGCCCAGCCCAGCCAGCAGCACTCGTGCCGGGCTCCGGCGAGCAACTGGCGCAGCAGTGACGGGCTCGGTCACCAGTTGCAGGTGACGGACGGGACGCCGTGGCTCGAAGGCCTCGGCACGATTCCAGGGAGCGACCGGCGAGGAACCCTCGAGGAGGGACTCGGCCAGGTCGGCACTGCCTTTGGGAGCAGCGGGGGCGGAAAGGGCGGTGGGGTTCAGGATTGCAGCCATGAGGGAAGTCTCCACGTGGGGTGTGACAGTCAGAAAAGCGAAGGGGGTACTGGGGTGAGAGAGAACGGATCGAACGCCCGTTCGTGTGCCACTATCGAAACACGAACACTCGTTCGATGTCAAGACCCAATCGAACGGGTGTTTGCTTTGGGCCTCTCGAGCCGGTACTGTCGTACAGAGGTTCGACGGCCCCACCGGCCTTCTTCCCATTCGTTCGCACGACCAGTCCCCAAGATCCGGAGTCCTCAATGAGTACCGACCGTCTCACTCCCCGCCAACAACAGATCCTCGATGTCATCGATCAGCACCTCAACGAGCGGGGCTACCCACCGTCAGTGCGTGAGATCGGCCAGGCCGTCGGCCTCACCTCTCCATCGAGCGTGCAGAACCACCTCAATCGCCTCAACGAGCTCGGCTACCTGCGCCGCGACCCAACCAAGCCCCGTGCAATGGAAGTCCGTTACGACCCCAACTCGGGCGCTTCAGGCGAACGCCGTCCGTTCCGTCACGTTCCGCTCGTCGGCGATGTTGCTGCCGGTACGGACGTGCTTGCCGAACAGAACGTCGAAGAAATCATGCCGGTGCCAACCGATCTGTGTGGCGACGGCGAACTGTTCATGCTTCGTGTTCGCGGCGATTCCATGATCGAGGCCGGCATTTTCGATGGCGACTACATCGTGGCCAAGGCTGGCACCAACGTGTCCAAGGGCGACATTGTCGTCGTTGGCATTCCTGGCGACGAAGCCACCGTCAAGACCTGGACCCGCAACGGCGACACCGTCATGTTGCTTCCGGCCAACTCGCGCCTTTCACCGATGGAGTTCCACTCCTCAGAAGTCACCGTGTACGGCAAAGTCGTCACGGTGATGCGCAAACTCTGAACCACAACCTCCTCGGTTCAAACGTGGCGTGTGCATCAGCACACGCCACGTTCGCGTTCAGGACTCGGTCAACAACCCAACGAGAACAGCATGCACGCGTTCAAGTGGCGCACGGTCGAGATACTCCCCCGCCGTATGCGCAACGGTGCTGTCGCCCGGACCAAAATTCACTGCAGGCACACCGTGTGCGGCAAAGCGTGCGACATCGGTCCAGCCCAACTTTGCAAGGACCTCTGAACCACTGCGCGCAACGAGCGATGCAAGCAGTGGATGATTCAGGCCCGGTGCTGCGGCGTTTGCAACATCGAGGACCTCGACGACATCGCCGTCTTCAAGAAATGGCGCAAAGAGTTCGCGGACATGAGTTTCCGCATCGAACGCTGAACGATCGGGAGCGAAGCGAAAGTTGACCGTGACACTCGCAGAATCGGGGATGACGTTTCCTGAAACACCGCCGTCGATTCCGACGGCCTGCAGCGCTTCACGGAACTGACAACCGTCGATGATCGGGGAACGCGCTTCGTACGAATCGAGCACACCAAGCACACCCGACAGTCGATGCACGGCATTACGTCCCATCCACGGACGGGCGGTGTGAGCGCGAACACCTCGTAATTGCAAGCGCATACGCAACGTTCCCTGACAACCCGCTTCGATGCGAGCATCGGTCGGTTCACCAAGAATTGCGATATCGCCAACGAGTAAATCGGGTCGGGCCTCGAACAGTTCGCCTAAGCCGCTTTCCGAACTAGCGATTTCTTCACGGGCATAGAACACGAAGGTGAGATCGACGACGGGTTCAGTGAGTGCCGCTGCGAGTTCAAGCATCACCGCAAGCCCACCCTTCATGTCGGCGGAGCCCACACCAAAGAGTCGGCCACTTTCGATGCGAGCAGTCGCATTGTTGGCAGCAGGAACAGTGTCGGTATGGCCGGCAAGCACAACACGGTGAAGCCGCCCAAGAGACGTGCGGGCAACAAGATTGTCACCAACCCGAGTCACCTCGAGATGCGCATGCGCGCGCAGTTCCGCCTCGATCGAATCGACCAGTGGGCCTTCGGCGCGACTCGGCGACGCAACGTCGACAAGCGCGGCCGTGCGGGCCAACAGATCGGTGCGATCGTCCGTCGCCATGATCAGGTCGCTGCGCCGTGATCGCGAAGCACGTCGTTGAGCGCCGCCTTGTCGTGACGCTCGCCCTCCTTCAGGCGCTTGAGTACAAGCACGCAAGGAAGTCCGAACTCTCCGCCAGCAAAGGTGCGGGGACGAGTGGCCGAAACCGCGACGCTCCACGAAGGAACAACTCCGCGACTGAGTTCTTCACCCGTCTCTGCGTCGATCACGGGGATTGATGCGGTGAGGATGCAACCGGCCCCGAGCACCGCACCGTCGCCAACACGGGCGCCTTCCGCCACGATGCAACGACTGCCGATGAGCGCATCGTCGCCAATGATGACGGGAGCAGCCTGCGGTGGTTCGAGTACGCCACCGATGCCAACGCCACCGGAAAGATGCACGTTCGCGCCGATCTGCGCACAGCTGCCGACCGTGGCCCAGGTATCGACCATAGTGTTGGCGCCGACGCGAGCACCGATGTTTACGTAGCTCGGCATCATGACGACGCCGCGATCAAGGAAGGATCCGTAGCGAGCGGACGCACCAGGAACAACGCGCACTCCAGCGGCGGCGAAGTCATTCTTAAGGGGGATCTTGTCGGCAAATTCGAATGGAGCCAGTTCGATCGTGGCCATCTGCGAAAGGCGGAAGTAGAGAAGAATTGCGTGCTTGAGCCACTGGTGAACGATTGGTTCTCCATCAGCACCAAGCTCGGCCACACGGGCTTCGCCGGAGTCGAGCAGGGCGATTGCCTGCCCAACCGAAGCGACCGCTTCGGTGTCGCCGGCGCTCAGCGAGTCGCGGTTGTTCCAGAGTTCATCAATTGTCGAAGCGAGATCAGCCATAGCGGCGCAGGCTACCGCCCG
>CALBSE010000065.1 GCA_937927725.1 uncultured Actinomycetes bacterium
TGCGTTGCGGCGATTGCACGAGCGACCTGACCTTCACCGGTGCCAACTTCGAGCACGCGCTCAAAGCCTGCGGTCCATTCGAGAATCAGCGGAATGATTTGCTCGGTGTATTCGGGATCAACGCCGTCAGTGAATTCACGCTGCCACCAGTCGGCATGCGCTTCCCACAACTGGGCATTGGCATCAGGTTCAGACACAACGACTCCGATTCAGCGCGGATCTCGACGAGAAGGAACATGGATCTTGTCCCAAACCGCTTGGCCAACCGAATCGGGTAGCCACGGAAGGGCCTTGAGTTCCTCTTCGGTCGCCCGTTTCACTGCCGTCACTCCCCCAAGTTCTTTGATGAGACGCGTTCGACGGGCCTCGCCAAGACCGGGGATATCGTCGAGCACCGACTTCGTCATGCGTTTGCCACGAAGTTCGCGGTGGAAAGAAATGGCGAAACGGTGAGCTTCGTCACGAATGCGTTGCAGCAGATACAGCGCTTCGCTTCCGCGCGGAACTTCCACCGGCTCGGAACGATGCGGCAGATAGACCTCTTCGAATCGCTTTGCCAGTGACGCAACGGGAATTTCTTCTTCAAGTCCGAGTTCCTCAAGCACTTTCACCGCAACGCCGAGTTGACCCTTGCCACCGTCGACCAGAAGCAACTGCGGCGGATAGGCAAACTTCCCCGACCGTTCCGCGACCGGTTTGCTGCGCTCTTCGAGATAGGCGGTGAGTCGGCGCGTGAGCACTTCCTCCATGGCTGCGAAGTCATCGTTGCCTTGGTTGCTCTTGATCTTGAAGCGGCGATATTCACGCTTGTTCGGCAGGCCGTCTTCCATGACCACCATCGAGCCGACGTAGTCGCTGCCTTGAATGTGGCTCATGTCGTAACACTCGATGCGCAGCGGAGCTTCCGGCAGGCCTAAGTGCTCTTGCAGATCATTAAGGGCGCGTGCCCGACTGTTGTGATCGGCGGCGCGCTTCAACCGGTGACGAGAGAATTCTTCGGTGGCGTTCTTTGTCACCGTCGCCATGAGTTCGCGCTTATCGCCACGATGCGGAATACGAACATTGACTTTCGAACCACGCTGCGAGCTCAAGAACTCTTCGTACAGACCTGGGTTCGCGCTTTCGAACGGAACCAGCACCTCTTTGGGAACCCCGAGGGGCGGTGGATCGCCATAGAGACGTTCAAGAATGCAGTCGACAAGTTCGCTATCGGAAAGATCTTCTTTTCGATCGAGCACATAGCCCTTACGACCGACCACGCGACCTTTGCGAACGAAAAATACCTGCACTGATGCTTCGAGTTCATCGCCGGCAAGACCAACAACGTCGAGGTCTTCGTCTCTTTCCAGAACCATCTGCTGACGTTCAATGACTTTGCGAACAGCACCGAGGCGATCACGGAGTCGAGCGGCACGCTCAAACTCGAGTTCATCGCTGGCGAGTTGCATCTCGACTTCGAGACGAGAAATCACCTCATCGGTGTCGCCATCAAGGAAACGAATGAGATCGCGAACGAGTTCGTCGTACTTCTCGGTTGTGATCTCCCCCACACACGGTCCACTGCACTTTTCGATGTGGAACAACAAACACGGTCGACCGAGTTTTGAATGGCGGGACAACTTCGTGTCTGAACACGTACGCACGGGGAATGTGCGCAGCAACTGATCGAGGGTTTCGCGGATGGCCCACGCAGCAGCATAGGGACCGAAGTAGCGCGTGCCTTTGCGCTTGTCGCCACGCATCACCGTGGCTCGGGGCCAGTCGTCGTCAACCGTCACCGCCAAGAACGGATAGCTCTTGTCGTCACGAAGATCGATATTGAACCGGGGCTCGTGCTGTTTGATCAGGCTGTACTCGAGCATGAGCGCTTCGAGCTCATTGCGAACCTGGATCCACTCGACCGTTTCGGCCGTGGCCACCATCTGGGCGGTGCGGGGCGCGAGGTGGACCGGATCTTGGAAATAGTTCGACAGGCGAGACCGAAGGCTCTTGGCCTTGCCCACGTAAATAACGCGACCGTTGACGTCCTTGAACTGATACGAGCCGGGCTCGTCGGGAATCGTGCCGGCCGGCGGTCGCTGCACCATTCCCACGATCGTATGGCCGAGTGGGCCTGATGCGAGACGCGAATGTGGCCCGGAACGAATCCCGGGCCACATCGCTAAAACTCAGAATCAAAGGTTCAACTACCCATCGACTCCATGAAAAGTGAGTTGCACTTCGCATCGATCGAGCCATCGGGAAGGATCGGGTCACATCCGACACGCTCCGATCGGACTGCGTGGGCATCGAATGTCCCACCATCGGCGAGATCGACCGGGACAAAACCGATGTACTGGTAGAGATAACCAATCACCGAGCCACCGCCCTTCTGGGCGAATACCGGAAGTCGTCCCTCAACTTTTTGGTACGCCGCCAACAGCGACGAAGCGTCCGAGCCCATAGGAACCCAGCCCTGGACTGGCTCTCCCGCATAGGGATGCTTCTCGTCCATAGGAACCCAGCCCGAGGCGACATTGGCTTCGAGTTCTGCCTGCGCAGCACGAAGAACATCAGCTGATGGCGCATCGGAAACCGCTGGTCCGGAACCGTCGGTCGCACCGGCGGAGGTCGTCTTCATCACTGCAAGCCCAGCAATCGCGAGGAAAGCGACCATCAGACCTGCGACTTTCACACCGCGTGCAACAGAGTTGGACGAGTGGCGAGATTCGCCAGTCTCTGGGTTCTCTCGCGATTTTCTGCATTCCTCGACTTCGGAATTCTTCACTTTTCCGCCTTTCACATGTCCTGTGACATCGCACCGACCGCCGCAGTCGGACGCGGTTTGAATCCTAAGTACACCCCCCCCCTTCGTCAATGGATTGAGGAGGCGGAATCTCCGATCCCGTGTCATTGGCCACCCATACCCCTACACTGTCCAAGCCGGCCTGGTATCCGGCGACATATCGAGACCCGAGGCCGACAACCCCGTGGCGTGGCGACCAGGCTGCCCCCACCGGCCACTCATCGGATCTCCCCGTCCTTTCAGGGAGTGCACCACAACATGCTTCGCCTCCAACTACCGCTCGGTGAGCGATACACAGACGCCACACCGGGCGAACTCGCGCAGCGAATCGCTGCAGCGAAGGCCACGCTCGGCGACCGGGTCTTCATCCTCGGCCATCACTACCAGCGAGACGAGGTCATGGAATGGGCCGATGCTCGGGGTGACTCTTTTCGCCTTTCGGTGCTGGCTCAGGAACAACCGCAGGCCGACTACATCATCTTCTGCGGCGTGCACTTCATGGCCGAGTCAGCTGACATCCTCACCGGCGACCACCAGGCCGTGATCCTCCCCGATCTCAACGCCGGCTGCTCGATGGCCGATATGGCCGATCTCGAAGAAGTCACCGAAGCGTGGGAAACCCTCGCCGCCACGACCGACATTTCGAAGGTCATCCCGATCACCTACATGAACTCTTCGGCCGCCCTGAAGGCCTTCGTTGGCGAACACGGCGGCGCGGTGTGCACGTCATCGAATGCCCGAGCCGTTCTCGAATGGGCGCTCTCACTTGGCGATCGTGCCGAAGACGGAGCCGGCGGCGAGCAGGTCCTGTTCTTCCCCGATCAACACCTCGGCCGTAACACCGCGATTGGTTTGGGCTTCTCCCCCGACGAAATGCGCGTCTGGGATCCGCGGCGCGAGCACGGCGGTCTCACCGAAGCCGATGTCAAAGAATCCACCTTCCTTCTGTGGAAGGGCCATTGCTCGGTGCATCAGCGGTTCCGCCCCGAACACATCGCGGCGTTCCGTGAAGCCAACCCCGACGGCATCGTGGTGACACATCCCGAATGCGCGCACGATGTCTGCGAGCTCGCCGATCAGGTTGGATCTACCGACTTCATCATCCGTGCCGTTGAGAACGCACCCGTTGGCGCGGTCATTGGCGTCGGCACCGAGATCCACCTCATCAATCGCCTGAACAACGAAACGCCAGACAGAACGGTGGTCTCGCTTGATCCGCTTGTGTGCCCATGTTCGACGATGTTCCGCATCGACGCGCAGCATTTGTGCTGGGTGCTCGAGAACTTGGTGAACGACAAGGTCGTCAACCGCATCACCGTCGACCCCGACACGACTCAGTGGGCCAAGGTCGCGCTCGACCGCATGCTGCAAATCACCTGAGCAAATCTTTGCTCAGCGCGTTGTTCGTTAGTCCATACCCAACAGCGGTCGCAGGAACTGTCCGGTGTAACTCTTCTTCGTTGCGGCCACCTTTTCGGGTGTGCCTTCGACGAGCACTGTGCCACCGCCGCTGCCACCTTCGGGACCAAGATCAATCAGCCAGTCGGCGGTCTTGATGACGTCGAGGTTGTGCTCAATAACCAACACCGTGTTGCCCTGATCAACAAGTCGGGAAAGAACCGTAAGGAGTTTGCGGATGTCTTCGAAATGAAGACCCGTTGTCGGCTCATCAAGGATGTACACAGTTCGACCGGTTGAACGCTTCGCGAGTTCGCTGGCGAGCTTGACTCGCTGCGCTTCACCACCGGAAAGCGTTGTGGCCGGCTGACCGAGACGCACATAGCCGAGACCAACATCAACAAGTGTTTGCAGATGACGAGCGATCGCTGGCTGGTTGGCGAAGAACTCGACGCCTTCCTCGCAACTCATGCTGAGGATGTCAGAGATGTTGTGATCTTTGAACGTGATGTCGAGGGTGTCGCGGTTGTAGCGAGCGCCCTTGCACACTTCGCAAGGCACATACACATCGGGAAGGAAATGCATTTCGATCTTGATGGTGCCGTCACCCGAACAGGCTTCACAACGACCACCGGCAACGTTGAATGAGAAGCGACCGGGCAGGTACCCACGAACCTTTGCTTCATGGGTCTGCGCGAACAACTTGCGGATGTGATCGAACACGCCGATGTAGGTGGCGGGATTCGAACGCGGTGTGCGACCAATTGGCGACTGATCGATGTTGATCACTTTGTCGACCAGTTCCATACCGTCGACGCTCTTATGGAGGCCTGGCGGAGTCTTTGATCCGTAGACCTTCTGCATGAGCGCGCGATGCAGGATGTCGTTGACCAATGTGGACTTGCCCGAACCAGACACGCCGGTAACGGCGATGAACGTGTGCAACGGGAATTCAACGTCGACGTTTTTGAGGTTGTGTTCACGAGCACCGCGCACCACGAGTTGATCGGCACCCGGAGAACGGCGCATCTCTGGCACAGGAATCGATCGACGTCCGGACAGGTACTGGCCCGTCACCGACTCTTTCGACTTCAGCAAACCCTTGACGGGACCGGCGTAGACGATGTCGCCACCGTGTTCGCCCGCACCAGGCCCAATATCGACGACATAGTCAGCAACTTTGATGGTGTCTTCGTCGTGTTCGACGACCAACACCGTATTGCCGAGTTCACGCAGACGAATGAGCGTGTCGATGAGACGGCGGTTATCTCGCTGATGCAAACCGATGGACGGTTCGTCGAGGACATACAGCACGCCGACAAGACCGGAACCAATCTGTGAAGCAAGGCGAATGCGCTGCGCTTCGCCACCGGCGAGCGTTGCTGCCGAACGAGACAGCGAGAGGTAATCGAGACCCACGTCGAGCAAGAAGCCCATACGAGCATTGATTTCCTTCACCACGCGCTCGGCGATCATGCGATCGCGTTCAGAAAGTTTCAATGCATTCAGTGCGGCCGCAGCATCGCCAATCGACATCGCGCAGATTTCGGCGATGGAGTGACCATCAATGGTGACGCCGAGGCTGAACGGTGCGAGTCGTGACCCTTCGCAATCGGGGCACGGCACTTCGCGCATGTAGCCCTCGATCTGCTCGCGCTGCGCGTCGCTTTCCGCATCGGAATGACGACGCTGCAACCACGGAACAAGGCCTTCGAACTTGGCGTCGTACGAACGCTGACGGCCGTATCGGTTCTTGTACCGAACCTGAACGCGGCCGGTTGCGCCCGTTCCGTGCAGCAGCAGCTTCTGTTGTTTCTTTGGCAACTTGTCGAACGGAACATCGGGATCGATCTCGTAGACATCACATACCGACTCGAGGAGCCGTCCGAAATACTGCGTGCGAGCAGTGGCCCATGGAGCAAGAGCGCCTTCGGCCACGCTCAGGTCAGGGTTGGGAATAACCAGTTCGGCGTCGACCTCGAACTTCGTGCCCAGGCCATCGCAGTGTTCGCACGCGCCATACGGCGAGTTGAACGAAAAATTTCGGGGTGCGAGTTCTTCATAACTCAGACCACACGACGGGCAGCCCAGATGCTGAGAGAACGTGAGGATCTCATCATCGAGACCGGTCTCGTCTCCCCCGCCCACGATCTGCACTTCGGCAACGCCCTCGGCAATGCGCAGTGCGGTTTCGAGCGAGTCGGTGAGGCGGCGATCGATGCCGGCCTTCTTGACCAGACGATCGACCACGATCTGAATGGTGTGCTGCTCGTAACGCGCAAGTTCGATCTTGTCGGTGAGCTCGTGCAGTTGGCCGTCGATGATGGCGCGGGCAAAGCCCTGCGAGGCCAAGTCGGCGAGCAGTGTGTCGTAGGTGCCCTTGCGGCCGCGTACGACTGGGGCAAGAACCTGAAACTTGGTGCCATCGGGCAGTTCGAGAACCCGATCGACGATCTGCTGCGGGGTCTGACGTTTAATGACCGAACCATCGACTGGGCAATGGGGAACGCCGATGCGCGCATAGAGAAGGCGGAGGTAGTCGTAGACCTCGGTGATCGTTCCGACGGTGGAACGGGGGTTGCGTGACGCCGACTTCTGATCGATGGAGATCGCCGGCGAAAGGCCCTCGATGAAGTCGACATCGGGCTTGTCCATCTGGCCGAGGAATTGACGGGCATAGGCGGATAGCGACTCGACATAGCGGCGCTGCCCTTCGGCGTAGATCGTGTCGAACGCCAACGATGACTTTCCCGAACCAGAAAGGCCGGTGAAAACAATGAGCCGGTCTCGGGGAAGTTCAATCGAGACGTTACGAAGGTTGTGCTCTCGGGCACCACGAATGACCAGTTGATCCACGGCGGGAGCCTACTGTCGCTCCCAATCAGAACGATGCTCGAAGCAGGAGTTCAGCCCACTTCGCGAAGTTCTCGACGCAGTTCCTTGATTTCGTCTCGGAGTCGAGCTGCGTATTCGAATCGAAGGTCGGCCGCGGCTTCCTTCATCTCTTCCTCGAGGGTGAGCACCAAACGACCGAGTTCATCGGCCGGCAATTCAGCGAGATTTGATCGCACCTTGTCGCGAGCAGTTGATCGTTTGCCATTCCCGGGAACCGGAGCGCCTGAGGTGCCTCGGAGTGTCGCCAGAATGTCGGTGACGGCCTTGCGAATAGTTTGCGGATTGATGCCGTGTTCTTTGTTGTAGGCCTCTTGCAAACCTCGACGACGATTCGTTTCCGAAATTGCTCGCTGCATTGAGTCGGTGATCTTGTCGGCATACATGATGACTTGACCATCGACATTTCGGGCCGCACGACCAATTGTCTGCACAAGTGCAGTCTCGGAGCGAAGGAAACCTTCCTTATCGGCATCGAGAATGGCGACAAGTGACACCTCGGGAAGATCGAGACCCTCACGAAGCAGGTTGATGCCGATCAAGACGTCGAATTCACCGAGGCGAAGGTCACGAAGGATTTCAATGCGCTCAATGGTGTCGACCTCGCTATGGAGGTAACGAACCTTCACGCCGAGCTCGAGCAAATAGTCGGTGAGATCCTCGGACATCTTCTTGGTCAGCGTCGTGACCAGCACGCGGTCGCCATTAGTGACGCGCTTATTGATTTGTTCAATGAGGTCGTCGATCTGCCCCTTCGTGGGCTTGACCACGATCTCGGGGTCGACAAGGCCGGTCGGGCGTACGACCTGCTCGACAATCGCCGAGGAGTTCTCCAGTTCGAATGGCCCCGGCGTTGCCGAAAGGAACACGACCTGACCAATGCGGCCCATGACCTCGTCGAAGGTGAGTGGGCGATTGTCTGCTGCCGAAGGAAGGCGGAAACCGTGTTCGATGAGGGTCTGTTTGCGAGAGCGATCGCCGGCGTACTGGCCACGCACCTGCGGAACGGCTTGGTGGCTTTCATCCATGACGACGAGAAAATCGTCGGGGAAATAGTCAAGAAGCGTGTACGGCGCTTCGCCTGGTTCACGACCATCGATATGGGCCGAGTAGTTCTCGATGCCGTTACAAAACCCGAGTTCCGCCATCATCTCGAGGTCGTACTGGGTGCGCATACGCAAACGCTGCGCTTCAAGCAGTTTGTTTTCGCCCTCGAATTTTGCCAGTTGTTGCTGTAGTTCTGCTTCGATGCGCGTCATAGCGATGCGCATGCGTTCATCACTGGCGGCGTAATGCGTTGCCGGAAACACAACGAGTTCTTCGAGTTCGGTGATCTTCTCGCCGGTAAGTGGGTCGACCACGATGATCCGCTCAATGTCGTCACCAAAGAGTTCGATACGAATCGCGGTTTCGTCATACGCCGGATGAATCTCGATGGTGTCGCCACGAACGCGGAACTTTCCGCGAATGAGGTTCATGTCGTTGCGTTCGTATTGCATGTCGACAAGGCGACCAAGAATGGCGCGCTGCTCGTGAGTTTCGCCCTGACGGATCACCAACATCTGGTCGGCATATTCCGCGGGATTACCGAGGCCGTAGATGCACGACACCGACGCAACCACGATCGTGTCTCGGCGAGTCAACAGCGCCGAGGTCGCAGCATGACGTAAACGCTCGATCTCGTCGTTTACGGACGAGTCCTTCTCGATGTAGGTATCCGAGGCCGGCATGTACGCCTCGGGTTGGTAGTAGTCGTAATAGGAGACGAAGTACTCGACGCGATTCTCGGGGAAAAATTCGCGGAACTCATTCGCCAACTGAGCAGCCAAGGATTTGTTCGGAGCCATCACCAATGTGGGCCGCTGCAACTTTTCAATCGTCCATGCGATGGTTGCGCTCTTGCCCGAACCAGTAATGCCGAGCAGCGTTTGGAAACGATTTCCCGCTTCGATGCTCGCCGTCAGTTGCTCGATCGCCTTGGGCTGATCGCCCGCAGGCTGAAAATCAGAAACGAGTCGAAACGGCGGCATCGGAGGAGTCTACGAAGGCTCGGGACCATTGCTCCCAGCACTTCGGTGGTCGCCGTCTAACCTTGACCGGACGGCCCGTGACCCTGGAAGAGGAACGACACACATGCGCGATGCTTTGGGTTCGGTGCAATCGGTACTAGTTCTCGGTGGAAACTCCGAAATTGCTTTGGCCATCGTCGACCGGCTCGTGGCCAGTCGCTGCAAGAAGGTCGTTCTCGGCGTTCGCTCCCCCGCCTCGGCAACGACCACCCTCAATCGCCTTCGTTCTGCTGGCGTCGACGCCGACACCATCGTGTTCGATGCGCTCGACCCCGCTTCTCATGCAAAAGTCATCGACGCTGCCGCCGATCGTATGGGCGACATCGACATGGTCATCCTCGCCTTCGGTGTACTGGGCGAGCAGTCCGAGTTCAATGCCGACCCCATCGCTGCCGCTCAAGCAGCGAGCGCCAATTATGTCGGCGCAGTGTCGAGTGGCCTCGCTGCAGCAGCCAAGCTGCGCACGCAGGGCCACGGCACAATCATGGCCATCACCTCCGTCGCCGGTGTTCGTGCTCGTGCCGACAATTTTGTCTACGGCTCAACCAAAGCCGGTATGGACGCATTCGCTCAGGGTCTCGGCGATTCGCTCGTTGGAAGTGGCGTTCGCTGCGTTGTTGTTCGACCAGGCTTCGTCCACACCCAAATGACCGAAGGTTTGAAACCCGCTCCGTTTGCAACAACTCCCGACAAGATCGCCGACGCCGTCATCAACGGTCTGCAGAAGAACAAAGAGATCATCTGGGCACCGCCGATCATGTCGATTCTCTTCACGCTGCTTCGTCACCTTCCTCGCCCCATCTGGCGGAAGATCAGCGCTGGGTGAGATGACGACTGAAACCTCCCCCCGCCCGTCGCTCCTCGGCGGCATCGTCCGAGAACTGCGCCCCAAGCAGTGGATCAAGAACGTCCTCGTTTTTGCGGCTCCCGTTGCGGCAGGTCTTTTCAATAACCGCGACACCGACCTGCATGCGCTTGGCGCGTTTGGCTGCTTCTGCGCCGCGGCCAGCGCCACCTACCTCCTCAACGACGCGATGGATATCGAGTCCGATCGCCGTCACCCCATCAAGAAGAACCGCCCAATCGCCGCAGGCATCGTTCCCGTTGGCCTCGCGTACGTACTCGCCATCGCGTTGCTTGCCGTAGCGATTAGCGGTGCATTTCTCATCCGCCGCGACTTTGGCTTCACCATCCTCGCCTATCTCGCACTCACCACCGTCTATTCGCTGTGGTTGAAGCACATGCCCATTCTCGACATCGTCGCTGTCGCTGCAGGATTCGTTCTTCGTGCAATCGGTGGCGCAACCGCAACCGGCCTTCCGATCTCCGAGTGGTTCTTCATCGTCACCAGTTTCGGCGCACTGTTCATGGTGACGGGCAAACGCGCCGGCGAACGAGCAGAACTTGGCGAGAATGCCGCCACGATTCGTCCGGCCCTCGCGGCGTACACGCCGCAGTACCTCAACTATTTGAAAGCCGTGTTCTCGGCCGGAACCCTCATTACGTACTGCCTCTGGGCATTTGCTTCAGCCCAAGAATCAGCAAACGGTTCGGTGCTTTTTCAGCTCTCCATCGTTCCGTTTGCAATCGCCATCCTTCGCTACGCACTCCTGCTCGAACAGGGCAAGGGCGCCGAACCCGAGAACCTTGTTCTCTCTGACCGAACCCTGCTCGCCGCTGGTGCGATCTGGGCGATCATCTACGCCTGTGCCGTCTACGCCTCCTGAACCGGCGGCCTCTCGGGCCGTTCCCTCTTCGGTCGAACTTTTCGGCTGGGGTCGCACCGCACCTTCGGGCGCGGATGTTCGTCGACCCACCTCCCCCGTCGAACTGCAACGCGCGCTTCCCACGTCATTTGAACGTGGGCTGATTGCGCGCGGTCTTGGTCGCAGCTACGGAGACGCCGCCCAAAACGCCGGTGGCACCGTGATCGAAACCACCGACGTTGCTGCGTTCACGATTCACGAATCCGATCCCGCCTCCGACACCGTGCTCGTAACCGCCGATGCCGGCGCAAGTATCGATCGCCTCCTCCACGCACTCGTGCCGCAGGGCTTGTTCGTTCCCGTAACTCCCGGCACTCGCTATGTGACTGTTGGTGGTGCAATCGCTGCCGACATCCATGGGAAGAATCACCACCTCAAAGGTTCGTGGTGCAACCACGTGGTTTCGCTACATCTCCAATTCGCCGATGGTTCAGTCGTTGAGATTGGCCCCGATCGCGATCCGGAACTTTTCTGGGCCACGGCCGGCGGCATGGGCCTTACTGGCGTCATCCTCGATGCAACCTTCCGCTGTCCTCGCATTGGTTCAAGCCAACTCGTCGTCGACACCGACCGCGCTGCCGATCTCGACGCGGTATGTGAACTCATGCGCAGCGGTGACCACCTCTATGACTACTCAGTGGCCTGGATCGACCTCATGGCCACTGGCAAGAACATGGGTCGCTCCGTGCTCACTCGGGGCCGCTTTGCCAACGCCGACGAAGCAGCACCAAAGATTGGTGCCGATCCCTACAAGTACAGCGCCGGCGAACTTGTAAGCGCTCCGCCGTTCTTGCCCGCTGGACTGCTCAACAAACTTTCGATCCGTGCCTTCAATGAGTTGTGGTTCCGCAAAGCTCCGGTTGAGCGACGCGACGAAATCCAATCCATTCCGACGTTCTTCCACCCGCTCGACATGGTTCGCGGCTGGAATCGCATTTACGGGCCAGCAGGCTTCCTGCAGTGGCAGTTCGTGATTCCATTTGATGCAACGAGCACGCTCTCGACAATCGTCGAACAAATCAGTCAGTCGGGCTGCACGTCATTCCTCGCGGTTCTGAAATCCTTCGGCGAAGGCAACGCTGCGCCACTGTCCTTTCCTGCAGGCGGCTGGACGCTCGCCCTCGACATTCCCGCAGGCGTCCCCGGACTTGGGCCGCTTCTTGATCGCCTCGACGACCTTGTTGTTGGCGTCGGCGGTCGCATCTACCTTGCGAAGGACAGTCGCGTTCGGCCTGAGTTGTTGCCAGAGATGTACCCGCGACTCGAAGAATGGAAAGCCGTTCGCGAACGCGTCGATCCCAACCGTCGAATGATGAGCGATCTCGCCCGACGCCTCGGGCTCTAAACGAAATCAGCCAGCGTTGCGCTTGGACTGAATCCAGGTCCAGCACTCATCGATGTGTGCCATCAGGTCTTCTTGTGAACCGTCGTTGGGAACGATGAATGCAGCAACAGCACGACGTTCTTCGCGAGTGGCTTGCAACTTCATTCGAGCGCGCGCATCGTCGGCATTGAAACCACGGAACTCGACAAGGCGCTGCACCGCGATCTCGGGATCGGTATCGACCACGATGATGCCTTCGGTTTCGTAGGCCTTTGATTCAACCAGCAACGGAACATCGAGAATCACAACGTTGTCGGTATCGCGTTGCGCTTCGATGCGGCCATCGATTTCTTCGCCAACCTTCGGATGCACAATCGCATTGAGCGCCTTCAACTGCTCGGGATCGTTGAACACGATGTCGGCAACGGCTTGACGATTCAGGGCTCCGTCAGCGGCAAGGATTCCGTCACCGAAGTGTTCGACCATCGCGGCCAGCACTGCGCCACCTGGTGACTGAAGTTCACGAACGACCAAATCGGCATCAATGACGATCGCGCCACGGCGCGCGAATTCCGCCGAGACCGTTGACTTTCCCGAACCGATACCGCCAGTAAGACCAAGAAGAAGCATCGCCGGAACGTACCAGAGCGCGTCTCAATGTTTTTCCGCGCATTTCGCTCACACTTTTGCCAACCCGGCCGACAAGAAGTGCATGACCAACACAGCGATGCACCCAAACCGTCCCACCCTCACCGATTGGCGGGGTTATCCCGTCACCGTCACCCGCCGAGAGGAAGAAGTTCTCCAGGCCATCTGCGACGGCTGCTCAACACCCGAGGTGGCCTCGCGGCTCTACCTCTCGCAGAAGACCGTGAAGAACCACCTCGCGTCGATCTATCAGAAGCTCGACGCGCGCGACCGAACGCAGGCGGTTCTCACCGCGCTGCGTTTAGGGATCGTGCGTCTCGATTGAGCACCGGCCAAGGCCGGTGAAACTCACTCGGCGGCTTCGGCCTCGGGGGCAGGTGTCTCGGCAGCCGCTTCAGCGGATGTCGGCACCGGCGGGATCGAGGTATCGCCCTGTTCGGCGTAGTACTCGGCCCACGCTTCTTGAGCTTCAGTGGTCTCGCCACCGATGTAGTTGCCCTCGGTGTCGTACGCGTGCTCACCGAAGTGCTCCTGGTACTCAGCAGCAACAACGCCACCTTCGGCAGCCTGCTTGATCGAGAGGCTGATACGACGACGCTGAAGGTCGAGGTCGATGATCTTGACCCAAAGTTCTTCACCGGGCGTGACGACCTGCTCGGGAAGATCGACATGGTGCGCCGACATTTCCGAAATGTGCACGAGGCCTTCGATGCCGTCGCCAACCTGCACGAAGGAACCGAACGGAACAAGCTTGGTGACACGGCCGTAGACGAGTTCGCCAACCTGATGGGCGGTGGCAAATTCCTGCCACGGATCCTGCTGGGTGGCCTTGAGCGAAAGGCTGATGCGCTCGCGGTCGAGATCGACCTCGAGGACCTGAACGTCGATTTCGTCGCCAACCTGCACAACCGAACCGGGATGATCGACGTGCTTCCAGGAGAGCTCGGAAACGTGGACGAGGCCGTCCATGCCGCCAAGGTCGACGAATGCACCAAAATTCACGACCGACGACACAACACCGCGGCGGTTCTCGCCGGGCTTGAGGTTGGCAAGGAAGTCCTCGCGCTGTTCCTTCTGCGTCTCTTCGAGCCATCCACGACGTGAGAGCACAACGTTGTTGCGGTTCTTGTCGAGCTCGATGATCTTGGCTTCGAGCGTGCGGCCGACGTACGGCGCAAGGTCGCGAACGCGACGCAGTTCAACAAGTGATGCGGGAAGGAAGCCGCGAAGGCCGATGTCGATAATGAGACCGCCCTTGACGACCTCGATGACCGGGCCGCTGACGACGCCGTCTTCTTCCTTGATTTTTTCGATCGTTCCCCAGGCACGCTCGTACTGTGCGCGCTTCTTGGAAAGAACGAGACGACCTTCTTTGTCTTCCTTCTGAAGAACAAGTGCCTCGATGACATCGCCCATTGAAACGATCTCGGAGGGGTCGACGTCATTGCGAATGGAAAGTTCGCGAGAAGGAATGACGCCTTCCGACTTGTAACCAATGTCGAGAAGAACTTCGTCGTGGTCAACCTTGACCACAGTGCCTTCGACGATCTGTCCGTCTTCAACCTGCACCATCGATGCGGTGTAGGCATCGTCGAGCGACATTCCACCAAGATCGTCTTCGATCACCTGACGCGGAACGTAGGTGCCGTCGGCTGCGAACGTACCCATACCTGCGGGTGCTTCGGCGACGGGTGTGGCTTCTTCAATGGTGGACTGCTCGGACACGGGTGTTCTCTCTTCGATGGACAGGAAGTAGGGGATGGGACATCTCCCCCACATGCGCGAGGGAGAACGGCAAGGCTAGACCCCTGTCCACAGGGGCCGCCAGCCCGCAAACTGCAGGTCAGACCGGTGGACGGGTGGCCACGAGCAGAAACTCGGGCCGATCGATCTCGGGAGTTCGCCGGGCGTACTCCCCCGGGGTCACCGACCAGACCGCATCAACCTGCAATCCGGCCCGGGCGGCGAGCAATCGCAGTTCCCGAGGGGTGAAACACGTGGTCCAGAGGTCGCGATTGGTTTCGGTGCCATCGGGGGCCCGAAGCGGAGCTGATTCGTGGTTCACACCGGCATCGGCGTCGAAGGTGTCGATGTCTTCGAGCCAGCGAATCTGGAAATAGGAGGAGAAGGCCGAAACGGCGATGCGGCCTCCGGGGCGGAGGGCCCGGGCCATGCCATCGAGCACCACGCCATCGGGGTCGGGACCAACCGCCGCCGCTCCCCCGGCAAGGCCGAAGGCCCCTTGGCAGAGGGAGATGACCGCATCGAACTCACCGTCGAACGGAAGAGCTCGGGCATCGAGTCGTTCGAAGGTGGCGCCTTCGGGCGCTCCGTCACGGGCCAGATCGATGAAGGTCTGGGCGATATCGACGCCGTGGACCGCGATGCCGCGTTCGGCGAGCGCATAGGCGTGACGACCTGGACCGCAACCAACATCGAGCACGCGCATTCCTGGAGTCAGGCCAAGCTCATCGACGAGGAAGTCGACCTCGTTAGCCGTACCCATCGTGAACGAATAGCGCAGGTACGAGGTGCCGAGATGATCGGCGATGCCCTCGAACCAATGACCTTCCGGCGTGTCGGTCACATCAACCCTTTGCTGCAGCCCACGAGTCGCCGTGAGAAAGGTTCACCTCAAGGGGAACCCGAAGATCGAATGCGCCCGACATTGCTTCGAGCACGATCGCAGTGACTGCGTCGAGGTCAGCGGGCGGTACTTCGCAAATGACTTCATCGTGCACCTGCAGGATGAGGCGACTCGTTGCGCCAGCCGCATCGAGTGCGCGATCAAGGCGAATGAGAGCGACTTTGAAAATGTCGGCAGCAAGACCTTGGATGCCGGCGTTCATCGCTTGGCGTTCACCGGCTTGGCGAATGCGGAAATTGTCAGACGCAAGTTCTGGAATCTGACGACGACGACCGAAGAGTGTTTCGGTGTAGCCCTTTTCGCGCGCTTCGGCGACCGTTCGTTCCATGTAGTCGTGCACAGCGGGGAACGCCACGAAGTACGCATCAAGAATCTGCTGCGCTTCACCGATCGGAACACCCAAGCGTTGCGCAAGGCCAAACGCTTCCATGCCGTAGGCCAAGCCGTAACTCACCATCTTTGCTTTGGAACGTTGTTCGATCGTGACTGTTTTGGGATCGACATCGAACACTCGCGCTGCAGTTGCGTTGTGAATGTCTTGGCCCGATTCAAACGCACCGATCAAACCTGGATCTTCTGCCAAGTGCGCGATGCATCGGAGTTCGATCTGGTTGTAGTCAGCGATAAGGAGCGTGTAGCCCTTTGCCGGGACGAACGCTTTGCGGAATTCGCGCCCGAGTTCGCTACGCACGGGGATGTTGTGAAGGTTCGGAGCATCGGAACTCAGGCGACCGGTTCTCGCAACGGTTTGATTGAAGGTCGCGTGGATACGACCGTCGGCTGCAATTTCGGTGAGAAGCCCTTCGCCATAGGTCGAGCGAAGTTTTTCGACCTCGCGGTAACCAAGAAGGTGTTCGATGATCGGATGCTCACCCAACAGCTTTTCGAGTGTTGCCGCGTCAGTTGAATAGCCAGTCTTTGTTTTCTTTTGCGGCGTGAGTTCCAACTTTTCGAACAAGATCTCGCGCAGTTTCACAGTGGAGTTCACATTGAACTCTTCACCAGCATCAGCCCAGATCAACGCGCGCAATTCATCGCAGCGCGCAACGAGTTGATCGCGCAGTTTGCGGAGTTCGCCTTCGTCGACGCCAACGCCCAGAATTTCCATGCGGGCGAGCACTCGGACCAATGGAACTTCGATATCGGTATTGAGGTCGGCAAGTCCGCGAGCAAGAAGTGATTCCTGCAGTGGATCAACAAGTGCGTTGACGCCAAGTGCTCGACGCGACGTACGCTGCGCAAGAGCGGACGTATCGGCGCCACCAAAATCGAGCTGCCCCTCGCCTTGATCGTCGTCGTGCGGCAAACGGGCATCGGCGTACCGGTCAAGCAGCGGTTCGAGCGAATAACGAGGTTCGGCCGGATCGAGCAGGTACGCGGCGATCATCGTGTCGAGAGCAAGCGAGCGAAGGTCGATGCCGCAGGTGTCGAGACCGCGCATGAGCGCCTTGGCATCGTGAGCAACAACTGGTCGGCCGCCATCGGCAAACAGTGCTGCAGCCGCAGCGGCAACCTTTGGCGCAGACAGCGTTTCGGCGGAGACCCACGCAACCTCGCCCATCGAGGAGTCGGTAACGAGCGCAACTCCTTCGAACGGTGACCGCCCTTCGTCGCCTGCCCAGGCACCAGCGGCAGCAAGCGGGCTGTCGGCTTTGGCCAACTCGGCGAACAACGCAATGGCATCTTTTTGCGTTGCCACATCGGTGCGCTCGGCTTCGAGAACGCTGGTGCTGGCAGCCTCAGCTGAATCGTTGGCCACACCTAAGACACCGATCAGACGATCGAACAACTGACGGAACTCAAGGAAGTCGAACAATTGACGGACTTCGGCAAGATCGAAATTGCCGATCTGCAGTTCGTCGGGATCGACGGTGACCGGCGCGTCGTGTCGCAGCGTCATCAAATCGATGTTCATTCGCGCCTTGTCTTCATTTTCCGCAAGGTTCTGACGCAGCTTCGGCGTGAGTTCATCGAGGTGCTCGTAGATGCCGTCGATACCGCCGTACTGATTGATCAGTTTCGCTGCGGTCTTTTCACCAACTCCGGGGACGCCGGGAAGATTGTCGGACGGATCACCACGCAGGGCGGCGTAGTGCACGTAATCGGTTGGCTTCACGCCCGTGCGTTCAAAGATGCCGGCCTCGTCGTACAGCGCGTAGTCCGAAACGCCGCGCTTGTTGTAGAGCACCTTGATGTGCGGGTCGTGAACGAGCTGGTAGCTGTC
>CALBSE010000066.1 GCA_937927725.1 uncultured Actinomycetes bacterium
GATCGAGGATGACGTCGAGCTGCGCACGCGTGTAGTTCATGACCTCGATGCCAGGCGTGCCCGGCGTAATGCCCGCAGCTTGCGTGGCCGGAGTGTCGAGATAGGGGAATGTCAGTGCAACGTTTCCGACCCATGGCGAACCATCGGCCCATAACTTGATGCCCTTCTTCGTAAGCATCGACGCGGGAACCTTCGATTCGAACTTCTCTCCACAGGCTGCATCAGTCGACACGTGATAGAGCGAAATACGCAAAGGACAGTTCGGGATTCCCGCCAACGCCTCGAATGCGGGCTTCAGCGTGTCGTTGAAGGTCATTTCCGAAGTCGAGGTGATGCCATTGCCCGCCATAAACGCGTACCACTGAGCAGCGGACGCAAGTGGATTCTTCACAACTTCGCCCATGAGCGGCATAGCCGCTTCCATCATGGCGGGAATTTCATGCGCCATTCCGTTCAGCGAACCATCGGGGTTACGTCCGAAAGATCCTCCAACCGGGTCGGCCGGGGGCTTGGTGTCCCAACCAAGTTTCTTGATGGCTTCGGTGTTCAGATACACCGCGTGTCCGGAGTTATCGGCAACCACCACTGGACGATCGGGGAAGTACGCGTCGAGCACCTTGGCATCGGGCGCTTCGCAGCCGTGCAGCAAACGGTCAAGACCGTTGAATAGCAACATCTGGCCAGCGGGCTGTTCCTTCTGCAATTTCGTGAAGAGGTCGGTGACATCGCTCCACTTCGGGTAGCCCACATACGGGGCGATCCAATACGCAGGGGCTTGCGTCATGATTCCGCTCAGCACCGGATGCGAATGCGATTCAACAAATCCGGGCAGGAGGGCCGTGTCGCCGAGATCGGTCACGGTTGCATCGGGAAGTGCCTTCTTGCACGCATCGAGGTCACCCACTGCTGCGATGGTCCCGTCGGCTTTTACGGCAACGGCAGTTGCTCGCGGCGCTTTCTCGTCCATCGTGATGACGGTGGAAGCGGTGAGGATCTGTTCTGTGGCCATGATGGCTCCTTGTTTGCCGAACTCGTTCGTTCTGTAGAAAATCTAGAACGTTCTTGGATGACCTTACGCGTTCGTGCCCGGCACAATGGCCGGGCACGAAAAGAATCGTCGAAGGAACGGCGAACCTGGGAAACGATCAACCAATTCCGAGCGAGACATACGCCGGAGTCTGCGAGTCACTCGCTTGGTAGGGCTTTTTGGCCGAAAGGCCAAAGACCACCAAGAGCGAACCGTTCGGACCAGCCACCACGTTGATCGACTTCACGTAATCAAGCTGAACGGGAAGCACGGTTGTGGGCACTGCGGGGGTGCCGCTCCAACTCCCCTGCGCGAGCGTGACAACGAGAGTTGCCGAACCCTGCGTTGCGACGGTGGCTCCCGAGGAGTCAACAACCGGTGCAGTTGCGTAGGCCGCAGTCCATGCCCCTGTTGCGGTACCCAACTTCAGTTGGATGTTGTCGACACAACCTTCCTTTGAGGTCGCGATCGAACCGAGCACTGATGCTGTTCCGGCCTTGCCTCCAGAACTTGATCCGACCGTTCCGGTGAACGGACATGCGGTGTCGGTGACCTGGTCGCCACTCATGGCAGTTGTCGACGTCGAGTTACTCGACGATGAACTGCTCGAGCATGCGGCGATAGGAACGAAAAGGGCCACTGCAGCGGCGGTGGCAATGAGTGTGCGGCGGATGTTCACGGGGCTCCTCGGAAACAGATGTATTCCACAAAGTAGAACAGACCGCGCCGGTCGAGACCAACCACTGGGCTTCGATCGGCCCGAGTGGCCTTCAATTCCCTACACTCGCCGAGTTGCTCCCATACGAGGGGCCAAGGATCAGGGGGAAATCATGGGTCGGTTCGACGGGAAAGTCGTCATCGTCACCGGAGCAGCACGCGGACAGGGCGAGGCCGAGGCCCGACTGTTTGCCAGCGAAGGCGCAAAGGTCGTTCTGGCCGACGTGCTCGATACCGAGGGGCAGGCTGTCGCAGCCGACATCGGCGCGAATGCCCGCTATGTGCATCTCGACGTAAGCAACGAAGCCGAATGGCAAGCAGCAATCGCTGCGACGAAAGAATTTGGCGGACGCCTCGATGCGCTCGTGAACAATGCCGCGATCATTTGGCCCTCCGCTATCGAAGACACCTCGCTCGAGGCGTACATGACGGTCATCAACGTCAATCAGGTGGGCTGCTTTCTGGGCATGAAAACCGCAATGCCACTTTTGAAGGAATCGGGCGGCGGTGCGATCGTGAATATTTCTTCGATCGATGGCATCGCGTCGAAGAACGGCTTGATCTCCTACACCGCATCGAAGTTCGCAATCCGCGGTATGACGAAGACGGCGGCGATGGAATGGGGCCGCTTCGGGATTCGTGTGAACTCGGTCCACCCCGGCGGCGTGAACACCGTCATGGGAAACCCGATCAATGATCCGATTCTCGAAACGATGCCGTATCAACAGCAAGCCATTCAGCGCATCGGTTACCCAAACGAAATTGCTGCGGCTGTTGCATTCCTTGCGAGCGCTGACGCCAGTTACATCACTGGAACTGAACTCGTTGTTGACGGTGGATGGCTCACCGGTCGTCTTGAACCGGGCCTCCCCGGCTCGAGCGCAACCACAGAAGGATTTGGTTACAACGCATGACCAATGAAGAACCCGCTCCCTTCAGCGCGGGTTGGACACTCGAAGATGAAGCAGGCACCGTGGCGGTCGCCGCTTCTACCCGAGCACTCATCACCACTCTTCGTCGCGCCGACGCACCAACAGAGTCGCTTGCGCGTGCTGCGGCTCTCATCGACGAAGCGACGTCGCTACTTGAACCACACCGCGTCGATGGCACCCCGATGCAGGGACGCTTGGGCGATCGCGGGCCAATCGGAGCACAAGCGAATGAACCACGAGTGTTCTTTCCGTGGAGCCCGATCATCGGACCGCTTAATCCACTTTCGGCCGATGTCGAATTCAACGTCGTCGACGGCCGCACAACTGGTCGCGCGTTTCTTGGCGCTCAGTACAACGGTCCACCGGGAATGGTCCATGGCGGCATCATCGCTTTGCTTTTCGATGAACTTCTGGGTGCCACCAATGTTTGCAACGGACTCGGCGGATTCACCGGAACGCTGTCCATTCGCTACGAGCGTCCAACTTGGATCGAACGCGAACTCCAACTCGAAAGTTGGGTCGATCGAGTTGAGGGCCGCAAGGTCTTCACCGTCGGAACTATTGCGATCGATGGTCACGTCACTGCTCGCGCCGAAGGCATTTTCATCATGACCCAAGGCTGGAAGCCGGAGGAGAAGTAGTGCCTCCTACTGCTCACCCTTCCGACAACGGCGACCGCAACGTTCTCGGCGAAGCGCTTGAACTTTGCGGAACTGATCCGATGACCGGATTCCTTCGCGACGGTTGCTGCACCACCGGACCCGAAGACATCGGCCTTCACACCATTTGTGCGGTGATGACCCCAGAGTTTTTGGAGCACCAACGATCAATCGGTAACGACCTCATTACCCCGATGCCGCAGTATCGATTCCCGGGCCTCGTGCCTGGCGACCGCTGGTGCGTTACCGCGCGCAACTGGGCCATCGCCTTCAACGATGGCTGCGCCGCACCAGTTGTGCTTGCGTCAACCAATCAGAAGACCCTCGAGGTCATTCCGCTTGAATGGCTGCAACAACTTGCGATCGATGTTCCGCCAGACCTCAGCAGCCTTCTCGATCCTGACTGAACCTCTCAGTCAAGTTCAGAATGCACTGAACCCATCACTGCGCCACCGTCGGCCATGAACGGGCCAATCTTCGGGTAAAGCGCGGCAAGCGTTTCGCTACTCATATGTGCATCCATCGCAGCTTGATCGGCGTACTGCTCGATCATGTAGATGGTGTCGGCATCGTCGCCCGCGACGAGCGTATAAATCTCGGTGCCTGCTTCAGCGTTCGCGACGGCAAACATGTCGCCGAACTGCGCCAACAATTCGTCACGCTGGCCGGGATTTGCCTTCATCGTTGCGATCATTACGCGCTTTGCCATTGTTCCCCCTCGGGTTGCGGTCGCAGAACGATAACCGGAACGTGGGGCTGATTGGAATCAAATGATTCCGTCGTCAAGTGACACCGCTTCGATCTCTTGGTCGCGAAGTTCTGTGTCGTCGTCAGAAATTCCTGGGGTGGATGGAAGAAACTTGGCCGCAAGGATTGCTGCTCCGACGAGGATCAACGCGCAGGTCCAGACGCCGACTCGCATTCCCGAGACATAGGCGTGCTTTGCGTTCTCGAGCAGTGACGCGGATTGATCGGCCGGGAGATCTTTTGCAACCTGGATTGCTTTACCAATTGAGTTCTGCGCAGCCGATGCGGCATTTGCAGGCAGTCCCGAAAGATCAGAAAGCGATGAGTGGTAACGCCAGGCAAAGAGGCTTCCGATCACGGCCACACCGAGTGCGCCACCGATCTGACGAGTCGTGTCATTCACCGCCGAACCAACGCCCGCTCGATCGCGGGGCAATGCACCCATGATCGATTCGGTTGCAGGTGTCGCAGTAAGCGCCAAACCAACGCCGAAGATCGCACGCACAACGATTCCACCAATGTCTGACGAAATGATCGACTCGATTCCGTAAGCGACCATCACACACGAACAGATCAAAAGTCCAACGATGACCACCTTGGTTGTTCCCCAACGGGCAACAAACTTGTGGCATTGGGGACTCGTGAGCATCAATCCAACAGCAACAGGTGCAGTCATCACGCCAGCCTTGAGCGGCGAGTATCCGAGAATGAATTGGAAGTACTGCACGATCAAGAACGTCGATCCAAACATCACGAAGTAATTAATCGTGATCGTCATACTTGCCGCGCTGAAGCGCGGGTTCCGGAAGAAGTTGAGATCAAGCATGGGATGATCGCTGCGGAGTTCCCACCATGTGAAGAGCCCAAGGAACAGCAAGCCTGCAGCGATCGCAAACAGAACTTCAGCGCTCGACCAGCCTTTTTCGGGAATCTCAATGATTCCGTAGAGCAATCCAACTAACGCAACGATCGAAAGCATTGCGCCCAGCGGATCGAGTCGATGGCCTCGTTCGGCACTCTTCGACGGCGGAACGAGGAACCAACCCATCACGACTGCGACCACACAGATCGGAACGTTGATCAAGAAGATTGACCCCCACCAAAAATGGTCAAGAAGGAATCCACCGAGCAACGGACCTGCAGCGACCCCAATTCCTGCAACAGCCGCCCATACGCCGATCGCTTTCGAACGCTCTTTTCCTTCGAACGTATTCGTCAGAATCGCCAAGGTTGCCGGAAGGATCAGCGCGCCACCGATACCCATCAGACCACGGCAAAGGATGAGCGAATTCGCGCTATCGGCCTGGCTTGCGAAGGCGGAGAACCCACCAAAGATCACGAGGCCGATCATCATTGTGCGGTGACGACCCCACTTGTCGCCGATTGCTCCCATCGTGAGGAGCAAGCATGCGAACACAATGGTGTACGAATCAATGAGCCACTGAAGTTGCGCCTGCGAAGCTCCAACTCCGCGAACAATTGAGGGAAGGCCCACGTTCATAATCGTGTTATCGATCGACGTAATCGTCACTGCGATACAGATGGAAAGAAGCGTGAACCAGCGACGTTGATGAATTCTTTCGGGCGTCCAACGACTCGACATGTTCTTTGATCTTCCGTTTCGTTTTCGTTCGTTCTAGAGGCGGTCAGCGGGCGAGCATCTGTTCGAAGTTCTTGCGAACGACAGAAATCGTTCGAACTGCAGCGTCGATGTCGCCGGGGCTGATTCCCGCGAAGAGTTGCGTCGCGAAACTGTCGAACGATTGCTGCATATCGGTGCAGATCGCTTTCCCAGATTCGGTGAGCTCCACGAACGTTGCGCGACGATCAGACGGGTCCGGGCGGCGCTCAACATACGCAGAGACAACTAGTCCATCGACGAGCGCAGTCACCGCACGCGGTGTGACTGCGAGTCGATGCGCCAACTCGCTTGAACGGAGCGGTCCCGATTCGTGGAGAAACATCAGAAGCCGCCGGCGAGGCAACGTCAGATTTCGACGGCGAAGACCTGCAGCACGGAGCCGGTCAAAAAGGGGAGCAAGTTCCGCCAATTCCCGAATAAGCGCGGTTGAGTTCTTCATTAGTAGAGACCATACACTATGTTGATCCTACATCTTCTTCTAAAGCAGACCAACCCAACACTCAGCGCAGTGCACCCCCAGTGCGGAGGGAGGCCGAGGAACCGCACCGGTAACCTCAGCCCACTGTGACCACCAAGTGCACGCCCAACGTTCTTCCCCAAAACTCGCGGCATCACCGTCGACCGTCGCGGATTTTCGCCTTCGCGTTCGTCATCTGCGCCCTTGCAGTGACCGGTTGTTCGGTACTGAACGCTTCAGTTCCTGCTCCGCTTTCCGCCTATCCCGCCCCTTCCGGCGTACCGACGACGCAACAAACCAACGTCAGCCCGTTCCCCCTTTCCCAACGGCTCGGCAAGTGGGACGGCACGAGGTTCACAGCAATCGCACCGAACTCGATTAACGGCGGCAACGTCATCGTGATGACTCATGGGTGGGCAGCAGGGCTGCTCCCGACCTACGAGGCAGCACAAGCGACGTCAACCGATCTCGTGACGATGTGGAACCCCGCGATGGTTGATCCAAAAACTAAACAACCATCAATCGCTCTGTTCGCAAACTTGGCGTCGTCGCTTCAGTCGGCGGATCCCAGCGCCACAATCTTGATGTACAGCTGGGTCGACCAAAGTGCGACTGACATGAGCGCGCTTGCCGCCTACGCGCCTGAACGAGCCACCGAGGTCAATGGCCATCGAATGGCGACGGCGATCGATCAAACTCTTGCCGCAGGATTTTCGAACAATGGCGGCCAGGTCCATCTGATTGGACACAGCTTTGGAGCCAACGTTGCGACGACTGCCGCCCTTGCTCTCGCAACTCCCCCGCGCCAGCTCACTCTGTTCGATTCACCCGAAGTGAACCTTGCACGTATCGGCGGCGCAAAGAACGACCTTCGATACAAACTCTCGCGACTCAACATTGGTCGCGGCCCGAATCAAACGTTCGTTGACAATTACATCTCACTCGTCGGAGAGCCATACGCCGGCTACCCAGGACTTGGTCAAATTGTCGACATACACCTCAAGCCGCCGTCGTCTGATGCCGGAGTCGACAAGCACCAGTACCCGATTGGCTGGTACGCCGATTCCGCGGCAACAAAGAGTTCGGGAGTCGGGCTTTGGTGGTCGCCGATGATGGGCGCATCCGACACTTCCCTTGCGACGACATGGCAGCAAGATTCTTCTGATCCAGCACAAGAACTCATCCTTACGGCCGATGGCGTTGCACCGCCGCCGACACAAAACGCGTCGGTTAGCTATCTCTCCACGGCGATTGCCGACCCGAACGCAGGTCTCGCCGTTGCAACCGCTCAAGACACCGTTTCAAATTTTGACTTCACAACAGACCAAGACTCGCTCTGGTTGACATTCGATGAATCTGAAGCCGGCCTCGCGACCGACACTTTTCATCTGTTCATCGACGGACGCGAACGATCCACTTTCGCTCCGCCTGCCGAGGGAACTGGAACCGACGGAAGCTTCCTCATTCTTTATGACCTTGCTTCGGGCTCCCACACGCTGTCGCTTGTCGTCGAAGGTTCAACCAGCGGATCAGTTGCTTCGCAGTCGGCGGTGGCCAAAATCACCAATCTCCGCATTTCGTCGACAACTGACATTCAACGCAACCTGACACCCAACCAGACGAAGCGCTTGATCGTGTGGGCGGTAGCACTCGTCATTTTGGTTGCGGTGATCGTCGTCGCGCTTCTCATCCTGCTCACTGTCTGGCTGGTCAAGAAGGTGCGCCGCCGATGACGTGCAATCCGAAAGACCTTGTCGACCTATCGCAAATTGAGCATCACAGATTTTTCAAAACATAAAGTACGTGATGCTTCGCTAGCTGCGCTTTACCGGTCCAAACAAAAACGCCCGGGAGAAGCGCGGCAAGCCCAAGAATGAGCATCGAGAGGCGTCGAACCGTCTCTTTTTCGCTTCGATTCTCGTAACGGAGCAGGAGCACCATCACAAGCGGCCACGTCAATATTGCAAATATTCGACTTTGATCAAAACTCAGAGCTACGGGAACAAGGCAAGCGACAAACAGCCCGACTATGACAAGCCGATTGCGCCATCGGGGCTCCGACGCGACTGAAACAGCAACGGCCACGATCGTGACACCCAAACACGTAGGTAGAAGCCACGGGAGTCCTTTCCAGAACTGATCAAGGAAAATGTGAATTCCTTGCTGTTGAAAATAGGACACACGGCCCTCGGTCACATGATTGGCGTTCAACCACAAGTACTGAAGAAGTCGGCCGAAAAGCAATCCAGCCGCAGCCCAAATGAGTTGCTTCCAAGATTCATACATCTTCATCATCGCAAGAACACCCAATACCGCGAAGATGATGAGGCCCTGTTCAAACGCAGCGAAGGTGAGAAGAAATCCGATCGCGAATGCTGTCCATCGATTACGGACAAGTACGAGCAGTGACGTGAGCCCAACAGTAAAAACGTCGTACGAGCCAATCCACGACATCAGGATCACACTCGTCTGTGAGCCAACAAAGCCTGCTCCGATGAGTGCAGCGGCACGAATTCCAGCGCGACGGCAAAGGAGTATCGCAATGGTGGTGGCAAATCCGACGAATACTCCAACATGAACCAGATCGAATGAACGCTCGGTCGTGGCGTTGAATACAGAAGCAACGACAGCGCCGATCGGAGAACTCAAGACGTATTGAGCGAGCGGGGGGAACTGCGGAAGCGACGGAAGAGCGGGGACAACCTGCGTAGCGAAGAGTTCCGAAACGGGGTATGACCCATATCCCGCGCGCCAAAACAACACCGCCAGTCCGGTAACGACCCATCCAATTCGTTGAAGGAAAATCCTTGTCGTCATGAATGACGAATACGTGATGCTGGCTGGTAGTTGGGACCAGCAGTCTCATCGACGCGCTTGAGTAAGAGTTCGCATGGCGGCTCAAATCGCTCGGCGAAATCCATTGACGCCTTCTCGCCCAAAAGTTCCCAAGGGAGTGTTGTCAGTCGATCCGTGTCATCCTCGATGCGCTGACGAAGTTCAAGTGCTTCATTCGTTACCGATCCGTTGCGAACCAGCCCGCGTGCGTCGAGTCGTTCCCAACCGATCTGGATTTCCTCGCTGGTACTTCCCCGAGATGTCGGAAGCCAGCCGTCTTCATAGCCAAGCCACGCGTTGTGGAGAATCGATGCCTCGATTCCTGTCAACCCCGCCGCCGCAACAGCCGCCCAATGGGTGTCGCCCCGCCACTCGCGCACGCAATTCACCGCATGCCATCCGGAGAGCAGTGGATCTGCGAGTCGCTTCATTCGCAAATGCGACGCGAAAAACACGCGCCCATCTGTTGGGAGCTGTTCGACCACCGGCCACAACTGCGGTCCAAGTTCCTCGAGCGCCGGAACGATCTCTGGCGCAAACCCACGCAGACCTTCAACGACAGCTTCATCACGGGCCTGCCATACCGAATCGAAATCCGTCTTCGCCTCCACCAAACCAAAGGTGAACGAAATGGCCTGCGGACTAATTGAACCAAACGCGGCTGTCACCGCATCGGGACCGGCCGGTGAGAGAGGCGCACAACGAGCTGCGATGTAACCAATTGCACCAGGCAGACCAAGTGCTTCGAAGCGACGCACTGCACCTGGATCCCAGAAGATCCAGCCGATCGTTGTTTGCACCGAACGGGAATTCCGCCGTGCGATCGCATTCCAATCAGGCATCTTCCGAGGACCTCTCGTCTTCCATGAGGAACGAACTCTAGAGACTCAAGATCCGCAACGGCGGCAACCGAGGTCGCATCTCAGGAACATCGAACTTGTTGGACATTCGGACATGTCATTGAACGAACTAGTGCGCTGTAGTCAGGGATGAATCGCATTTCCGCGCCCGGACGAAATCGCTCCTCAGTGCCAAGTACAAGATGGTCGCTGCTTGCACCCCGATAGGTAACCCCCTCTGGCATCGCGAGACCATCAGGGTCAGTGTCTTGTCGTCCTAGAGCAACGATCGTTTGCCATGCTCCACAATCGCCTGTCGGTGCCGTCGAACGTGGAAATGCTGCCTGTGCGGATTGACCCCAAGGTTCGGTTGGCTTGCGGCGTGACTCAATGACTTCGCCGAAAAGGACAAAAGAGTCCGTATGCAGCCCAGCGAGGGGTTTCCTGTGCAAAGGCTCGCGCCCCAAAAGAATCGATTCTCCAAGTCGGAGATCATTGATACGTCCGATTGGGTTTCCACTCATCAACCAATCGAGATTGGCCGAATTCCCGCCCGAGACGACTGCAACAGCCACTGAATGCTCCAACTCAAGGCGGTCTGCGATTCGCGACAGTTCGCCCATATTCACTGCATCAGGAATCACTCCAGTTCGGCATGCGAGATTTGCTCCAATTCCGGCGAAGTGAAGGTGTGGAAGCTCGAGGACCCGTTTCAGCGCCATATCGACTTCCTCGGGCATAAACCCTTCGCGCAAATCACCAAGTTCCACCATCAGGACAACGCCGTGAACAACATCGAGATCCACTGAAGACTTTGACAGCAGTTCGATCGTTTCAATCTCGGAATTCAACGAGAGTTCAGCAGCTCGGACAACGCGCCGCGTCTGGCTGGGCATCGGCGAACGAATCAGAATCGTCGTCGATTGCACAGAGTCTGTTCGCAAACGCTCAATATTGTCGATTCGCGAGTCACCAAGAGCCGCAACACCTGCACCAACCAAGGCTCGGGCAATGTCTGGACGTCCACCGAACGCTTTCGTTACCGCTGTGACGCGAACTCCCTTTTCGGCAGTCATCCCAACCAAACTCGCTGCGTTCGCCGCGATTTTCGAAAGATCAATTTCAATTCGAGGGGCGCTCAATGGACATCGAGCGACGCGCCCGGCTGAAGCAAAGGGAACGACGCGAGAACCATCTCGACGAGGAGGTCTCCCGATCGCCATAGCGCGTCGGTTACCGGGATTCCGAGTTCCAACTCATAGAGCGCTATTGCTGCTTCAACGTCGTCTTCGCTCATGCCTTCGTGATTGATCGTCAAACCAATCACTTTTGTTTTCGCAAAGAGCTCAATGAGTTTGATTTCGCTCGCCGCCGTAGGCATTGGAAAATCCGGAAAGTCGCTCGCACTCTTGCGAGTCGGCGCATGTTGCAGGACAACACCCTGCGGCTGACTACCTCGAAGAATTGCTGTTGAACTCAAGTACGTCGGATGGCTAAGAGCTCCCTGCCCTTCAACGATGATGACATCAGGATTTTCGTTGTCGAAGGCGTCAAGAACAGCCGCTTCCAATTCTCCGGTAACGAATTGTGCGGGAACAGCATCAAGTGCGACCCCATAACGAGCGCCTTGAATGAGTCCGGTCTGGCCAGTACTCACCATGACTGCACGAATTCCATGGTCGTTCAGTGCTTTCGTCAGAATCGTTGCTGTCGTTCGCTTTCCGATCGCGCCATCGGTGCCGAGTACCGCAATCCTCGGGCACGTCACTTTCTGAATGCGTCCCGTGAACATTCGCAAGTCTTTCTTGGCTCGGGGCATTCGAACATCGGTGATGAGTACACCCGCGGCGTGCGCTGCAGCTACAAATTCCGCGTCTTCAGTAAGGAACTCATGGAGACCACTCACGACGTGAAGACCACGTGCAATCGCATGAAGAATCACATTGCGTTCTTCAATCGAGAGAAGCCCACTCGTTGGCGCCAAGCCAACGATGAAAACGCCAGGATTCCCATTGCCATGGGCCATGGCTTCATCGAGATCCCCAACAATGCGAACGCCGTTGGGCACCCCGTCGAGAACCATTCCTGCATCTCGCTCATGGCACGTGCTGTCGATTACCGAGGCAATGACATACGTTTCGCTCTGACGGACAAGCCCATTCGCCGTCTTCCCGTCGATCTTTCCAAAGTTCCCTTCGCAGTAAACAACTGCAACAGGTCGAACTGGAATATGGCCACTGCCATCTCGAACCTCAGAGGAGGAAGATGCAGACATGACAATCCCTTCGTAAAGCCTCAGGGAGACGAAGAGAACGTTTCAACGAAAAACAATCGATTGTCAAAAACGCAGTCCCCACAAGAAGCGGGTTTCTCCGTTGAGGGTACCGAGCTCAATCAAGATTCTTTGAGCATTCCGCGAGCAACGCGATGCCCGCACCCCTCTTGCTCCCGACCTGCAGGCAACTTCGAAGGTTGTGTGAGTGTCAAAGCACTTTGCGGAAAATCTTGGCTTTGCGATCGGTATACGGCGGATAGGCGATCGACGGATCCATCTTGGTTCCGCGCGTAAGCACCGGCTTCATGTGCTGAAACAATCGCACGCCTGCCTTGCCGTGATAGCCACCCATGCCGCTTTCGCCGATTCCCCCAAACGGAAGATTCGGATTGGAAAAATGCATAATCGTTCCGTTGACCGTGACACCGCCGGCGGTTGTTCGGTCGATTACATCGGCAGCCACTCGCTTATCGCCAGTAAAGACATAAAGCGCGAGGGGATGCGGGTTCACATTGATATGTGCGATGGCCTCGTTCGTCGACGCAACGTCGATGATCGGGAGAAGTGGCCCGAAGATTTCTTCCTTCATGATCTGAGCGTCGCGGTCGACATCAAGAAGCACCGTGGGCGCGATGTAACGCACTGCCGCGTCAGTCTCGCCGCCGATAACAGCGGTTCCGCCGTCCATCAGCGCGGAAACACGGGCAAAGTGGTTTGGCGAAACAATCCGTCCGTAGCTTTCACTCTCTTTTGGCTCATCACCAAAGAATTCGGTGATCGCCTTGCCGAGTTCATCGACGAAACCATCACGCACTGACGAATTCACCATCACATAATCCGGGGCGATGCAGGTCTGTCCCGCGTTCAGCCACTTGCCCCATGCAACTCGACGCGCCGCAACTCGCAAGTTTGCAGAAGCATCGATGATCACAGGACTCTTACCACCGAGTTCAAGCGTCACGGGAGTGAGATTCTTCACGGCCGCTGCCATAACGATTCGACCAACAGTTCCGTTACCCGTGTAAAAGATGTGGTCAAAATGTTGCTCAAGCAGATCAGTTGTTTCGGGAACTCCACCTTCGACCAGCGCAATCGCTGATGGATCGAGATACTTCGGCACCAATGACGACAACAACGCCGACGTGTTTGCCGTGACTTCTGATGGCTTCATCACCACCGCGTTACCGGCCGCAAGGGCGCCCGCGACCGGAACCAAAAGAAGATGGATCGGATAATTCCACGGCGCGATCACGAGAACAACGCCCACCGGCTCTGGGATTAATCGCGACTTTCCTGGCATTGCTACCAGTGGTGTGCCTACCCGTTCGGGCCTATTCCACTTCTTCAGGTTCTTGATCATTGACTTCACTTCGCTTGTCACGAATGCGATGTCGGTGATGAACCCCTCAACACGCGGCTTACCGAGATCCGTTGCAAGCGCGTCGAGAAACGCGGACTCGTTCTCCTCGAGCATCTTCACCATTTGCTCAAGTTGATGCTTACGCCACGCCAGAGGCCGCGTAAGGCCCTTGTTGTAAGAGTTGCGAAGAGTGTCAGCCAAAGAAGTCATGGGCGCATTCAAGCACCTATGCCTTGCTGTGGCTCGCAAAAGAGCACTACAGGTTCGCTACAGTCGGCGCTTGAGCTCAACAAATACTTCGTTGCCCACGAGTTCAATGAGTTCCTCCGCCAATGACTCAATCACTGGGCGATCCCCCACGTAGGCCCGATCCCCTTCCGTACAACACCAGGCCATTGTCTCGCCCTCGTCTCCCCAGTCCGCCCGCGACCACCGACGAAGGGTGGCAGTTTCGGTTGTCGGCGAGGTTTCCGCCCAATCGATTTTGATCGGTAACTGCCAGCACACCGACGGCTTCCACTCTGTTGGCGACTCGCCCGCTTCAATCGCTGCTAGATGCAACGCGCAACCGGCTCCTCCGACGAACCCGGGTCGATTCAAGAAAATGCAGGCGCCATCGACCACTCGGGTATTCGTTGCTTTTTCGTTTGCAAACACACCGCCTGTAATCGCCGCATCATGAAATTGGAACAGCGAGGGATCAACCATCGCTGCGAAAGCGCTAATCATTCGCGACTCATCTTCGCCATCGAGCTCTGCTCCAACCGAGCAGCAGCCTTGCTGAAGTTCTTCCGAAGGTTCATCGTGAATCCCTAAGCACCCTCGTCCCCAAATGCAGGTCCAGTTCGACCTGAGGAACTCAGCGTCGAAGGTCCAGGTCACTTCGCCATCGACGATCACCGGATTTGCGGGATCTTCAGCGTCGAAGGGAGCGGGCAGTGGCGCTGAGGTCATCGGCCGATCGTACCGCTGTCTCAATTCTGTCAAGACGATTGACAGAACCCTCGGGAGTCGGTAAGAAAGCGGCACTCGTCCCCAAGAGAACGGCCGCACGACGAAATGAACACACCCCTTCTCCCTACTGATTCAGGCTCACCTTCACTCGACGGGCGGACGGCTCGCCGGGACAGGGGTCGCATTGCTGTGCTCGAAGCTGCGCTTGAGCTCTTTGAAGAGGAGAACCTCGAGCCAAACCCCGAGCAGATCGCACAACGTGCAGGGGTCTCGACACGATCCGTGTATCGCTATTTTGAAGATCGCGATGAACTGGTCCGCGCGGTCATCGCCCACAAGCAGTTAAAAGTTCTTCCGATGTTTCACATCGAGAACATCGGAATCGGAGACCTTCCCTCCCGAATTTCTCGATTGGTTGACTCTCGACTCAACGTCTACGAAGCGATCGGAGCCACAGCACGCGCTATGGCGATCAAAGCATCCAGCGATCCTGACATCAGCAAACAGGTTCAGTTCAGGAAATCGATTTTCCGAGAGCAGATAGAAGTCAGTTTCGCTCAAGAGTTCGAACGTATGACCCCCACTCAACGTGCCGATTCTCTCAACGCAATCGATGCTCTTACTCAAGTTGAATCACTTGATCGCTTCCAAGTTGATCTTCAACTCTCTGTCGACAAAACCCGAGACCTCCTCATCGCCGCGATTGCAGCACTTCTCAAAATTTCGGAGTAGTCCGATTACCGAAGCTCTTCAAAGACATGGATAGGACGAACGATGGAATTCCTCCGCACGCCCGACGAGCGATTTGCTCATCTCGAGGACTACGACTTCGAGCCGCGCTACCGGACAATCACGACAGCCGACGGCACCGAACTTCGCTTTCATTTCATTGACGAAGGTTCTCGTGATGCAGCTCCGATACTCCTGCTGCACGGCAACCCGTCTTGGTCCTACCTGCACCGCAAGATGATCCGCGGACTCGCCGCTCGCGGCCATCGCGTTCTTGCTCTCGACCTCATTGGAATGGGTCGCTCAGACAAACCGATCGACAAGGCGGACTATTCGCTGGCAAACCATGTCGACTGGATGGGGCAGTGGCTTGAAGGCGAAGACCTCACCAAGATCACGCTGTACTGCCAAGACTGGGGTGGCATCACTGGCCTCAACTTGTTGCCCTTCCATGGCGATCGCTTCAGCCGAGTCATCGCTTCGAACACTGGAGTCCCCGCGGGCGAAGGCGCGACGAAAGGCATCGAAAATTGGCTTGCATTCGTTGGCAGCGTTGAGGAACTTCCGATTAGCGGTGTCATGCAAAGCGGAACGACTCGGAAATTTTCCGCCGGCGAGATGGCAGCGTACGAAGCACCGTTCCCCGACGGCACTTTTCAGGCCTCGCCTCTCGCGTTCCCATTTCTCATTCCCGTGCAACCGGACAACCCTGGTGTTCCGATGTGTCTTGCGCTGTGGGAATTCCTAGAGACGTGGACAAAGCCATTTCTCACAGTCTTTGGCACCGAGGATGAGATTTCCTACAAGGCCGGCGCGCATCTCAAGATGCAACGAAAGATCCCAGGGGCGGCCGGACAACACCACGTCGAGATTGACGGGGCCAGCCACTTCATTCAAGAAGACGCTCCCGACGAACTCGTTGAGATCATCGATCAGTTCACAACGCAAGGACAACGCTGATGCAACGATTCCGATCTCTTGCGATTTTTCTGCTCGGAATAACGGGTGTTCTCGTGACAGTTTCGTGCTCTTCAGGCACAAGCACACAGGCTCCGACCACATCAACAAGTACCGCTGCTCCAGATATGCGTGACCTTCGCTACTGCGAGGTCTTGCTTGTGTCTCTTTCAGAGGCTCAACCCATCGCGAGCGTGTACAACACCTACCCGCTAAACGATTGCCCAGAGTCGAAGTGGTCGGCTCTTGATCCGAAGGCACTTGCAACTCAGTTCGGAGCAACTGTCGCAATGTTGAATGGCCCGCGACATTGGATGATCAACCACGTGGAAAAAGTCGGAGACAAAACCTCCGAAAAGGCCGACTTCGGCGGCATTGAGATGTACAAGCAAGCAACGGTGCCGATCGGATCGCTCGTTGATCAAGCCCGTCCCTACTCCCCATATCCCGTGAGTCGCTCAACCATTTTCACGTACAACGCTGGAACGGAAATCTTTCAGCTCACCAGTCCCGATGGTTCGGTATTTGTTATGCAGTCCTTCAGCCAACAGAAGGACCCATCACTCACGCTTTCCTCGCTTCCATCGTTGGCCACCAAACTCGAACTGCCTGCTGGTTGGAAATTTGGATCACGTTTTCTGACCGAGGATCTCAAGATCGTCACCGTGAAGAACCCTGCACAGGTTCTTCAAGACAACCTTGGAAACAGCTATTCGATGGTCCCTGCGACGACCGACAATTAATTGTGAATCTTGGTACGGCTAGGTGTCGCGATGCGCCGCTAACGGCCCATTGCCTTTTCGATGGCACTCTGCATTTGTGGCGCCATCGTCAGCACCGCTTCTTTCGTGAAGTGAACGCCATCGGGTCGGGTTCCCTTGGGGTCGATCACCACGCCCTTACATGAATCATTCGGGCAAACGATCGGCTGCAAGTCCACGAAGACCGTGTCGTTTGAGTGTGCCTCTGCAAACTTACGTTGCAAATCTCGCACAAAGCCGAATCGCCAGATGTTCGCCGGCAACAGCGTCTCTTGGCCATCGTCTTTCTGCGATGGATCAGCGAGAGGATCGGCTTGACCGATCAACATGAATGTGGCCCCAGACGACGTCGCAAGCTGTCGAGCCGACTCAAGATTCTCGGTATAAATCGCGACCCACTCAGGCGAACCAAAAGACACCCACCGACCGTCGACCTTGTAGTCGTAGGTATCGAACAGAATCGACGCCCACGCGACGGCATCAGGTTTGAACTCGGCGATCAACGACGGCCAGTTCGCCTCGCGTTCGACACATGGCCCGGTGTTTTGCTTCACAACAGCGAACGACCGCTGCGGATACCGAACGAGCGGACAGCTGTAGTCCGCCTTGTTCCAAAGAAGTATGTGGGTGCTCTCGAATGGAGAGTCGTAACCAATCGGGCGCGGGAAATCGAGAATGCCGCCGCCAAGAACCCAGCCAACCGAGTCCCCCAGCCAAAGAATTTTCAGTGGCTCTTGGGCCTCACCGGCAAATGACGGGGCCTCTGTTGTGGAGAACTCCGTCGCCGGCGCTGGAACCGGTCGAGAGATCACCCACACGGCAGCCAACGCCACGACCATTCCCACGACGGAAGTCAGCGCGACACGCCGAGGATTCTTCGCTCGCCGAAACGGCGTTTCAATTACGTAAAACGAGAGTGTCGCTGCAACTGCCGTGAGCGCAATGCGTACGCAAAACAGCGAAAGCCCATCAAACGGGGTATTCGTTTGATTCACGAACACTCGAACCGGCCAGTGCCAGAGATAAACGCTGTAGGAAACGAGACCGAGAACGCAGAGCCCACGAAACTCAAAGGTGTTGGAAACAACTGCACTCCTTGCCATCGCGGCAAGAACGATTGCAAGGGCAGCAATCGCGATGGTCAGAAATCCAAAGTGATAGAGCCACGGTGCACGAAAATTTGAGAACACACTGACGAGCCCGAGGAATAGCGCCGACAGAACACCGACAACGGTCAGCACGCGCACCCAAACACGTTCGAGAAGAGCCGACGACCACAGCCACCACACGCACGCGCCCGCCACCCCAACAAAGATCGCGTGAACTCGAGTGTCGGTGCCGAGGTAAACGCGTGACGGATCCTTATCAGCGTTGTACATCAGCGCCATCGCCGTCGCTGAAGCCAAGGCACCAACAATCGAAAAGAGGAGGAGCCACTTCGCCAACGCGTCGGTCGTTCCTTTTCGACGGGCGACGATGACGATCAGTCCCAACACAAGCAACGGGAAGAACACGTAGAACTGCTCTTCCACCGCGAGCGACCAAAAGTGACTGAGCGGTGACTCTGAGCCGAATGCCGCTTGGTAGGAATTTTGCTGGCCGATCATCCACCAATTCGCGGCGTAGAGAAGCGAGGCGATCCCCATTCCTCGATTCGCGGCACGCGTTGAATCGGGTTGAATTACGGCTGCGAGGGCAGTGGCAACGACAACGGTGACGATCGCCGCCGGAAGAAGTCGACGGGCGCGGCGAGTGTAGAAACCGCTGGAAGAGACTTTCGACGAACTGCGATGCTCGCCCAACGCGAGCGAAGTTATGAGGAACCCCGAGAGGACGAAAAACACATCGACGCCAATGAATCCCGCCGGCAGAACATCTGGCGCGAAGTGATAAATGACGACCAACGCAACAGCCAGACCGCGAAGTCCATCGAGCGCGCGAACGTGTGCAAATCGTGACCCGACAGTCGGCGCGGTCATACCCAGTTCTGGCGACTCGATTGTCTCCATCATCACCCCCTTGCCCCCAGCAAAAGCGAAATGGCTTTCTAGCGTCAGTCGTCGGAGAGCGAACCAAATACTACGAACGCAACTGCTTCTTGAGAGATCGCATCCCACGCCGGATTCGGCACTGGCTCACACCCAATTTCGATGTAGATACGACCAAGAATTTGTCCACCAAGCCACTGACTGAAGGCCTCGAGATCGAGATCTGGCCGAGTCCATCCCTTGTCCTTGAAGACCTTGAATTGTTCCGCATTCTCGTGGAGGAAATTTCTGGCTGCGTCCCCGATCAGTGCCGCCAGTTCCGGCCTTCCTTCGGCGCTTCCGAACGCAAAGATGCGCTGCAGGCGGGCGGTCGCTCGGGATGGCTCGTACACCAAGGTCAGGAGCCGTCGGATCGCTTCACGCAACTCGGCTCGGCTTGAGACCTGCGCCAGGATTGCATCTGAAACCTCACCAAATTCGGCGAACCCTCTGAGTACCCGCTCGGCCTGAGCTGCGCGCACGAGCCCTTCGCGACTCCCGAAGAAGTGGTAGATCGAAGGCGCAGTGACATTGACCGCGACCTCGATGTCGTGAACGCGCACACTGGCCTCGCCGCTGGTCTCGATGATCCTGATCGTTTCATCAAGGATTTTCTGTTGGGTCGGGTGGCGTTCCATTCCTCCCGACCATAGGTTCCCCCACCGCCACACTCAACGATTGAACGTAGTAAACCTCAGGGGTCTATTCACTCAGGGGGAGTACGCAAATGTCTGAACCGTTGGTGCTGGCCGAAGCCGAGGGTCCGATCCTCGTTGTCACGATCAACCGTCCTGAAAAGAAGAACGCGGCGAACGCCGAGGTCCTCTGCCGCCTCTACGACGCATGGGTCCGTCTCGATACCGATGATTCGCTTCGCGTCGCCATCCTCACCGGCAAGGGCGACACATTCTGCGCCGGCATGGACCTCGCCGAGATCGGTCGCCTGCGCGAAGGCATTGTCGATAACGAATGGCTGCAGCGTTTCAAAGATCAGCCCGAGGTCATTCTCGGCGGATGGCTCAAGACCTACCGTCCCACCAAGCCGGTGATCCTCGCTGCCGAGGGTTACGCCCGCGCCGGTGGGACTGAGATTCTTCAGGGCACCGACATTCGTGTGGCAGGCGAAAGCGCAGTCTTTGGAGTTACCGAGGTGCAGCGCGGCTTGTTCCCGATGGCGGGTTCTGCCGTTCGACTTCGTCGCCAGATTGGTTACGCGGTCGCGGCCGAGATGCTGCTCACCGGCGAGGACCTCACCGCTCAGCGCGCCCACGAACTCGGTCTCGTGAATCACGTCGTTCCCGACGGCCAAGCGCTTACGAAAGCAAAGGAAATCGCCACCCGCATTGCTCGCAATGGCCCACTTGCCGTTCAGGGAATTCTCGCTACGTTGCGTGAAACCGAAGCAATGCCCGAGGCCGACGCGTTCAACATCGAGATGAAGCACGGCGGCAAGGTTATGCAGTCGAAGGATGCCGGCGAAGGTCCGCGCGCATTCCTCGAAAAGCGTGATCCCGTCTTCACTGGCGAATGAGATCGACGAACCAATGAGTTCGTCTCGTAAGCCAACAGTCGTCGTCGCCGGACTCGGCGATACCGGTGCACTCATCGCCACTCGTTTGGCGCGAACGTGCAACGTCGTCGGAATCTCAACACGTCCTGCGCTCGTAAGCGGCCAGGAATTAGGAACGCGCCTTATCGACCTTCCCCGATGGCGACGCACGTACCTCATTCCCTATCGACGCTTTCGCAAACTCGACGCAGTGAATGTTCTTCACGGACGAATTTCCAGCGTCGACTTCAATGCGTCGAAGATTTCCGTTTCCCTTGCAAGCGGCTCAACCCAAGGCGTGACCTACGACTATTTCGTGATCGCAACCGGCGTTTCCAATGGCTTCTGGCGCCACGATCGTGTTGAAGATTTGGCCACGATCGATACTGAGCTTTCGGCGATCAACACCGAACTGGCAACAGCCTCAAGCATCGCGGTCATCGGCGGTGGCGCTACCGGCGTAAGCGTTGCGGACAACTTGGCTCGCAGCGGAAAGGGGTCAGTTCACCTCTTTCACAGCGGCGATGAGCCCCTGCCGGGTTACCACCCGAGCGTTCGCCGATGGATGGCTCGCCAACTGGCGACTGACGGCGTCACTGTTCACCCCAACCATCGAGCTGTTGTCCCTGAAGGCTTTACCGGTGACCGACTCACCCACGATCCCGTTTCCTGGTCGACCGGTCAGGAACCGTTCGATGCCGATGTGACGCTTTGGGCCCTTGGTGGCGTCACTCCCCATTCCGCGTTTCTGCCCGCTTCGGTACTTGATCACGATGGTTTTGTTCTCGTCGACAAAAACCTTCGAGTTCCCAATCACCCAAACGTGTTCGCCGTGGGCGATGTCGCCGCGAGCGATCCGCTTCGAAGTTCCGCTCGCAACTGGGGCTTCCGCATCGTCGTTGCAAACGTGAAAGAACTCGTTCGCAATCGCCCATCAAAGTTGAAGACCTACAAAGCCTCGGAATATCGATGGGGCTCGATTCTCGGCCTTCAAGAGGACGGACTCACCGTTGTGCAGCCAAACGGAAAGCGCTTCCGCATTCCGCGCAAACTCGCCGAACCTTTGCTGTTCAGCGTGTTCGTACAGCGAGTTCTCTACGGCGGGCTTCGCAAGAAGTAGACACCGCTTCACAGAGTTTGGGAGCCCCATGAACCCACCACAGGACCACAACGATTCCTCGCCAAACATTGATGGCGTAGAAGCTGTCTTTTGGCACGTCGATGACATCGACTGGACCGAAGTGCAACATCAGCAGAATGCCAACGGTTCGGTTTCGGTCGTGCGCGAAAAGTGGCCGATCATTCGACCCGATTTTCTTTCTGCACATGTGCACTACGAGCCAGGCATGGTTGTGCGCCGTCACGGCCACCGCAGCAACCACGTGGTGTTTGTCCTTGGTGGCAGCGGCTGGATCGGCACCGAACCGTGTGAGCCGGGTACACACATCCATGTTCCGCTTGGTTCCGCATTCGGCCCGATCATTGCTGGCCCCGATGGTTTGACATGCTGGGAACTGAGTTTCGGAGAGTTCGGCGGCTGGGGCGATCAACCCGAGTTGTACGCAAACGCAATCGCCGAGCGAGGCATCACGCCACTCCCCGACCCTCCTTTAGAAATTGGCGATTGGTTCGTCGATCCCCGAGGCGACTGGGGCGGTGAGCGTCCATCACCCAAAGTTGACGGTCTTGACTCTGTGATGTCGCACGTTCGCGACTTTGAGTGGACAGAAGTGAAGCGTCAGGAAAACGCTGACGGTTCACTTGCAGTCGTCCGAGAAAAATGGCCCGTCCTGCAGCAGAACTTCATGAGCGCCTACATCGAATATTCGCCAGGGATGATTGTCCGACGCCATGGACACTTCGGCAAGCACCTTGTGTGGGTCATCGAAGGCGGTGCGTGGTTTGGCGATCGCTGGTGTCCCGCCGGCACACACATCGAACTCCCCTTTGGCGCGGCCTTTGGCCCGATTGTTGCTGGCGACGAAGGCGCGCTGTTCCTCGAGCTCACCGATGGCGACTTCCGAAGTTGGGGAGATCAACCCGAACTGTTCGAAAAACTGATTGCTGAGCGCGGCGTCACGCTCTTGCCCGACCCGCCGATCGATCTTGGCGGATGGTTTACCGACCGCCGCGGATATTGGGCCCCGTAAGCAGAGAGGGCATCAACAAACTCCGTCCGATCTGACTCTCACCCAAGATCTCTCTGGTTCGGAGTGAAACTCTTCGGCTCGATTCAGGCCGGGGACGCGTCGAGAACGTTCATGGGCGGAGCGAGAGTGACTCGCCCCTTCATCACTCGACCCGCTCCCAGCGTCACAAGCGTTGCGATGATGACGAGAGCGGCACCTACCGCATTGTCAATTACCCGCTGATCACCAAAGTCTGTTGCTTGCGAGGTGGTGAACGCATTTAGTAACGCTGCAGTCGGCGTGATGAGGATGTAATAGATCCACTGCCGAGGACTGAACTTGGCAATGATGGCGAATGCCCCCAGAAGAACACCGATTGCGTAGTAGTGCATCGGCATAGGCACTCCCAGCACCGAGGTGTAGGACGCTGACCCCACGATCTTTGTGATGCCGAGGAGAACGAACAAGCCGACGAACGTCCCCAGAACGCGTTCGATGGTGAGCTTCCACGCAATGTCATTCCCCACTTGCGTAAGCACGAGGATCGTCGCAATCAAGAACGCTCCTCCAACCATCTTGGGGTGGTCGAGGCAGTAATAGGTAGCTGCCGCTGCCAGCACCGTAATGATGACGGTGTACGGAACCGCTTCGCTCCGAGAATGCGGTGCCAACGCAGGCTTTTTCATTTTCCTCATCACCAGTGGAATCACGATTACCGGAACGATGGTCCCAACGAAGAAGAACAGAGCGACCCACATGAGGTAGCTGTTATCAAAACGCTGGTGCTGAAGAAAGGTCGTGACCGAAGACGAAGATCCAGACGTACTCGACGCAGAACTCGAAGCGCTCGAATGCATGTCGCTGACGGCTTGAGAAAGCGTCAGGCCTTTCTGTGCAAGCAGTTCGTTGGCTCGGCTGAGATCACCAGACGGGATCCAAGGAACTGGTGAAAGGATCGGCCAAGCCAAAAAGATCGGCACCAGCATGGTGGCACGATTCAGCCCAAAGATCGAAAGACGACCGACCGTCAGCGTCATGATCGCCATCAGTGCAGCACCAGTGAACGGTGAAAGCCCAGCGACAATTGAGAGCGGAGCAAGAAGCGACACGACAACCGTGGTGATGATCGCAATGCGCCGACTGCCTGCGAGAAGAGCAAACGTGCCAATGAGTGCACCCATCGACGCATAGGTCGCCGACGGTTGCTTCGTGATCACGAAAAGCACCGTCGACGGCACAAGCATCAACAGCAGCAATAGCACCGCAACCGCGACGCGACGGATCATGACTTTTCCCAAAGGCGGCTTCATCGACGGTGAATCTGGTGAAGCCTTTTCAGTTGTCATCGCAGTTTGATCCGAGACGTCAGATGGTGGCCGCAGCCAACCAACCGTCAGTCACAAATGCTTTGCTACGTGATGTCGAGAAGTCAGTCTTCGTCAGGTCGATTTCGTACCAAAGCGGATCATTGATCGTGTTGTACGAATACTTCATTCCCGTGAGATTGCTCACGGTGGACCACATCGTGAGTTCCGGGATCTGCTTACCGGCGAACTCCTCAATGACCGTGCCGGGCACGATGTCGAACCCATGGAGAATGCGAATTGTGTCCATGACTGCGTGCTTTTCGTCGGCGGGTTGCTGTGCAAACCGAACGTTGGCCAACACGCGAACGAACCGCGACGGGCTGTTGCCGTCGGCCGGAAGACCGCGGAAACCCTGACCCTGACCAGGTGAGGAGAACGTCGTGCCACCGATCTCGACCGGCGCCGGATTGATCGGCGAGAACCCCAAGTAGTTGCCGACATTGGTGAGGTGCCAGTCGAGGTACGGCGCGTTCGTGGCGACCTGCACCGGGTTGTCGAGCACGGTCATGCCCTCGGGATGGAACTCGGCGACGATGCAGGAGTCCTTGTCGTGAAGGATGATGTGCAGTGGCAGCGGAACCGGAATCTGCTTCGGCGCATAATTCACGACGTTGCATGTCGCCAATGCAGCGCGAGCTTCGGTCGTAGTCGAACAAGTTCCCAGGATGAACGCCAACACCTCAAGCGCACCAATGTCGGTACCGTCGTTCTTGGGATCCTGATACGTGCAGTGCCCGGGCATGTACAACGCGTGACCGGAAAGTCCCACGGTGTTCATTCCGTCGGCCATCCACATCGGCGTATCGAAGGCCGACATGCCGATCACGCCGTGCGTCGCCTTCCATGTCTTTGGCTTTGAACTTGATGCGCTCGTGCCTTCGAAGTCCGATGCAAGCAGACCGATCTGCCACGGCAGCACATCGGGAAACTCCATCGTTCGACCGATGCAGACAGTGCCGTCGGCCGCAACCTGATGCTTGAAGTTCGTGCACATAGGAAGACTCCTAAAAGATATGGGAAGGATCGACGACTTGACGACCGGTACCGCTTCGAAAAACAACCGTTAGTTAAAAATCTACATTTCGTGGTGCTCGCGAGTGAGGCGTCCCAGGGAGGTCTGAGCTCACGGCACGTCGGAGTTAGGCGGATGCGGTGCTCGACGCTGAAGCATCCGATTCGTGAACTGGCTGTGGGTCACCTTCACCCTTGCGCAACAACATCGTGGCGATTGCGGTTGCGACCAAAATCGCGATCGCGGTGACGAACATGGTGGTACGGAATGCTCCGCCGTAGGACGTCACAGCATCAGAAAGCGCTTGCTGGCCAAGCGAGGTTGATGGCTGCGTTCCCTTCGCGGCATAGGCGGTCACCGCATCGAGTCCGGTCGAGATCTGGTTGGGTTGCACACCAGCATCGGTGAGCCGTTGCACCGTTCCGCCGACTGTGAGTTTGTCGATCAGCACGGTCGAGAGAGCGAAGCCCAATGTGTAGAAGAACTGTCCTGCGGTCGTACGAGCTGACGAAACGGGACCGAGGTATTTCGCTGGCGCTTCACGCAAGATCAAGTTCCCAAACGGAACGGCGGCGATGACGACGCCAGCACCAACCAGAATCAAGCCAGGCAAGAAGCCAAGCAATCCGTGTGCGGAATGGAACACGCCTAGTAACGCGAAACCTATTGCAGTGACGATACCGGCGATAAATCCCGCAGTTCGGTTCGACATTCCCTTCGACATCACACGTCCCGTGACAAGACCGGCCGCTATGCCCGCGACCATCAACGGAAGCTGCCACAACGAAACTTCAGAAGTCTTCAGGCCGTTGATGTACTGCCACAGGTTTGTCACCTGAAGGAAACCGACCGATGTGCCGAAGTTGTAAATGAATCCGAAGCACAAAGCGGCAAGAAACACTGGCGAGCGAAACAACGTCATGGGGAAGAAGTGTTCGGAATACTTCGATTCCCAAACGGCGAATGCGGCAAGCAACACGACACCCAAGGCGAGGGGAATCAATGTTGCTGGGCTGGTCATGCTCTTTGCGAATTGGCTTACGGAGTAGAGAAACGAAATAACGCCCAAACCAAGGAGAAGCTGACCGAAGACATCAAGACTTCCTCCCTTCACCGGCGGTTCCTTCGGCAACAGAATCGGAACGAGGATCAATCCGATCAAGCTACATACCGGGAAAATGAGATACGCGATTCGCCAATTCACTGACGTGAGTGATCCACCTACAAAGGTGACGACAAGGGTCGTGACCATTACGACCGCAGTGAACGTTCCCATCGCCGCAGCGAGTCGCTCGGGTCGAACAACCGCTTTGATGTAGGCGAACGAGGCCCCATAGACAGCTCCGAGACCGACACCGACGATCGCCAAACCAAGCATGTACATCCACGCCGCCGCTGCAATCGAAACGACGATGGTGCCGGCGCCGCCAACAATCAACGCCGACATCAACACACGTCGACGACCCAAACGGTCGGCTAACAGCCCCGTTGTGATCACCGTCGCGGCAATGGCAAGGGTTTGCATCGACGCAGCAAGCGCCTGTGTGCTTCCCGTCATGTGAAGCGTTCGGCTCGCGCCAACAAGCGCGGTGCTCGCGACGTTCGGCGCCGAGCCCTGCACCCCACCCATGAATCCGAGAAGTGGCACCGCAAGAACGGAAACCTTTTTTGCAGTTGCTACTGAAGTGGAAGCCATGAAGTTCGTCCTCGATTTTTGAAAAAGTTGGCACCCAAGTCTGAGGCGGGTGCCGTTATGAACCAGACGTCAATCTCGAGCGCAACGTAGCCAGAGATTCCAAAAGCGATCGTTCTTCGGTTGATTTTGAGTTACAGCACACGTTGAGTGGATATATAAAAAAAATTTAACTTGAACGAGAGTACACACCGACGGCCCACCAGTGGGGGGTGGCGACGGTCGCACCCCCGCCATCGTCTCCGGATCAGGAGAGTTTGAGAAGACCGAGGATCCGATCGAAGGTCTCTTCTCGTTGCGCGTCGGAGAGTTCGCCGGCTCGATCGAGCTTCGCCATATCCAGAACTACTCCGTAGATGAAGAACATGATGTCGATCTTCTGCGTCTCATCGAGCACCGACCGTTCGAAGACCGGTCCCCAAAGCTCCATGATCAGTTGTCCCACATAGTTCTCAATCGGTTTGAACTCAAGAGGGAGCTGCCTTGAATACACCGCTCGGCGCACAAACCAACCATCCGGGCTGGGCAAGAACCAACCCAGCCAGCGTCTCTGGTTAATCGGTCGCCATCGCGCCAGTACCAGTTTCGTTGCAATAACCCTTTGAGTTGCACAAATTGCACCACTCGTGTACAAAAATGCACCATTCGCGTACAAAACCGATTCCAATTCGCGTACTTCTACCGCCCACCGGGGTGGTCCGAGCCTGAGGACCCAAGCATGAGTTTCCATCTCCCCTTTCGGCGGATCCTCGCCATCGGCGTGACCCTCGTCTTCGGCGTGACCATGCTCGCTCTGTCAGGCCTCCTCGCCTCTGCACCGAAGGCCGAAGCAACTGGAGCAACCGCCTATCAACCGACCGGACCGAATGCCTTTTATTTTCCGTGCGGACTGGCCTTCGATGCCGACGGCAATCTCTGGGTCTCGAACCAGCTGAGCGACTCAATCTCCAAGGTCACCTTTCCCCGTGGTGTTCCCACGGCAGGTATCCCCTACTCCCTTCCGGGTCTCAACGGCCCATCTGGCTTAGCCTTGGATGTCGACGGAAACCTTTGGGTCGTCAATCAGTTCGACAACTCCATCGAAAAGATCACTTTTCCCGGTGGTGTTCCCACGGCGAGTACTCCCTATAAGCCTGCGTTCCCGACGCCTTCCTTCAACGGTCCGAGGAATCTCGCCTTCGATCCATTGGGGAATCTCTGGGTCGTAACCGCCAGCGGAATCCAGGAAGTGACGTTCTCAGGCGGAGTTCTGACGGCTCAGCCCGTGTATGACGGCGGAGCGAACCAGTTCCAGCTTCCCGGAGCATTGGTATTCGATAGTTACGGCAACGCTTGGGTGACGAATCAGAACGGGCGATCGGTACAGAAGGTCACGTTCGCGAACGGGATCCCGACCGCAGAGGCTCCGTACATTCCCTCGGGTCCACTGGCGATGGACAACCCGACCGGTATGGCGATGGACCTCGACGGAAATCTCTGGGTGGTCAATACCGGAAACCAAAAACTTCAAGAGGTGAAGCTGACCAGTGGCGGTTCACCCGATGCACAGACCCCGCTGAATCCCAATGGTCTCTTCATGTTCCCGAAAGACCTCGCGTTCGATCAGTTCAACAATCCCTGGGTGGCGAACCAATACGGCCAATCGATCGCGGGGCTGAGCACCGTCATTCCATTGCGCGCTTTGGGAACCCCTTCGATCACGTCGGTGAATAAGACCGATACGACGATCTCGGTGAACTTCTCGGAGAACCCCAACGCAGACTCCTACACCGCAACCGTGTACGACTCGACCGGAACAACAGTGATCGACACAATCCTGAACTACACCCCCGGCACTGCGATCACTGGCCTCACAGGTTCAACGACCTACCAGGTCAGCCTCAAAGCGCTCGGCAACGGAACCGACGCACTCGACTCACTCGAGAGTGCGAAGAGCTCGGTGACGACCTCGGCACCGACCCCGACGTCGTCGACGACCACAACTTCATCAACGACGACATCAACTTCGTCAACGACCACGAGCTCGTCATCGACGACAACGACGGAAGCACCAACAACAACGACGACTACGGAAGCGCCTACCACCACGACAACTGAAGCGCCGACAACAACCACGACCGAAGCACCAACCACCACCACCACCGTCGCGCCTACGACAACATCATCAACCGTCGCACCTACGACAACCACTACGACCGCATCAACCACTACGACAACGCTTGCTATTGACGAGGCTCCAGCCGGTGCTGGTCTGTTGACAATGCCCCATGGAACCGTGGTGCAGACCCCGGTCACCCGAGTCAATGACGGAATCACCGTCGGTGTGAGTGATTTCAACTTCGCTTTGAGTTTCGCCAACAATCCATCGTTCACACCCGAAGGATCGTTGCTCCTTCGCGCCGGCTCGACGAGCACCGTCAGCGGAATCGGCTTCCGCGCTGGAGGCACTGTCGAGGTCTGGGTGCATTCGACTCCAACGCTCGTTGGAACCGCCAGCGTGGGCGCAGACGGAACCTTCTCCGCCGAATTCACTTTCCCAGCCGGCGTCCCGGCGGGCCCTCACACGGTTGAAGTTCGAGGACCCGACGCGAACGGTAACGCACGTGCCATCGCAGTCGGCGTGACGTTTGAGAACGGTTCTGCTCTTCCGTCAACTGGAACGAATTCGTTCGACATCCTCCTCATCGGATCTGCCGTACTCGTTGCTGGCGCAATCCTCGTGATGCTCCAACGACTTCGGTTCCGCTGAACAGCATTGCCCGCGCAATTCTCCCGTTGTTTCACCCAGTGAAGACAGGGACTACAGGATCTGACGCAGAGGCTGTTGTCGTCGTGACGACTGTTGTCGATGTCGTCGGCGGCGGCGTCGGAGCGACACCGGGAACAACGAGATACGCCCCTGAATACAAGGTTGCATCAGCGGACGACTCAACAAGCGTTCCTTGCGGATCAGCAAGATCGAAACTCGAGATCGCGAAGCTGGCGTTCACTCCGGTGTTGAGCCAGCCGTGCCCATCGGAATCAAATTGGAGCGAAAACACGCCCCTTGCGAGTTGCAGGTTCGCAATGGATGTGCCCGCACCCGATGAGGGGTCGATTGATAGCAATTGCCCACTTTCACTCACCGCGTAGAGCCTGCCATCGTTTGGGTTAAGGGCTAATGCATAAATATCGGCGAAGTTCCCAACGGGTCCGCGAAGCGTTGCAATTCCCGTTGCTATGTCAAGTGCGTAGAAATTATTTGCAACAATTGCAAATGCGCTTCCGGAGGCATCGATCGTCATAACCGCCGGATATCCAGTGGTTGGCGAACCATTGATCGTGATGCGAGAAATCTCTGTTTCATTCCCATTTGCGAGATTGACTTCGACGATCGGCCATTCGCCACTGCTGAGGTTCCCTGCGAGCAGGTAGGACTTTCCCAATCCAAAGTTGTAGGCCATTCCGTAGGCACAACCTGAAGAATCAATGTTCTGCGGTACACCAATTGCTGTAAACGCCGCAGATGCTGGATCAACCGAGCTCAGCTGCCCACCCGGCCCATTGCAACTGACGGCATACATCGCATCGCCAGCCGGTAAGGACCGAGCGGTTGTCGCACCCGCTGAGGTTGACACCACGACGATGCCCAACACCATCATGAGAACCGCAACAACCGAGAGAACAGACCTGCGAATCATCAGACACTCCGAGTACCAAGCGAAGGGCCGGGTGCCAATCGAGGCAACAGGGTACCGCCGCAATGCCATGAGGAATGGTTTTACGACTCACAGTCAACCGTGTGACCAGCGTTCACTAGGTCACACTCATACCGCACCCTTCTGGGCAGGGTGCGTACGTTCACACCCTAAGGCCGCTGGGTTTCCAGCCGCAGATTGCGAATGACGTTTCCTCCGAAAGTAAATCCAGGTTCAACTGAGCAGCTTCGCCGAAGCGGAACTCCTGCAGATTCAGCCAGTGAAGGCAGGGACCATCGGATCCAGCAAGGGTGGAGTTGTCGCGGATGGCCCAGGTGCCGACGTTGTCGATGACGACGCCGGTACCGAAGTTGTCGATGACGTTGTCGACGACGAGACAGGCACCGAAGTTGTCGATGTCGATGACGATGACGATGACGACGACGACGATGACGAAACAGGGACCGACGTTGACGACGACGTCGACGCAGGAACAGAGGTCGTCAACGAGATCACCAACGGCAGAGACTCAGGACCGGTATTCGTGGATCCAACTGCGACACATTCCGACGCGCTGAAACACGACACCCCGAGTAGCACGTCGTAACTGGAACCGGAGTTCGGACTCGGCACAATGGTCCACACCGAGCCATCCCACACCATCACCAACGTCTTAGTGGCGGAACCGTCTTGCGTTAGACCGACCGCAACACAGTCCGACGCGCTCACACACGATACCCAATGCAACTCATCGTCAGTGGTGCCGGCGTTCGGGCTCAAAACAATCGACCACGACGAACCATTCCACACCATCGCCAACGTCTTGAACGTCGAAAGACCGGTGCCCGTGGAACCAACAGCGACGCAATCCGACGCGCTCACACACGATACCGACACCGACTCATCGTCAGAGCCAGTATTTGGGCTCGGTATACGTGACAACGCCGAGCCGTTCCACGCCATCACCAATGCCTCAGAGCCGCGACCGGTCGAACTCCAACCAATCGCGACGCAATCCGACGCGCTCACACACGACACCGAATCCAACTCGTCGTAATCGCCGACAATCTGGCTCGGCTTAATCGACCATGCGAAGCCATCCCACACCATCACCAACGTCGCACGATCGTTGATCCCGTTGTACGTATGACCAACTGCGACACAGTCCGCCGCACTCACACACGACACAGAAAACAACACGTCTAGATCGGTACCGGCGTTCGGGCTCGGAACAACCGACCATAGCGAGCCATCCCACACCATCACCAACGTCTTAGTGGCGGAACCGGTGAAAGTGGAACCAACCGCGACACAATCCGACACACTCACACACGACACCGAATACAGCTCATCGTCGGAGGTACCGGCATTTGGGCTCGGAACAACCGACCACATCACGCCATTCCACGCCATCACCAACGTCTTATGGATCGAACCCGTGAGCTTCGTGCCAACCGCAACGCAATCCGACGCACTCACACACGACACCCCTCGCACGCCGTAATCCTCGGTGGTGACATTCGGACTCTGCACAATCGACGCGCTGTCGACGACTGCGTCGGCCGACGTTGATATGACAACACAACCAGACGCAATTGCTAGGACTACGAGAATTGCGAGAATAGGTCGGCGAACCATGGGGTAATCCTTTGACTAGATCGTCGAGAGACCCTTTGCCGGTCGACGACAAAGACTAACCGACATGGTACTTTCCACCGGCCTAGGACCCCCGAACGAGCCTTCCCCGATGGCTTCCGGGCCATTGCGCCGAGTTTCGCGCCAGGTTCCACTCACACCCCGCCCTCGTGGGGATGGCACGAAAGTCCATACCCGCAAGTCAACGCGTTTACAGAAATAAGTAGTGAAACGCGTTTTGGCCAAAAGTGAAACGCGGCAACCAGCATCACAATGGATGATTCATGTCACCCGACTGTTGGAGACCCAATAAATCGAGAGAAGCACGGGGTCAACATTTCCGAGCCAAACTCAGGCCGTGTCGGCGTCGGCGATCGCTGCCCTGAGGTCGGCTCGGGCCCGCGACACGCGTGACCTCACGGTTCCGATCGGACACGCGAGCACGATCGCCGCATCTTCGTACGAGAGGCCCACGAGTTGCGTGAGCACGAACGCCTCGCGTCGATCGGGATCGAGGTGGTGCAACAGATCCATCGAACTGCGATCGGCTGCGGACACCAAGCCGGCGTCGAACGCGCTCACCGCCTTGTCGAACAGACGGCGCCGGCGAATCGAGCGTCGCACCGCGTCGGCGCAAACCCTTCTTGCGATCGTGAGCAACCACGGGCGCACGGGTGAGCGGCCCTCGAACGTGTGCATCGCCCGGAGCATCCGCTCATAGGTTTCCTGCACGAGATCGCCCGGATCCTCGGGGTGCCCCAACGCGCGACACAACTCCCAAAGAGTCGGCTGGGTGCGTCGGACGAGTTCGGTGAGGGCAGCGTCATTGCCCTCACGTGCCGCTAACAACAGGGGCAGCAGGGGATCCGACGTCATCTCCCTATTATTGACCAGTGAGCAAGAGTCCGATTCAAACGTCGAAGTCGATGGGAACCCGATGACTGACTGCGCTCAGGTTCAGGAAGCCATCAGTGCTCTCGCCGATGGCGAGGATCCTGGTCTCGATCCATCGCTGGTCGAGGCCCATATCGCGACCTGCCCATCATGTCGCTCCCAGCGGGAGTTCATCCACGGTCTGCGTCGAAGCAAGTTGCGGGAAGCCGAAACACAGGACGACCTGGCACCTGCGGTGGTGCGAAGCGCGCGGATGCTCGATGGTGTGTGGACATGGACGTTGCCGAGGGGTGTGCTCGCGATCTGCGCAGCGGTGATCACCATCTCATCGATCGGGGACCTGCTCGGAGGCTCAGGGATCGAGGGCCACGACGCTCGCCACCTCGGCGCGTTCTCGCTCGCCTATGGCATCGCGCTCGGTGTCGTAGTCGTGCGTCCTGCGCGAGCGCGCACGGTCCTTCCGATCTCACTCGTGGTGACCGCCGCGCTCGTGATCACCGCGATCATCGATATCACCGACGGCGCGGTGTCGTTGGAGCGAGAACTCTCGCACCTCCCCGAGATCATCAGTCTGATCGCCGTCTGGACCCTCACCCGTGTCGGACTTCGCGATGCGCCCGGCGACTCGGGCCCCATCCGAACCGTCTAGCGGTCGCGACGACGCACGAGCACGACAGCTCCTCCACCGACGGCGATCACGGCGATGACAGCGATCGCGATCGCGGCGATCGGGGCACCGTCCGAGGTCGATCCGGATTGAGCGCCCGCCGAATCGTCGGCATGGTCAGCGCTGAGCGTGATCGTTTTCGAGGAGTCGGGTCTCGAAGCGGTCGTTGCCGACGAGCCACCGTCGATCTCCGATCCAGCGTTCGAGGATTCCGACCGAGCCGTCGTGGCCGGCGGACTATCCGGAGTGGTCGGCGATGGCGATGGTTGTGGAGCGGAGGAAGTTGGTGTTTGTGCGGGAGTGACCTGCAACTGCGCGGAACTCGACCAGAGCACATTTTCGCCTGTGTTGTAGATCTGCACCACGGGGAACGTCGTGGTGCCGGTCGCTGCCGGCGCGCTCAACGCGAAGCGGAACGCCTCGGAAGTATCGGCGATCGTCCCGGGGTCGTTCTTGGAGAAGGAGACCTCGGTGGGTGTACTTGAGCAGGTCCAACCGGCGGGCGAGGTGCAAGACGGTGAACTCCATCCGCCAGGTATCTGGATCCGCACGATGGTGGTGTAGACGTCAGGCGCGCGCTCATGGGGAACGTCGAGCAGCACTTGGGTGGTGCTCGACGCGGTCACGCTCGTCGATTGGAACTCTGCGTGAGCGAACGCGACTGCGGAGGCTCCGCCGAGCGCGATCCACCCCAGCGCAGTGCATGCGGCGAACCGCGCCAGAGTGGATCGGATGCTCATATCAGCCCGTGAACGCCGGAGTCACCGGGCCGGGAACTGTGGTCGTCGCAGTCGGCTCGGTGGCGGCAACGCTTCGCAGGAGTCCACCTGCTGGAGTAGTCGGAGCAGCACCAGCGGGATAGGTGCCGACGTAATCGGTGCTTGGGTACCAGTGCGAGATTTCACCACTCGCGTATTGCTGATCTGCGGTGAATCCCTCGGTGCCGCCTACCCCGTAGGTCGTCTGGACTGTGGGTGACGGGGCGGTGATCGAGAACACGAAGTACTGGGCGGCGTCGGACGCGAGACCTCCCGGAGCAACCGGAGGCCCCCAGAAGTGGATCACCGTGTGGCCGGCACTGACGTAGGTCTCGCACTGCCACCCGGTGACAGCTGGCCCAGGCTGGTTGGTGCTGTTGGTGCTGCCGTTGTTCACCTGGAGGTTGGCGCTGCCACAGGTCGGATTGGTCCAACCGCTTGGCACAGTGATCTTCATGTCCACGTTGCTGTAAAGCGCCGGGTCCCAGGCCTCACCATCCGGGACCTCGACCGCCGATCGCATGGACATCGTCACGGTTGCACCAGCCGCGTAGGGAGGTGTGGCTTGGTCGCCCGAGCCCGCATTCGATCCGCCGGTCGGGTTCGGAGCGAAGCCGAAGGCGGAGTATGCCTTGAAGCCGGCGTGGGCGCTGCTTGCGGTCGCAAGCGTCACAAGCGTCACTGCTGACGCGGCAACGAACACGACGGCTCGGACGAGGCGAGACGAGCGGGAATACTGCATTTGGTTCTCCTTCGAGCAATTCGGGGCTCGGATCCGAAATTGACCCGACAGTGGTAGGTCGTCGGATTCGGCTCGCCGGTTCCCGGATCAGGGATATTTCTCGACAGTTCGAATCGAACTGACTCCTTTCGGTACTACGGCACTTGGCAGATCCCCGACCTTCCCGGCATCCCCCACAAACTCCGCAACGCCACCACACCAATCCGACACAACTCACCAGCGGCGAGACAGCCGACAACACACCGCGCACCCGCGCGCTGCGAGTCATCCCCGAAACCGACGACTCATTCGCCCTCCTCTTCGGACTGCGCGAAGACTCCGAATCGATGCACCATCACCTCAAGATGACATTGCCCAACGAACGCGCCCGCAGCGTCGGCCGTCATCGACAACTGTTCGACCTTCACGGCTACCAAGCCCACCTCGCGATCACCACACTGCTCGCATGGCACCACCGAACCGGTGCGGACCTTTCACGCTGGTTCGGTCAATGGAAACCACCAAACCACGAAGTCGCCGCCGCCGCGTAGATATGTAGCCACCCGAACCTTCGGACCGGGTGACTTCAGCGCGCCAAGAATGCGCTCGAAACTTTGGTTTGATTCAACCGAAGTTTCGACCGCCCAACAGGCCCCGAACTACCCTCAACCCATGGCCCCGGGCCGCTACACGAGAGTTTCGTGCCGCGTTCCGCGCCATCCCCGCCCTCGTAGCTCAGGGGATAGAGCATTGGTTTCCTAAACCATGTGCGGTGGTTCGAGTCCACTCGGGGGCACCACGAAACGAAAGTTGTGTCTCGTCATGGCCAATCTCACTGACGTCGGCGAACACGACAACTGGCGTTGTTGGTTATGCGACGAACCCGTCGATCCCGAAAAGTCAGTGAACGATTCACGCGGCCCCAGCATCGATTCGCTCACAACAAAGTCGAAAAGTAAAGGCAAGAACCCAACCGACATTTTCGGTACGGAACGCCTCGCTCATCGCGATTGCAATACCAAGAAATGTGCAATCGCGCCTGTCGTGGAGTGGGCAGACCGCCTCTTCGTTGTCGACCCCGCACCAATCGTTGGAAGTGTTGAGCGACTGTCACGCAAAGGCGGGCGCGAAGTTGTCGCCCGCTGCCCAACGGAGCAAGACGCTGCCGATGCATCAACGTGGCTTCTGGACCGTTTGAGTCGACTCGTACCCAGCGCAAGCTTCGAGACAAGCGTTGAATCGGGCGGCGGCCAGTTCCTCCTTGTACTTCGGGCCTAGCTGAATCCCGACTCCCCGAGGCATTCCCGCCGTCTTCGCAACTACCGTGTCTGCATGACAGCGAGTTCGAAAACCAGGCCACGACGACTCCCTGTTCTGCAGGGCGTTCTCCCCCTCGACCGCAAACAGATCCCCACCAACGTTCTCGCGGGTATCACGTTGGCGGCACTCGCCATTCCCGAGGTGATGGGTTACACCTCGATCGCGGGCATGCCCGTCATTACCGGTCTGTACACAATCCTGTTGCCGATGTTGGCCTTCGCAGTGTTTGGCTCATCGCGCCATCTTGTTGTTGGCGCTGACTCAGCCACTGCCGCCGTGATGGCCGCTGGCCTTGTTGAACTCGCACAGCCAGGCTCGGACCATTACGTCGCACTCGCCGGATTACTTGCCCTCATGGCAGCCGCGTTCCTCCTCTTGGCACGACTCATTCGTCTCGGATTTCTCGCGAACTTTCTTTCACGTTCCGTACTCATTGGTTTCCTCACCGGCGTTGGCATCCAAGTCGCGTGCGGCCAAGTCGGCGGGCTACTTGGTATTCCGGAAGGTAAAGGACTCACGATCAACGGTGACCTCTACGACAACACCCTCACCAAATTGATCTCAACGCTTCAGCATGTTGGATCGACGAGTTGGGCAACGGTTGCGGTTTCGGCCAGCGTCCTTGTGGTCATACTTGGCGGAAAATTCGTGACGAAGAAAGTCCCAGGTGCGCTTGTGGCGGTGATCGGCGCCATCGTGATTTCTTGGCACTGGGACTTGGTCTCACATGGAATTGCAACGCTCGGCCCCGTTCCTGGCGGCCTTCCCAAAATCGGAATTCCAACTGGCATCAATCTCTCTGACGTTCCCGCTCTCATGGGAACTGCAGTTTCTATTTTCATTCTGATCCTTGCCCAAAGCGCGGCAACTTCACGCGCGTATGCCGCCAAGTACAACGATCAATTCGACGAAAATGTCGACCTCGTCGGTCTTGGCGCCGCCAACATTTTTGCAGGGCTCACTGGAACATTCGTCGTCAACGGCAGCCCAACAAAAACCGAAATGGTCGATGGAGCGGGCGGAAGAAGTCAGGTCGCGCAAATCACCACAGGACTCATCGTTCTTGTTGTGCTGCTCTTCCTCACTGCGCCACTTCAGTACATGCCGAAAGCGGTACTGGCAGCAGTCGTGTTCATGATCGGCATCCAACTGGTCGACATCAAGGGGATGCGCAGCATCTTCCGTGTTCGAAAAGATGAATTCGTCGTCGCAACACTTACTGCAGCAACCGTCGTACTCCTCGGCGTCGAACAGGGAATTGTTCTTGCCATCGTCGCTTCGATCATCGGCCATCTACGCCGTTCCTACAAAACTGCCACTGCCGTTATGGTTCCCGCCGAAAATCACCCAGGTCTCCATTCGGAACCTTTCGATCCTGAGGCACGAACAGTTCCCGAACTCGCGGTCTACCGCTTTGCATCTGACCTTTTCTATGTGAACGCAAACCTCTTCCTCGAAGACCTGACTGCTCTCGCAAATTCGACGGCTCCGCTCAAGTGGATCGTCCTCGATTCTGGGGCCATCACTGATGTCGATTTCACCGGATCACTCACCATAAAACAGGCACTCAACGAGCTTGCTGAACATGACGTCAAACTCGTACTCGCTGATGTCATGACCAGTGTCAGACACAAGCTCGATCGCTACGGAATCACGCAATCGCTCGGCGACGACGCCTTCTATCCCACAGTCGGATCATCACTTCGAGCATTCAGCGCAACAACGCCTGACCACTAGCCATTTCAGGCATCGATCAACGCCGATCCCCCGCTGCTGCGGAGACATTGAGAAGAACGCTGACCAGCGGAGATCAGCATTACATTCCTATGTACTTACTTTCTAGGCTGATCGGATTTCAATGAGCGACGCCGCAATCACTTCGAGCCCCACAACGAAGGTCTCGAAATTCGCAATCCCATTCCTCGGTCTTGTGGCTGGACTCCAAGGATCGATGCCCAACATCTCAAGCACCGCGCTTGTGGGCGCCAGCCGCGCCCTACATATGACGGGCTCAACCCAGGCGCTCGCTGCGAGCGCGCAGACCCTCGCCATTGCCGCAACGGTGATCTCTGCTGGTCTTCTCGCCGACCGACTCGGCCGTCGTCATGTCTTGATGGTTGCGCTTGTGATCGCGACCATCGGCAACCTTGTTGTTGCCCTTGCACCTGCTTCGGGGATCTACATCCTCGGCATGGTGATCACCGGCTGCGGTCTCGGCGCGGTCTATGGCTGTGCGTTTGCGTACATCAAGACGGTCAGCTCTCCCGGCAAACTCGCTGGGGCGATGGGAACCTTTACCGCCGCAATCATGGTCTCGACTGTACTGCTGACGTTCATCGGTGGATCGCTCACGGGTATCAACTGGCGCTTTGCCTTTGTACTGATTCCTGTCGTCGCTGCGATTTTGTTCTTCCTCGTTCCCGTTGTACTTCCGAAACAAGACCGCATCACAGGCACGAATACCGACCTTCTGGGCCAATTGCTCCTCGCCGCCGGCGTCATCGCGTTCCTCTACTCGCTGAGTCAATTTGCCACGAGCCTCACCAGCCCGAAGACATTGGTTCCGCTAGTTGCTGGCGTCTTGCTGCTTGCCGGTTTCTTCATTTGGGAATCCAAAAGCGAGCACAACTTCTTTCCTGTCGGCTTGTTTCGTTCACCGATCTTTCTCGCCGCACTTGCTGCGGGCCTGATTTACAACTTTGGAACGGCAGTCGCCTTCCTTCAGGTCACAAATCTTTGGCAGTACATCACTGGCCTCAAGACGAGTGAAGTAGCGGTATGGCAACTCCCAATGCTTCTAGCGGGTATCGCATCTGGTGTCATCATCGGCCGATTGATGGTGAAAGGCCTCAGCAATCGATCAGCGATCGTCATCGGTGGATTCGCCACCATCGCCGGTTTCATCGCGCTGGCTCTTGCGCATTCATCAAAGGACTTCTTGGCGTTCCTACCCGGCCTCGTGCTCGGCGGAGGTGGCGTAGTGATCGCAGCAGTCCCGTTCGGCAATCTCATTCTTCGTGAGTCACCGCCGCGTTATCTCGGACCAGTTTCGAGTTCTCGCACAACCGCCGGTCAGTTCTTTTACACACTTGGCTTTTCACTCTCGACAGTGCTCATCGATCGCATGACCGACGGTGGCGTCGTCAAGCGTCTTGCCGAACAAGGTGTGCCCGCCAACCAGCTCTCGACCGGCCTTGACGCGGTGAATACGTACGCGTCGGCAGGAACCCACGCGTCGACGACTCTCGGGAAACAAGCCCTTGCCGATGCAGCAACCTCGTACGGAAATGCGTTTTCGGTGACAATGCTCCTGACCGCCGGAATTGTTTTCATTGCCACCGCTGCCGCATTCATCTGGTTGCGCCATGGCGAAGGAACCCCTCAACCACTTACCGAAAACGAACCAACACCGGCAACCGCCTGAGGCTCCGAGTTCTCAATAGTTCCATCACAAAAACGATGAAGGGCGGTCACCAGTTCCCCGGTGACCGCCCTTCTTTCATTGCGAAGCGCCGAAGCGCTCGTTCTTACTTGCCCGCTTGCGAGATGCGGTTTGTATCAAGCTTGGCTCGGTCGACAACTGGACCAGTGAGCTTGATGAGGTTTTTCGAGTCACAGGCCTGAGTGCCGATGGTGGTCGGAAGAACCTGTTCGTACTTCGTTCCGGTCATCTTCACAACCATGATGCCGTCACCTGGCATGTTCTGGCCGGGGTTCGTCGGCGACTGAAGGCCGCCTGCGTCAAAGCTCGTTACTTTTGGAGCAAACCGCTGGGGAAACATCGTTGCGGCATCGAGGTGCTGTCCAAGCGCCGCGTTGTTCAGTCGAATGACGCCGCGACCTTCGCTGTCGACGCCGACGCGCCACAACACGAATATTCCGTCGGTCTCGATGGGTTGTCAAGTAACGACCCATCGGGAAAGTCATTCGTAAGAACGCAGCGCACACTCCACCGATCGCCGGGGAGTGCCCCTTCGCGAATGTGGACTGAATTGGTCCCTACGGGTGGAAGTTCAACGGTAGGAAATGGGTCGTGCAGCAATGAGATCAGCCAGTGAATTGCGGTACGACGGGATCAGTCGTCGTAGTCGTGGTTGTCGTCGAAGTTGTCGTCGTCGGCAATGGCGGACCGGCCACGGTCACAGTGATCGTCGTTGCCGACGAAACTTGTGTGTCGTACTGAAGTGTCTGACCCACCGCCTCTGGAATTTCATCGCCATTCCCGCAAAACATCGGAAATAACCAGCTCGCCCATCCCGCCCCCAACGTATCCATTGTGGCAAATGTTGCGTTGGCAGTTGAGGGATCGTTCGTGCACAAAGCACTTGAATCTCCGCCGTCGTACATGGCCGCAAGATAGGCCTCTAGGAATACTCGCTGAGCTGTACCTCCGGTTGACTCCACTGCATCAAAAATCCGCTGGAAATAGGAGGTTGCCAATACCGCAGAACTTTCTGGTGTTGGCCCATAGGGATACCACGGCACTTGAATTGCTTGCGGTTGCCCAGAAAGAGTCACTGTTGATCCAGCTGGAAGCGAATTGCCAAATGACAGCGTGCGGGTAGTCGCGGTGATGTTCGTAACGCCATCGGCTGTGAGCGGAACGCCAACGGCAGGCATGATCCAAAAATCATTTCTTCCGGGATACGGCATCGCTGTTCCAGTAGTCAGCGAGTAAAAACCGATGTACGCGGAATCGAACGTCGCTGAATCGGTCCACGCGATCTGCGCTTCGCAGGTTTCAGTGATCGTTCCGTCTGACACAGTGATCAACGGGATGAGGTTGCTCCCCAACATCGGCGACGGCAGCACAGCAGGAGAACCATCGACAACATCAAACGTTGCCAGATCAGCGTTGGCCTTCCACAGGCCGAACTTCGCCGTGCACGAGGAATAGGTGCCGGGGACGTAGGCCGACTGCGGTTGCAGTCCAGCGCCGTGGTCAGTCGTAGCTGGCTCGGCCGATGCCGCGACCATTTCGGTGGCCGTCGCACTCACGCCCAGTAGTGCAGCGATACCACCGAGGAAGACCCTCCAAGACGTACGCATTCGATTTCTCTGCATGGGAGTGAACAATAGCCAGCCGTTCCAATACGTTCCGTGAGTAACCGCCAGTTGAAAATAAGTGATGAGGCCCGCGATACCGAACTCGTCCGCAAAACCGACAAGGGCGGCCGCCGGTTTCCCGACGACCGCCCTTGGTCAGTACTGCGCAACGCCAAAGCGTCGAGACTTACTTTGATGCCTGTGAAACGCGGTTTGCATCAAGCTTGGCGGAGTCGACAACCGGACCAGTAACGCTGCCGATGAACTTCGGCGAGCATTCGAACTGGGCCTTCGTTGACGGCGCTACCTGGGTGTATTCGGTTCCCTTGAGCTGGACAAGCATGCCGCAGTCTGGGGGAAGATTTGCGCCCGGGTCAGCATTGGAGTGAAGTCCGCCGCCGTCCCATTCGTGAATGGCCTTGAGCTTTTCCATCACACAATCGCTGGTGAGGGTGCTTCCGCACTGCTGCGCAGCTGTTGCCCAAAGGAGGAAGTTCGTGGTGGCCTGTGCACCAAGAAGACCAGTCTTGCCGCCCGAGGCCTTGATGAGATCAAGGTATTGCTGCGTGGCGGGGTGTTCCGAAGCCTGCTCGAACGGGTAGAACGCCATGCGCACGTACACGTTGTCGCCGTTGCCGGAAGTGTTCCACTTCGCGAAGGTCGGGTCGTAGAAGTTTGCATCCACGTACCACTTCGGCGAGAAGCCGATCGCCTTCGCGGCATCAAGAACATTCTCAAAGTTCGGAGCCGGTGAACCGGAGAAGAACACAACCTCTGCGCCGCAATCCTTCAGGCGCTGAACGAATGGGGTCCAGTTGGACTCGCCACCGATGTTGTAGGTCTGCTCACAATCAAGGAACTTCCAACCAGCGCTCGGGAACGAGGTCTTGGCCTTGTCGGTGGAGTCCTTGGTTGCTGCATAGTTCGCAGTGAAGATCGCTGCCTTCTGGACTGCCGTGGGGAAGAGGCCAGCAAGCTCGTACGCACCAGCAAGCGGGGTCTTATCAACTGGGTTCGGAACAGCCTGCACCATGAGTGGGCCATTGGCGAACGCAGCACTCACCGAATAGGTAGGAACGGAAGCCATCTTGCAACCAAGACGGGTCTGTTCTTGCACCGAGTCGAGCGAGAAACCTTGACCGACGAGCATGAAGACCTGCGTGCAGGCTTCGGTCATGCGGTTGTTGGCTTCCATGATCGCGGCGTCGTAGTACTTGCCAGTGATCTGACGACCATTGATTCCACCCTGATCGTTACACCATTTGATCATGGCCTTCATTGCATCGGACATCTCTTTGTTGAGGCCTGGAGCCCCTGCATAACCAGCGTCATCGCCGTAACCGATGGTGATTGACGTGTCGGTGACACCCTGCTGAGTTGCACCATTTGCCGAACCCGCGCCGCAAGGCGAATCGAGGGTGCCAAAGCTTGCTGACTTCGACTTTGACGTGGTGCTTGCGCTGCCGCCCGAATCGGATCGACCGCCACCGCAAGCGGCAGCAAAGATGCTGAGCACGGCGACAAGCGCCACGACCAGCAGTGCGCCGCGGGAGCGACGCGATGAAGTGCCTAACGGCATGTATTTCCCCTTTATGTTCCGCCGGGCGGGAGCCCGGCATTTAATGTCGACCGGATTCCACGCGGGAATCTCTGCCCTAGTTACTTAACAGAAGACAGTAGTCCCCCGTCTCGAGATGCCCTGACGAACCCCCGAGGAGCGACAGAACTCAGGCGTCCGGGAAATCCATCGGAGGCGAGACCTCAGTAATTGGAGCAAACCGCTGGGGAAACATCGTTGCGGCATCGAGGTGCTGTCCAAGTTCGGTACGGCGGCCATCGCTGCGGATATGCACTGGCCACCCGTGGAGGGCCTGCCATGCGCCCACTGCGTAGAGAAGCTCGGTGGCCACGCCCTGCCGACGCCAATTGGGATCGACAAACACCTGGTCGATCACACCCTCTTCGAACCACCAACGCACCGCCCCAACTTGTTCGTCGTTGTCAACGGGCATCGAGAAGAACATCGGGTCGGTAACGATGGTTCCCTCGGGAAGGTGGTCGGTGGGAAATCCAACAATCGACATAGCTGGCCGACTCGCGTCGAGCTCAGGCAGCATCACGTACCAAATTTTTGGTGCTGCCCCAAGCGCCGCGTTGTTCAGTCGAATAACACCGCGACCTTCGCTGTCGACGCCGACGCGCCACAACACGAACATTCCGTCGGTCTCAATGGGATCGTCAAGTAACGACCCATCGGGAAAGTCATTCGTAAGAACGCAGCGCACACTCCACCGATCGCCGGGGAGTGCCCCTTCGCGAATGTGGACTGAATTGGTCCCTACGGGTGGAAGTTCAACGGTAGGAAATGGGTCGTACAGCAATGAGATCAGCCAGTGAACTGCGGAACCACGGGATCAACTGCAGCTGTGGTTGAAGTCGAAGTCGTCGGCAATGGCGGTCCAGCGACAGTCACAGTGAGCGTCGTCGCCGACGAAATCTGCGTGTCGTACTGAAGGATCTGCGCAACAGCAAGATCGTTCCCCATGAGATTTGCACAGGTTGTCGGCAGCATCCAGCCGAAGCCCCACCCGGTCATCAAGTTGTCAATCGTGGTGGAAAGCGAGTTCGCCGTTGTTGGGTCGTCTATGCACATCTGCGATGGGTCGATGCCGTCGTAATAGGACGTGAGATAGGCGTTGAGGAACGTTTGCTGTCCACTGTCGCCCGCTGCAAGCACCGCATCGGAGACGCGCTGGAAAAATGGAGTCGCTAAAGCTGCAGAACTTGAAGGCTGGGCGCCATAGGGCGCATACCCCGTCTGTATCGATACCGGTTGTCCCGAGAGAGTCTCAGTCGTGCCGGCCGGCAGGGTGTCACCAAAAGAAAGAGTGCGCGTCGTCACCGTGAAAGGTGTCAGGCCGTCAATCACCAATGGCACGCCGACCGCGGGCAGGATCCAAAAATTATTGGTGCCCGGATAAGGCATTGTTGTACCTGCGGCTGATGAGTTGTACGAGACAAATGCACTGTCGAACGTTGCTGCATCCGTCCAGGCGATCTGCGCCTCGCAGGTTTCCGTGGTCGTTCCGTCCGACACGGTGATCAACGGAATCAGGTTGGTACCCAACACCGGTGATGGCGTTACCGCCGGAGAACCATCGACCACATCAAACGTCGCGAGATCCGAGTTCGTCTTCATCAAACCAAACTTCGCAGTGCACGAGGAATAGGTGCCGGGGACATAGGCCGACTGCGGTTGCAGTCCAGCGCCGTGGTCGGTCGTAACTGGCTCGGCCGATGCCGTGACCAATTCGGTGGCCGTTGCGCTCACGCCCAGAAGAGCAGCCATACCGCCGAGGAAAACCCGCCAAGACATTCGCAGCCGTTTACTTCGCATAGCCCTCAACAATAGCAAGCGACTTCAGACCCCAGGCTCGGGCCGATCCACGCGACAAGGGCGGCCGCCGGTTTCCCGACGACCGCCCTTGGTCCATTCACTTCGACGCCGAAGCGTCAGGAATTACTTGCCAGCTTGCGAGATGCGGTTGGCATCGAGCTTGGCTCGATCAACAACCGGTCCGGTGAGCTTGACGAGGTACTTCGAATCACAGGCCTGAGTTCCAATGGTGGTCGGAAGAACCTGTTCGTACTTCGTGCCGGTCAGCTTCACAACCAGGGCGCAGTTACCCGGGATGTTCTGGCCAGGATTGGCCGGCGACTGGAGACCGCCAGCATCGAAGCTGGTGATTTTCTGCAGGTTGCTGATGACGCAATCACTTGTGAGGGTTGAACCACACGACTGTGCACCCTGTGCCCAAAGGAGGAATGCTGCAGTGGCCTGAGCACCGAGAAGGCTGGTGGCTCCACCACTGGCCTTCACGATCTCGAGGTACTTCGCAACAGCCGGAACCTTGTCGGCTTCTTCGAACGGGTAGTAGGTCATACGGACATAGACGTTGTCGCCGTTGCCCGCGGTGTTCCACTTTGCGAAGTTCGTGTCGTAGAAGTTGGCTTCTTCCATCCAGATGGGGTTGTAGCCAATGGCCTTCGCGGCATCAAGAACGTTCTCGAAGTTCGGAGCAGGTGAGCCTGAGAAATAGACAACCTCAGCACCACAATCCTTCAAACGCTGAACGAATGGAGTCCAGTTTGATTCGCCACCGATGTTGTACACCTGGGCGCAATCGAGGAAGCTCCAGCCAGCCTGCTTGTACGCAATGACAGCCTTTTCGGTTGAATCAACCGTTGCGGCGTAGTTGGCGTACATGGTTGCGGCCTTCTTGACCTGCGTCGGGAACTTCTCAGCCATTTGGAAGGCATTCGACGCGTCGTAGTAATCGGCCGGGTTCGGTGTGGGCTGAACCATGTACGGACCATTCGCGAACTGCGGAGACACCGTGTAGGTCGGGACGGCAGCGAGCTTGCATCCGACGCGGGTGGTTTCCTGCGCGGAGTCGAGCGACCAGCCTTCACCCACGAGCATGAAGTCTTTCGAGCATGCGTCGGTCATGACATTGTTGACATTCATGATCGCGGCGTCGCCGTAGTTGCCAACAACCTGACGGCCGTTAATGCCGCCCTGATCGTTACACCACTTGATCATGGCCTTGATGGCGTCAGACATTTCCTTGTTAAGACCAGGAGCCGACGGGTAGCCAGCGTCATCGCCATAACCAATTGTGATGCTGGTGTCGGTCACGCCCTGTTGGGTTGCACCCTTGGCATCACCCTTGCCACATGGCGAGGTCATGGTGCCGAAGTCGGTAGCCGATGACGCCTTGGTGGTGGCCGAGCCGCCGCCGGATGAATCCGAACGACCGCTGCCGCACGCAACCGCAAAAATGCTGAGCACGGCGACAAGCGCCACAACCAACACTGCGCCACTTGAGCGGCGCTTCGGTCGGCTCTTCACCGACGCAGTTCCATTGCCTGTAGGCACTGATTTCCCCTTTGTAGATGGCTGTTAAACCGACCAGAGTCGGATGCCCCCTTGGCGAACCAAGAGAACGAGGCACCACGCCAATAGGCATGGCGCAGGGTGAGCCCCCCCGTGAAGCGATCTCCCCCAGCCCCCACCGAAGTGACGGCCGACACGTACGTTACTGTCCCAATTCGGAAGTGACAAGCGTCATGCCCCGAAATAGCTGGGATCCGATCGATCCCGGACCCCAACCGTGAAATCCGCCTCCCATTGGAAGGTTGCGGCGGGGTCGAAGGGCACCGAGTAGTTCCAGTCGAAGGCACAGACCCGCCTGGCGATTCGCCACTCACCCGCTCGACGCTCGAATCGATCGATATATCGGAGTCCCATGATCATGTCCGTGGCCGATCCATCAGCCTCTGGTCGACTGACGTGATGGGCGACGCAATAGGTGTCGACCTGTGCGCTGTCACCATCCAGCGTGATGTGCGGCAGCGCGATGAAGTGGGTGGTCGCTGCGAAATGGGGAAGGACTGTGCAGACCCAGTCAGCGAACTCGTCACCCGAACCACGGAACGAATTGTGGTCGTCGAAACCATCGGGGTGATAGCAGGACGCCATACGTTCACGATCAAGCCGATCGGTTCCGCGGGCGAGTCGCTGGATCACATCAGTGATTTCAGCGCGAGCAATGAGGTCGTCAGTCGTGAGCATTCACGAAGTATCGCGAATGCTTCTGCGTGGCGCTCAGGCGTCTTCGAGTTCTGGCCACTCGCCCGGATGCGGTGCTTCCTGTGACTCGAGATCGGGAAGAAAAGTAAACGCGGCGATCGATCCAGCGAGCGCGACTCCAGCGCACACAAAACAACCGAGGTGCATGCCCTGCATAAACGCGTCGGACGCAGAAGTTTTGAATAGCTCCTGAACTTCGGCGGGAGCGCGCGACGCAACGACGAGGGCTGCGGCCATCGATGACTTCGCTGCGGTAACGGCGTCAGCAGGAATCTGCGAGAAGTTCGCGAGGAAGTCACCAATCTTTGGGGCGTACACCGATGCAAAAACGCTGCCAACAACGGCAACGCCAAGCGTTCCACCGATTTCACGAGTGGTGTCATTGACTGCAGCTCCCGCCCCTGCTTTTTCTTTCGGCAAAGACGACATAACGGCTGCCGTTGACGGCGATGTCACGAGAGAAAGTCCGGTCGCAATAAATGCCATTGAGATCACGACTGGGCCGAAGTACGCGGTGTCAGCGCCGCAGAAGCCAATGATGATGAAACCGATCATCATTGTGAGCAGACCCGCGCCAACAACACGCCTCGGTCCGAACTTCAGTGCCAAACGGGCAGCGTTAGGCGCAGTTATTGCTGCGAAGATCGCAAACGGCAACGTGTGCACACCCGCCGACAACGTCGAGTACCCGCGCACGAACTGGAAGTACTGCGTGACGATGAAGATGAAGCCGAAGAGGGTGAAGAAGGCGACAGCAATCGAGCCGGCCGCTGCACTAAATCGGGCGATGCGAAAGACGCGCGCATCAAGCAATGGGTGCTCTCTTCGCAGTTCGAACCAAACAAAGAACGCAAGGAGCGCTGCTGCGCCGACAAACCCGGCAATCGTTTCGGCCGAGTTCCAACCAGCGTGCGGTCCCTCGATCACGGTGTAAACGAGAAGCCCTACTGCGAGGATCGACGTCACTGTTCCGATCCAGTCGAATGCTCCGGACTCGGGATCCTTCGAGGACGGCACGAGGAACCACCCAGCAATCAGCGCAACCGCAACAATCGGCACGTTGACAAGAAAGATCGAACCCCACCAGAAATGCTCAAGGAGGAGACCACCGGTTACGGGTCCAAAGGCAACGGCCATGCCCGAAACAGCCGACCACGCACCGATCGCTTTTGCTCGTTCGGTTGGATCGGTAAACACGTTGGTGAGAATCGCAAGGGTGGCAGGGAAGACGAGTGCTGCACCGATGCCCATTGCCGCACGGGCGGCGATGAGTTGTCCCGAACTCTGCGAGAGCGCCGCAAGCACCGACATCGCGGCGAAAATCACGAGCCCAATCTGCATTGCACCCTTTCGCCCGAGACGGTCTCCGAGGCCACCGGCGGCAAGAAGCAAACCGGCGAAGACCAGGCTGTAGGCATCAACGATCCACTGAAGGTCAGTCGTGGATGCACTGAGGTCATGACTCAACGTCGGAAGCGCAACGTTCACGATGGTGTTATCGACAACAACGAGAAAAACGCTGAGGGCAAGAACAACGAGAATCCACCAACGGCGGCGGTAGGCGGTTACAGCATCCATCGGTTACTCCAGAAGAATTCGGGCGAGGATCTTCACTATAGAACAGCGCTCCACAGAAGTAGAACAACGACCTATAATTACCAGTATGGCTTCGGCAAAACAATTGGCATCAGTGCCGATCAGGCATCGGACTCCTTCAGTGGAAGTCACCAGTTCCGTGATTGCTGCTGCGCTGCGGATCATTGGCACCGATGGAGCCGAAGCGATCACCGTGCGCCGACTCGCCGCCGAAGCCGGCGTCGCCCCAATGAGCATCTACAACCACTTTGGCGACATGCACGGAGTTTTCGATGCCGTGTTCGAACACGGATTCACCAAGTTCGCCGAAACCCTCCGCAAAGCAGCAACATCAAGTAATCCCATCGTGGCGCTCCACCAAATGTGTAATGCCTATCGAACGTTCGCTCTTGAAAATCCCGACACCTATGCAGTCATGTTTCTTCGAGTAGTCCCAGGCTTCGAGGCTTCCGAAGAATCCTTCCTTGCTGCAGCGCACTCATTCGAAGAACTACGCACCGCCGTCGAACGCGCAATCGAGACGGAACACTTCGTCCCTGGTGATGCCGCAGTAATCGCCCAAGAGATTTGGGCAACATGTCATGGGGCAGTTGCACTGGAACTGCTTGGAATGTGCGCGTTCGCTGATCCAGTTGAAACCTACGACGCGTTAGTTGTCACACTTCTACGGGGTCTCCTGCTGGATCCAACGGAATCTGCAGTACTCGCCTGACGCCAGGTTCAAGTTCGGTGACGTGGCCTTTGCCATGTTCATCTTCTGCAAGCACCACACCACCGGCCGGGAGCGTTCGAGTTTCGCCGTCACTCGCAGTGATTCGGACCCAACCATCGAGGAACACCACGAACTGACGTCGAGGCGCGTTATGCGGAGCTGGAATCTGATCCAACGCCTGCACCGTGAGGAACTGGACACGACTCACATCGACGCCTGGTGAGACCCAAAGCTCGGCAACACCTCTTTCTGCCGGATTCACGACGCGATCAAGAGTCACCTCTTCGAAGTGGCTCTCGCCGTCAGCGTCCGCCCAAATGCGCAAGTAATCCATAACGTGACAATGCCACCGCTCTCTCGGTCTGCCAAAAAGCTGGACTGCGAAGATGCCTCTACACGAACCCGAGCCAACCAGCGACCGTCTGCACTAAGACAACCGCCGCAAGAATCGCGATCACGACGACACAAACGAGTGCAGCGACTCGGAACTTCGGCCCATTCGCAGCGTTTCCAAGAACCGCACGACGATTCGCCAAGATCAAGATGAAAATCAAAATGATCGGCGTGATCAGACCATTGATTACCTGCATGTTGATGAGAAGTGAGATCAGATTGCCCGGTAATAGCGCAACTGCAGCACCGATCACGATGAGCGCAGTAAAGAGGCCCATGAACAAAGGTGCTTCACGGAACGTTTTTGATACTGAGCGCTCCACACCTACCGCCTCGGCAACGGCATAGGACGTTGCGAGAGGAACCACTGCTGCGGCAAGCGCCGATGCGCCAAGGAGGCCGATACCAAAGAGGATCTCTGCAGCTGAACCAGCAACTGGTTCAAGTGCTTGAGCGGCTTCCTTTGCCGATTCAAGCGGGCCCGTTCCACCGATCGCTGCAGCGGTCGCAACAATGATCGCCATCGAAATGATGTTGGCGAACACTGCGCCGGTGATGGTGTCGATGCGCACCATTCGATATTCCTCAGGCCCACTTCCGCTGTCGGCCACGGCGGCTGCTTGATACAGCTGCATATAAGGCGTGATCGTCGTACCGATGAGTGCGACAACTAAGAAGAGAAATTCTTTGGTTCCGAGCATGTGTGGGATCAAGGTGTTGCTCACAACCTGGCCCCAATCGGGCTTACCAAGAATCGCGGCAATCGGGTACGTAATGAACGCGAGACCAAGAAGTAAGAAAACCCGCTCGGCATACCGATAGTTCCCGAAGACAACAACCGCCCAGATAGCAAGAGCGGCGATCGGAATTGAAATGTAGCGAGTAACACCAAAGAGTTCGAATGCTGCACCAATACCAGCGAACTCAGAGACAACAAGTCCGAGGTTTGCGATGAGCAAGCAGATAATTGCGAATGCAGACGCGCGGAGTGGGAACTGTTCGCGAATAAGCGACATCAGTCCTTCGCCGGTATGCGCACCAAGGCGAGCTGACATTTCCTGAACGATGACAAGCGCAATTGTCACCAACATCATCACGAACAGCGTTCGGTAGCCGAATTCCGAACCCGCCGACGCGTACGTCGCAATGCCGCCAGCATCGTTGCCCGCGTTTGCGGCAATGAGGCCAGGACCGAGGACCGCAAGCCAAATCATCCAGCGTCGGCGACGTTTGGGCGCGGATGTTCGTGCTCCTTTCGCCTTTGCGGGTTCGTTGATCGGATCGGTCATGACAACTCAGTTCAAGCGAGCAAACGCGTGAAAGGTCGACGGTTCGATTCATGCTGCGGAATGAGCGCATCGACGACATCGTCAGCGAGAATTCGACCGATCGGACGGCCCTGCTCATCGACGACAACAATCGATGATCCGCGGTTTTCCACAAACGACTCGATGACGTCCTCGATAGGCGCTTCAACCGTGACAGTCACGGGCCACGGAGAACCAATAAGCGAGCGAAGCGTGTCATCAGGGCTCGCCATGAAGAGATCGATCATCAAGATGTCATCCAGCAGCGTTCCATCGCCGTCCAGCACCAAAATCGATTCGAGTCGCGCAATGTCTTCTGCAGCCTCCAGACGTCGACGTGCATCGGAGACGGTGAGGTCAGCATCAAACGCGAACAACGCTGTCGTCATGAGGCCGCCTGCGGTTTCTTCGTCGTAACCCACCAAACGAACAAGCACCTCGGCGTCTTCTTGATCCATTACTGCGAGAAGTTCGTCTCGAGTTTCGTCATCAAGATCACGGAGAGCCTCTGCCGCTTCATCGGGCTCCATCTCGGCAAGCAATGAGGCAGCCTGTTGCGGATCGGCATCGCGAAGAAGCACCGAGAGTTCATCGGGTTCCATTTCCTCAAGCGCATCGGCAGCTGTCTCGGCATCAAGAGCGGCAAGAAGTTCCTGACGCTGTGACCGACCGAGTTCTTCAAGAAGGTCCGCAAGCTCACCGGGGCGAAGTCGACGGAGTTCGTTGTTCGCACGACTCAAGCGCACGGGCTCACCGGGATCAGAGAACGGTTGGATGGCCGCCCAGTCAATGACTCGATCGGGATGCGGACGAACGCGCCAACGAGCTGGTCCGAGGCGACGAACCAACGTTGAGAACCCAACGTCGGCGCCTACCAAGCGGTAACCACCGCCGACGCGGGCAAGGAAAAGATCCGCAGCGCGAAAAACACGCACGCCGTCGACGTCGACCATTTGATGGTCAATAACGTCATCGACGAGTTTCACTTCGTTATCACGGCGAGCGAACTCACGGAGGTCGACCTTCGCCGAGCGCAGAACGATTCGACGTTGTTCAAGTTCGCCGATCTTGTCGGCCGACACCCACGTGAGCTGACGGCCAACACGAACAACAAGCCCGGTCAACGGCGGATATGGCTCGCCTTCCCAGCGGACAACAAGATCGACAAGGCGTCCCACTTCGATGCCCGAGGAGTGCACGACTGGCGCGCCGGTGAGTCCCGACACAGAAAGCAGGGACTCGGCTACTGCCTCGAGGGCGAGAAGACGCTTGGTTCGTTGCTTACGTCGTTGCGCAATCGCGCGTGGCGCATTGAGTGTCTGTGGCATGACGGACTCCGGAACTGGAAAACGGACGGACGACGCCCACTCCAACTCACAGCCCGCGGTGTACGTGGACTCTTAGAGAGACATGGAGAAGGCAACACATGACAGAGAGCTCATACTTGGGGGTTCACTAGCTGGCATGTGCGTCACCTCCTCGAAACATCAACGCTGGCCTTTGGCCTGCACGAGAACGCCCTTTCTATCATCTGAGCCCTGAAGATTCCCCATCGGATTCTTCGCTCATGATGAATTCGCTTGTGGTTCATGCCCCGTTCGTTGTCAGGCAGGATGGAGCTATGGCGACAGCACCAGTGATCCTCCTTCCTCCTTCCGAAGGCAAAGCCGACGGTGGAACGGGCAAAGCAGTCCGGATCGCAGGTCTTTCCTTCAATCAACTCGAAGAGCAACGCACCACCCTTCGAGCAGCACTCGCCGCGGCAATGAAGGGCAAGGAACCAGGACGATCCAAGTTGCTTGGCGTGAAAGGCACGGCTCTCGCAGCCGCCACCACTGCAAATCTTGATGTGCTGTCGTCGCCGACGATGCCAGCCATTGAGCGCTACACCGGTGTCCTCTACGACGCATTGAATGTCGAGTCGCTTTCGACTCGAGACCGCAAGCGACTCGGAAAACAAGTAGTGATCTTCAGTGGACTCTGGGGAGTTGTCCGTCCTGACGATTTGATTCCCGATTACAAGTTGAAGATGGGAGCGACACTCGCCCCCGTTGGCAAGTTGTCAACGTGGTGGCGCGAACCACTGACCGCTGCTTTGGCATCAACCGTAAATGGAACTGTCGTTTGGAATCTCTTGCCCAAAGAGCATGACAACGCATGGGCACCATTCACCCCTGCGCACTCTTCATCTGCACCGAGCGCAATCTTTTCCGTGAAGTTTCTTGACGAAGGAAAACCAGTCAAGGGTGAGCGTGCGTTCACGACGGTGAATCACTGGAACAAACTGTTGAAGGGAGCGCTTGTTCGATTCATCCTCGAAACCGGCGCCGATGATCCCAAGGCGCTCTCCACGTTCCGCCACCCCGAGGGGTACCGCTACGACCGAACGCTCACAGAGACGACAGCAACGGGAACGGTTGTGAGCATGGTGCGTCCTGCACGCTGAGCCACAGCTCCACGTCCGCCGTATCGTGGGGGTATGGCCAGTTCAACGAACGCATCGCCGCTTGAACGCATTGATCTACCGATTGAAGGAATGACCTGCGCTGCGTGCGCAACTCGCATCGGTAAAGGCCTGAGCAAGATCAATGGCGTCTCCCAAGCCGATGTAAATCTGGCCGCAGGACGAGCAACGGTGCACTTCGATCCTGCAATCACGAGTCGCACCGAATTTGCCGCGAAAATCGAATCACTCGGCTACCACGTTCCCGAAGTCGACCGCCGGGACGAGGCCGAAGCCGAATATGCGCGCACGCTTGGCGTTCGACTCCTTGTCGCCGTGATTCTCACCGTGCCAACGGTGCTGATTTCAATGGTGCCTACGTTCATGTTCACGAACTGGCAATGGGTTGCCTTCGCCCTCAGTACTCCAGTCGTCTTCTATTGCGGGTGGGGATTCCACCGCGCCGCACTCATCAACCTTCGTCATGGCACAGCAACCATGGACACGCTCGTCTCAATGGGAACCTTGGCCGCCTGGACGTGGTCAACCATTGCGCTGTTCTTCTTGCACGCTGCCGACAAGTCCTCCGATGCAATGAGCGGCATGGCCGGCATGTCGACGAGCAGCGATACCGCGCATGTGTATTTCGAAACTGCCGGCGTGATTATTTCGCTGATCCTCCTGGGGAAGTGGTTCGAAGCGCGAGCGCGCCGACGCTCTGGCGATGCGCTGCGCAAACTTGCGGAACTTGGTGTCAAGACCGCACGACTCGAAGACGGCACCGAGATTCCACTTGAAGACCTCGTTGTCGGTCTTCGTTTCGTTGTTCGTCCCGGCGAAAAAGTCGCGACCGATGGCGTTGTTGTCGAAGGACATTCCGCAATCGACATGTCGATGATCACTGGCGAACCGGTGCCAGTTGAGGTTGGCCCCGGCGACGACGTTGTCGGCGCAACCGTCAATGCCAACGGCCATCTCGTGGTGGAAGCAACACGAATCGGCAATGACACAGCACTCGCTCAGATTGTGCAACTCGTTGAAGACGCTCAAGGTTCCCGAGCACCGATTCAACGGCTTGCCGATCGCGTCGCGGGCGTATTTGTTCCGATTGTGTTCGGCATTGCCATCGCGACGATCATCGGCTGGACGGTTACGGGCCATTCCGCACAAGACACATTCTCCGCTGCGGTTGCCGTTCTCATCATCGCTTGCCCTTGCGCTCTCGGGCTCGCAACGCCAACTGCGATCATGGTCGGCACGGGTCGCGGCGCACAGCTGGGCATCATCATCAAAGGCGGAGAAGTCCTTGAACAGACGCGGCGCGTCGATGTCGCCGTGCTCGACAAAACCGGCACGCTTACCGAAGGCCATATGGAATTGGTCGACGTCATCACCAGTTCCGCAACAACCGCCGACACCGCCCTTCGCCTGGCCGCAGCAGTTGAGGCTCGATCAGAACATCCCATTGCTGCAGCGATTGTTGCCGGGGCCGATTCTCGACGTCCTGGCGACGCGTCTTTCTCCACGGTGACCGAGTTCAAAAACTTTCCCGGCCGCGGCGTCACTGCAACCGTGACGTCGGATTCGGGTATCGCTTGGGCTGTTGGCGTCGGGCGACCATCGCTCTTCCCCGCCATCGATGCCGACCTCGACCAAGCTCGCGTCGAGGCAGAAAGCGCTGGTCGCACCGCCGTCATCGCTGGCTGGGCCGATCACGATGGCGATCCCCTCACTGCCCATGCTGTTCTTGTCGTTGCCGATCGACTCAAAGCAACGAGCGCCGAGGCGGTTGCCGACTTCCACGCCCTCGGGCTTGAAGTCGTGTTGCTTACTGGCGACAACCGACGCACTGCGGAAACGGTCGGCGCCGAGGTTGGCGTCGACCGAGTCGTGGCCGAGGTACTTCCAGCCGACAAAGTTGCCGAAGTCCGTCGTCTCCAAGAACAAGGCCGCACCGTGGCAATGGTCGGCGACGGAATCAACGATGCGCCGGCACTTGCACAAGCCGACCTTGGCATTGCCATCGGAACCGGTACCGATGTCGCCATTGAAGCCAGCGATCTCACCATTGTGAGCGGAGACCTCCGCGCTGCAGCAGATGCCATCGCTCTTTCACGTCGCACGCTCGCGACCATTAAGGGAAACTTGTTTTGGGCGTTCGCTTACAACGTTGCGGCAATTCCCCTCGCTGCGTTCGGTGTACTCAACCCCATGATCGCTGCAGGCACGATGGGATTCTCATCGGTCTTTGTCGTCACCAATTCACTTCGACTGCGTAGATTCAAAGGCGTTCGTCGCCACTCCCCCACAAAGGACTGAACATGACAACTCGCATCTATTCCGTTCCGGGCATTTCCTGCGGTCACTGCAAGAACGCGATTGAAGGCGAGCTTTCACCCCTTGACGGCGTCGAAAGCGCTCTCGTCGACATTGATGCAAAGACCGTTACCGTCACTGGCGAAATCACCGAAGCAGATGTGCGCGCCGCTGTCGACGAAGCAGGCTACGAAGTCGATTCAGCGAGCTAGATAGGTCGCCATAGTCAGAGAGTGCCATCGGCAAGGCGTGCCAGCACTTCAACCGCGCGTTCGCGAACGGCGTCGAGATCTTTCAGTTTTCGCATTGACCCAAGTTGATTCCCGAGTCGATGATTCGATCGGAGTTCGGGTTCGTTTCTCGCAAGAAAGTCCCAATAGAGGGTCGTGAACGGACAGGCGTGCTCACCGATGCGCTTCTTCGGGTCGTAGCGACAATCACCACAGTGATCGCTCATCTTGTTGATGTACGCACCGCCAGAGGCATAGGGCTTTGTCGACATACGACCGCCATCGGCATACAGCGCCATACCGATGACATTCGGGAGCATCACCCACTCGGCTCCATCAATAAACGATTTCCACATCCAATCGACAACCTCGCCGGGACGTACTCCTGAGGTGAGCGAGAGATTCCCCAGAATCATCAATCGTTCAATGTGATGCACCCATGCACGATCATCGATCCCCTGCACTGTGTGGGAGACGCATGCCATTTGCGTTTCGCCGCCGGTAAACGAAGCAGGCAAGGGGCTTTGCGCATCGAGGGCGTTCAGCTCTCGGTACTCAGGCATCCAAAGCCAATAGAGACCCCAGACGTATTCGCGCCATCCAATCACTTGACGGATGAATCCTTCGGCCGAAGCGATAGGCACAAGACCTTCGTTGAACGCACGATGAGCGGCATCGACAACCTCGGAAGGATGCAGCAATCCGATGTTGAGATAGGGGCTCAACGCGGAATGGGCAAGTTTCCATTCCGACGACAGGACCGCGTCCTCGTGAGGTCCAAAGAGCGGCAGGACCTCGTCAACGAATTGCTGGAGTCTCACAAGGGCACCCGCACGAGTCGTCGCCCACAATCCATCAAACGATGACCCAAAGGCCTCTGGCGCACGCCGAGCAATGTCGGCGATTACGCGCGCGTCGGTGGCGTCAAGAGGATCGATGATCGGCGTCGGCCACGATCGTCCGTCTTTGGGCGGTGGCTCTCGGTTCTCCGCGTCGTAATTCCACGTGCCGCCCGCTGGCTTTTTGCCATCCATGAGGATGTTCAACCGTTGCCGTTGCCACCGGTAAAAGTCCTCCATCTTGAGGTTCGAGCGGTCCCCCGCCCATTCAGCAAAGGTTTCCGCGCTGCAAAGGAATTGATCGTTGGCGATCACGTCGACGTCGAGTTCCCGCAAGAGAGAAAGTCCGTCAAACGACATCGGAGACATTGCAGTAACTCGCGTTGGAGAGAACTCCGCCTTGTGCGCCATGACGCCCGCTCGCATTGACGACGCGTGGCGATAGTCAACGGCAAATCCTTCCGCCTTTAGTTCCTCGGCAAACCGTCGCATCGACGCAAGCACGAAATGGAGGCGTTGGCGATGCCACCGTCCCGCCCCGATCTTTCCGTCGCTCTCGACCATGAGCACGCGTACTTCGCCTGGGCGCCTGCCCGCGAGCGCTCCTGTGTCACGCCGAAGCTGATCACCCAATATCCAGACCGTGTCCACGGCAGGAACCTAGGCGCTTCTTATGTGGAGGGTGGGGCCGAGTGCTCGCGAATCCACGCGTGCATTGCGATTCCCGCCGCGACTCCAACATTGATCGACCGTGTTGAACCGAATTGGGCGATTGAGCACACCATCGAAGATGCAGCGCAGGCTTGTTCGCTGAGCCCGGGACCTTCTTGACCGAAGATGAACATGGTTCGCTTCGGGAGCGAGGCGGTTTCCAGAGGAACCGACCCCGGCATGATGTCGATCCCCACAACCTGAAGATTGTTCTCGGTCGACCAAGCGATCAATGCATCAATGTCTTCGTGATGATGAACGTGCATGTACTTGTCGGTCACCATCGCGCCACGCCGGTTCCATCGCTTCTTGCCCACGATGTGAACGCCTTCAGCATTGAACGCATTCGCAGTGCGCACGACTGTTCCGATGTTGAGATCATGCTGCCAATTCTCAATAGCGACGTGAAACGAGTGTCGGCGCGTATCTAAGTCCGCAACAATCGCTTCGTTCGACCAATAGCGATAGTCATCGCCCACATTGCGGCGATCTCCATGCTCGAGAAATTCGAGATCGAATCGTGCATCGTCAGGCCAGGGCAACGGATGTGGACCAACGCCAACCTCGCGATCCTCACGCTCGACGAACTCTTCTTCTACTTGTTCATCAGCCATTCGCCCTACCGACCAAGCAGAGCGGAACCGCCCGCATCGTCGAGCAAGTAGCGCGCCATTGCTCGGCCGGTGACTTCACCATGGGCAATGGAACAACGTCGAGAGTCGCGAAGCATCGTTGAGCCATCGGGCGCGGCAACGAGTGCATCGATGCAAAGTTCGCCTGCATCAAGAACAGCGTAGGCAGCAACAGGCAGATCGCAGTCGCCACCGAGTTCGGCGAGAAAGGCCCGCTCAGCATCAACGCATTGGCGGCTCGGCAGATGGTTCAGCGCCGACAGCAATGAAAGCGTTTGCGTGTCGTCGCCGCGACACTCGACAACAAGTGCACCTTGTGCAACCTGCGGCAGCATCACCGAAGGATCCAGGATTTCCACCACGCGATCATTCAGCGAAAGGCCAAGGCGTTCGATGGCCGCCGCTGCCATAACGATGGCGTCGAACCCTTCAGCCTTTTCAAGCCGCGTTGCAATGTTGCCGCGCAGCCCAGAAAAGACAAGATCGGGTCGGAGCGAGGCGAGTTGCGCCTTTCGGCGGATGGAACCCGTCGCAACGTGTCCACCTTGCGGCAAGCCATCGACGGTTGACCCTACGAGTACGTCGCGAACATCTCCTCGCTCTGGAACCGCTGCGATGACAAGTTCGTCGGGCGTCAGCGCCGGCAGATCTTTGCCGGAATGGACAGCGAGATCGGCTCGACCATCGAGGACCGCCGCCTGAATCTCTTTGACAAAGACGCCTTTGCCGCCCATTGCATCGATCGGGATGTCGAGACGTTGATCGGCCATCGTTTCCACGATCACTTTTTCAACCACCACCGATCGGCCCGCATCAAGCGCCGCATCCTCGAGCAATGCCGTGACATGATCGGCCTGCCAAAGCGCAAGCGCGCTTCCACGCGTTGCCAAACGAAGTGTCACCGTTTCGGGACCGCCCCCGGTCATCGAGTGCTCAGAGCTCGAAGAGATCGCGAAGAGCCTCGGCCAAACGCTCGCCACGAGGCGAACCAGCAGCGTCCTTCAGCCGAACAGTCGGCTGATGGAGCAACTTGGCGACGATCCCCTTCGTGAGCGAATCAAGTGCTTCGAGTTGACGCTCATCGAGATCGCCGAGTCGGGCACGAAGGCGGTCAACTTCGGCGACGCGGATTTCTTCGGCTTGCTCGTGAAGGCGAGACACAAGCGGTGCGACTTCGCGTGCCGAACTGACAGAGAGATACCGCTCGAGTTCTTCTGCACACATGGACTCGACTGATGCGACTTCACGGCGGCGTTCGGCCATACCGGCTTCGGCGAATGCTCGAAGATCGTCCATGTCGAGGATCGTGACACCAGGAATGTTGGCAGCAGCCGGATCGACATCACGGGGAACAGCCACATCGACGACGAGGATTTCGCGATCGCCTCGTGCCCGCATGACGCGTTCGATGTCCGCGTGTTCGATGATCATCGAATTTGCACCGGTGCCGGTAAGGAGGAGATCGACTTCGGAAAGCGCTGTGTCGAGATCGGCGAGACGAATCGGCGTTCCGCCAAGACGCTCGGCGAGATCGGCGGCGTTCTCCCACGTGCGGTTGGCGATGCGAATGTCGGACACGCCGTTTGTTGCAAGCGCACGAACCATGCCCTCGCCCATTTCACCAGCACCCATCACGAGAATGGAGCGGCCTTCGAGAGAACCAAGTCGTTCCGCCGCCATAGCGACAGCAGCTGTCGACACGGACGCAACATGTCGGCCAATACCGGTTTCGGTCCGAGCGCGCTTTCCAACTTCAAGAGCATGGCGGAACAGCAGATTGAGTTGTGAGCCAGCTGCGCCTTCGGTCTGAGCGATGTCCCACGAGTGGCGGACCTGCCCAAGAATTTCGGCTTCACCGACGACAGCAGAATCGATGCCAGAAGCGACACGGAAGAGATGACCTGCAGCGGCATCGGCATCGTGCACGTAGAGATGATCGGCAAGTTCTTCTGGCGCAGCAAAGGCAAGTTCAGAGAAGAACGTGCGGAGATCGCCGTAGGCCGGGTGGAACTTTTCGGCAACGACGTAGACCTCGGTGCGATTACACGTCGACAGCACAACGGCTTCGCTCACGTGGTCGTGCGACAGCACATCGTGAAGGGCCTTCGGCAGCCGTCCGTCATCGATCGTGACTCGCTCGAGTAGAGCGAGTGGGACCGTGCGGTGATTCAGTCCAACGACGACGACAGACACGCCTGGAGGCGCTCCTTAGCTTCGGCGAGGCGACCCTCGCGGATGAGGTCCAGCATTCCCGAATCCAGTGCTCCTTGCCAGTTCAGACCCTCGGTCGACGTGCCTTCGGCCAGGAGCCGGGCTCGTGCTTCGGTGAGGATCTCGACCAGTACGGCGTACTCGGGTCCGAACTCAGGACCATAGCGACGCCGGAGCCATGTTGAGAGAGCAGGCGAGGATCCGCTCGTGGAGAAGGTGACCAGCAGGGGCCCCTGCCTGACCCGTGCGGGCAATGCGAAGGCGCAGTTGGCCGGATCGTCGGCGCTATTGACCCAAACCCCAATGGCCTCGCCTTCGACGAACACCTGCCGGTTTACCTCGGGATCACTCGTGGCCGTGATTACGAGCCGGTATCCGGCGACTTCGCCAGAGGCATACGGACGCTTGTGACAGATGACCCCGTCCAGAGCAGCGATCTCATCGAGGATTTCGGGGGCCACAACCTCAACCGCCGCGCCACACACCACGAGTTCGCGGGCCTTCTGCAATGCAACAGGCCCCCCACCCACAACCAAGCACCGACGACCAGCGAGCGAAAGGTTCACGGGATAGAGCGGCTGATCGAACGGCACGTCAGCCCACCGATTCCTTCGACTCGGCCGAAACGCCAAGTTCCTCACGCAACGACGCGCCAATGGATTCGCGCTGTCCGTAGAAACTCAACACCTGCAGTTCAAGAGCAAGGTCGACTTTGCGCAATTGCGCATGATCAGGAACCGTCACAACCGCGGGCGCGAAATTAAGAATTGATGTGACCCCCGCGGCAACCAAACGATCAGCAACTTCCTGCGCGCCGGCAGCTGGCGTTGCGATGATGCCGATGGCAATGCCAAGTTCGTCGACAAGTGCAGGAAGATCATCAAGATGACGGATTTCGTGCTCACCAAACATGGTGCCGACCTTTGCAGGATCGGCATCGACAAGCGCGGCGACGGGAAATCCTCGGTCGCCGAAGCCGCCGTAGTTCGCCAGAGCGGCCCCAAGGTTTCCGACACCCACAATGGCCACCGGCCAATCGCGAGTGAGTCCAAGTTCGCGACTCATTTGCACAAGCAGGTGGTCGACGTCGTAACCGACACCCCGTGTGCCATACGAACCGAGGTACGAAAGGTCCTTGCGGACCTTGGCCGCATTCACACCTGCGAGTTCCGCCAATCGCTCGGAGGAAATCGTGGTGATGGCCTCTGCTTGGACCTCAAGCAGGGTCCGCAAATACACCGGTAGACGAGCCACTGTGGCTTCGGGAATTCGGCGGCGGCGGTCCACGGCCGACCACGCTACCGACCTCGTTCGTTTGTTCACAAAGTCCCGACAGCCAGAGCCGCCTTAGGGACCCGGGTCTCTTCGCCCCTACGCTGGGGGTATGCACGCTGCCCTTGCCGCCGCCGCCGCCCTGGTGTCGCTGGCCTTCGCCCTTTCGACCGGCGAACGATGGCTTCGAGGCCGCAAGCGCCATGAAGCGGCGTGGACGATTTCGCTCATCATGTTTGCCCTCGGTTCGATCTCGCTGTGGTGGGGCGCTGCGGTCGGTTGGGGCGAATGGTCGTTCAAGTCGTTCTATTTGTTCGGCGCCATCCTCAACGTTCCGTACCTTGCCCTCGGGACAGTTGAACTCTTGTCAGGGCCAGCCCATGGTCGGCGTTGGACCGCCATCGTCACAGTGCTCGGCGCATTCTGTGCGGGCATCGTTGTGGCGGCACCACTCACGAGTTCCATCGCTTCCGATGTCTTGCCCCAGGGCAAAGAAGTTTTCGGACCAGGGCCCCGTATCGCCGCCGCCGTTGGTTCTGGCGTCGCCGCGCTTGTCATCATCGGCGGCGCGGTCTGGAGCGCATGGCGACTCTTTCGTGCGTGGCGCGCTGGTGCCGAAACTCGCGCGACACGAACGGGTGCGCCATCACTTCGCCGCCTTGCAATCGCCAACCTCATCATCGCTGCCGGAACACTGATCCTCAGCGCCGGCGGCATTCTCAACTCAGTCATGAACGAAATGGATGGTTTCGCCATCTCGCTTGTCGCTGGAATTTCGGTGATCTTCGTCGGCTTTTTGCTGACGAGTTCTCACTCGTCAGCGCACCTGCAATCGGTACCGGAACCTGAAGCGTGGCACGCGCCCGAGGTCGATATCGCCTAACGGGCGAGGATGAACAACTGCATCACTGCTGCGAAGAGGATGATGAAAAGCAGTGTGCCGACGGCGATGACGGTTCCGGGACGCATAGTTGTTCCTCAGCTTCGGCGCTGGCCGAGTTGCACTGGTGTGATGATGCTGGGCGGACGAGATTCATCGAACTGTTCAAACGTGACCGCAGAAGTGCTCGACAATCCGAGTTCCTCAGCCGCCGAATGTTTGTCGAGAACAATGGCGACGAGGCCGTAGGAATCGACGATGAGACCGATTTCGTTGGGATCAAGATCGGCAAACGTCCCAACTCGGCGAGCAACGCGAGATCCGTCGTCCATTACCAATCGAATCGTTTCATCGAATGCATCGAGTTCATGGGGATCGACGTTGAGCTGCGCGTTGCCATAGTGATCGACCCACAGCACTTCAGCGTGGAGACGACCTTCTTCCTCACGTGTTAGGGGAATCATCGCCGGGAAGAGCGAGATGGGATCAATCGCGGGACCCAGTTCGGCAAGGTCGACGCCGTTGCAAAGGTGCGCGGCTGCGGGAGCAAACACGTCGCGGCCGTCGAAGGTTCCGGGTTCGGTCGTAAAGCGATAGTCGGGGTTCACGATTTCGACGGCGCGATCGGCGCCGCCACACAGCTGCACAACCGGGGCAAGCACGCCGTTATCGGGACCGACAAGAACCGATGACCCTCCGCCGATCTCAACGGCGATCGGCCGACGAGGTGTACCGACCGTGGGATCGATGACTGCAACGACGACACCAGGAGCGAGGTAGTTCGCAGCGCGCACGAGTGCCAAACCGCCAGCACGCACGTCGTACATGGGTATGTCGTGGGTGATGTCGATGACGCGCACGTCGGGCGCAATCGAACGAATCACCGAATGCACGACACCGACGAATTCATCGACGCGGCCGTAATCGGAAAGAAAGGAAACGGTGTCGTAGCGAGGCATGGGACTCTCACGTTACCGGCGGGCCGGCGACATCAGTCCTTACCGAGTTCTCGTGAACGTTCGGTCGCAGCTGCGACCGCGTCGAGCACTGCTGAACGAAAGCCGCCCGATTCGAGCGCACGCAGGCCGGCAGCGGTTGTGCCCCCAGGCGAGGTCACCTGCGCCCGTAACGATGCGGCGGCCTCATCGCTTGATTCGAGAAGGCTGGCGGAGCCGAGCAACGTCTGCACGGCGAGAACTTCTGCGACATCTCGGGGAAGGCCGACAAGCACACCGGCTTCGATCATGCTTTCGGCCATAACGAAGACATAGGCCGGACCAGAGCCAGAAAGGCCGGTCACTGCGTCGAGCTTGTCTTCAGACACGCGAACCACAACGCCGACTGCGTCAAGAATCGATGATGCCCAATCGAGATCGGCCTCATCTGCAGAAGAGCCAGGAGCGATAGCGGCAGCACCCGCGCGCACAACTGCAGGCGTATTGGGCATCGCTCGCACAACAGCAATTCCTTCGCCCAGCGAACTTTGCAACGACGCGGTGGTTATGCCGGCGGCGATCGAAAGCACGCGAGTTGCACCAGCTTCGGCAAGTGCGCGGCACGTGTCGGCGACATCCCCTGGCTTCACGGCGATGACCGCGCCTTCGGCCTGCACGATGGTGTCGGTAACGACAACACCAGGGAACAGTGACGTGAGTTGGTCGCGACGATCGGCAACGCGCTCAACGACAGCGATCTCGGCCGGCTCGGCCCACCGAGCGTCGAGCAATCCGCCGAGAAGGGCTTCGCCCATGCGGCCACCGCCAACGATTTGAAGTCGAATCATGCCGAGACGCTACCTAATCGACCCGGTCGACCCGGTCGACCCGTTATGAGTTCCGCTTGATGGGTCAAAGACGCATCGAAGCGATCGTCGTCCGGGTGGCCGAAGCGCCACATTCACTTCCCCGATGACTGCGGAGGTTCGTTCCACCCGGACGACCGCGAGCGTAGAAAGCATCACTGGCGCTCCGCATGGGCCGAACGGCGATTTCAGCGCCAACAGGGGTTCGGTCAGTCCTGTGCGAATCGGGACGCAAAACCAATCCGAAGCGCAGGCTGGAAGAACTGTTCGACATACATGTAGAGCGAGCCCAGAATTCGATCGAGTTCGCCTTCGTCCAGTGCATGGACGGGCAACGAACCAGCAAGAAAGATTGCGTCCTCTTCACCAATACAGAACGACATCCCGGTGATCTTGCGATTCCGTCGAAGAAGGTGTTCGAAGAATTGCGCATGGTTTTCTTCGGGCGCGGGCATTACGTAGGTCTCATAGTGCAACGTGCGTTGACGCAACGTGAACCAAATCGTGAAGATGTCTTTGCTTTCGCCGAGAACGCGCACATACCAACGACGTTCCGACGGTTCGCCGCGTTCGACCGCGGCGACGACGGGATTGGAGTTGAGTTCGTTCTCGAGCCATGCACCGATGCGAAGTTCGATGGCGTCGAGTTCTTTTTCGTCTGCGATGTTGTCAGCCATAGGTCATTGACACGTCACGAGAGCACGAGAGGTGAGGTCGGCATAGAGGCGCCGAAGGCGGGCTGCAGTAGTCGACCACGTGTAGTGGGAAGCACTTGCTGCAGCTGCGATCGACATCGATTCCGCGATTGTTGGCGAATCGAGAATGGTTCGGATTGCTTGAGCAAAGTCACGAGGATCACGGTTGTCGATGAGGAATCCCGTTGATCCATCGTCAACAAGTGTGAGAAGTCCGCCGACAGCAGCCGCAACCACAGGCGTACCGCATGCAGCCGCTTCCAGCGCAACGAGTCCAAATGATTCTGAACGGCTGGGAACGATGCAGACGTCGGCAGCTCGGTAGTACGTGGAAAGAAGATGATGCGGTTGCGGCGGCACGAACCGAACGCGACCACGAAGACCGAGCACATCGAAGAGCGAGAGAGCTGCTTCCATCTCTGTGTTGCCCTCGGTACCGCTGGCGCCTCCAACGACAAGGAGCATGGCGTCGGGACGTGTATCGGAAAGTTCCGCAAGTGCAGCGATTGCAACCGTCAAACCCTTCAGGGGCTGGATGCGACCGGCAAACAACAACACCGGTTCGTCTCCCAAACCAAGTGCATAACGAGCACCGCGACGATCGCCCGGAGAAAAGAATGCGTGATCAACACCCGGAGGAACAATTTCAATTCGCGCGGGATCAGCGCCGTAAAGGTCGACAAGCTGCGTGACTTCGGCCGCACAATTCGCAAGGATCGCATCGGAACACGCGATGACATCGGTTTCGGCCTGCACACGAAGTTCAGGCTCTTCGTCACCTGTCTCTGCTTTGACACGCGCAAGCGTGTGGAAGGTTGAGACAAGTGGAAGCGAAAGTTCGTGTTTTAGTCGGTGGCCAACGACGCCAGAAAGCCAGTAGTTCGCGTGGATTGCATCAGGTCCGCCATCACGTCGAAGATGCCGCGCCACGCCATCGCCAAATTCATCAAGGACCTCAGGAAGATCTTCTTTCGCAAGGTCAAGAGGTCCGGCATCAATATGCACAACGCGGAAACCCGGTTCGACATCAACGAACTCAGGTTGATCCTCCGCTGATCGTCGCGTGTAGACCTCGGCTTTCACGCCCGCCTGCGCAAGCGCGCCAACGAGTTCACGCACGTACACATTCATCCCACCGGAATCGCCCGTGCCTGGCTGGGCAAGGGGGGATGTGTGCAGCGAAAGCACCGCTAGTGAACGCATAACGGCTCCACGCTACGGCGCGAACGCCACAAAGAGCACCTTTGGCCGCGAGATCGGCCCCCTATCAGGACTCAGCCGATTTGCGACAGGTAGTTGATCAGCATGAGGCCCCATACCGGTGCAACCACAAGCCAGGCGTCAATCCGGCGCAGCGCTGGGCCCGCGGAGGATGCCGATGGGGCGAGGGCCGAAGCCACGGGCGCCCCGAGGGGTGCGAGTACTGCCACCAGCCCACCAAACACCCAACCAGCACGCGTTTCGAATGGGCCGATCTGGAAGACCGCTTCCGCAAAGGTCATGACCAACACAGCCGCGATGCCTGAGAGCGGACCCTCGAACACGCTCCCGGCCTCCGAGCCCATCAAGTAATCGCCCGTTTCATAGGCGCTGACGAGAATCAGGAGCACAACGAGCGCGCCCATGTCAGTGCGGCCAATGAGAACAACCGAACCTGCGGCTATGGCGGGAAGCATTGCGGACCGAAGTCCAACAATGACGTCGCTACGAAGCATCGCCCCACCGACAATCACCAGAGCGACCGAACAAACAATCCCCGAACCAAAACCAAACGGGCCTCCGATTGCGGCGATTGGAACAAGTGCAGCCGCGACACCTCCGAGCACCGGCGTCGCACGCCGACCACTCGCAATCCATGTGCGAACGGTTTGCATCGCAGCAATCGCGGCAACCGCGGCAAAAAGAACGGCAACCGCGATTGTTCCCAGCGCGCAGGCAACACATGCAGCAATAAACCACAACACCCCGAGGCGAGCATGCGGCCCATCAGGCTTTGGAAGATAGGCAAAGCGACGAACCAGCGAGGGCTTCGCCTTTGCAGCACTCATCTGAATCCACCCGAAACTGGTGGCAAGACTGCAACTTCGTCCTCGTCTCCAACTCGAGTTTCGCCCGTTGCCGGTTCTCCGTTGCACCACACCCGGCTGTTCGCAACCACCTCCGCAAAATCGGATCCATAGCGAACAACCGCTTCGGCCAGAACTTCATCGACCGTCGACCCGGGAACGATGTCGCGACCAGTTCCTGCGGCTTCCCGAGCCGATGCAAACAGTCGAAGAGATGCCACGTCCGCAGGTTACGCGGTGAGCGCCACACCTCGGTCTCGAGGGTCGGGTACCGTCACGCCGTGACTCGCCTGCTTCTCGTCCGCCACGGCCAATCAGAATGGAATGCAGTTGGACGTTGGCAGGGCAAAGCCGACCCCGCCCTCACCGACTTTGGCCGGCAGCAGGCATTTCATGCGGCACAACGCATCGGTTCGGTTGATCTCATCGTGGCATCGCCTCTCATCCGAGCCTTTGAAACCGCTCAAATCATCAGCGCCCAGATCGGTGTCGGCCCCATCGTCATCGACCCCGATCTCATGGAACGCGATGCAGGCGAGTGGGAAGGCCTCACCCGCGCCGAGATCGAAGCCGAGTGGCCTGGCTATCTCGGCCATGACAAATGGCCGCCTGGCTACGAGATGCATGACGAGCTGCTCGTCCGCACACGTGCCGCACTTGATCGCATCCACGCCGACTACGAAGGTGCCGACGTTCTCGTGCTCACCCATGGCGGCGTCATCGGAACGCTTGAAGTGCAACATTCCGAGCAGTGGCAACGAATGCCCAACCTCGGTGGGCGAGTCTTCACCCATCACGGAGATCGGCTTCAACTCGGCGAACGCATTGTTTTGGTTGAAGACGACGAAATCACGACTCCTGATCAGATCTGAGCAGGGCAGTGACCGAGTCAGTCCAACCATCGCTGCCAGTTGAGATCGTTCGATCGCGACGTCGGCGCAAGACCGTGCAAGCAACCATCGTCGACGGAGTCATTCGCGTCCAAGCACCCGCCTCGATGTCGAAACGCGAACTCGATGAACACGTTTCCTATCTCGTTGCGCGACTTGAACGCCGTTACCGGTCTGAGTCGGTCGATCTTGAAGCCCGTGCTCTTCGGCTTTCAAAACGATTCGCGCTTCCGAAAGCCACATCAGTGGTGTGGGCTGACCAACGCAGCCAGTGGGGTTCGTGCACAACAAGCACTGGAGAAATTCGAATTTCGAATCGACTCGCCGCGTACCCACCTTGGATTCTCGACTACGTGCTTGTGCATGAGCTTGCGCATCTCGTTGAAGCAAACCACTCGCCTGCATTTCACGCGTTAGTTGCGAAATACCCTCTCGCCGAACGAGCTCGAGGCTTTCTCATGGCCATTTCGTTTGGCGATACAGGCGTCGCCGACGACGTCGATGGCCAAGCACCCGAAGTCACCGATGACTTCGGCGCGGAAGAACTCACCGACGCGAAGGAACTTCAAGGGTCCCAAGCCATTGGTCTCGCTCCAGTAAGAGACGAGCCCGACTCGCCTCTCACGCTGTTCTAGGAACTGGCCTTCGTTCCCACCACAACACAATGCGGATGGAAATAGCCCTTGTCGAGGCGTGCGACGCGGGTAGCGAGACCGTTGCTCGTCAACAACGTTTCAATTTCTGCAACGGAAGGAAAGTCCAATGCATCGCCATCGGTGATTCTCAACACTTTTGTCGCAAGGAACTCCTGGAGCTGCGCAATGCGAGCTTTGAATCTGGGTTTCGTGTCCACTTCCTTCACGATGAGAAGGCCTCCGGGCGCGAGAGCGGCTGCGCACTCGGACACGAGGCGTGACCGATCATCCGGAGCGAGGAGATACAACACGTCCGCGAAAACAATCGCATTCCATCCGCCTCCGACCGTCGGAATTTCACCTGATGGGCGATGTTCAAACGAAACCATTGCTTCACCTGAATGAAGCCCTCGAAGCGACCCTTGAGCGAGCTTGATCTTTTCTGCGTCGATATCGACACCGACAACGATCCGGCTTTGCGAAGAAAGGGCAATGAAGCTCGTGAACACACCATGGCCACAACCGACCTCGAGGATGTTGCCGGAGCTCGGGATCTCTGCCTCAAGAGCTTCAAACGGCGCAGTCCACCAACGAATCCTCGTGTGGACCCGGGAAGCACTGGGCGACTGCTTCCATAATCCGAGCGCTCGCTTTGCGGCCGAAGATCGAGGTGGCTTCACAGGCCCGCTCGTGGAAGGTCGGCAAAGGTACCGAGGCGAAAACCGAGTTCATCGATTGCGATGCGGACCGTTTCCGAGCACAACGCGTTGCATTCGGCGTCCCACTTGTAATTCCACTTGTATCGCTCTCGTGCCGGGTCATCGGGAAGCCCCGGATGTGTCGCAAGTTCGGCACTCGCTGCACCCGAGGAGGCCAATCGACCAATGGCTTCGACCATTTCGCCCAGGCCAATGGAGCCAGCCTCATCGAGGCCCGTCGCCGCTGCTGTCCACGCCCAATGTCGATCGGCCAGTTGAGCTTCAAGCCTCTTGGCAAGTCGACGCACAGTTATCCCAATCGGACCGCGCGCATTCGATCGCATCACTCGAATTGCATGCACACCATTCGCGTCACCGAGATCAAGCAGCACGTCGCTCACAGCCGGCCACAAGTGAACGTTCTGATGTGTGTCGAAATGGTCGACAGTCAGCCCGGCCGAACGAATGGCGTCGAGTTGAGCAGTGAATTCGCGACGTAGATCATCAGGGTCGATACGCCCAGCGGCAGCGCGGGGAACAAACGTGCGCCACGACCGATAGAAGTTCCCTGATTTGTCGACGAGTGACGGGATCTCGCGAGCGGACAAAAGCGGCGGATCTTCACCAACCACTGTGAAGTGGGCGCCGACGCCAAGACTCGGCACGTCGTGCAATCTCTTTGCGGTCGACTCGAATGCTGGCGCAACCGCTATCACCGAAGCCGAAGTAACAACCCCGTGCTCGTGCGCGTCGAGGATGCCTTCCGAAACTCGTTCGGTCAGGCCGTAGTCATCAGCCGAAACAATGAGAATTGGCTGTTCGTCGTCAGACAGGCTCACGAGGCCGCGCCGCCTCCTGAATTCCAAGGCTGGCGCACTTCGATGGGCAAAGGTTCAAGGGACTGCAGGTCGCCGCGTAGTTCCCACATCTCTCGCAGGATCTTGAAAATCACCGAGTTCGAGGAAAGCGTTGAGATGCCACGCGTTCGGGGGAAGTAATCGACCCCGAACTGCACGATGCTGAAACCGAGTTTCTGTGCACGTGCGAGAAGTTCTACATCGATAAACGAACCCTCACTATGAAGCTCAATATTGTCGAGCAACGAACGTCGCATGAGTTTGAACGCGAAGTTCATGTCGCGAAGTCGAAGTCCGAACACCGTCTGAATGAGATGGTTATAGACATAGCTGTAAATAAGGCGACGGGCGCCTTCACCAGTTCGATCGAATCGATAGGCGCTAACGATGTCGGCTTCGTAGATGCGCAGAAGTCGAACTGCTTTCGATACTTCCGCCATGTCGAACGGAAGATCGGCGTCGGTGTACAGCACGATCTCGCCCTTGGCGTTTTCAAAGCCGGTCTTGAGTGTTCCACCAAGTTTGCGATTGGTCTCGTGATGAACGACGGAGATGCGTTCGTCAGCCGCAGCCATCTCGTCAGCGATCTTGCCGGTGGCGTCGGTGGAGGCATCGTTGATGATGAGAACGTCGTAACGGGCGATCTCTCCCGCCTCAACGAGTGCATCGCCAGCTTCGAACGCCGCCGCGACGGCACGCTCAATGGTCTCTTCCTCGTTCCACATCGGATAGAAGATCGTGAGGCTGTCGAAATGCGCCATGGCTTCAGGCTACGTAGTAACCGCGACCGAATGCGAAGGCCCACACCAGCAGCACAATTCCACTCACCGACCACCATGCCCAGCGCAGGCCTCGGCGGTCCGCCAAGAAGCCCCCGAGCACCAGAAAACACGGGAATGTCGAGAGAAGATATCGCCCGGTCCCTTGGAAATCCTTGGTGCCGATGAGGGCGATGGCCAGCATCGAGAAGCAGTAAAGGCCGTAGCCCCAACCGAGCTTCTTCCAAACCTGCCAGGCCAGAAACAGGAACCCCAAGACGAACAGGCCCTGCAGGATCACCGTGACGGCGTACTGCACCTTCTCAAACGTCGCCGTATCGCCATGTTGCAACCACTGCCACGTCCAGCGCGGAAGATTCTTGATCTGCTGAAACCAGGTGACCTTGAACCACGTGCGTGGTCCTGATCCTTGATCCCAACCTGGGGCGCGCTGCACTTCATCGAACGCAAGCGGATGCCCAAACCGAACACCGAGGTAGGTCATGTATCCAACAAGACCTCCGAGTGAGAGCAACACGCCTGCGTCGGCGGGCTTCAGCCGACGCCACACCACGCGTGGCCTCCACCGCGAATCTCCCGCTTCGATGACGTGTCGGCGCCAAAGGGCGACAGCAACGAGACCGATGATGAGTGCAATTCCAACTGGCCGAGTTGCAGTTGCAACTGCGCCTACGAGTCCAGCGAGAATTGGGCGATTGCGTTCAAGGAGCAGGAAAGCGCCCACCGCAGCGAACAAGAACAGCGCATCTCCATAGACCGCACCGAACAAATAGAAGACGTACGGATACACCAGCAATGTGATGAGCGCGACTCGCGCAACACGATCGGTGACGTGATCGCGGAACCACTTGAAGATCGCCAACACGGCACCGAGACCGCATGCGATCGTCAACAACGAGCCCAATAGCTTCACCGACAGCGTTGTGGCCGAATGCAGCCCCCACATCACACCGGGGTAGGCCGGGAAGTATGCAACAGCAGACTGCTTGTCCGTTCCCGCAAACCAGTAGCCCGTGCTGGAAATCTGCGCGTACCAGTTGCCATCGAATCGGAACCAGCCTCCGAAGAGCCCGGAACCGGGATACGGCGTGGCATCGACACCGCCATAGGTCGCGAATGGACCACGACCTCCTAGCCAAACGGCAAGAAAGAGAGCGAGGAAAACGACCGCCCACATTGCAAGCGCATCGACCCACGGGGCAATACCAAGAACCCCTCGGTCCGGCGCATTTTCGATGCCTGCGTCGCTCGAGACTGGGGCGGAGGTCACGACGAGACGCTACCTGTGGCGTCGGCGAGGTCCGGGGAGACCGGTAACGTGTCGCTTCACGCCTCTGTGGCCAAGTTGGTTAAGGCAGCGGACTTTTAATCCGACGATCGTGGGTTCGACCCCCACCGGAGGCACTGCAAAAGAGTCGAAGCGCCCACCGCGAGGTGGGCGCTTCGTCATGAACGACTGTTAGGGACCAGCGCTCAGACCGGAGCTTTCCCGGTACGAGCCGCCTGGAGCAGTGCATTCCATTCGGCTTCGGTCTTTTCACCGCTGGTGCGGTAGACGACCTTGCCCTGAGCGTCGGTGACAATGAAGTAGGGGAAGCCCGAAACACCGAAGGCGGCTCCGGCTTGGCTCTGCTTGTCATCAACAATTGTCGGGACGCTCCACTTCTGCGCACGCAACCAATCGGCAGCGGGGAAGTTTCCCTTTGCCGGATCGTTTGAGGTGGCAACAGTGACGAGTTCGACATCGGCCGGCATGCCCGACGCATCAAGCCAACCTTGGATGCGGGGAACCTCGGCTTGGCAATGCGGACACCAATGGGCAACAACCATGATGATGTGCGGCTTGCCGTCAGCAGCAATGGTCAGTTGCTTGCCGTCGAATTGCTGGCCGGTAACTGACGGAATGACGGTGCCAACCATCGAGTCGGCGCCGCTATCGGGCATCGGCGTCAGGTTCGTTCCGCTGACAGAAACCTGCCCGTAGTCAAGCTTGCCGTTGGGGACAATCGTGCCGCCACTTGGCGAGGCACTTCCGCCCTTTGCGCTGCTACCGCGCCCTGCGACAACTGCAACAACACCAACGACGACCACGACTACGACGATGGCGATCCAGATCCATGCGGTGGACTTTCCTTTTCCTGCATTTGATGCAGCACGCACGCGCTGCGATGCAGAAGTGGACTTTCCTGGACGGTTACTCACGCGGAGACCTCAACTTCTTCAGCGATGCCGATTTCGACATCAGACGGTTCACTTACAAACAACAGAGCAATCATGAATACCGCGGCAGAAAGTGCCATGAACGGAAGCGTCACGAACCTGAATTCGTTTACGTACTTCAACGTGCATGGAACAGCCGCAGTGCAAAAAGAGGTACCCGACGGTGGCGGGAACCATTGAATCCATGAGTGGTAGGCCGAGATCACCACGCTGATGCACAAAACCGGAATTGCATAGACCTTGATAGCTACGTCGCGACGCCATGCCGCAATACCGAGAATCACTGACCACGGGTACAAACAGATTCGTTGATACCAACACAACTCGCACGGGACGTACCCCTGCACTTTGGAGTAATAGAGCGAACCAGCGGTCGTGACGAGAGCAATTGCCCACGCCAGCGGCAACGCGACACCACCAGTCTGCGCGCGCAGATCCGCAAATGCTTCAGGGTTGCCAAATCGGCGCACGAGAGCGCCAACAACGATGGCGAGCGTGCCCAACCAACATCCCAGAGCGAGAATGGCGAAGAAGAACGAGAAGGACTGGACATTCATGCCCGATCATCCTCGCAGAATTCGAGCGCTTCTCCAACGCGGTCGCCAGCCAACTGCCTCCGCCGCCAAACCACCGGACTGGCCACTCAGAGAACCCGTAGGCTCATCGCATGGCTTCCTCCCCGTCCGAACCCACCGTTATCGCCGCCGTCGATTTCTCTGACCACGGCGAGCAAATCGTCCGAGAAGGACTGCTCTTGGCTCGGGCATCTGGCTCTTCGCTCCACCTCATCCATGTGGCCGCCGGCGAACCCGCTCTGGCTGGCTACGACAAAGAAGACATCAGTTCATTCACTCGTTCGGCACGCGCTGGCGAACTTACCGACGAGCATCGCAAGGTTCGTGAACTCGCCGCAACGCTTACCGGTACGACTGGCATCGACGTTCACCCCCTCGTCATCATGGGTCCAGCATCCGAAACATTGCTCACGGCCATCGACGAACTCAACGCTTCACACATTGTGCTCGGCACGCATGGTCACGGTGGCATGCACCATCTGATGTTCGGCAGCGTGGCCCAAGAACTTGTTCGCAGAAGCAACGTTCCTGTTCTGCTCGTCCCCGTCGTGAAGCGCTGAAGGCCGAAAAGGATTCGTCATGGGAAAGATTGTTGTCGGAGTCGATGGTTCGGTCGGTTCGAGGGATGCACTTCGGTGGGCATTCGCTGAAGCGAACTTGCGGAATGCTGCTCTCGAAGCCGTCATCGTTTGGCAGTACCCCGTTACTGCATCGCTCCCGACCTTCGGAGCAATGACCACTCCGGACGATTTCGAGAACGACGCTCGCGCCACACTCCTCGGCATCCTTGCTGATGAGGGAATCACCGCCGAATCTCCAGTCCCTGTCACCACGTTGGTGGCAGAAGGAAATGCCGCACGTGCACTGCTCGACGCTGCTGATGCGGCAGACCTGCTCGTCGTCGGTTCGCGAGGTCATGGCGGATTTACTGGCGTGCTCGTTGGTTCAACAAGCCAACAGTGCGTGCACCACGCCAAGTGCCCTGTGGTTGTTGTTCATCCCAACTGACGACATTGCGCGGAAATCACAACATGGAGACAACAGAGCAGGGACTCAGCAGCACTGACGTCGCGCAGCGAATCGCCGATGGCCGCACGAACGATGTCCCGGATCCGACAAGTCGAACCGTCGGACAGATCATCAAGGCCAACGTCTTCACACCGTTCAACCTCCTCCTCGGCATTTTGCTTGTCGTCATCCTTTCGATACGCGAGTACCGAGACGGACTCTTTGGTTTCGTCCTTGTCGCCAATGCCGCTATCGGCATCTTTCAAGAAGTTCGCTCAAAACGATCACTTGACGCGCTCGCCGTATTGAATGCGCCGCATTCAACCGTTCGACGCGATGGCATCAACTCCACGATCGCTTCAAAAGACGTCGTCCTCGATGACATCATTGTCCTCACCCTCGGTGATCAGGTCGTTGTCGACGGCGACATTCTCGAGAGCACCAGCCTTGAGATTGATGAGTCGCTGCTCACAGGCGAAGCAGACCCCGTCGAAAAGTCGGCCACTGACAGCGTCATGTCGGGAAGTTTCGTGGTGGCCGGCAGTGGAAGTATGCGTGCGACGGCGGTTGGGGCCGACTCCTACGCGTTCCGGCTTTCCAGCGAAGCCCGCCGATTCTCACTGGTCAAGAGCGAGCTCCGAACCGGCATCAACCAAATCATCAAGATCGTCGGCTGGATGATGATTCCGATTGCGATACTGCTGATCACTTCGCAACTCGCGACGCACGATGGCTTCACTGCTGCAGTGCAGGGCTCCGTCGCGGGACTTGTCGCCATGGTTCCTGAAGGTCTCGTGCTTCTCACGAGCATCGCATTCGCCCTCGGCGCAACACGATTGGCGGGCAAGAAGGTTCTTACCCAAGAACTTGCGGCGATTGAAGGACTCGCCCGAGTCGACACAATCTGCCTCGATAAGACAGGAACGCTCACCGAAGGTTCACTTTCGCTTTCGACTGTTGAACATTTAAAAAGCAACGACGCTCCGGCAGTCGACGCCGTATCTGTGCTTGCGGCAATCGGTGCAGCAGACGATCACCCAAACCCCAGCCTCGCTGCAATCGTCGCCGAGTACCCCACCGGACCTGACTGGAAACTCTCTGGCTCGATTGCGTTTTCGTCCGCTCGAAAATGGAGCGCAGCCCAGTTCACTGACCACGGCGCCTGGTATCTCGGCGCTCCCGACATCCTCCTCGATAAGGCTCCGACAGGAGCAACCCTTGATGCAGCGCAAAGCCGACTGCAGCATTACGCCGGGCGCGGCCAACGAGTTCTGCTCCTTGCGTCGTCTCCCTCAGGACTCACTGGCGAAACGCTGCCCGCTGAACTTCTCCCCACTGCACTCGTCGTACTTGATGAACAACTTCGCGAAGCAGCGCCGCAAACCATCGCGTATTTCGGCGAACAGGGCGTTGCCGTCAAGGTGATCTCTGGCGACAGTCACGTCACGGTCGGTGCAGTCGCAACCCGATGCGGCGTTCCAGGCGCTGACGACCCCATCGACGCGCGCACACTCCCTGAAGACCAGGAGGCGCTTGCCGACATTCTTGAAACCCATTCGGTGTTCGGACGCGTTACTCCGCAGCAGAAACGCGCGATGGTGCACGCCCTTCAGTCCCGCGGCCATACCGTTGCCATGACCGGCGATGGAGTGAACGACACCCTCGCCCTTAAAGATGCCGACGTTGGCGTTGCAATGGGCTCAGGTTCCGCGGCCGCTCGAGCGGTTGCCCGTTTCGTTCTTCTTGCTAACGACTTCTCCGTGTTCCCTTCGGTTGTCAACGAAGGCCGGCGCGTCATCGCCAACGTCGAACGCGTCGCAAACCTTTTCCTCACCAAGACGTTCTACGCAGTCGTGCTCGCTCTGGCCGTCGGAATCGGTCGCATTCCCTTTCCATTCCTCCCCCGCCACTTCACGATCATCTCTTCATTAACGATCGGAATCCCTGGCTTCTTCCTTGCGCTTTCCCAAAACAACCGCCGGGCAATGACTGGCTTCCTGCGCCGCGTCTTGAAGTTTGCGATTCCTGCCGGCGTCATTGCCGCCGTGGCCACTCTCATCGCCTACATCCTTGAACGCCGTTCGGATGTTCCCCTTGAGCAGGCCCGCACTATCGCCGTCATCACATTGGTGACCGTCGCCCTATGGGTGTTGGCGATTCTTTGTCGTCCGATGCTGTGGTGGAAGTACGTCTTGGTCATTGGAATGGCTGTCGCCTTCGCCGGCGCGCT
>CALBSE010000067.1 GCA_937927725.1 uncultured Actinomycetes bacterium
CGAGCGTTGAACTCACGACCGAGTTCGTCGATACCGTCGAGTTCCACAATGAGCGGAAAGCCTTCGCCGTCGCGCTCGATGACTCGACGCTCTCCAGACTTCAGCTTCGCCCACTCTCCGTCGCGCATGTACGAACCATGAATGGCGATTGCGCCGGTGCCGAAGTCCATGGTGATTGCATGGAACGCGTGTGAGTCTGATGCAGTTGCGTAGCTGTAGCCACCGCGCATCGTCGATCCTCCATGGATGCCTTGCCCAAACTGCGGGCGCGGACCCCATGACCGATCACGAAATCCATAGGCTTCGACGGGAATGGTCTCGCCGTGCAGGACGATCGTCCCCTGATAGCGACAGGGCTGATCGACATGTGATTCGCCCAACATGTTGGGGGCAACGATTCCGGTGACAATGAGGTCAACGTGGATTTCGTCGCCACCGTCGGGATCGTCATATCGAACTCGCCACTTCTTTTGAGGTTCCAAACATTCGTAACGAATGCCATTGGCAAGTGTGAGGTCGGTCAGTTTCTGGTCAACAAGTGGAAGGTGCCAGAACTGCTTTGCATACACACAGGTTTCAGGCCGTTCATTACGGCCGTCCCAGAAGAAGGCACCGCCAGCAGCAACACCTTGATTCGTTTTGAAATAGGGATAGAGCTGACCCGAAAGGTTGCGTTCGGGAACCGCAAACGTAAACCAACAGGTTTCGGTCCACTCGGGATCGTCGGATGTCGGCGGATGAAACTCGTCGTCGGGATGCATAACGATCAGCTGAATGCCAGGCCAGTGACCATTGCTGAGCTCAGGCCGCTGTCAACGTGGAGGTTCTCGCCATTGATGAATGCGGCGGCATCGCTTCCCATGAACGCAAGCGATGGAGCGATGTCGGTTGCGACCGCCATGCGGCCATTGCCCTGCACGCCAACGGCCCAGTTGATTGCGTCTTCACCCATAGAGACCTTGAAGTCAGCCATAAGGGGCGTGTCGACCGGAGCGGGGCAAATGCTGTTGATACGAACGCCATTTCGAATTGACGAATACGAGCGTCGCATCACGTAGACCTGCATACACATCTTCGAGAAGGCATACACGTCGTTCACGACCTCGGGATGCGCGTCGCACCAATTGAGGAAAGCATCCCAGTCGGCAATTTCGAGAAGCTCGGTGATCTCGGCGACCTGAGCGGGCCACCCGTTGCCGGCCATCGAGGCGGTGTAGACGATCGTGCCGCCCTTGGTGATGCGATCGATGAGGCCATCGGTAAGCCGACGCGATGCTGCGACATTGACCGCCATGCAGGTGCGGACACCAGCGTTTGCGGCAACACCTGCGTTCGAGAACAGGACGTCGATAGGACCTTCGATCTGAGCGATCGCAGCATCAATCGATGCCGGATCAGCGAGGTTTGTTTCGATGAATGTGTCGCAACGACCCGTGGGTTTCTTGATGTCGAGGATCGTGAGGTGCTCAACACCAAGCTCATCGAGCAACTCGGCGAGCGCCGCACCAATACCCGTTGCTCCGCCAGTGAGAACAACGCGCTTGCCGGCATAACTGAACAGGTTTGTCATGGAATCGAGCCCCCGGGATGAATGGCCGCCACCCGGCGGCCTCTCCAGCGAACCTACGAGTGGCCGGGAAAAGTGTCAACATCAACGCATGCAGATTCGTCGGCTTACCCCCGCCCTTGGAGCAGAAATCACCGGGCTCGATCTCAGCAGCGATTTCGATGACGAGACCCTCAATGCGGTGCACACTGCGCTCGTTGAGAACCAGGTTTTGGTGATCCCCGCTCCCGACCTCACTCCCGAACAGCACATGGCACTCGGACGTCGAATTGGCGAGATCGAAATCCACGCGTTCTTCCCTAACCTCGGGCCGGGCCTCGAACACGTCAGCGTTCTCGACTCTGATGAAGGAAACACCGCATCGATGTGGCACACCGATGAGACGTTCCTTCCCCATCCCCCAATGGGAACCCTCACTCATGCGAAGACGCTTCCCGACGTGGGAGGCGACACGATGTTTGCTTCGACAACTGCCGCCTACGAAGCCCTGTCCCCAAACATGAAGCAGTATCTCGAAGGCCTCACCGCGGTTCACGATCTCAGCCGGACCACAGAACTTCGGTACCGCTTCGGCGGAGCCTCATCGCAGCAATATGCCGATGCAATCGCTCAAGACCGTCGCACCGCTCACCCCGTCGTCCGGGTGCACCCGGAAACTGGCGCCAAGGGCCTCTTCGTCAACCCGACCTACACCCGCCACATCGTTGGCCTACCTCCCGAGGAAAGCGATGCCGTCCTCGCGTTCCTGTTTCAGCATTCGATTAAGGAGCACTTCACCTATCGCCACCACTGGCGAGAAGGCGACCTGCTCATGTGGGACAACCGCTCCACGATGCACCGTGTCCTCAACGATTTCCCCGGTCGCCGACTGATGTACCGGGTCTCTGTCGTGGGTTCGGCCGAGCGCTGATCGCCGCATTTCCTTCGATCTCGAACGGCTAGTTTCATTCCCCACAGGGGGGCGATTCGCCCGTGTTCGAAAGTGAAGGATCTCATGGCATATCCACTCGATGTTGGCGGCCTTAACGACTATCCGATGAAGGTCGGATCGATGCTCCTCACCATGGTTGATCCCAACCCTGGTTTCGAGTCCGCCTACAACCGTTGGTACGAGCGCGATCACTTCTACGCAGGCTGCATGGTCGCGCCGCATCAGATGTCGGGTTCGCGCTGGGTTGCACCACGAAGCCTGAAGGATCTTCGCTGGCCAGACGGCGACACCGCCGTTGCCAACCCCACCGATGCCGGCTCCTACGTCGCGATCTACTGGATCGAAGGCGGACACCACGATGATTGGAACAATTGGAGCACCGAACGCGTCACGTGGCTCTACACCAACAACCGCGGCTTCCCCGAGCGCAAGCACACCCACACCAACCTGTTCGACTACATCGGTGCTGCAAACCGTGATGCGGACGGCGTGCCTGTCGATGTTGCACTCGACAGCGCGTACGACGGCATTTTCACGGTCTTCTTCGACGCCCGCGAAGGCAACAGCGCAAAGAGCGTCCACGCCGACCTCGAGAAGTCCGGCGCGTACGCCGAACTGATGACCGGTTCTGACATCGAAATCGTTTCGTCATGGCAACCGGTGGCAACGCCAGCAGCCGATCAACCGATGGACCTCGGCACCCCTGCAGGCGGACCCGAGCGTCTCGTACAGGTGATCTTCGTTCGTGGCGATGTCTCCAAGTCGCTCGACCGCATGAAGACCTACACCGATGCCGTTGCCGCTGCCGGTCTTGCTGATGTGCACCTCGTTGCACCGTTCTTCCGCACCGTTGTCGGAACGGACACCTACGTCAACGAACTGTGGTGAGCGACGTGGCGGGAACTCCTGACCCTTTTGCACCAGCGACGCTTGGCCCGCTGACACTGAAAAACCGGTTCATCAAAGCCGCAACGTTTGAAGGCGTAACGCCCGAGGGCCTGGTCACTCAAGAACTCATCGATTACCACCTGCGCCCCGTGCGCGGTGGAGTCGCAATGACGACGCTTGCGTACTTGGCTGTTGCCCCCGAAGGCCGCACTGACGGTGGCTGCATGTTGCTGCGTCCGGCCGCAGTCCCGGGGCTCAAAAAGTTCGTCGACACGATGCACGACGAAGGCGCGTTGGTTGCGGGTCAGATTGGCCATGCCGGGCCAGTAGCGAACGCAAAGAAGAACGGCGTTCCGTCTCTTGCCGCCAGCAGGATGATGAACCCCATCAACGGCAAGATCACTCGTTCGATCACGCCAAACCAAATCGATCGGGTGATCAACGATTACGCCATCGGAGCGCAGCTCATGGCCGAGGCCGGATTCGATTCCATCGAAATCCATCTCGCCCACAACTACTTGTTGTCGTCGTTTCTCAGCCCCAAGTTCAACAAGCGCAAGGACGAATGGAACGGCTCGCTTGAAAACCGCGCCCGGTTCGCCCGCAACGTAATTGCGGCGGTCCGCGATGCCGCACCCGTACACATGGCCGTCACCGCCAAGATCAGCCTCAACGACGGCGTTCCGGGCGGATTCAGGCCCCCCGAGAGCACCGCTTTCGCCAAGTTGCTGCAGGACGACGGACACTTGGATGCACTTGAGATGACCGGTGGTTCCTCGCTGGCGAACCCGATCTACCTCTTTAAGGGAGATGCCCCTCGCGAAGAGTTCGCCAAGGTGCTTCCGTTCCCGATGGCGCTCGGATTCAAACTCTTCGGCAAGAAGTTCATGCCCTCGTATCCGTTCGAAGAGGCGTACTTCCGCCCGATGGCGCTCGACGTGCGCGCTGCACTCGATATGCCGCTCATCTTCCTCGGGGGAATCAACAACCTCGCAACGGTGCAACAAGCAATGGCCGATGGCTTCGACTTCGTCGCCATGGGCCGCGCCGTCTTGCGCGAACCCGACCTCATCAAGCGGATGCAGGACGGCACCCAAACCGAGGGAAACTGCATCCACTGCAACAAGTGCATGGTGTCGATCTATAGCGGCAGCCGTTGCGTGGTCGACAACCCCGACCCAATCATTGCGTCGACTCCCATCGCATGAACCCCGAGCAGGTCGCCGAGGCCGTTCCAGTTGAGTCGCTCGCTGGGTGGATTCGCGACAACGTCTCTACAGCGAGCGGACCGATCACGGTTTCGCATCTGTCCGGAGGTTCTTCGAATCTCACGTTCCGCGTTCAAGACGATGCCAACGATTGGGTGTTGCGTCGCCCGCCCGTTGGTGCCTTCCTTGCCACTGCCAACGACATGGGTCGCGAATACCGAGTTCAAACCGGACTTCAAAACACCGACGTACCGGTTCCACGAACGGTTGCAATGTGCGAAGACGATTCGGTCATCAGCGTTCCGTTCTATTTGATGGACTTCGTTGACGGCATCGTCTATTCCGATACCGATCAAGTTGCTCACTTGAACGAAGCCCAGGCGCTTGGCGCGAGCAACGAACTCATCGACGTTCTTGCACGATTACATGCCGTTGATTTCGAAGCAGTTGGTCTGGGACAACTCGGTAAGCCCGCTGGCTTCCTTGAACGCCAGGTCAATCGCTGGTGCACCCAGTGGGAGAAGTCCAAGCAGCGCGAGCTTCCCGCCGTTGACGAGGTTGCCGCTCGACTCAAGCGTTCAATCCCCGCCCAAACCGATGCATCAATCGTTCACGGCGACTACTCGTTCAACAACACCATGTGGAGTCGTACCGATCCGACCAAGATGGTGGCGGTTCTCGACTGGGAGATGTCGACTCTCGGCGACCCACTCACCGACCTCGGCATGGTCAGCGTCTACTGGGGCGAGGCCGGTGCACTCATGTGGCGCAGTCGCTCTCCGCAGCCACATCGTCTCAACTCCGGGTTCCCCACAGGCGAACACTTGCTGACCCGCTACGAGGCCACGAGTGGCCGCTCAATCCGAGACATCGATGTCTATCGGGTTCTCGCCGTATTCAAGTTGTCGATCATCACCGAGGGCGCGTTAGCCCGCATTAGGGCAACTCGTCCGGGCGAAGACACCACGGGAACCGAGAACACCATCGCCGAGTTAGCTGAACTGGCGCTTGAGATGGCCAACGCTTCATCAGTCGCGTCGCTCCGCGGCGCATAACGATCCAGCGCTAAAGAATCGGGAAGACCTCGGTGAACTCGACCTGGAGTTCACGCGTGGCGATTCGCCAGCCTTCTGGCAATCGGACGTAGTCGTCGAGATAACGAATGTTCATCACGTAGTTCTCGCGAGCTTCCGGAGCGCCACCTTCAACGGGACGGACGTGGGTTGCCCGGCAATAAGTCTCGCCACTGGCAACATCGCCGTTGAGCACGACGTAGTGGTTACTGACGGAATGCATTGTGACGTCGTAACGAGACAAACCCTTGATCGCTTCAGAAATCTCGGCGCGGCCAATGCGCTGACGAACGGGTTCGGGATTGCCGCGCTCGAAGATGCGCAGAACGCCATCGGGAGCAAACAAACCAGCAAGACCTTCGTTGTCGATGCGATCAGCGAAACGGGCGTACTCGTCGACAATTGAACGGATGGCAAGCCGATCGGCGAGCTCGCTCTCGTTCATTGCGGAACCTGGAACGTCCAACCGGGAAGTAGACCAAGATCGGAACAAAGTTTCGGAGCGAAGATCCACTTGCCGAGGAACTTTTCCGCGGTTGGGTCAGTCGCCAACCACGCAACGACTTTGCCCGTCGCTTCTGCGGGTTCGCTTCCGTAGCCGCTGCTGTATTCATCGTCCGGCTTGGCCGCCTTGCGAGCCTCGGTTACGACATTGCCGGGATCAACGTTGAACGCTTTGATGCCCTGCGCTCGATATTCCGCATTCACGCCACCTGCAACTCGGCCGAACGCGGCTTTGGATGCCGAATAGAGAATGCCCCAGCCTCCCTCTCCGGGAGGACCAGCGGGATCGAGCCGAGCAGAACCCGAGACCATGTCGATAATCGTGCCGCCACCGGCAGCGAGCATGTGAGGAATCACCTGCTGAATAAGCAGGATCTGATTCATGAAGTTGCCAGCGAGAAGATTGGTCATCGACTCGATCGTGAGGTCGGTGATTCGATCGAGCGTGCCAACTCCGCGGAAGATCGCGTTGTTGAACAGCACATCGATACGACCCCATTCGGCCATAACGGTCGCCGGGAGTGCGGTGACCGACGCGACGTCGATGAGATCCATGGGAACGATGAGGGCTCGCTGTCCGCGCTCTTCGATTTCCTGTGCAGTACGTTCGAGACTTCCGGGAACCGCGAGCGTTGTTTCTTCACGAACGGAATTGGGCTCGGCGACGCCTTCGCCCTCGCGAACCGTGCGCGCACTAACGACAACGTCGAAACCAGCTTCGGCGAGAGCGAGCGCTCCGGCTCGACCGATTCCGCGGCTTGCACCCGTGACAATGGCTACTGGCGAACTACCCATGACCGACTCCCCCATTCATCCCCTTGTGGGACTCCTGAACCTACCCGACGGGAGTTGTCGACTTGTTCTTGCCTTTGGCGGAGGATCGAACCAGGAGTGGGTCGGCCAATGACAATGCCTTGCCGCCAATTGTGAGCGAACGGCCGGCCAAACCGGGGTGTTCCATATCAACCAGATTCGCCATGATGTCGAGCACGAGTTTCATTGTGAAGTTCGTTGATAACGCAATGCCGAGGAGGAACTGCAGAAGTTTTGGACGACCGATCAGCCACGCGAAACGCCGAGCAGTGGCAAAGAACGGGTCATACTCCGAACGCAACAAGGCTTGATAGGCCGCCCACGCAGTTCCGGGTTCGGTCAAGAAACATTCCGCAGCGTGCCGACCCGACTCGAGCGCGTAATCGATGCCTTCACCGTTGAACGGATTGACAAGCCCAGCTGCATCGCCAGCAACGACCCATCCGGGACCGCCGCGATGTTCAACATGCATTGGCAGTCGCCAGGCTTTCGGGCGTGCAACGAATTCACCGAGGCCCCACGACTCGCGCACCTGAGAGGTATACGCATCGAGCATCGTGTTGAGGTTGAGGTCGGAAAAGTTTTTCATCGTTGACAAGGCGCCAACTCCGATGTTCACGATTCCGTTGCCGGCAGGGAACACCCATCCGTAACCAGGAACGATGGAACCGTCGGGACCTTTAACGGTGAGGCAAGCCTCCATGTAGCGATCGTCTGCTCGAGAAGACGGAATGTAGGCACGAATCGCAAGTCCAAATGCTGACGAGGCAATACGGGTTGCACCAACAGCGCGTGCCGCTGGCGAACCAGCACCAGATGCAATAACCGTGAGTTGCGCGCGAATCTTTTCGCCTTTGGAGATGACGCCAATCACTCGGTCGTCTTCGATCCAAGGTTCGGCTGGGGAGTTCTGGCGAAAATCAGCACCCGAATCGATCGCGGCTTGCATCACCATCGCGTCGAATTCGGCGCGGGGAGCAACAGCACCAACCGGCGGAAAGGCGCCATCGGGCCACAAGACTTCACGAACTTTGCTACCGGCCTGCACGCGCAAACCATCGATGCGATGAAAGTGCTCAACATCAATACCGAGTCGACGGCACTCGGCGATCGCCCGCGGTGTCAGACCGTCTCCGCACGACTTGTCGCGACCCTGCGCGGCCTTTTCGAACAGTGCCACCGAAGCGCCGCCTCTCGCCGCCCACGCCGCAGCCGATGAGCCTGCGGGACCGGCGCCGATCACGGCGATGTCGACCTGTTCCATGCCTTGATTGTCTCGCGTCAGCGCCGCCCAGACCCCATCGGGTCAGGACTCTTCGATCTCGAGCAATGGCGCCTCTTCTCGCACCGCTGTGGATGACAACACAGGAATCACATCGGCGACGTCGGTGATGCGCACGATGATCTCCCGATGCTGAGGGCGAATGAATCCAGCATCGGCCGCGCTATCGAGAAACTCAAGGAACGGCTGCCAGAACCCATCAACATCAAGCACACCAACGGGCTTGGCATGGATGCCCAATTGAGACCATGTTGCGATCTCGGCCAATTCCTCGAGCGTGCCTAGGCCTCCAGGTAAGGCGATGAACGCATCAGCTTCCGCCGCCATGAGTGCCTTGCGCTCGTGCATAGAACCAACCTCGACAAGTTCCGTAAGGCCTGGGTGTCCGATTTCGGTGGTGAAGAGCCCCTTTGGGATGACGCCGAAGACCTCCCCGCCATGAGCCAGGACAGCATCGGCCACGGTGCCCATGAGTCCCACTGAACCGCCTCCGTAGACAAGGCGCACACCGGCCCGCGCCATGAGGCGTCCTAACTCGCCGGCTATTGACTCGTACCGGGCATCATTGCCGGGCTTTGAGCCGCAATAGACGCAGAGAGAGCGCAAAGTTGTCACCGAGTCAGCCTATGGGCGCACCAGACGCGAAACGGGCGCCGACAGTGTCGACGCCCGATCTTCAAAGCTCGGGGGGGAGGACTCGAACCCCCAACAAATGGACCAGAACCACCCGTGTTACCAATTACACCACCCCCGAAGGGCGAGTGAACGTTACCGGCTGGGAGAGGGGTGGCACCAAACCACATCGAGGAGCCCAGTCGGGGTCAGCGCCAAGCAGCCAACCGGCGGTAATTGATGATGCGGCCAATAGCGACGGCACCGGTTTCGCGCACGTAATCACTGAAGGTTGAGGTCCCCTTGGTTGGCGACACGTGCGCTGACAAGCCGACTTCGTCAGCGATAGACGCCGAGCGATAGGCGTGATACGGATCGGTCACGATCACGACATCGTGCGGCAAGCCCGCCTGGCGCATGATGAATGCCGTTGAGGAAAGTTCCTCGTAACTATTCCTGCCGTCCACCTCGATCTTGATCGCCGATTCTGGAATGCCCTTCGACCGCAAGTACTCAAAGCTGACGAGACCCTGCGTTTCTTTGTCTCCTGGCTGTTTTCCGCCGGCAACGATCACAACGGGCGCAACACCCTTTTGATAGAGATCAGCGGCGTGATCAAGCCTGCCCTTCAGGACAGGTGAAGGCGAACCGTTCCATTGCGCTGCGCCCATGACAACAATTGCCGATGCTTTCGCAGTGTCGTTCTGACGCGACGCCCACCACACCTGCGCAAACGTGATGCCGATGTAAAGCACGACGACTGCGAACAGTCCAAGAGCGATGCGTATCGCCCAGCGCAGTCCGAAGAACATGTCAGCCCTGCAGGCGAACCTTCGCTGCTGCGAGTCGGCGAAGGGTTTCGTCTCGGCCAAGAACCTCGAGCGACTCAAACAACGGCGGTCCGACACTTCGGCCGGTCACCGATACTCGAACGGGAGCCTGAACTTTGCCCTTTGAGATCTCGTGTTGCTCGGCATAGGAGAACAGCGCTGCTTCAAGCGAGGCTGCATTCCACTCACAATCAGCGAATTGGGTCGTTGCGTGGTCGAGTACCGCCGACGCGAGTTCGGCACCCTTCACCATTACTTTCTGCCATGACTCGTCGTCAATAACGGGTTCGGGCGCGAAGAGGAAGTCGACATAGCCAGGAACTTCCGACAGCAACTTGACGCGTTCCTGCACCAACGGAGCCATAACTTCGAAGGTGCCGAGATCGAAACGATCGGTTTCCCACGGCGTTTCTTCGTACAGCCAACGCGTCGACTTCGTCACAAACTGCGGGACAGAAAGATTGCGAATGTATTCGCCGTTGAAGTGTTGCAGTTTCTTCACGTCGAAAAATGCACCCGACTTGTTGACGTCACTAATTCGGAAGAGGTCAACGATTTCCGCAAGTGGACGAATTTCAATCCCGTCGGGCGGGCCCCAGCCAAGAGTCGCGAGATAGTTCACCATTGCTTCGGAGAGATACCCGCGGTCGATGTAGTCGCCCACAGAAACATCGTCGCGACGCTTCGAAAGCTTCTGCCGTTTTTCATTCACGATGAGCGGCAAATGGGCAAAGATCAATTCACCCGGAGTCGACAACGCTTCACGAATGAGCAGCACTTTCGGGGTGACATTGATGAGGTCTTCGCCGCGAATGACATGGGTGATGCCTTGATCGGCATCGTCGACAGCGTTGGCCAGATGAAACATCGGCGTGCCGTTCGATCGAAGAATGACGAAATCTTCAAGGACAGCATTTTCGAAACTGACGGTGCCACGAATGAGATCGTCGAACGCAGTGACGCCGGTATCGGGAACGCGGAATCGGACCACGTGACCATCGCCAGGACCCAAGCCACGTTCACGACAAAAACCGTCGTACCCGGGCGTGCCGCCGCGAGCCTCGGCACGAGCCTTGACCTCGTCGGGGGTACACGAACACCAGTAGGCCGCACCGTTGCCCAGCAACGTCTCGACCGCAGCGAGGTGCATGGCACCGCGCTCGGACTGATGCACGGGGGTGCCGTCCCAGTCGAGACCGAGCCATTCGAGCGATCGGAAAATGATGTCGATGAGCTCAGGCCGCGACCGCTCTGCGTCGGTGTCCTCGATACGGAGAACGAACTCGCCGCCTTGCTGGCGGGCAAAGAGCCAGTTGAAAAGGGCGGTTCGAGCGCCACCGATGTGGAGATAGCCCGTTGGGGAAGGGGCGAAGCGGACTCTGGCGACTGGGGTACTCACAGGGTCGATGGTACCGTCAGGCCTTCGATCATTTGGTCGGGCCGCTGATTCGGACTGTTTCCGGATTGATCCGGCCTTCTCCCCACTTTTCGCTCGGAGCATCACATGAACTCGTCCGTCCTTCTGCGTCGCTTCCGACCACTGGCCATCGTCGCCATGTCGCTCGCATTGCTCGTGGGCGCTGCGTCGTGCTCGAGCAGCAAGAACGCCTCGACCGACACCTCCGTCGAGGAATCCTCTACCACTGCCGTCGCAACCCCCTACCAAACCACCTATGCGACTGCGAAGGGCTCGAAACTCACCGTTTTGGCCGAACTACCCAAGAGCGTCGTCACCACTCCCCCGTCCAGCACTTCCAGCACCTCAAGCACTCTCGCTCCCAAAGTTCCTCCGATTCCGCGCAATGGTCTCAACTCTGCAGGCGTGAAGAAGACCGCTGACGGCTACGAGTTCAGCAATCCCACCTATTACAAGAACCCACTCGTCTTCGATGTCCTTGAAAATGAGGGCGACTACATGAAGGTACTCATCACCGCTCGTCCCAACCACACCACTGGTTGGGTCAAAGCCGACGATGTCACGATCGCCGCAACTGACTATCGCATCGAGCTTGATCTTTCGACCTTCCACCTCAAAGTCTTCAAGGGGGCCGACGTCTTTGTTGAAACCGATGTCGTCATCGGTAAGGACTCCACGCCAACGCCCGTCGGACATTTCGCGATTGCGGAGAAGATCAAGAACTCGTCAGATACCGGCATTTATGGCGCATGGATTCTGCCCACGAACGGTTACAGCGAGGTCCTCGATACGTTCGACAATGGCCTTCCTCAGATCGCCTTCCACGGCACGAACCAGCCTGAACTCGTTGGAACGAAGTCGTCGAATGGTTGTGTTCGAATTCCGAACGATGTGGTGACCAAGATTGCCGAAGCTGTCCCGGCAGGTACACCGATCGACATTTTCGCAACCACTCCTGCTTCGTGGCCCGCGAAAACTACGGGTTCAAGCGCAGCAGTGAAACCGTAGAACGCCGTTCATCGTCGAGCCGAAAGGGCTCTGGATGTTCAGGCGTTTTCGTCGTGGGACTGACCCGCCAACGCTGCGTTGGCCATCGCCATGATTCGAGACGGTTCGTTGCGAACAAGCGCGCCGACCGACGCAGGATCGAGACGCAAGACATCGTCGGGAACTGCGTCGACGATTGCGCGACGTTCCATGTAGTGATGCGTGCTTGCGACAGCGGCAAACACCTGGGCTCGCACCGCAACAAGGTCAGCCGGAGCTTCTGACAGGTAACCCCACAGTGTGAGAGCAACCGTGAGGTCGTGTATGGCTGGAGCCCGGCCGAACATTGCCGAACGACGCATTGCGATGGCAACGCTTCCGGCGATGGCATCGTCTTCTGATTCGGCCGAAGTCAACACAAGGCGGCCTCGGACCTGACGGGCTAAGCGAAGGGCAAAGCCTTGGTCGGGACCCGGATCGCCGAGCCGAGGGCCAAGAGGCTGACGGCCGGTGATCTCGGCGGGCCGGTCGGCCATCCAGGACTCGGGTCGCCAAGGAGGCGACTGGTACACCCGAGCGGGATCGTCAACGGGAGCGGGAACGTAATCAGGAGCAGCCATTAGTGGTGAATCTACCCGGCGAGATCGTCGGCGTGGACCAAGCCGAACTGAATGGAGTCCATAAGCGCCTGCCAAGAGGCTTCGATGACATTGCTGTCGACACCTACGGTCGTCCAGACACGGTCGCCGTTGGTGGAATCGATAAGTACACGCACCACTGCGCCGGTCGCAGCGCCGCCGTCGACAACACGCACCTTGAAATCGGTGAGGTGAATGCGCTCAAGCGCCGGGAACCGACCATTCAGGGCACGTCGGACTGCGGCGTCGAGCGCGTTGACGGGACCATTGCCTTCGCCAACGGCAGAGAAACGCTCGCCATCGATCCAGAGTTTCACGGTTGCTTCGGTACTGACGTCGAGTCCACCTTCGGGCATGGCCGGACCTTCACGATGGAAACTTGAAACCCGATACTCCTCGACCTCGAAGAAGTCTTGGACCCAGCCAGTCGCGCGACGCATGCGAAGTTCGAGCGATGCATCGGCCGATTCGAACAGCCAACCTTCGGCTTCGAGCTGTTTCAGCTCTTCCGAGAGCGCAGCCACCGATCGATCATCGAGCTCGACACCAAACTCGTCGGCCTTCATTGCCATGCCGGCGCGGCCGCCCAGATCAGAAACAAGTACACGGGTGTGATTGCCGACGACCGAGGGATCGATGTGTTCGTAGGTTGCTCCACCAGCACGACCAAGTGCTGATGTGTGCAGTCCGCCCTTGTGAGCAAACGCTGATGCGCCCACGTACGGGTCGGCCGGATGCGGCGGAAGGTTGACCAGTTCGGCAACACGATGACTGACGACGGTGAGTCGGTCGAGATGACCTTCGGGCAACGTCGCCACACCAAGTTTGAGGGTGAGGTCAGGGATGACCGTCATGAGATTGGCATTGCCGGTGCGTTCGCCGTAGCCGTTGACGGTGCCCTGCACCTGCGTCGCGCCGCCAACAACAGCAGCAACCGAATTCGCGACCGCGCAACCCGAATCGTTCTGCGTATGAATGCCAACCGCAGTTGCGCCACCAACAAATGACACAACATCGGAAACGATGTGCTGGACCTCGTGTGGGAGCGAACCGCCGTTGGTGTCGCACAACACAACACAATCGGCGCCGTTGACCATGGCCGCCTCGAGCACACGAAGTGCGAATTCGGCATTGGCTTTGTAGCCGTCGAAGAAATGTTCGGCATCGAAGAACACGCGCAAGCCTTCGGCCTTCAAGAACGCAACCGATTCGGCAACCATTGCGATGCCTTCATCGAGAGTCGTACGCAGCGCTTCGGTGACGTGAAAGTCCCAACTCTTACCCACGATGCACACCGTCGAAGTTCCGGCGCCAACGAGTGCCGCCAGCGTGGGGTCGAGATCAACCTTGCCGGCGGGACGACGCGTTGAACCGAACGCAACAAGTTCAGCGTTGGTGAGTTTCAATTCAGATGGAGCCCGCTGGAAGAACTCTTCGTCCTTCGGGTTGGCCTGGGGGTAACCGCCTTCGATCCATCGAACGCCGAGCCAATCGAGTTGTTCAGCAACTCGGAGTTTGTCGTCGACAGTGAGGGAAATACCTTCGAACTGGGCGCCATCGCGCAATGTCGTATCGAAGATTTCGACCGACGAAGGCAGCAACGGGAGTTCCGGCGTCGAACCGTTCTTAGTGGACATACTCCAACCAGTCCTCGTAACGGGGAACATGTCCGCGAACAACGCGGCCGTATTCAGCAGCGATGGCAGAAGTCATCGGACCTGGGCACGGAACCGGTCGATCGTCGACCGCGTTCACAGCAGAAACCTCAGCGGCGGTTCCGCACAGAAAGATTTCTTCCGACACGTAGAGATCGGAGCGCGTGAGGTAGTCGACGCGGAACTCGTACCCGAGATCGCGACCGATCGTCATAACGCTGTCCTGCGTGATGCCTTCGAGCGCTCCCGCTGCGATCGGCGGCGTAATGAACACACCGTCGCGCGCAACGAAAATGTTTTCGCCCGTGCATTCGCTCACGAAACCTTGCGGGTTGAGCATGATCGCTTCGTCGTAACCGCCCTTGAGCGCTTCGACCTTGGCCAACGACGAGTTCACGTAGTTACCGGTGGTCTTCGCCGCCGGCGGCATCGTGTTGTGATCGTGACGAGTCCAGGACGAGATCTTCGTGCTAATGCCCTTGGTAAGAGCGTCTTCGCCGAGGTAAGCGCCCCATGGCCAGCAGGCAATGGCAACGTCAACTGAACACGGAAGCGTATTGAGGCCCATTTCGCCGTAGCCGTAATAGGCGATCGGGCGGATGTAGGCCGAAGGAAGACCTGATGCCTTCACAACGTCTTTGGTTCCCTGCACCAATTCGTCGACCGAGTAGGGCATGTCCATGCCAAGGATCTTCGCTGAATTGTGGAGTCGCTCCATGTGCTCGGTAAGACGAAACACTGCGGGACCCTTTGGGGTCTCGTAGGCGCGGATGCCCTCGAAGACACCCATGCCGTAATGAAGCGTGTGGGTGAGGACGTGGATCTTTGCGTCGTCCCAATCGACGAGCTGTCCATTCATCCAGATTTTGTGGGTAGGCGTAATGGGCATTGCAGTGCCTCTCAGAGACGAGCGACGACAAGGTCGCCGATTTCGGTAGTGGAACCAGTGAGGGATGCGGTGTCGGCACACGCGTTGCGGATTGCGGTAGCGGCCGCATCCTCACCGAGGAATTCGAGCATCATCGCTGCCGAAAGAATTGCGGCGACAGGGTTGGCCTTGTTCTGGCCCGCAATATCGGGAGCAGACCCGTGTACGGGTTCGAACATGGATGGGCTCGTGCGATCAGGGTTGAGGTTGCCCGACGACGCGAAACCGATGCCGCCAGAAACCGCTCCACCGAGATCGGTGAGAATGTCGCCGAACAGGTTGTCGGTAACGATCACGTCGTAACGCTTGGGGTCTTCAACGAAATAGATGCAGGCCGCATCGACATGGTTGTACGCAGTGGAAACATCTGGATACTCGGCAGCGACCTCATGAAAGGTGCGCTCCCAAAGATCACCGGCAAATGTCAGAACATTGGTCTTGTGTACCAGTGTGAGGTGCTTACGATCGCGACTACGAGCGAGTTCGAATGCGTAACGAACACAACGCTCTACGCCGTGGCGGGTATTGACAGACCCCTGGGTTGCAACCTCGAACGGTGTGTTCTTACGGAGGAAACCGCCCTCGCCGGCATAGGTGCCTTCGGTGTTCTCACGGATCACGATGAAATCATGCGAACCGTCGGGCGCAAGGAACGGACGCTGGTTCACATACAGATCGAGATCGAAGCGCATCTTGAGGAGAAGCCCGCGTTCGATGACACCTGGCGGCACGTCGGGCGTTCCAACTGCGCCGAGCAGAAGCGCATCGAGACCACGCCATTCTTCGACCGTTGCGTCGTCGAGTACGACGCCGTCGCGCAGATAGCGAGCGCCTCCGAGGTCGTAGTCGACGCAATCGAGCTCAACACCTGCGGCGCGGACGACAGTGAGAGCCACGGGAATGACCTCATGACCGATTCCGTCTCCGGGGATGACTCCGATTCTGTGACTCACGATGACTCCGATTGGTAGCTGTGCAGATGGGGGCAGTGCGGACAACTGTGGGACAGGCCTGTGCTGGAACGAGAAAGCCGCCCACCGGGGTGGACGGCCGAGGGCGCACACCGGGTTCGGCGTGCGCTAGCGAATGATCACGATGGAGCGCGAACGGCGTGGGCTCGGTGTGGACATGGCTCATGACTCTAGCCCGACCCCCTTCCGGCGCCCTAGGCGAGTTCCGCAGGTGCCTTGTACGCTGGCGAGATGGCCGACGTCCACCAGTTCACCCAACAGACCCACGACCGGCTGAGCGCCGAACATGAGCAGCTCACCACCCACGGTCGGGTCGATATTGCCCGCAAGATCCAGGCCGCCCGCGAAATGGGCGATCTCTCCGAAAATGGCGACTACCACGCTGCCAAAGAGGAGCAGGGCAAGATGGAAGCCCGGATCCGCCAACTCGAGGCACTCCTCCTCGATGCCGAAATCGTCGAGGCCGCCGATGGCACCTCGGTCGTTGCCGGCGTGATCGTCAGCATCCGCTACGAGGGCGACGACGAGGTCGAACGCCTCCTGGTCGGATCGGTCGAGGAACGGGGCGAGCTCGAAGTTCTCACACCTGGGTCACCTCTCGGTGTCGCCCTCATGGGCGCCAAGGTCGGCGACATCGTCGACTTCGAGGCTCCCGGTGGCGTCCTCAAGGTCGAGATTGTCGCCATCGAAGCCTGACGGCTTCATTCAAATGTCGCCTGCGCTTCCTGGGTCCACACCGTTCCTAACACCAGGCCTTCCCGAGGGTCGCTCGCTCGATCTACCTGGTCGCGGAACGACATGGATTCGCGAAGCACCCGGCCCTCACGGCGCGCCCACCCTGCTGCTACTGCACGGGTGGACTGCGAATTCCGCGCTGAACTGGTTTGGCACGTACGAATCGCTGCAGCGCGAGTTCAACGTGATTGCGATGGATCATCGCGGCCACGGACAAGGCATCAGAAGTCGACGTCGATTCAAACTCGAAGACTGTGCCGACGACGCAGCTGCGCTTCTTGAAGTTCTCGGCATCGAACGCGCAATCGCCGTCGGCTATTCGATGGGCGGACCAATCGCTCAGTTGCTCTGGCGACGCCACCCCAAAATGATCGAAGGTCTCGTACTCTGCGCAACAGCTGCGAGATTTCGCGATCGTCGAGGAGAGCGTGCACTCAACGGAGTCGTGACCGGACTTTCCTTCGCTACAAGAGTGGCCCCGTCCTCGGTCAACCGTCGAGTTTCGGAACGAGTGCTCGTTTCCAAATACGACACGACCCCGTTAGGAAATTGGGCGCGAGAACAAGCCCGTCAGAACGACCTGCGGATCATGCTCGAGGCTGGCCACGATGTCGCGTCCTACGACGCTCGCAACTGGATCGAAACCGTCGATGTGCCCACTGCAGTCGTTCTCACAACACGCGACGAAACCGTTCCTCCCCACCGCCAGCGTCAACTGGCAGACGCAATATCAGGCACAAACGTTTTCGAAGTCAGCGGTCGCCACGACATGTGCGCAACTCGTCCAGAACGATTCGCCGATGTGTTACTAACCGCCTGCCGAGATGTTGCCGCTCGACTCAGTTGAACCGGTTCATCCAACGGTTGAACGCAGTCGCATTCAGTTCGAAGGTCACGTTGTGTGTGCTGTTTGCCAGATCTAGCCACGTGTTTGCTGATCCTGCCGACATCGCCCAAACGTCAGCAATTGGTAGCGCTTGACTTGAAGGCGGAACCAGCGCGTCGTTCACGCCGTAGCCGAGATACACCGGCGGAAGATCGTTGTCCCACATGTGAAGTGACGCCCAAAACAACGGGCTGAACAGCAACGAACGCAACTCGGTACACGCGGGCATCGGCGTTGTCGTTCCACGCTTAAAACTCCCTCGGTTCGAACAATCGAGATAGTCCTCTACAAGTTGCTGACCATCGAGACCTGCGGGTGGTATCTGGCCATTGACATACGGGCGCAGATCGGAAGGTCCAACAAATGAGATCACACCGTCAACGTTCGGACTCGTTGCCGCCAGATCAGCGGGAAGATTCGACTCAACGAAGACCCCCGGAGCGCTTCCCATCAATAAAGCGACGTTGCCTCCGGCCGACCCCCCGGCAGCGATAACGGGCTTGCCCTGCGCACCCCACTCGACTTCATGCACTTTCACCCACCGGATCGAACGGTCGGCATCGTCGTTCATTTCTTCAGCGGTTTCCTCGAGTGCGAGGCCGTAGTGAACAGACACCACCGCAAATCCGTGAGTGACCTGCGAGAGGATCAGTGCGTCGACGTCGTCTTCGTCGCCACAACACCATCCACCTGCATGAAAGAAAACGATCGTGCCTCGTGGAGTGCCGTCGGGCTGATAGATGTCGAGATGCTGATGACTCTCCGGACCGTACAGAACATTGTTACGAGTCGGAGCAACCGGCGTCGGCGCAGACGTTGAGAGTTTCTCTGCAGCGCCCAGATTGTTCTGGTTCACCAGACATCCGGCAAGCAGCATCGATGCACCAAGAAGCGCGCCTCCGAAGATCAGAGGGAAGCGCATGACACTCAACAACTAATCCGAACGCGTCGACCCAAGACATCTTCGAGAAGTCCCTTTCGGTCTTCGGCCGTTTGCACTTCAAGGTCGACGTCGAGTCCATCACGCGGCCTCACGACGACTACGACCTCGTCCTCTTCGTCTGCCACTGCAACAACGATGCGCTCGACCCTGCCCTTATGGGAGCGATCAAGCGCAATTGCAACCCGAAGGAGACCAGCAAGAACTCGAACCCGAGCCTGGTCATCCGGCCAAAGGTGCGCGAACTCTGGGTGCTTCAGCTTTGGAGCGCTCTTGCGGTGATAGCGCGCAATCTGAGCAATGAGTTCAATCTCGTGGTCGGTAAAACCAGCGAGGCGATCAGAGTGCCGAATCACGTAATAGGAATGCTTGTGGTGCTCCGAATGCGAAACGGACAACCCCACATTGGCAAGAAGCGCACCAGCTTCAAGCAGTTCCCTCGAATCATCACCGAGTTCATGGAGTGAAGACGTTGCGTCGAAAAGATCGAGGGCAAAGCCAGCTGCTCGCATCGAGTGATTGACATCGTCATCCATTGACTCGGCGAGATGAAGCACACTGCGCCGACGCAAATCGCGCAAGTGGTGAAGAGTCGCTCCGCGACGTCGAGAAAGCGCATCAAGAAGCACCCCCTCGCGCAGAGCGTTATCGGAAATCACAATTTCATCGATACCGAGTTCGTCAACGGCCTGTTCAAGGATGAGCGCTCCCGCGAGGATGATGTCGGCGCGACTGGGATCCATTCCGCGAAGTGCTCTTCGTTCTTCAACCGAACTCGCCGCAACCAGAGACTTCACAGCTCCCTTGATCTCTTCTCGGGACATCACAAAGTTGTTGAACGTCCGAGGAGTCGCGTCGCCGCGCTGCGCGTTGACAAGTGATGCCACCGTTTCGGCTGTTCCGGAAGAAGCAATCGCAACACCAAATCCGACCCGCTCCACATCACGCACCATCGGGGCAAGCACTGAACGAATGTGGCGACGACACGATTCAACCGCACCCGGATGCAAGCGTTCGCCTCGGAAGAAACGTCGGGTAAGGCGAATTGCTCCGAGTTTCAGACTTCCAGCAGCCAGCGTCTCACCTTGTTCGCCGACCAAGATCTCGGTACTGCCACCACCAATGTCAATAAGCACCAGTCGCTGATCAAAAACGGGGACCGCCTGCAATACACCAATGTGAATGAGCCGGGCCTCTTCGACGCCAGCGATCACATCAACAACCACACCCGCTTCATCGCGCGCGCGGTCAATGAAGACGTCAGCGTTCTCCGCTTCACGCACGGCACTCGTCGCAACGGCAACGACATCGGCATCGTGAATCGCAGCGATCTTCACTAAACGCTTGAGCGCGAGCACCCCGCGATCAATCGCTTCTTCAGAGAGTTCTTTCATATCGCCCGAGCTGGAGCCCAGGCGTACCATTTCCTTCTCTCGGGCAATGACCTCGAATGCTGGCCCTACGAATTCACCGCCAACAGATACTTCACCCACACGAGCAACGACCATATGGAACGAGTTGGTTCCAATATCGATTGCTGCGAGCGGACGTTCGGTCATGCGCCTGCGCCTCGAAGACCGGCGTTCACTTCGATCTGGCGGGCTGCGTTGACCACAAAGGCACCGTACCGCTTGCCCGGCTGCTTCGTGGTCCGCTCAATCGGACCTGAGACACTCACCGCAGCGACGATCCGGCCACCCGAATCACGAACGGGAGCAGAGACCGATGCAACACCGGCCTCGCGTTCGCCAACGCTTTGCACCCACTCCCCGATTTCTCCGGCACCTTCGGCAAGTACTCGCGCCGCAGACCCCGCCGAAAGCGGAAGTCGAGCGCCGAGCGGAACAATCGTTCGCAACCCATGAAGCGATTGCAGCGCAGCAATACACACCCGCTCGTCGCCATCGCGTACAAAGAGCTGAACACTTTCACCGGTGTCATCACGCAACGTCGCAAGCGGCACCGACGCTGCAGTTGCGAGCGGCCAGGTTTCTGCAGCGGCCTGTCCCAACGAAAGCAACCGGGTACCGAGCATGAACCGACCATCAGTGTCACGACGCACGAGTCCATGCTGTTCAAGCGCCGTCGCAAGCCGATGTGCCGTCGCTCGGGGCAATCCGGTGACCACCACGAGTTCCGACAACGACCGAGGCTGAACCTCAAGGGCGGTAAGAACATCAATCGCCTTGTCGAGGACGCCGACACCGCCTACAGTGTTTCCCACGGAGCAAGATTAGCGTCCCATTATGTGAGACACAAACTGCACCGTCCTGGGCTCACGTCATCGTCGGCCCCGGTCCATCTCCCGAACAGGAGCAGCACATGGCCCCGAGAACCCTCTCGCAGAAGCTTTGGGACGATCACATCGTGCATCGTGCCGATGGCGAACCCGATGTCCTCTACATCGACCTCCACCTCGTCCATGAGGTGACCTCACCTCAGGCTTTCGATGGTCTCCGCATCAACGGGCGTGGCGTTCGTCGCCCCGAGCTCACCGTCGCGACCGAAGACCACAACGTTCCTACCTCCGATATCGATCAGCCCATCGCCGATCCCATCTCCCGCAAACAGGTCGACGTGTTGCGGGCCAACACCGCAGAGTTCGGCATTGTTGAACACGCGATGGGCACGCCCGGCCAAGGCATCGTGCATGTGATCGGGCCAGAACAAGGTCTGACCATGCCGGGCATGACCATCGTGTGCGGCGACAGCCATACCGCAACCCACGGCGCGTTCGGCGCATTGGCGTTCGGCATCGGTACTTCCGAGGTCGAACACGTCATGGCTACTCAGACGCTTCCGCAGCATCCTGCGTCGACGATGGCCGTCAACGTGAACGGTGCGCTGCCCGATGGCGTTACTGCCAAGGATCTCGTACTCGCCATCATCGGCCGTATCGGAACGGGCGGCGGCATCGGTTCCGTCATCGAATACCGCGGCGAAGCAATCCGGTCGTTGTCGATGGAAGGCCGCATGACCGTCTGCAACATGTCGATCGAAGCTGGCGCAAAGGCTGGCCTCATCGCTCCCGACGAAACAACCTTTGAGTACCTCAAGGGTCGCAAGTACGCCCCCACCGGCGCCGACTGGGACGCGGCGGTTGCGTACTGGCGCACACTCCCCACTGACGAAGGCGCAGTGTTCGACAAAGTTGTGGACATCGACGCAACGAAACTTCGTCCATTCGTTTCGTGGGGCACCAACCCTGGCCAAGTCATCGAACTCGATAGCAATGTGCCCGACCCCGCATCATTCGCCGATTCCTCGGAGAGCGACGCCGCCGCACGTGCACTCGAGTACATGGGCCTTACTGCAGGCACACCAATCAAGGACATCCCCGTACAAACAGTGTTCATTGGTTCGTGCACAAACAGCCGTATCGAAGATCTCCGAGCTGCAGCAGCAGTTGCCGAAGGTCGTCAGGTTGCAGCCGGAGTTCGCGCCATGGTCGTTCCTGGATCGTTCGTCGTGAAGGGTCAAGCCGAAGCCGAAGGCCTCGACAAGATCTTCACTGCGGCTGGTTTCGATTGGCGCGAACCGGGTTGTTCGATGTGTCTTGCAATGAACCCCGACAAGTTGGCACCGGGCGAACGCTCGGCGTCGACCTCGAACCGCAACTTCGAAGGACGTCAGGGAAAGGGTGGCCGCACACACCTGGTCTCCCCCGCCGTCGCTGCAGCAACCGCCATCGCTGGAACCTTCGCCGATCCCCGCGATCTGGCCTGAAAGAACTGAGAGAACAATGGAACCAGTCATCACCATCGGCGGAACCGCACTCCCACTCGACCGATCCGACGTCGACACCGATCAGATCATCCCCAGCGATTGGCTCAAGCGCGTTGAGCGCACCGGCTTCGGCCAGGGTCTCTTCTCTGAATGGCGTGAAGATCCGGAATTCGTCATGAACCTTCCGCAGTTCGGCGAAGCATGCATCCTTGTCGCCGGCGCCAACTTCGGCGTGGGTTCCTCTCGCGAACATGCGGTTTGGTCGATCATGGATTACGGATTCAAAGCTGTCATCGCTCCCCGATTCGGCGACATCTTCCGCAACAACTCTGCGAAGAACGGACTTGTGCCGGTTGTGCTCCCCGCCGACGTGAGCGAGCGCATCCTTCGTGCCGTCGAGGCCGAACCCACGACGCAGATCACCATCGACATCGCCACCAAGCGAGTTCTGGTGCCTTCGCTCGACATCGACATCGAGTTCCCGCTCGATGACTCCACTCAGGATCGATTCCTGAATGGGCTCGACGATATCGGTATCACTCTGCAGCACGTCGATGCGATCACTGCGTTCGAAGCCACTCGACCAGCTTGGATGCCGGCAACGAATCGCTGATGTTCGTTTGCGTCGCTACGAGCGACGACGAGCAACATTGAAACGGAAGGAAGGGCCGGCCAAAACGGCCGGCCCTTCCTTTTCCAAACCTTCCGTTAGCGGCGGTTAGAAGTTTGTGATGTTTGCCGTCAAGAGCGGCGACTCAACACTGTTGTTGAAGCTCGGCGTATTGCACTTGTAAGTGGTGGCTGCACTACGAGCATCGACGATGCACGTCGACGCGTTCGCGTAGTTGCGAGCGCTCGGGTTCGCCGCGTCCTTATCTGAAGTGAACTTCAACTTGAATGTGACGTCGACATTCACACAGGCGCCAGAAAGTTGTTCGATGCAATAACTGCCCGTCCACGACATTTCTTCATCAGACACATTCGCCTTGAGATAACCGCCGATGAAGGCGGTCTCGCCCGAGGGGATCTCGGTAACTGCCTTCAACGCCACCGGGTCAATGAGAAGTCCACTGCCAGCAGTGCCGTTGCCACCACTGGTCAGGCGCATGGGCCGGCCACTTGAATTCTTCACCTGCATTCGAAGTGGATAGTTGCTGATATCGAAGTTGCCTCGGGGATTCCACGAACTTGACTCAATCGTGTTTGTGAGTCGACACGACAGGTATTCGCCCTGCCTGTCACAGTTACCGCCATTTGTGCCCGAGAACGGTGATTCCGCTTCTGGCTGAGCAGCTTTCTGCGTCGCGTCGAACGGCGCCATCAGGCTGCTCACGAAGATACGCACTGCCGGCCCAGTCGACTGACGGTGAGGCATGAACTGCACTGCAGCCGTTTCCATGAATGGATTCGGGTTGAGCAGGCGGGCTTGATTCGGGAAAACGCTGCCCGTGGTGTACACGCGAATCGAACCACGGTAGCCAGAGGTCGACGTACAGAGACCTTTGTCATCGAGGTAGCCATCATCAGCGCTGCCCGATTGCCGGTAACTCTCGCAATAGGCATTTGAAAGAGTCAGCGGGAACTTTGAGCCAAGCGTGTCCGGGCCCGTGAACCTCTTGGTCTTGTTCGTCAGAGCGAAACACAGCGAAATATCTGGAAGCCCATAAAACGAAACTGCATCGTTGCAATACGCGCCGATATTGATGTTGCAGTAGGGGTAGCCCCGAGCGCCAAATTTCGCGTACTCAGAAAGATCAGGCTGTGTGTTTTCGCATCCGTTCGGCCCAGGCCAGCCGGCATTTCCCACTGCAGCCCCGCGACTCACATCGCTCTCATTCTGAGCGTCGCGGACGCCGCTGGAGCATGCGGCGGCCAGGACCAGCAGTGCCGTAAGCCCGATCGCCAGAGCGCCAAGGCGAATTCGTTTCGTCGTCGTCATGTCAACAACGTAGACACCCGCGTTCGCAGGGTCAAGTACTCACGTTGTGCGGAGCAACCAGCCGTCAGGCCAATGAGCCGGGGCGGACAACCGCAGTTGGGTCTTCGCCTGTGTCGCGAATGCGCACGATGCGGTTCAGTGCATTGAGCAAAGCTCGAGCTGAAGCCTCAACCACGTCAGTGGAAAGGCCACGGCCTGGCATCGAAACACCGTCGACCTCGAAGCGCAGTGCCACATCGGCCAACGCATCGACGCCGCCGGTCACCGAGGTGACGGCGTAATCGGTAAGCGTTCCTTCGATGCCAGTGGCGTTGCGAATCGCTGCACAGGCTGCGTCGACCATGCCTGAGCCTTCGGCCGTGGCTTCGATTTTGGTGCCGTCGTGGTCGAGCACGATGGTTGCCGTCGGCGTTGAACTCGAGCCACCGTTACTGTCGAGCGACACGAGCGAGAACGCGTAGCGAACCGTGTCGCCCATTTCCTCGGCGACCAACGCTTCGAGATCGGCATCGCTCAGTTCAACTTTGCGATCGGCCAGTTCTTTGAAACGAGCGAAGACCTGATTGAGCGCATCGCCGTGCAGGTCGTAACCCATCTTCTTCAAAGTGTCGGCAAAGGCATGGCGACCAGAGTGCTTGCCCAGAACGATTTTCGACTCGCCCTGACCAACTGCTGCTGGATCCATGATTTCGTAGGTGGTGCGCTCATTCAGAACACCGTGCTGATGGATACCCGATTCGTGCGCAAACGCATTACGGCCAACAACGGCCTTGTTGTATTGCACGGGGTAACCCGTCAGTCGGCTGACCAGGCGCGAGGTGCGGGCCAGTTCCTCTGACTTGATACCGGTGTCGATGCCGCCGAAGTAATCGGAACGTGTGCGCAGCGCCATGACGATTTCTTCCAGCGCAGCGTTACCGGCACGCTCACCCAAACCGTTGACGGCACATTCAACCTGGCGAGCACCCAACTGCACTGCAGCCAGTGAGTTGGCAACGGCCATGCCCAGATCGTTATGGCAGTGGGTGGAAATGATGTAGTCGCCCTTGACGACCTTGCGGACGTTGGCCAGACGTTCGGCGTATTCCTGCGGAACAGCGAAACCAACGGTGTCGGGGATGTTCAGCGTTGTCGCGCCATTGTCGACGGCGATCTGCAGAACCTCGCACATGAAGTCGAAATCGGAACGCGACGCGTCTTCCGGCGAGAACTCGACATCGTCGGTATAGGAACGAGCACGAGCAACACCCGATGCCGCTTCGGCCTTGACCTGATCGGGAGTCATTCGCAGCTTGTGCTTCATATGCGTTTCGCTGGTGGCAATGAAGACGTGAATGCGATGACGTTCGGCCGATTCGATGGCTTCCCAACAACGGTCGACGTCGCCGAGCGCTGTGCGAGACAGGCCGCAAATAACTGGCCCGCGCACTGACTTCGCAATGGCCTGCACCGATTCAAAGTCGCCCTGACTCGCAACCGGGAAACCAGCCTCGATGACATCGACGCCGAGTCGTGCGAGCTGTTCCGCGATCTCGACCTTCTCGCCCTGATCGAGCGAGATTCCCGGCGACTGTTCGCCGTCACGAAGGGTCGTGTCGAAAATGATGACCCTGTCGTTGTTTGCGGTGCTGTCGGTGGTGGTCATAACGGTGCCTTTCGGGGCAGGTAGTGCTTTGTGGGGAAGAAACGGAAACTGGCCGGAGAACGAAAAAACCTCCCGGCCCGAGGGCGCAGGAGGTTGGCAGGCGCCATATGTGGCACCCGCCTAACGAAGTAGAAGCTCCAGAGCGAAAGAACGCATGGCAAGAGTCTGCCGGGGTCTCGCACCGATTGCAACCATGGTCCATTCCCCGCTGGTCCAGCGAGGTTTGGGGACTTCAGATGGCGTCGACGGAAACGATGCCTTCGACCGCACGCAGACGCTCGCAGACCTCAGCCGGAACCGCTTCGGTGATGGAAAGCACCATCATCGCTGAAGCGCCATTCGGGGCCTGGCCCACGTCCATATCGGCAATGTTCAGGCCAGCTTCACCCACGATCGTGCCAACGAAGCCGATCATGCCGGGGCGATCGTCATTTCGAACCACGAGCATGTGATTGGCCGGCGGAACATCAACGCGGTGGTCGTCGACCATCACAAGGCGAGCCTCGCCGTCGAGACCCATGAGCGTGCCGGCCAGCGAATGAGCGCCACCACGAATGGTGATGAGGTTCACGAAGTGATGCGCAGTCGTGGTGGTCGATTCGGTGACAGTGATGCCGCGCTCTTCGGCCATCTTCGGTGCATTCACATACGACACCGGATCATCACTGATGCGGCCAAAGAAACCCTTGAGCAACGACAGCGTCAGGATGCGCGTGTCGTAACCGCCGATTTCGCCTTCATAAGAAATCTCGAGCGACTCAACACCGGTTGCGAGTCCGCCGAAGGTTGCGCCAAGTCGTTCGGCAAGCGAGAGGAACGGACGGACAGTTTCACTGGCTTCAGCTGCATTCACGTTCACCGCAAACGGAACAAACTCGCCAGCAAGAGCGAGCCCAACCATTTCGGCGATGGTGTCGCCCGCCTTGTCCTGCGCTTCGTGGGTGCTGGCACCGAGATGCGGAGTAACGACAACCTCGGGAAGTTCGAACAGTGGTGACTCGGTGGTCGGTTCTTTGTCGAACACGTCGATGGCGGCGCCACCAACATGACCCGAACGAATCGCGTCGGCGAGATCGCTTTCCACGATGATCCCACCGCGAGCCACATTCACAATGCGAATGCCCTTCTTGGCTTTCGCCAAACGCTCGGCATTTAGAAGGCCAACAGTTTCGGGCGTCTTGGCAACATGCAGCGTCACGAAATCTGAAACCGCAAGCAATGTGTCGAGATCGACTATGTCGATGTTCATCTTGCGGGCCATCTCAGGAGACACGAAGGGGTCGTACGCCACGATCTTCATACCGAAGGCCATCGCCCGTTGGGCAACGAGCTTGCCGATACGACCGAGGCCGACAACACCGAGCGTCTTGTCGGCGAGTTCTACACCTGTCCAGCGGCTGCGTTCCCAACGACCGGCAACGAGAGCAGCATGGGCCTGGGGAACATTGCGGGCCATCGACAGCAACAGCGCCATGGTGTGTTCGGCCGCAGAGAGAATGTTCGACTGCGGCGCGTTCACAACCATCACACCGCGTTCGGTGGCGGCCGCGGTGTCGACATTGTCGAGACCAATACCAGCGCGACCAACCACGATGAGGTCGGTTCCAGCAGCGAGCACCTCGGCGGTGACATCAGTGGCGGAACGAATGATGAGCGCGTGGGCTCCCTTGATGGCCTCGATGAGTTGCTCGGGGGTCAGGCCCTCCTGCACGTCGACGGTGTGGCCAGCAGCGCGAAGGCGATCAAGGCCGCCGTCAGCGATGGTTTCAGTAACAAGGATCCGTGCCATAGGGGTCCATCCTTACGGGCCGACCGTCTGGTCGCCAACCCGGTAGCGGGGGGTGTCAGAGATGAGCGATGTCGATGGGTTCGACATCATCAGCAAGATCGAAACCGAGCACCTTGCTGTAGAAGTAGGCCTCGGCTTCGAGGGCTCGCTTGATCGTGGCGGCCTGACGGAAACCGTGCTGTTCGCCTTCAAATTCGAGGTACGCCCACGGCACGCCGTTGGCGTCGAGTGCTTCCACAATCATTTGCGATTGGTTCGGCGGAACGATTTCATCCTCAAGACCCTGGAGAACGATCAGCGGACATTCGAGATCTTCAACATGATGGATCGGCGAACGCTCTGTATAGATGTCGCTACGAGCCGGCCACGGTCCAACGAGTGAGTCGAGATAGCGAGCTTCGAACTTGTGCGTGTCGCGGGCGAGCGCTTCAAGATCAGCCACGCCGTAAAGACTGCAGCCCGCAGCGAAAACGTCACGGAACGTAAGCGCGCTCAACGTGGTGAAACCGCCAGCACTTCCGCCGCGAATGATGAGTCGGTCGCGATCGGCGTCACCGCGATCAACGAGAAGGCGCGTTGCGGCGATGGAATCATCAACATCAACAATTCCCCACTCACCGATAAGGCGGCGACGATACGAACGGCCGTAGCCAGTGGAACCGCCATAGTTGACATCGACAACACCGAAACCGCGTGACGTCCAGAATTGCACGCCAAGGTTTAGTTGTGGACGAGCAGCTGACGTGGGCCCACCGTGGCTCAGAACAATGAGCGGCGCGCGTTCGTCGTCGGGCGCCGTGAAGTCCGGGTTCGTTGGCGGGTAATAGAGGCCATGTGCGAATCGATCGCCAGATGTTGCGAACGTGATCGGTTCGGGAGTGGAGTACCACTCGGCGCCGATGCCCAAGTCGCGTGCTGGCCGCAACGGTGCCGATAGAACTGCCGTCGAACCATCGATATCGGGCTTCGACGGAATGTCGAGCACCGCGACGACGGCTTCGGAAGTTGGCGATGCTCCGACAACGACAGCCCCGTAACCAAACGCGCGCACCGACGAAAGCGCCGTGAACGGCGACTCAAGGGGCACCATCGCTCCGCCCCCGGCAGGAATGACACCCAGATGATCGATGCCCAACTTGAACCATGCGACGAGAATGCGGCCATCAGCAAGCACGGCGTAGCGAGAATTATCGAACACCCATTGGGGAACGCCGATCTCGGCGTCGACTGGAGCGATTGGTGTTGCGTCAGCGGCAACTCCGTTCGCAACAAGTGCATGAACTGCTTCAGCGGATACTTGGTAAAGGTTCCACCAATCCGTGCGATCCGAAATGAACAGCAACGAGCCATCGGAAGCCCACTCAGGCTGGGTAATGGATTCGTCGCGACCGCCAGCGACCACGCGAGTGTCGCCAACAACGATCTGTCCGTCATCGGATTGATCGTCGTACATCGAGGCGACGCAAAGTTCGGTGCCGTCCCATGGCATATCGGGGTGATTCCACCGGAACCACGTGAGCACGTTGCCGGAAGGATTCACACGAGGCGCAGCAACAAAGTCTGAACCCGAAACGAGAACAACTGGTTCGGCCGGTTCCCCGTTGTGATGCACACGCACAGCGACGATCTCGTTGATCGGTTCAGCGTCGGCGCTTTCGTGGCGCTCGCGCACGCAGACGACCCAACGGCCATCGGCGGTGAAGCGACCATCGGCGTAGCGGTCGCCATGACGATCGGCCGGTTCAGGCGTAAGAGGTGTTGGGGTCGAAGTCCCAGCGGCCAAGCGATAGAGGCGCTGATCGGTCCAGTTCACGAACACAACGTCGGAACCGTGCAGCCACCAGGCTCCCCCGCCGTATTCGTGCACACGGGTGCGGGCACCAAAACTCTCGGGCAGAACATCAACGGATGCGCCACCGGGACGATGGCGGACTAACTGAACACGGCCACCCTCTTCGGGTCGAGCCTCGGACCACCACACGTCATCGCCACCGACGAATACCTCGCCGATTGAAACGGACTTGGAAACGATGAGATCGGCCGTGATCGGTGAGGACCACGAACCGAACGGTGCAATTGTCATGTGTTGGTCAGCTGCTCTTTGCGACGAGTTCCGCGATGCGACCGATGCCTTCGATGATGTCGGCATCGCTCACCGCGAACGAAATACGCACGTAGCCCGGCGCATCAAATGCTTCACCGGGAACAAGGGCAACCTTGGCCTGATCGAGAATGACCTCACACAGTTCCGAGGTCGTCGTTGGCGTCACGCCACCGAAGTTGCGACCGAAGAGGCCTTCCATCGACGGGAACGCGTAGAACGCGCCTTGCGGCACCATGCAGGTGACACCAGGAATGTCGTTGAGGAGTCCGTGGATGAGAATCGCACGACGCGCGAATGCCTCGCGCATTTCCTCAACGCATTCGAGTCCCCCTTCGAGCGCAGCGATTGCGGCGCGCTGTGAAACGTTGGCGACGTTCGAGGTCGAATGCGACTGCAGGTTCGTTGCGGCCTTGATGAGGTCGGCTGGTCCGATCATCCAGCCGACGCGCCATCCGGTCATGGCGTAGGTCTTGGCAACGCCGTTAAGGATGACGCAGGTATCGGCAAGACCAGGCACCTCGGCGAGAATTGAGGTGAACACGTTGTCGCCGAAGGTGAGGTGTTCGTAGATCTCATCGGTGATGACCCAAATGCCGTGCTTGAGTGCCCATTCACCAATCGCACGAACTTCCTCCGGCGGATACACCGCGCCGGTGGGGTTCGAAGGCGAAACGAACACGAGTGCTTTGGTCTTGTCAGTGCGCGCAGCTTCGAGCTGTTCCACCGTGACGCGGAAACCCGACTCGACATCGGTGGGAAGGACAACCGACACGCCACCGGCCAACGCAATGGGCTCGGGGTACGTCGTCCAGTACGGCGCCGGAAGTAGAACTTCGTCGCCAGGGTTCAGTAATGCTTCGAAGGTGTTGTAGACGGCGTGCTTTCCACCGTTGGTAACGAGTACCTGACTGGCCGACACTTCAACCTTTGAATCGCGAAGTGTCTTGGCCGCAATTGCTTCCTTCAACTCGGGCAGACCAGCAGCCGGCGTATAGCGATGGTTCTTCACATCGCGCGCAGCTTCAACCGCGGCCTCGACCACATGGGCCGGCGTCGGGAAGTCGGGCTCTCCCGCACCAAAACCGATGACCGGTTCGCCCGCAGCCTTCAAGGCCTTTGCTCGGGCATCAACCGCAAGGGTCGCTGATTCGGAGATGGCGGAGACTCGGCGAGAAAGGCGCTCTGGGGCCATGGGGGAAGTCCTCGGATCGACTGATGTTGGCGCCCGAACGCTACCGGTTCGGCGGCCCTCCCCTGCAGCGAATTCGATGTGACTCACGGCGTAACGCGACCACCGGCCTGAGATGCGACGATGGAGAGGTGAGCGCATCCCCCATCATCATCCCTACCGACCTCCTTCCCGCCGACGGCCGCTTCGGCTGCGGTCCCTCGAAGGTCCGCCCCGAGGCCGTTGCCGCCCTTGCCGAAGCCGGCCGCGACTACCTCGGCACCAGCCATCGCCAGGACACCGTCAAGTACATGGTGAGCCGACTGCGCAACGGTCTGGCCGAGATGTTCGCCCTTCCTGATGGTTACGAGATCATGCTCGGCAACGGTGGCTCCACCGTGTTCTGGGACATCGCCACGTTTGGTCTGATCGATCGCCGCAGTCAGCACCTCACCTTTGGTGAGTTCTCATCGAAGTTCGGACAAGCGGCCGCCGCTGCCCCGTTCCTCGACGACCCGGTCATCATCAAGAGCGAAGTCGGCACGCATCCACTTCCGATTGTCGACGACGCAATCGACACCTACGCGTTCACACATAACGAAACCTCAACCGGCGTTTCGATGCCGTTGGTTCGCCCGGCTGGCACTGGCGGCAAAGCGCTCGTGCTCGTCGATGCAACCTCTGCTGCTGGCGGTCTTCGTTTCGATGCCTCACAAACCGATGTCTATTACTTCGCTCCGCAGAAGTGCCTCGCTTCTGACGGAGGGCTTTGGCTCGCGGCCGTCTCCCCCGCCGCGATTGAACGCATCGAAAAGATTGGTGCATCAGGGCGCTGGATTCCCGAATCGCTCAGCCTCACAACCGCGCTCGACAATTCACGCAAAGACCAGACCTACAACACGCCGGCACTTGCCACGGTGTTCCTCGCTGTGGAGCAGGTCGAATGGGTGAATGAAAACGGTGGCCTGCACTTTGCTGCATCACGATGCGATCGCTCTGCCGAGATCATGTACTCATGGGCCGAGGCGTCTTCTTATGCCTCGCCATTCGTGACGAATCCCGACGAGCGCAGCCATGTCGTTGCCACTATCGATTTCGACGATTCGGTTTCGGCCGACGAAGTCAACAAGGTCCTTCGTGCCAACGGAATCGTCGACACCGACAGCTACCGCAAACTCGGTCGCAATCAGATTCGCGTCGCGATGTTCCCGGCAATCGACCCCGAAGACATCGAAGCACTTACCAAGTGCGTCGATTACGTGGTCGAAAACATCTGATCAAGCACTCGGCTACGGCCGGGGTTTGCGATTCCAATCAAGCGGACCGCCGGGCGCGAGTTCGTCAGGCACTGACTTGCCAAGCGTGTGTGCTTGCCAAGTGACTTCGTCGTTCATTGAAAGCGGGAAGACCACCTCGTCGAGCGCCATGAGTTCGTCGACCTGCGCTGCCCAAGATTCCGGCGCCTGATCGTCGACAAGCACGCCGCGGTTTTCTGAAAGCGCAACGCGCGCCGCCCGACCTCCACCGACCGAGAAGGATTCTCCCGACACTGTGCATGAGCGATGGCAGAGCCAGGTGACAAACGACGCGACATCCTCGGGCGGATAATGATCGGAGAAGAGTTGCGCCATCGGCCCCGGAGGCAACGACTTTGTAAGTCGAGTCAGCGCAGAGGGCATCACGTTGTTTGCGATGATGCCGTGACGACGACCAGCAGCAGCCACCGAACGGGTGAAGCCATACATCGACGATTTCGCAGCCGAATAGGGAATCGTTGTCGAAGCTCCGAACATGGCCGGCGAACCGGTCATCACGATTCGACCACCGCCCCGCTCAATGAGATGCGGCCAGGCCGCACCCGTGACGGCGATCGAGGTTTGAAGCGTCGCATCGATCGTTTCGCGCCATTCTTCGGCGGAGTTCGGGCCCAGCGGTGAACCGGCTCCGATGCCGGCGTATTTAATGACGATATCGATGCCACCAAAAGCTTCGATTGCTGTCTCGACGATGGCGACACCGTGGGTGATTGCGTTGTGGTCATCGGCGACCGCTTCGATGCCTTTTGCGCGAAGTTCGTCAACAACTGATTGCGCAACAGGTACGTCGTCACCGTGCGGCCGTCCAACATCGTTCACAACAATTCGGCAACCTCG
>CALBSE010000068.1 GCA_937927725.1 uncultured Actinomycetes bacterium
CGAAAGTGTCCGAGCATTTCTGACTCGTTCATTCCAACTTCGCGCCAACCGAGGATGTAATTCGCAATGCGGTCTTCCCATCGATTGACATACTTCGTTCCCGACGGACGATCGAACCGATGCACCCAACGAAGAAACGGCAGACAAAGCGTGCGCCGTCCTGCATTGCGATACTTCTGATGGATATATCCCTCTTCGCCTCCGAAACCGCTAAAGCGGGGGTTAAAGCCAAGCCAGGATTCACGACGCGCAACAAAAAGCCCGAGGCCTTGCATCGGAATCTCGAACGGATCTGATGCGGGATCAGTTCCACGTTCATCAACTGCCCAACTGCCGTACATTCCGGCTTGCCATCCGGGTTCAAAGTGCGTCGCCACTGTTCCATCGAGCGCGTCCCACAAGGCTGGCCCTTGCAGAAGGTCATCGCTCATTGGATTCGCATCGAGATAGTCAAGTAGTTGAGCGATTTCACCAGTGGGAATCAGCACATGTGAATCAAGGACCATGACCCAATCCGAGTTCGAATACTTGAACAGCAAGTCTCGGACCGCCGTCCCTCGAATTTCACCGCAGGGCACGTAACGCATCTCGGGACAATTTGCTTCTAGCGATTTCAACGCCGGAGCCGCTACTCCACCCGGGTTGTTGTCGAGCACCAAAATCGAGATTCGATCGAGAATCTCCGGATGAAAAAGGCGCAACGATTGAATCGTGAAATACACGCCGTCATAGTCGTCATAGGTCGCCATAGCGATCGTGAGTTGTTTATGCGGCTGTTCTGGACCAGCGGTTGGCCGACCAAACGTCTTCGGAACGCTGCCGATCTTTTCAGGTTCCGCAGCGAGTTCGAGAAGATCGAAAAATGTGCTCGGATCCACCCCGTTCTCATGAACTGCGAACGGACTTAGCGGCTTCAGTCCGGTTGGCCGAAGAAGAGACCGCACATCAGCGAGCGATACCGTCATCATCTGCGCACGACGATCGGCCACGCCATAACTGATGATGAGATCGTCGCCCTTTCGTGCAAGCCCGGCGCAAAATTCGATCGACTGCACCTCGAAGAAAAACGCCTGGCTGACTCCGCTGATCACAAACGAGCGATCAAGATGCACAAAGCGATGCACGTACGACGGCCCGCCTCCAAAGGGCGCGATTTCGTGCACAACGAAGATCCAACCATCTTCAACTTCAACACCTTGCGATCCGCCACGCAATCGAAGGCCGCCGCCATCGTCTGGTCCCGCCTCACTGCTCATCGTGACCATTGATCCTGATTCGGGATCACAACGCAGGACGACTGTGGGCGAACACGTATAAACAAAGTGAAGAGCGCCGTCGTAAACAAACGGCATCCAATTCTTTTCGTGTTGTCCGGGTCGTGGCGACGCAAGTGTGATCAACCGTTCTACGTGCGCCTCGTCAAGCGTTACAAGAGCCATTTGCGTGGCGCGATCTTTCGATCGATCGCGTACTGAACCGGTGCCAAACCACTGACCATCGAGTTCAATCAGTCGCAAATCCTCAACGCCCACAACGTGACTTGGGAACGTTGGTGGTCCGGGTGGCACTGCCGGAAAAATCTCGCGAGTGGCGGTGACGTTCAGATCGCGATCAGCGTCAAGCAAGAAGTTTCGGGTACGAAAAACGCCGTCTGGATCAATAACTGTGTAATGACCACCTTCGTTGATCCAGTTCACGGTTCGTACGATGAGCCGAAATCCATCGCCGCTTGGGGCAATGGTTGGGTTCATCGGATACCAGCCATCGTCCAAAGTGAGCTCTAGATCTGCTGAGGTCACGCTGGGCGCAAGCGCGCTGAGAGGCACCGCGAGATCGTCATCGCCCTTGCTGAACATTCGGAAAGTCTCGCACCTGACGACCGGCGATTCACATCCCTGTTCTGGGTGCTCTAGCGGCGAATCGGCCCAAAACGACATCGGACCCGCCAGTGGCGGGTCCGATGCACATCACATTGTCGTTACTTATCAGGTGGGTATTCCCGTCGTTCCTGGCGATGCGGTGCTGTTGCCAACCGCATTCGTTGCCACAACGGTGAACGTATAGGTCGTGCCCGTTGTCAGGCTGGCGATCGAACAGGTAACTGCAGTGCCCGAGGCCGTGCAGGTTCCAGCGACCGCACCAGTGCTCGTCGACGCCGTCACGGTGTAGCCGGTAATTGCTGAGCCTCCGTTGGCGGGAGCAACCCACGAAATCGCAGCTGTTCTCGCAGCAACGGTTCCACCAACTTTCACCGTGGGAGCAGCCGGCGTTGCCGGAACAGTGCCGGCCACCCCAGCAACTGCCGTTGCCGACGGCGTTGCCGTTGCACCCGGTGATTCGAAGCTCGTGCCGTTCGCGTTCTTGGCTGTCACCTTGAACGTGTAGGCCGTTCCATTCGTAAGCCCCGTGATCGAACACGTCAGCGCTGTTGCCGATGCAGTCGTGCACGTTCCGGACGAAACACCCGCAGCGGTGTACGCCGTTGCGGTGAAGCCGGTGATGGCCGAACCGTTGTTCGCCGGAGCAACCCAGGTAACGGTTGCCTTTCCGCTACCAACCGTTGATCCCACTTTCAGTGTCGGAGCTGCGGGAGTCGCCGGCACTGCTGCAGGTGTCACGGCAGCCGACGCCGCCGAATCAGCACTCGAGTTCACCGCATTCGTCGCCTTCACCTTGAATGTGTAGGCCGTGCCATTCGTCAGGCCAGTCACCACACAGGTCGTTGCTGTTGCCGGAGACGGTGTACAGGTCTTGCCCGTCACCAATGTCGTTCCGGTGTAGGTCGACACGGTGTAACCGGTAATCGCCGATCCACCATTCGCCGGTGCAACCCAGGTGACCTGCACCGACAGGTTGCCCTTCACCACTGTCGGTGCCGCAGGTGCAGTTGGCGCTGTTGCCGGAGTCACTGCCGCCGAAGCAGCCGAATCGGTTGAGCCGATCGCGTTCGTCGCCGTGACTTTGAAGGTGTACTCGGTACCATTCGTAAGTCCGGTGACGGTGCAGGTAAGTGCAGTTACCGGTGAAGGCGTACACGCCTTGCCCGTCACCAACGTTCCCGCGGCGTAGGTCGCAACCGTGTAACCGGTAATGGCCGAACCGTTCGTGGCTGGAGCAACCCAGGTGACGGTCACCTGTGCGTTACCGCGAGTCACGGTCGGAGCCGCTGCAGATGCAGGAGCACCAAGCGGTGTCGCCACCGCAGACGCAGCCGAATCAGCACTTGGGCCAACATCATTCGTGGCCTTCACCTTGAACGTGTACGCAGTTCCATTGGTAAGCCCGGTGACATCACAGGTCAGACCAGTTACCGGTGTAGGCGTACAGGACTTGCCTGCCACCAATGTTCCTCCTGCGTACGTCGAAACCGTGTAACCGGTAATGGCCGAACCATTGTTCGCCGGAGCAACCCAGGTAACCGTGACCTTCGAATCACCGCGAGTCACGGTCGGAGCCGCCGCCGATGCAGGAGCACCAAGTGGTGTCGCAGCTGCAGACGCAGCCGAATCCGCACTCGGGCCAACTTCATTCGTAGCCTTCACCTTGAACGTGTACGCCGTGCCATTCGTCAACCCAGTGACGTCACAGGTGAGACCAGTTGCCGGAGTCGGCGAACAGCCCTTACCTGCAACCAACGTTCCAGCCGCATAGGTCGACACCACGTAACTGAGAATCGCCGAACCATTGTTCGCCGGAGCAACCCACGTCACGGTGACCTTTGCATCGCCCTTCACGACCGACGGTGCGGCCGGAGCAGCCGGTGTTGTTGCCGGCGTTACAGCTGCCGAGGCAACTGAGTCTGGGCCGGGGCCAACACCGTTCGTAGCTTTCACCGTGAACGTGTATGCCGTGCCATTGGTAAGCCCGGTGACATCACAGGTAACGCCCGTTACCGGTGACGGCGTGCAGGTCTTACCGGCAACAACAGATCCCGCCGCATAGGTCGTGATCGTGTAACCGAGAATCGCCGAACCACCATTAGCCGGAGCAACCCAGGTGACGGTGACCTTCGAATCACCACGAGTCACGGTTGGTGCTGCCGGTGCAGCAGGGACTGTTGACGGAGTCGCTGCAAGCGAAGCAGTCGAATCCGCACTCGGGCCAACTTCATTCGTGGCCTTCACCTTGAACGTGTAGGCCGTGCCATTGGTAAGCCCGGTGACATCACAGGTAACGCCAGTTACCGGTGACGGCGTGCAGGTCTTACCGGCAACAACAGATCCCCCCGCATAGGTCGTGATCGTGTAGCCGAGAATCGCCGAGCCATTGTTGACCGGAGCAACCCAGGTAACCGTGACCTTCGAATCGCCACGAGTAACGGTTGGTGCTGCCGGAGCAGCCGGGACCGTTGACGGAGTCGCTGCAAGCGAAGCACTCGAATCAGCACTCGGGCCAACTTCATTCGTAGCCGTCACCTTGAACGTGTAGGCCGTGCCATTCGTAAGGCCAATCACGTCACAGGTGAGACCAGTTGCAGGATTCGGCGAACAGCCCTTACCCGCAACCAACGTTCCACCCGCATAGGTCGACACCACGTAACTGAGAATCGTCGAACCATTGTTGGCCGGAGCAACCCAAGTGACAGTGACCTTCGCATCGCCCTTCACCACCGACGGTGCGGCCGGAGCAGCAGGGACTGTTGCCGGAGTCGCTGCAAGCGAAGCAGTCGAATCAGCACTCGGGCCAACACCGTTCGTGGCCTTCACCTTGAACGTGTAGGCCGTGCCATTGGTAAGCCCGGTCACGTCACAGGTGAGACCAGTTGCAGGATTCGGCGAACAGCTCTTGCCCGCAACCAACGTTCCACCCGCATAGGTCGACACCGCGTAACTGAGAATCGCCGAACCATTGTTGGCCGGAGCGACCCAGGTAACCGTGACCTTCGCATCACCACGAGTCACAGTCGGTGCAGCCGGGGCAGTCGGTGCCGAAGCCGGAGTCACCGGACTCGACGCATTGGACAACGCACTAGGTCCGTTCAAGTTCGATGCAACCACCTTGAACGTGTACGCCGTGCCATTCGTAAGCCCAGTCACGTCACAGGTCAGACCAGTTGCCGGAGTCGGCGAACAGCTCTTACCCGCAACCAACGTTCCACCGGCATAGGCCGTCACGGTGTAACCGAGAATCGGTGCGCCACCGTTGTTCGCCGGAGCGTTCCACGTCACTGTCACCTGAGCATTTCCGCGAGTGGCGGAAGCAATCGACGGTGGAGAGGTAACCGTCGACGGTGTAACCGGCGCGGAAGCCGATGAGAACTCGCTCCAACCGATTCGGTTGTGAGCCTTGAGCTTGAACGTGTACGCCGTGCCGTTGTTGAGACCGGTGACGTCACAAGACAGACTCGTCAGCGTCACCGGACTGCAGGTAGAGATCTCCGTACCGACACCGTCGAACGCAGCCACCACGATCTGGTCAATGTCCGCACCCACCTTTTCGGCATCGGTCAGCGCTCGCCAGGACACCAAGACGTTCTGATCACCATGCACGCCGGACGGAACCGCCGTGATCACCGGGATGTCGACGAGGCCGCCATCGTTGGTGAACGTCCAACCGAGTGTCGACACAAGATTGCTGTGAGCAGCCGCGGCTGCGACCAACCAGGTGTGGTTCGACGCATCAATCGCCACGTCGTGAGCGGTCTCGGCGTCGCTACCCCAACCAATCAGCGTTGCTGTCCAGTTGTCTTCGGAAATCGCTGAAAGAGCGAAGCTGTCGGCCATTGACGTGACCGACTTCAAGTGCCAAGCCGCAAGGGACTGATCGAAAGACGTGGCACCGTTGAACATTCCGTTCATCGACAACACGTTGCTGACATCCCACACGCTGATGTCCTGGTTGAACGAG
>CALBSE010000069.1 GCA_937927725.1 uncultured Actinomycetes bacterium
ACTCGCGACCCTCACCTTGGCAAGGTGATGCTCTACCAGCTGAGCCACGTCCGCAGAAGTGACCACCCTACCAACGGCGGCCGCTGAGGGAAAAACCGAGCAATCAGGACGCTGCCGACAGCCGTTCGAGGGCGGCGGCGACCAGCGATGCGCAGTGGGGATCGAGATCAAGGGCCAGGGCCGCAGCCTGACCGCGAGGCCCCATCTTGGGAACCGTGCGCACAAGCACATCAATCATCTTCTCGTCACCAAGTTGTGAGGTGACAGGAACAAATTGCGTCTGCAAGAAGACCAGACACAGCGAGTCTTCGTGTACCTGCACTGCTGGCGATCGACCATCGACATCGGCGAGTCCGCCTTTGCCCAGTCCTTGTTTCGAGACCAACGCCTGGACCCGTTCGATCGTGTCATCGCCATCGGTGCCATATCCAACGTTGGTGAGGATCTCCCCCACTAATGCGGAGTGACGTTTGCGAGCTTCGGTGCGCCATTTCAAATAGCCGGCGCGACCTTCAGGCTGTTCGGTACGCGGGTAGGCCCACCGACGAAGGTGGTGTGCGCGCGCAGCGAGAAGTTGTGCGTCCTCTGCTTCGGGATCAAGCGTCTTCACCCATTCGCACATCAACTCTGAATGCGCGAGTTCCTTCGGGCGGGTGACCTCGGCCCCGTCAACGACATAGGTAACGGTGAACGGATCGTCCGCGTTGGCAGCATCGATCGCAGCGATCGCGTCATCGAAACGTGAACTCATGGTGAGTCGTGTTCAGCTTTTGGGACGAAGATCGATTGTGAGCGTGAGAATGCCGTCGTCGAGTGTCGCGGTTGCGTCGCCGATGATGGCAAAGTCCTGAAAGTCGTTCTGCGCTTGTTCGATGAACCGTGCTCGTTCCTCGCCGCCAATGGGCGGAAGGTTGCGATTCTTGACCGCAGCAGCGCGGTCGCGGAATCGTTCAAGCATTGCGTCAAGATCAAGTGCGTCGGCCATGGGCTAACGCTAGATCAGGCAAGACCAAGATCGTCGCGAGTCACGAACGGATCGGGACGCAACGCTTCGGCCAGCATCGGGCTTACAGGTCCGACCGGGCCGGTGGTATCGGGAATGCCGCCAGAACTGGTGTCATCGCCATCGGTCCCTTTGCCACTTTTTGCGGATCCACCTGGGCGAGTTGCTCGCCAGTAGAAGTAGGTGAGCACCGACATCCCGACTGCAGCGAGGAGGAGCAACGTCACGATTGCCGCAATTTTCCGACCACTCGACCAGAACGGCGAGCCCTTCGATGTGGGAGTACTTGACTTTGGCGCTGCGGCCGCCGCAACTGTGGTCGTGGTCGACGATGACGTTGTCGATGTGCTCGACGTGCTCGACGTGGAACTCGTCGACGTCGAGCGTTGCGTCGTTGTGGTGTTGCGTTGCGTGGTGGTGGTCTGCGGCGCTTGGGTGGTTGTCGGTGCTTCGGTAGTGGTCGTCGGCGCCATCGTCGTCGTTGTTGGCGCAAGAGTTGTTGACGACGTTGAGGAAATCTGTGCCCCGGCGGTTCCGAGACCGAAGGCGAAGGTCCCAACCAGGAGCGCCAGCACCGCAGCGCCAAGCGCCGCGATTGCAGCTCGGCGGGGGGCGAACGGGCTCATCACGCCTGCAACCCTAGACGGGCATGGCGCAGTCGCCGGGGCGGTCAGCGCTGATGGTGCGGGCAGGAATAGGTCGTTCGACCACCGATGGTGCGCCGCAAGAGCACGGCGCCATCGGTGGGACATGTGCCGCCTCGGTGACGAGAGTCCTGCAGGTCACCCATATGCGATCCGCCTCGCCGGCCCAACACTCGCAAGGTGGAGCGCATTGATTTCCGCAGTGAGGCGACCTCGTCAGCGTTGAGTGAACCTGCCGCCCGAGCGGGATCAAGTCCGGCTCTCCACAACGTTTCATCGGTAAGGAGATTGCCGAGCCCGGCGATGCGTGCTTGGTCCATGAGCCGAGCCTTCAGAGGCGCATTCGAGTTGGCCAGGATCGCTTTGAGTTGCGCAAGCGAAAGATCACCCGCATCGGGGCCAAGTCGTTCTTCGTCGGGATCGAGTTCCACTCCCCCGAGCCGGCGAGGGTCACGCAATCGCAAGGCGCCACCGCCGTCGAAGTGCACCACAAACCGTTCCCATGCCGGATCTTTGCGATGGCTCGAATACTCAAGCCCATCGATCGCATCGACGCCATCGAGTTCCAGCACGCCCGTCATACCAAAGCGCAGTCCAAGCGTTGGGCCATTGTCACTCGTGTCGAGCAACAGCAATTTTCCCCGTCGACGATCAGTAACAAATGAGCGACCAACTAACGCAGCGACAACCGATGCTTGATCGGTACCGCCTTTTAGGAACCATGCATCGGGAGCGTCGACCGCGACGATGCGACGACCCAACGATGCCGCCGCAGCTCGCCGGTAGATCTCGATTTCGAGCATCTCCGGCATAACGACTACTTGATCTGATCGATGGCTTGCGCGAAATCGGCGACGAGATCATCAGCATGTTCCAAGCCCACCGACACACGAATCGTCGATGGTTGGATGCCAGCGGCTTCGAGTTCTTCCGGACTCAAGCCGACGTGAGTTGTTGAGGCCGGATGCGTCACCAAGGTTTCGGGTCCGCCAAGAGAGGTTGCCAACTGTGCGATCTGCACCGCTTCGACGAAGGTTCGACCGGCATCGAGTCCGCCGTGAAGTTCAAATGCCAATTGGCCGCCGGGGACATCGAGTTGTCGTTGTGCGAGTTCGTACTGCGGATGTGATTCGAGTCCAGGCCAACGGACAGTCGCGACCTTGGGATGGGCTTCGAGGAAACGTGCGATTTCTCCGGCGTTCTTGCTCTGGCGTTCAAGACGTACGCCGAGTGTGCGAAGGCCGCGCAACGCATTCATCGCGTCGAACGGCGAAGCGACCGCACCTTGAATGACTGCAAACGAATACAGCCAGTCGATGTAGTCCGCTGCACCGGCCACGACACCAATAGTTGCGTCGTTGTGTCCGGCAATGCCCTTCGTTGCCGAATGCACAACAAGATCGACGCCGAATTCAAGCGGACGTTGCGCGAACGGTGTGGCAAAGGTGGAATCAACAACCTTCACCGGGCCTTTGATCGCGCCGAGTTCCGCAAGATCCACGAGATCAAGGCGAGGGTTCGCTGGGGTCTCGGCATAGATCATTGTGGTGCGGCCCGGGATGACGGCAGCAGCGAACGCGCCCGGTTCGGTGCCGTCGACAAACGTGACGTCGATGCCAAAGCGTGGGCAGACCGCCTGGAACAACAACTGCGTTGCGCCATAGAGCTGATTCTGCGTGACGATGTGATCGCCCTTCGAACACAGACCCAGGACGACAGCACTGATTGCGCCCATCCCGGAGGCAAACGCGCGGGCCTTCTCGGCGCCTTCAAGTTGGGCAATGGCATCTTCAAAACCAGCAACGGTGGGATTGCCATAACGGGCATAGAACCGCGACGGACCAACGCCGGTGGCCATCTTTCGCGCTTCATCGACCGTTGGCGTCACGAACGTTGTCGTTGCCCAAAGGATTGGCGCAAGCGCCGTGTCATTGTCGGCACGGCCGGAGCGAATCGCACGGGTTTCAGGGTGAAGGTGTGAAGTATCGCGTTCTTCAGTCATGAGTTCGTCAGTTTCGTTTCAATTTCAGCAAGGAACGGTTTGAGTGCGGCACCAACGGCCTGATGTTCGGTAAGGAAACCATCGTGGCCAGCTTTGGAGTGAATGATCTCGTGACGACTGCTGCCGCCGTTGCTCACGATCTCATCGTGCAAAAACTGTTGCTGGCGCGTGGGATAGAGGCCATCGGTACTGATCGAAAGCGTGAGCACTGGCGCAGAGATTCGAGCAAGTGCGCGCTGCAAACCGCCACGACCGCGGCCGACATCATGAAGATCCATGGCTTTGTTGATCACCAAATACGAATTGGCATCGAAGCGGCGAATCAGTTTCTCGGCTTGATAGTCAAGGAATCCCTCAACTGCGAAGCGCTGCCATGGAGCAAAACCGCGGTCCATGACATCTTTTTCGCGGCGGCCCTGTTTGGCGTCGATGAGTTCTTCACTTTGATAGGTAAGCGTCGCTTGTTCTCGCGCTAGGCCAAGCCCAAAGTGTGGGCCCTCGTTGGGAGCAGCGTCGTAGTAGTCGCCACCATTCCACTTCGGGTCAAGAACGATCGCGCTTCGCTGCACACTCGACTGACCAATTTGAAACGCGCTGGCTGCCACACACGAAGCGAGTGGCGCTAAGGAATGGACGCGCTCGGGGAACATGATTCCCCATTCGAGAACTTGCATTCCGCCCATTGAGCCGCCGATAACCGAAAGCCACTTCTCAACGCCAAGCTCATCAGCAACCGCAGCTTGGGTGCGAACAATGTCTCGGATGGTCACGACAGGAAATGTCGATCCGTAGGGACAACCAGTCTCTGGGTTGACCGACGAAGGCCCAGTCGTGCCTTGACAGCCACCGAGCACGTTCGTACACACAACAAAGAAACGATTCGTATCAATGGCTTTACCCGGACCGATCAGCGGATCCCACCAACCTTCTGTGGGATGACCGGGTCCACTCGGGCCTGCCGCATGACTGTCGCCAGTCAGCGCATGACACACGAGGATGGCGTTTGATGCATCGGCATTGAGTTCGCCCCAGGTTTCGTAAGCAACGGTTACGCCTTTGAGCGAACCGCCTCCTTCGAGCTGGAATCTGCGATCGGGATCGAACGCGACGAACCGCCGTTGACCCACAGGGTCACCGGGACGCCACGCGCCAGAGGCGGGTAGCAGGTCGGCGCTCAATGGCGCCCGACGGTTCGCTTCGGTCAAAGCATCTCCTCGAACTGGTTGTTGCCGACACCGGAAGGTGGAAGCCGCATCCCCACCAAAGGTGGGTTGGCACCTTGGGTGTTCGCCCCAGGTTGCCGAGCCCGGAAAACCGAGCCACTCGTGATGTGAGGGTCAATGCTGCCAGCCCAACAGGGCCGAGGTCAAAGACCGGCGGTTTTCCCTTGGCGTTTCCGGCGCTTCGACCGCAGCGTCCACCAGTCGAGGACCACTGTTTGTTCGTAGTCGCTCAACCCGTAGGCCGCAGTGAGGGTCCGCACCGAAGTCGCCAATTCCCCCGCTCGGAGCTGCTCCGATCCTTTGATCCAGAGTTCCGTGTTGGTGGGCAAGGGAAGACCTTCAAGTTGCGCTGCGCTCAATCGCACCGCCCCAGGGCTACGAGCGGTGCCTGCCGCTTGACGCGCCGCCCACACCGAAGCCGGGGGCGCAATCAACGCTGCCAACAGAAGGTCAAGCGCTCCCACGTCATTTGAATGTGGGAGCACCGAAATCACTGGAACTGACGGCCACAGCATTCCGTCGTAGTCGGCCACCGCTTCAATCACTCGCGTTTGGGTTGCCACCAAAAGTTTCGGTCGTTTGCGTAGTTCAAAGGGCTTTGAAAGTTTCGCAACATCAACAACCGGCTCAGTAAAGGTTGTTCCCGCAATCCGAGCGTCGCGTGTTCCCCACAACAACGTTGCCGGATCGATCAAACCTACGGTGACGAGCTTTGGGAAGTTCGCGTTTTGTTCGCCGCCGCTCCCCCGCTCGACCGTTGCAGCAGCAACTTCGTAGAACTCGTGACGGAAGCCCGCTGTGCAATCAGCGATGGTTGAAAGTGGTTCGCCGCTCAGTTGAACTGAAGGAACGCCCATTGCTTCAGCTGCGAGTTCGGTCCAGGTTGGTATCAATTGACTGTCAGCCGCCGCGTGATCGGCTATCGGTTTGCGCAGCACGGGCGCACACACACTGACCGCCGCATCAAACAACTGATCATCGGGAATCCAGATCGATTCGAGTGCATCGCTCACGAGATCGCGCACCATCGCACCATCTCGCGACCCAAGGACCGAAAGTGGCTGCACGAACACCACTGATCCCCCGACACGAACGGCATCAAGCGCTCGAACGAGCAAAACGCCAGCAGTATCGGTGTAACCGGCCGGCCGACCAAGAATTCGCGCTGCGCCGGCAACTGCGCTCTCGTCGCGCACCGTTGCCCCCGCGAGTTGTCCGCCGAAAGGCGGATTGCCAACGACAACATCAAGGCGGCCATCTTCGGGCCACGCGTCATTCAGCGCATCGCCGACGGTAAGGACAAAGGGGAGTTCCTGCTCCCCCGCTTCGATGCCGTGCGCACGAGCCCAACCAACGAGTTCTGCGCGAGCAACCTCGAGAGCATCAGGATCGATATCCATGCCCCGCAAACATGCGAGCGCATCGAATGGTGTTCTTCCGCCTGCAATCAATGCATCGGCTGCTGCAAGCAAAAAGACGCCCGCGCCGCAGGTGGGATCACAAACCGAAAACGGTGCTCCAGAAGCGATCGCCCGACGGTGAGCGGCAAATGCACGCTCTACTAACTCATCGGCGACATCACGGGGCGTGTAGTGCACGCCGTCTCGACGCCGACGAGTCGGGTCAAGCGAGGTTTCGTAGTCCCGACCGAGATCGGACACGTTCAGCCAGCTGCGGAATCGACGCGCGGATCCCAAGAAGCAAGATCGGCAAGACGCTTATCGTTCGAGAACACCTCGACGATGGGCTGATCGAGCTTGAGTCGCTTCAGCAAACGCTTAACCTCAAGTTCTTCGTTCCACATCACGAGTGTGGCGACAACGCCCTTGGCACCGGCACGCGCCGTACGACCTGAACGATGCAGGTACGCCTTTGAATCTTCCGGCGGGTCGTAGTGAATGACGACATCAACTTCATCGACATGAATACCGCGAGCAGCAACGTCAGTAGCAACAAGTGCTTTCAACTTTCCGTCGCTGAAGTCCTTGAGCGCCTTCTCGCGCTGGCTCTGGCGCAGATCACCGTGAATCGATGCAGCGTCGACACCTTCACGACGAAGGTTCTCGGCAACTCGATCGGCGGCACGCTTCGTGCGCACAAACACGATGGTGCGGTTGGAGTTACGAATGATCGCAGCCGCGACTTTCACCTTGTCCATATCGTGCACCTGCAAGAAGCGATGCTGCATTTGTTCAACGGTGACCTGCTCAGACACAACCTCGTGCATGGCAGGATCGGTTTGGTACCGCTTGATCAGCGTGTCGACGACACCATCGAGCGTGGCCGAGAACAACAAGGTCTGGTGTTGGCCGGGAACATGACGAAGGATCCACTCAACCTGTGGAAGGAATCCCATGTCGGCCATGCGGTCGGCTTCATCGAGCACGACCTGAGTGATGTCGTCGAGGAAAATCTCTTTGCGCTCGATCATGTCGATCATTCGACCGGGGGTAGCGACAACGATCTCGACACCCTTTTCGAGTTCGGCAACCTGAGTTTCCATCTTCGCTCCGCCGTAAATGGCGGTAACGGTGACATCGCGAACAACGCCGAGCGGTGCGAGTTCGTCCCGCACCTGCGTTGCCAGCTCTCGAGTGGGAACAAGAATGAGCGCACGAGGACGACGGGCTTCGGCGCCCTTCACTTTTTCGAGCAACGGAAGACCAAACGCAAGGGTCTTACCCGAACCGGTTTTGGCCTTGCCGCACACATCGCGGCCAGCGAGTGCATCGGCGATGGTGAGTTCTTGCACCGCGAACGGCGACATGATGCCGCGAGATTCAAGTGCGGCAGTGAGATCGGGCGAAACGCCCAGATCGGCAAACGTTGTCATGAGCTGGCTTTCCAAGAGGGAGGATGCGACACCCCTCCGGATGCCGCCAGACGACCGACGGCCGTCCCAACGCCTCCAATCCTACCGGCCGATACCTGAATGACCCATTCGGGAGCGATCCCTACTCAGGACGCAAGCGTGAAGGCTCCACAAACGGCGATGGCCAGCGTGAGAGCAAGCGCGGGAAGGACAACACGGAACGTACGCATGAGAAATTCACGAAACCTTTGACTCGATGGCAGCGAGGATTTCGTCGGCTTCAGGATCAACAGTGGGACGGAAGCGAGTCACCGAACCATCGGCGCCGACAAGGAACTTTTCGAAGTTCCACTGCACGTCGCCAGCGTCGCCAGTCGCATCGGCGACAGCGGTGAGTTCTGTATAGAGACGATGACGATCCTCGCCGTTCACATCGATCTTTTCGGTAAGCGGGAACGTCACGCCATAGGTGGTGGAACAGAACGTCTGGATTTCTTCGGCAGTTCCGGGTTCTTGACCCATGAACTGATTGCACGGAACGCCGAGAACGGTGAACCTGTCGCCGCCGAAGCGCTTCTGTAAACGCTCGAGACCTTCGTACTGCGGCGTGAGTCCGCACTTCGAGGCGACGTTCACCACAAGAACGGTTTTGCCGTCTGTGTCAGGAAGGGCGGAACCGTCGAGGGCGGTGAGATCGGAAAGGTTCATTCGGAGACTTCTTTCTCTGGTTCGGTTTCAGAAGTGGTTTCGGGAGACCATACGTGGCCATCACGGTAGGCCTCGTCGATATCGCTTTCGCGTCGTCGGAAGCCTCGGGTAATGAACACCAGAATTGCTCCGCCGATTCCAAGAATCGACATCCAGATATTGATGCGGAACGGTCCAATGGTGCTGGCGGTATCGATGCGAAGCGCTTCAATCCAGAGGCGGCCGGCGAAATAGAGACCGACATAAAGCGGAAGGATGTTGCCCGGTCGCATAACGCGTTTCTTGTCGACATAGAGAAGGAGTCCGCACAACGCGAGGTTCCACAACATTTCGTAAAGGAACGTGGGCTGGAATACCGAGTACGCGATGTAGTCGAGTGGGCGATGTTGCACATCGATTCGCACCCCCCACGGAAGACTTGTCGGCCTACCGAACAATTCCTGATTCCACCAATTGCCGAGTCGCCCAATGGCTTGAGCCAGCGGAATACCGGGCACCAATGCATCGAGACCCGCCGACATTCGCCAGCCTCGACGATGAGCCGCCCACAGACCGACAACAACACCGAGAGCGACGCCGCCAGGAATTCCAAGACCGCCGTTCCAAATCTTGAACGCGTCAAGCCAACGACCTTCATATGTTCGCCAATCGGTCGCGACGTGATAGAGCCGCGCTCCGATGAGCCCTGCGGGCACTGCCCAAAAAGCGACGTAGTAGACGTCATCGGGATCTCCACCGCGCGCACGCCAGCGTTTACGACCGAGTTCGACCGCCGCCAAGACGCCAAGAGCAATCATCAGTCCATACATATGGAACGGACCGAGCTTGTTCGATGACGGACTCGGAATCGAAGCGAGCAACGAGATCACAGGATCACAGTGCTTCGTTGGCGATGGCGTAGAGGTCTTCGAATCCAGCGGTTACCGCCGACTCGAGTCCGAGCACGCCCGGCAGCAGGTTGTCGCAATAGAAACGAGCAACGGTGATGCGGGCGTTCAAGTACTCCGCATCTCCAACACCGGCGTCGATATCTGCCTTTGCCGCTAGCGCAGAGTCGGCGAGGTAACGAGCCCCAACAAGCAGACCAAACATGCGCAGGAACGGTGTTGCTCCGGCAAGCGCATTGCGAACATCAGCAATGCCGTGTTCGGTGAGCCACATCACGGTGTTACGAACACAGGCGAGCGATTCATCAAGGCGGTCGCGCATGCCGGCGAATTCCGAGCCGGCCGCATCGAGACGAGCAACCAGCGAACTGATCTGCGTGAGGTAGTCGTCCATGACTCCCCCGCCCCGCATTGGAAGTTTGCGACCGACAAGGTCCATGGCCTGAATGCCATTTGTGCCCTCATAGATAGAGGTGATGCGGGCGTCGCGGAAATGCTGCGGAACACCGGACTCTTCGATGTACCCCATGCCGCCATAAACCTGAATGGCAAGCGAGGTTGCCTCGATGCCCATGTCGGTGCCGAAGCCCTTCGACACCGGAATGAGCAGTTCAACCAATTCCTGATTGCGCTGACGAACATCTTCATCGGGATGATGCGCCGCCATATCGAGCGCGTGCGCATTCACGTAGATGATTGCCCGCAACGCGTCGATGATCGAACGCATCGTGAGCAACATGCGACGCACATCGGGGAGGTCGATGATGAGGCTCATCTCGCCCGCCGGCGCGCCTGGGGCACGACCCTGACGACGCTCCTGCGAATACTGCAGTGCATCTTGATAGGCGCGCTCGGCCAATGACAGACCCTCAAGCCCAACTGACAGTCGAGCGTTGTTCATCATTGTGAACATGTAGCTCATGCCGCGGTTTTCTTCGCCGATGAGATAGCCGATGGCGCCGTCGTCTTCGCCGTACGACATCACACACGTGGGCGATGCCTTAATGCCCATCTTGTGTTCGATCGACACAACCTTGACGTCGTTGCGCGCGCCAAGCGAACCGTCGTCATTCACCAAATACTTGGGAACGATGAAACACGAAATGCCCTTTGTGCCTGCTGGCGCATCGGGAGTCCGTGCGAGAACGAGGTGCACGATGTTTTCGACCATGTCGTGTTCGCCGAACGAGATGTAGATCTTCGTGCCGGTGATTCGATAGGTGCCATCGGCTTGTGGCACGGCTTTGGTGCGTACCGCACCAACATCGGAACCAGCTTGTGGTTCAGTGAGGTTCATGGTGCCGGTCCATTCACCGGTGACCATGCGCTTTAGGTATTTCTCTTTTTGTTCTTCGTTGCCGTGATGCATCAGCAAATCGATTGCACCCTGCGTAAGTAGCGGTGCCATCGAGAACGCCATGTTCGCCGAAGAGATGAATTCCTGCATGACGATGCCGACCAGCCAGGGGAACCCGCCACCGTCGTAGACCTCTGGGAACGGAACGCCGCCCCAACCGGCATCGACATACTGACGGTAGGCATCGACGAAACCTTCCGGTGTGCGCACCGTGTTGGTTGCAGGCTCAAACACCGAACCAACGGTGTCGCCAATGCGATTCAGTGGCGCAATGACCTCGGCGACAAAGCGCGCGTTCTCTTCGAGGACACCTTTGATGGTGTCGCCATCGAGTGCTGCGTATTCGGGCAGTCCACAAAGTCCATCGAGGTCAACGAGGCGGTCGAGCACGTAGTTCACGTCTCGCAAAGGAGGTCGGTAGTCAGCCATTCCTGCAGGCTAGAGGCCCCCACCTGATGCGGCACCTGTTCACCTGAACTCGGTTCTAAACTGCCGGGATGGCAAAGAACCTGCAGGCCAAACCACGCGATCGAGTCACCCCGCACAACGATGGACGAGCAGCTCTCATTGAAGCCGCCATCGCAAAGATGTCCAAAGATGGGCCTGCTCTCGTTCAACCGAACGAACTCTGTATCGAATTGGGACTTGCGAAATCACTCGTGAACTTCCACTTCGGCGGACGCGACGGACTCATCGCTGAGGCACTTGCGATTTCCTACGAGCGCTACGTCGTCGAACTCGCAAAAGCTTGCGATACCGCTGGTCCCGAGGCCATTGATCGACTCCGTACTTGGACAGACCAGCAACTTGACTGGACGATTGAGAACCCAGGAATCGCGTGTGGGCTCACCTTCTTCAAGCAGGGCTCAAGCCTTCACAGGGCAATTTCCCTGGAACTGCAAACTCGTATTGCTTCGAACGGCGATTTGGCCATGGACAATCTTCGCCAACTGGTCACCGCTGCTCTTTGCGAGCGTTTCAACACCGACGTTTCCGGTGATTCCGTAGTTATTGCGAACACAGCATTCGCCATTGACTGCCTCGTACGAGGAGCGTCAACCTCCCTAGGGGCCCGTGACCTGCCGTCAAACCAGCCCGTTCAGAGCAGGTCTCAAATCGAACAAGGGCGCAACCTTGTTTGGGGCGCGGTCATTTCACTTTTAGAGCGCAGCGCTGACGTTTAAAGTCCGCTCTTACTCGCTGATTCCCATAATTGATCTCACTCGCCTTCGGTGGATGCCATGCTCTGCGCATGAGCGCACCGAACGTCACCCTCACCTGGCAAGGCCCCGAAGGCATCGTCGCCGTCATCACGATGGACGCCGAAGAGAACCGATTCGACCTCGACGTCGTTCGCCATTGGCACGGCCTCATCGATCAGGTCGCAGCAAAGGAAGGCCCGCTCGCTCTCGTCACCACCGGAACGGGCAAGTTCTATTCAAACGGGCTGAATCTCGAATGGCTCATGGCCAACCCTGATCACGCCCGTGAGTTCCTCCACGAACTCAACCGACTGTGGGGACGCATCCTCGGACTCGACTGCCACACGACTGCAGCCGTGAACGGCCACTGCTTTGGCGCCGGCGCATTACTCACCAGTGCCCATGACCGCATCACGATGCGCGCCGACCGCGGCTATTGGTGCATGCCTGAACTTGATCTTGCATTGCCCGTAAGCGACAAGATGGCGCAGCTTCTGCTCACTCGCCTCCCCCGCACTGCGATTGCCCGCGCGCTCAATACTGCGCACCGGTTCACCGGCCCCGAGGCATTGGCCGCTGGAATCGCCGACGAGATCCTTTCCGAAGACGAACTCCTTGCCGCCACGATCGCCCATTCAGCAGTGCTGGCCACGAAATCCCGTGAAGTCATCGGCATCCACAAGGAAATGCTTTACGGAGACACCATCCGCTCGCTCACCGGCGAGTGACGATTCGATTCCAACTAGCGTCTCGGCTCATGGCTGATCATCGCGGTGCAATCGAAAACCTTCTCTATACCTACGCCGAATCAATTGATGCCGGCGACTACGAGGCAATTGGCGCGTTGTTTGCCCACGGCGCAATTACTGATGCCGAAGGCAACCCCATTGCCGTCGGCGCACAAGCCGTCACTGCGCTCTACACCGCAACGACTCGCAAGTACGAGGATGGAACGCCGCGTTCGCACCACGTCACCACGAACTTGCTAATCGAAATTGCCGATGACGAGAACTCCGCAGTGTGTCGCTCTCGCTTCACGGTGTTTCAGCAGACCGATGAGCTCCCGTTGCAGGCGATCATTGCTGGCGCCTACACCGATTCATTCGAGCGGGTCGATGGCACGTGGCGGTTCATTGAACGTCGAATGCGGCCGACGCTGTACGGAGATCTTTCAAAGCATCTCCTCATCGAAACCATGCAGAACCCGAACTGAACGGAAGAACGATGAGCGATCTGTTTGACATTTCTGGCAAGACCGCACTCGTCACTGGCGGCAGCCGCGGCATCGGCCTCATGATCGCCCGTGGCTTCATTGAAGCCGGCGCAAAGGTTGCAATCTCTTCGCGCAAGGCCGACGTTTGCGATGCAGTGGCTGCCGAGCTCGGCCCCAACTGCGTTTCGATTCCTGCCGACCTTTCCACCGAAGCAGAATGCCTTCGCCTCGCACGTGAGGTTGGCGAATGGTGCGGGGGTTCGCTCAACATTCTCGTGAACAATGCCGGTGCAACTTGGGGCGCGCCATTCGACGAGTTCGACGATGCAGCATGGGACAAAGTCCTCGACATCAACGTGAAAGGCGTGTTCCAACTCACACGCTTTCTCCACGCCGAACTTCTTGCTGGTGCCTCGGCACCCGATCCAGCTCGCGTCATCAACATCGGTTCGGTCGATGGCATTCATGTGCCCACGCTCGAGACGTACTCGTATTCGGCGTCGAAAGCTGCGGTGCATCAGCTCACACGAGTGTTAGCCAAGCGTCTTGCTGGCGAACACATCACGGTCAACGCCATTGCGCCCGGCCCGTTTGAGTCAAAGATGATGGAGGCCACGCTCAAGAACTTTGGCGATTCCATCAAGGCCTCTGTGCCGCTGCACCGAATTGGCGAACCGTCCGACATGGCCGGAACCGCCATCTTCTTGTCATCGAAGGCCGGCGCCTACATCACCGGCGCCGTCATTCCCGTTGACGGGGGCCTACTGCTCTAAGGCCAGACCTGACTTAGGTCAAGAAGATGAACGACACGAGCATGCCGACAACAAAGATCACCGCAAGCACACCAAGGATCTTGGTGAGCAAGCCGTTGCCGGGATGCATGAGCCCGAAATCGACAACGTCCTCGCGGCTGCGCTTGAGCCGATAGGCGTCGTTCTCCGGCGTACCGACCTTGGGAAGGTGGTGCTGCGGCTTACGGGGCTTGTGAGTCTTCTTGTGGTTGGCCACGGCGAGACGATAGCCCCCTACGATCACGCCCATGACCGATCTCGGCCCGATGCCGCCCACACCAGATATTGGTCCAGTCGCGACTAACTGCGGCAGCCTCCAGCCCATCGCTCCCACTGTCTGGGCGTGGATCGGCAGTGGAACTGGCAACGCGGGTGTGGTCGTTGAGGAAGACGGCATCACCGTGATCGACACGTTGCTGGCCCCTTCGGCCGCCCGGGCCCTCAATAACGAGCTTGCGGACCGTTTCGGCCTTCCCATCAAACGCGTTGTCTATACAAGTAGTCACCTCGATTCAGTGGGCGGTTCGGCGGTGTTTTGGATGGCTGCTCGCTATGGCCGCACCCAAACCAACGTGCTGCTCGATCAGCCCGCCCCCATCGATGCGTACAAGCGCCTGTCCCCCGCGTTCGCTCACGATTACGACACAAACCCGCGCACTGCCGAGGTTCCGTTCTCGACACGACCCGTCTCGCATGTTGTCGATGCCGCCGCATGGCTCACCCCCGTTGTGCTCGCACTACCGGTGAGCGGTCAACAGTCTGAGAATCTCGTCGTGCTCGTTCCTTCAGCGGGCGTGATGTTCGCAGGTGCGTTCGCAACGATCGGCACGACTCCAAACGCTTGGGATGGCAACCCCGCGGTGTGGGCCGACACACTCGGCGAACTTGCCGATCAGGCCACCGTCATCGTTCCTGGCCATGGACCAATCGGAGCGCCCCGTCATCTCCACTTGCTGCAGGCGTATCTGTACGCGTGCGACGACGCTGGTGGCGATCCCGCACGAATCCCCGCGGGCCCATGGGATGAATGGTCGGGTCGCGATCTCGATGCCATCAACGTCGAACGCGCTGCCCGATTAGCAGTCAATGACCACGGCGTACCTCGTACGATGCTTCAACGGCTGGGCATGGAGGACGACTAGTGGACGAGGCAAAGAGCAACCGACCCGAAGAATGGGTGAAGCCCGAGGTTGAACAGGTTGCCGTTGCTGCCGCCACCGTCGTACTTGTTCGTGACGATGCCGACGGTGCCGGTGGTATCGAAGTTCTTCTCGCCCGCCGTAACTCCAAGATCTACTTCGCAGGTGGCGCATGGGTGTTCCCAGGCGGACGCATCGACGCCGAAGATCACGGTGCCGACTTCGGCGGTGATCATTTCGATGAGACTCACGAAGACTTTCTCGACGTCGCTCGTCGCGCATGTGTGCGTGAAGCAGCCGAAGAAGCCGATGCACTCATCAACGCCGCCGATCTCGTGTTCATGTCGCACTGGACTCCCCCGCTTGAAGCGCCCAAGCGTTTCTCGACCTATTTCTTTATAGGCCCCGCACCCACCGAAACCCTTACCGCCGACGGCGGCGAGATCCACGAACTCGCGTGGATGCGTCCATCTGATGCAATGCGTCGTCGCAACGAAGGCGAGATCGAACTCATTCCGCCGACCTTCATCACCCTCGCGTTGCTCGCACCATTTGCGACTGCCGCCGAAGCTCTCGCGCACTACCGAAACAATTCGCCCGAATATTTCGTCACGAAGTTCACTCGCAAAGACGGTTACAACGTGGCTTTGTACGCCGGAGACGCTGGTTACGACATCGGCGACGCGTCACTCCCGGGGCCACGCAATCGTTTGCTGATGGGCGAAGGCGATTGGGTCTACGAACGCGACGTGTGACTCGTCGCGCGCGGAACTAACAGCCGCACATCCCGCCGCCGCATCCGTGGCCGCCAGCTCGTGGCATCGGAGCGGGCGCAGGCGCTGACGAACTCGAAGAACCACCGACCGTTGCGAACACGCTCAACAGTCGCCGCGACCCCGCGTGCCCATTCGGACAATCGATGGGATCCGAGGCTTCGGCCATTGGGCGACGGGCTTCGAAGGTGGTGTCGCACTCAGGGCACTTGTAGTCATACGCCGGCATGATCAAACCCTAGATCAGTGCGGCACCATGCCGCCGTCGGCGAGGACCACCTGTCCGGTGATGAAACTGCCCGCATCGGAGGCCAGCAACAATGCCGGGCCCACCATTTCGTCGGCGTGCGCCGCCCGCTTCATCGGTGAAGCTGCCGCCATCGAGGCCTGCGCCTCGGGCGGGTTGGCGCGAACCATGTCGGTATCGACGGTGCCGGGAGCAAGTGCATTCACTCGAATGTTCTTCTTCGCCAAACCACTCGCGAACGAACGAGTGAATGACATGAGCGCAGCTTTTGCCGCGGCGTACATCGACACCTGCGGGCCAGCGAGAAACGCACCGGCACTAATGACATTGACGACCGAGGCGTGGTCGCTTTGTTCGAGATACGGAAGCGCGGCCTGAATCAGAAACATCGGGCCGCGAAGATTGACTTCGAACTGTTTGTCCCATGCCTCAGGGGTGAACTCGCCAATCGGCATGGCCAAACCAGTTGCTGCATTGTTTACGACGATGTCGACGCCACCGAACTTGGCAACCGTCGCGCCGACTAGCGCGTTCAGCGCATCAATATCGCCCATATGGGTTGGCACACCGAGTGCTCGTCCACCCTTGGCCGCTCCCGCAGCAAGAACATTGAGGTGCGCCTCGGTTTCTTCGCAGGCATCGACTTTGCGGCTCGCGACCACGACATTGGCGCCCGCGCAGATGAAACCTTCGGCGATTGCCCTGCCAATACCCCGGGTTCCGCCGGTGACAATGGCAGTGCGGCCGGTGAGATCAAACAATGAGTCGAATTTCTGCGTGTCCATGGGCCGAAACTAACCGGACCGGCGGGGCCCACGGGTGCGGAATGGTAGAAACTCCTCCATGACTGCACCGACCTACGCAAACGATCCCAACGGCATTCTCGGCACCGACATCCTGTTCGAGATCTCCGACAACGGCGTGGCCACGCTCACCCTCAATCGCCCCGACGCCGCCAACGCCATCACCCCCGATCAGCGCAACCTCACCATTTCGCTTATGGAAGGCGCGTCGAACGACCTCAACATTCGATGCGTCATCATCACCGCCGCGGGCGAGCGCCACTTCTGCACCGGCGCCGACCTTCGCGTCTCAACCATCCCCGTGAATCCCGGTCCGGCCGATGCTCCTGACAAGGTGCTTGGTGACGTTGGCCGAAACATCAAGCGCGGCGCTCAGCGTCTCATTGCGTCGATCATGGATTGCGAAAAGCCCGTCATCTGCGCAGTCAATGGAACGGCTGCAGGCATTGGTGCACACATCGCATTCGCCTCCGATCTTGTGATCGCAGCCGACAATGCCAAGTTCATTGAAGTGTTCGTGCGTCGTGGCATCACCCCCGACGGTGGCGGCGCCTACATGCTCCCCCGCCTCATCGGCATGCAGAAGGCAAAGGAACTCATCTTCTTCGGCGATGACCTCAAGGCTGCCGAGGCCGAGCGCGTTGGTCTCGTGAACAAGGTTGTTCCGCAGGCTGACCTCATGATTACTGCTGTCGAATGGGCGGGCCGTCTCGCCGAATCACCCACCCGCGCCATCATGTTGTCGAAGTGGCTCCTCAATCGCAGCCTCGATTCCAACCGTCATGGCGCGTTTGAGGACGAAGCCTGGGCACAGGAAATGGCTTCCTACACCCAGGACTTCCAAGAAGGTGTCGCTGCGTTCAAGGAACGCCGCGACGTCGAATACCGCGGCTGGTAGTTGCTTCGGCGTTCAGCCGAGCGGTTCTCCAGTCAGTGCGGAATGCAAGAGACGAGCAACGGTTTCGATCATTGCTTCGCGAGTCGTACCGCGTTTTTCGAAACCTTCGCGGTAATTAGGAAGTCGATCAAGGGCTGCGAGCATGGCACCCGCCGTTGCTTCAGCATCTATTGCGTCAGCAATTCGACCAGCCTCTTGAGCGTGGTGAACCTTGGCGACCATCGCCGTCATGAACGGTGCGTTGTAATCGCGCCGCACCTGACGGAAGCGTTCATCGCGCTCATCAGCACGCAGCAACAGCACCCGCAAGACTGCAGCGTTCTCATCCCAGAAGTCGGTGTACTCCGACACTGCTTGACGAGCAAGGTCGAGGCCCGCGGGCCCCGACCAATCGCGTTCAAACTGCGCCTGGATAACAGCAACCTTCTCTGGCAATTCAAGCGCCAACGCGAAGATCGCATCTTCAACATCGGCAAAGTATTGGTAGAACGTCGCGGGCGAGGTTCCGACCTCGCGAGCAACGTCCATCGCTTTGACGTCGAGCGCACCCTGATCGCGCAAAAGCGCAGCAGTTGCTTCGAGGATGCGTCGGCGCGTTTGTAACGCCCGCTCCCCGATTACTCGACCATCAGTTGCGGTGGTGTCACTCATGCCAGTCGGTTGCCGATCAGGTTCCGTGAACCGGGAATGGAGCAGGGGCGGCAGTCACGAGGTCGTCGACGACAGCGCCGATTTCCGAAGGCTCCCACTTGGCGCCCTTGTCGAATTCGGCACCAACCTGCCAACCATCAGCAAGGCTGATGAGACCACCGGCGCATTCGAAAATGCGACCAGACACGTTGCAATCACCACTTCCGAGCCACACGACAAGCGGGCTGATGTTGGCTGGGTCCATCGCGTCGAAACCAGTTTCAGGCTTGGCCATCATTTCGGCGAAGGCTTCTTCGGTCATGCGGCTACGAGCTGACGGAGCGATCGAGTTGGCAGTCACACCGATACGGCCGAGCTCGGCGGCAATATTAATAGTGAAGGTTGCAATACCGGCCTTGGCTGCCGAGTAGTTGGTCTGCGCAATCGAACCATGAAGGCCCGCGCCCGACGATGTGGTGACGACACGGCCTTCGCGTTGACGGCCAGCCTTCGATTCGGCACGCCAGTAATCGACCGCATGCTTGACCGGGCAGAACGTGCCACGGAGGTGAACGCGAATCACTGCGTCCCATTCGTCGACACTCATGTTGACGAACATGCGATCGCGCACGATTCCAGCGTTGGTCACAACTGTGTCAAGTCCACCGAACGTATCGATGGCGCTCTGCACAAGGCGGCCAGCGCCTTCCCAATCGGCGATGTCGTCGCCGTTGGTAATGGCTTCACCACCACGCTCGCGAATCAGGTCAACAACTTCTTGCGCTGGGCTCATGTCATTGCCGTCGCCCTGCAGCGATGCGCCAACGTCATTCACCACAACCTTGGCGCCTTCAGCGGCGAAGGCCAGCGCATGCTCGCGACCAAGGCCGCGACCAGCACCAGTGATGATGACGACACGTCCGTCACAAATGCCCATTGCTTATTTCTCCCTGTTCTGATGGTTCTTGGCTGCTTCTTTCACGTACTTCGTGATGTCAGCCGGCTTGATCTTGGCGTCGAACGGGATGTCCCATGAGCCCATGTTCGACGAAGCGAAACGAAGAACGCCGAGCGGATCGGAAAGTTCGTCCCCGGACATAAACCGGAGTGTGATCCCCTTCTTCGTCGTATCGATGGCGCACAACGGACTCATCCATTTCGCATCGAACGAATACATGTACTGCTTCCACTTGATCGCCGTGTCGATTTTCGGCACCGCTTTGAGAATCGCCGTGTTGATGATTTCCAACTGGGCATGAATCGCTTTGTCTTTGGTTTTGAGATAATCCCCAAAGGGTTGCTGGCTCATTCGGAGGCTCCGTTTCTCATTTCAGAATCTCTCGCTGCTTCGAGCGCAGCGATATCGATCTTTTTCATGGTGAACATTGCATCCATCCCGCTCTGATTGCTGATGAGATCGCCCATGTTGGACGGAATGATTTGCCAAGAAAGCCCAAATTTGTCTTTCAACCATCCGCATTGACTTTCCTCACCGCCATCGGCCAGCAGCACATCCCAAAAGTGATCAATTTCTGCCTGGTCTTCACACAAATACACAAACGAGATCGCTTCGTTCAGAGTGAAAACGGGACCGCCATTCAGCAGTTGCATTCGTTGACCACCTACAACGAGGACGCTCATGAAGTCATCAAGTTGCTCAATCGATGAATCAGGGAACGTTGAGGCATAAAACTCTGCAGCCTCAACTACTCGCCCATCGAACCAAAGACAGGGCGTAATTTTACTCATCGTTCCCATGCCTTTTCTGCTTCGGCCGCGGCGGGTGCCAGGGCTCGCTTATCAATCTTCGACATTGCCGTAAGTGGCAATTCGTTCAGCAACACGAGCGCATCAGGGGCTTTGTAGGATGCCAATCGCTCGTTACACCAGGCCCGCAATTGTTCAAGGGTCGGCGGGTTCGACGCATCGGCGGGCACGACAAACGCCACACCGATTTCGCCGAGGACTGGTGCAGCCGTGCCTGTAACCGCAACCCGATCGACGAGTTCGTGCTGACCGATGTGATTTTCGACTTCGATTGGATACACGTTGTAGCCGCCGCGGATGTACATCTCGGTACTGCGACCAGCTAGGTGAAGATCACCACGCGCATCAAGGAAGCCCAAGTCGCCGGTGAGCAGCCAACCGTTGGAGTCGATTGCATCGGCAGTGAGTTCAGGTTCTTCCCAATAGCCGCGCATCATTGCCCGACTACGAAGACATACCGTTCCCACTTCGGTCTCACCGGAGTCAGTAGCGCCAACAACTCGGCCGCGGCCATCGTCCAGACGTAGTTCCATTTCGACGCCGGCACCGGGAGTGCCAACGGTGTTGCAAATGACATCGTCGGGATCGTCAAGCGAAGTTCCGGTGGAAACACATGCCTCGGTACTGGTGTACCGAACAACGACGGGCGAATTGAAACGATCGCGCATGGCATCGACCATTTCCGGCGGAATACGCGCTGCACCCGAGGAAACGATGCGAAGCGACGACGTGTCGGTCGTCGCGAGATCAGGGAGCGCCAGCATCATCTGCCACTGAGCGGGGACTCCTTGGCCGACGGTGACGCGTTCTTCTTCGATGAGTTTGAGGGCGCCAATTGCTGTCCACGGAGTCGGGCAGATGATTGTGGTGATGACATGCATGAGCTCATCCCACACTCGAGTCATGTACCCAACATGAGCGAACGGAAGAGGCGACAATCGACGATCGCCCACCGCAGAGAGCGGTCCGGCAGCTCGCGTCATCGCTCGCAAGCAGGCGTGGTCGAACAAGGCACCCTTGGGCTTACCTGTAGTTCCGGATGTCCAGACGATGGCGAGAAGATCGGTATCGACGATCGTGGGCCGGGCCGTAAACGGTTCCTCGGCGTATGCGTGGCGCAATTCATCAACCGTCAGAACGGCAACCGATGAGTCAGTCACATTCAGCGCGTCGGTGATGATCACCTTGGGTGAGGACTTGGCGATGATGTGCTCGGTTTCCGCCGGCCCGAGTTTGGGATTCATGCCGCTCGCAACAGCACCAAGACGAACAACGCCCTGGTACGCAACCGCGTACTCAATCGATGAAGGTAAAGAGATTCCAACGACGTCGCCTTGAACAACGCCCATTGCCGCCAGTCGCGTCGCAACGCCATCGGCAGCACGTTCCCATTCCGCAAATGTCATGCGGGATCGATCAGCTACCGGACCGTTGCCATCGACGAATGCTTCGACATCGCCGCATTGCGCCACTACCGCGTCGAAAAGTTCAAGCAGATTGGCGTAGTCGCCGGTGAACGGTGCGGCGGGCACAGGCATCGAACTCAGGCCTCGTCGAGCTTTGCCATTTCGGCGCGACCCATTTCACGAAGTTCCACCTTCACGACTTTGCCGCTGGCATTAGTTGGGAGCACGTCAACGATGCGGAAGTGGCGCGGAACCTTGAAATTCGCCATTGCTTCACGAGCCCATGTGCTGAGCGCAGCAACATCGATCGTGACGCCATCGCGAGGTACGACAAACGCCATACCGACCTCGCCCATGCGCTCATCGGGAACACCCACGACGGCAACTTGGGCAATGCCTTCATAGGCCATGAGCAGGTTTTCGATCTCGGCCGGATAGGCATTGAAGCCGCCGACAATGAACATGTCCTTGGTGCGATCGGTAATGCGCACATAGCCACGGTCATCCATGATTCCGACATCGCCGGTATGCAGCCAACCGTCAGCGTCGATCGTTTCCGCAGTGGCTTCGGGATTGTCGAGATAGCCGATCATGACGTTGTAACCACGGCAAACGATTTCACCCGCTTCGCCGCGAGGAAGTTCGTTGTTGTTGTCATCGACAATGCGAACTTCGGTGTCGGGGATTGCGCGCCCCGATGTGAGCGCAATCGTTTCCGGATCATCTTCGGGTCGACACATGGTGACCGTGCCAGTTGCTTCGGTCAGCCCGTAGGCGGTGATGATGTTTTTGAACGTCAATTCATCGCGCATGCGCTCAATCATCGAAACCGGAATCGCGGCAGCACCGGTAACAGCAACGCGCAACGAAGAAAGATCGAACGAATCTCGATTCGGATCATTGAGAATTGAGAGGAACAGTGTGGGCGGCCCAGGCAACATCGACACCTTTTCGGCGGCGATGCGAGTCAGCACTTTCTGCACGTCGAACACGGGCTCGGGGATCATCGTGGCGCCCTTGAGGAAGCTGGCGATGATGCCGGACTTGTAGCCGAAAGTGTGGAAGAACGGATTGACGATGAGATAGCGGTCGCCTTCAGCGAGACCGACGACATCGGCCCACACTTCAAACACTCGGAGCGTTTGCGCGTGGGTGACCATGACACCCTTCGGCTTACCCGTTGTGCCCGAGGTGAACACGAGATCGCAAAGGTCATCGGGGCTGGTTTCGTTCACCCGAGCATCAACTGCTTCAACCGGCACGACAGCGCCGGCGTTGAGGTAGTCCTGCCAATCGGTCGTTCCTTCGGGAGCCTCACCCTTAATAACGACAATCCGACAGTTCTCTTCGATTCCGGTACCGGCCAGCATGCCGACATAGTCGTTGCCCAAGAAACCGTTCACGCACAGCAGAACTTTGGCGCCCGAGCGACGAATGATGTCGGCGGCTTCCATTCCCTTGTATCTGGTATTCAACGGCACCAACACCGCACCGGCCATTACGGCCCCAAGTCCAGAAATGATCCACTCGGCAATATTCGGAGCCCAGATCGCGACCTTGTCGCCCTTCTCAACCCCAGCGGCAATATGGGCTCGGGCCGAATCGATGATGCGGTCTCGCAACATCGGGAAGGTCAGGCGCAGTTCGCCATCGACCAGCGCCTCGGCGTTCGGGAATCGGTCCCCCGACGCCAGCACAAGTCGGCCAATGGTTCCCCAGTTTTCGTCTGCTCGCATGGGTGTTGACACTAGCGATTCCTGCCCCTGCCTATCTGACGGAGTGTCAGAACCGTAGGTCGGGTACCGTGGACTATGGCTCAAAACGTTCTTGGTACTCGTTCTCGGTCCCGTGCGCTCATTTCGCTCTCCGCTGGTGGATCAATGATGGCCGCAGGAACCGGTGTCGGCACGCTGGCCACCGCACTCTTCATCGGGATGGCGAGCCCAGCTGGAGCCTCCGCGTTCACTGTCACCACCCTCAATAGTGGAGGCGCTGGATCACTCCGCCAAGCGATCATCGACGCCAACGCTTCGCCGGGCGCCGACACCATTGACTTCGCCCCCGGCGTCACCGGTGAGATTTGGCTGACAAGCAACCTTCCAACCATCTCCGAAGGCCTCACCATCACGGGTCCAGGCGCGGATTCGCTCGCCATTAACGGCGTAAGCCTTTATCACGCGTTCGACATCGACACCTCAGGTGGCGGCGCAGTCACCATTAGTGGTCTCACCGTCACCCACAGCATAGGAACCTCCGCCTTCAATCGGGGTGGCGCGATTTCAGTTCGCAATACCGGCCTGAACCTTGACGACGTTCACCTCACGGACAACTCCGTATCTTCTGTGGTCTCGAGCACCTACGGTGGCGGACTTTTCGTCGAAAACCAGAGCGACGCAGGTGACGTCGTTATCTCGAATTCCAAGTTTGCGCGCAACGCTTCGTCGACATCACTTCCGGGGGCCCGCACCATGGGCGGTGCGGCAATGCTCCGAGCAGCAAACGTCTCAATTACGAACTCTTCGATTGAAGACAATGAAGCGGATGCTGCCGGCGGTGTCTACCTTGTGGCAACCAGCACATTCAACCTTGACAACAGTTCAATCTCCGGAAACGTGGGTCACAATTGGGTAGGTGGAATTGGGGTTGGGGCCAACAACGTTCGTGTCACGAACTCGACGATCACTGGAAATACATCAGGCGGCAACTTTGGCGGCGGCTACTTCGGGGCTGGCGGATACGGGCCCACGTCGGAACCACTACTGATGTCCAACACACGCATCTCAGACAACATCGCCGGACATGACGTCGGCGGCGCGATCATCCTCACCATTGAGAGCAGTTCGACGCTCGATCGAGTCACCGTCACGGGCAACACCGGCGACACCGTGGGTGGCCTCGACGTCCTCGGCTCCGCCAACCTCAGTTCTTCGACGATCGCGAACAACACCGGAAGTGGCGTCAACTTTGGGTACGGATTCAGTTTCGGTGCCAACACGGTCTCGGCCTGTTCGGCGAACGCTGTGCAACCAGCGGCTCCCGCACCTTCGGTGCCGTCGGTTGTGCGGGTTACAAACTCCACCGTGAGCGGGAATTCACTCGAGGGCATCTCCACCAAGGACAATCAATTCGCCCCTGGATCTGCGTCGATCGACTCGATGAACGTCAGACCGGCTGGCTGCGGAATCATTAATCGCACGAGCATTGATCTTGGACTTACTCACACGCTGGCGGCGAACAACGGAGGAGACGATGTGGCCGCGTCTGCGTTCTCGCTGTTCTCGCTCATTGAGAAGCCAAGTGCGGCTGTCTTCCCCGGTTACGGAACACAATTTGGGGTCAACCCCGAGTTGATGCCGCTGGAGCAAGTAAGCAACACCGTCTCCGTCGTGCCAATCGCTATCGGAAGCGCTGCATGGAATGCCGGTTGGCCCGGCTTCACACCACCGCCGGAAACTGATCAGCGCGGCCTACCCCGAGTTGTCGACATCATCGATATCGGTGCGTACGAGGTGCAGGAGCCGTTCGTCCTGCCGAAATTCACTGGGTAAATCCCGGTTTCAAAACCAGTAACGCCTAGAGTCAAAGAATGGCGCGACATACCTTTACGACCCACCCCGTCACTCGATTAGCAGCAGGGGGTTCATTGTTGGCCGCCGGTGCCGGCGTCGGAACACTCGGAGCAGCACTCTTTGCCTCATCGGCGAATGCGGCAGGCAGCACCTTCGTTGTCGACACGCTGAACGACCCCGGTAGCACCGATCCGAACAACTGCATCACCCCCATTCCGGGAGCATGCTCGCTTCGCGACGCCATCGAAGCAGCGAACGCAGATTTTGACGCCGACACCATCACGTTTGATCCCTCGCTTTCGGGAACGATTGTCCTCGGGAGCTCACTCAACCCGCTAACTGGGAGCCTCACCGTCGCGGGACCGGGCGCCGATGTCCTCACCATCGAGGGAAACCGTGCCGCATCCGGCTTCCTTGAGAGTCCGATTCTCTTTAACTCCCCGTCTGCCTCAGATTTTCATCTCGAAGTAAGCGGACTTCACCTCAACGGCATGAATGCCCCGCTCTTAGGTGTCTTTGTGGGAGCCATCATGACGTTCACGGGCGACCTCACGGTTCGCGATGTCACGGTGAGCGATTCAGCCTCAGAAACGAGCAGCGGTTCGGTTCTCCTAGGCGGGCCGATTAGCGCTGGAGTGTTGAGCGGCTCTGGCCTCGCCAGTGAGGCCATACTTAATTCAGCGAAGTTTGAGCGTGTTCGTGTCACCAACAACAATGCTCGCGGCGGCACCAATAACAGCATTGGCAACTCCTCAACCATCTTCGCCATTGCCTACAACATTGACCTCATTGATTCGACCGTGACGGGAAATTCCGCAGAAAGTCTCGGAGCGCCGCTCCTTTGGGGCAAGAACGTCAACGTCTCTGGCACCACCATCACCGACAACACTTCGACGGGCGAATTTGCTGGACTTTTGATGATCGCTCAAAGTTGCTCTGTGAGCGGGTCAGTGATTGATCACAATCAGGCTGACAAGACAGCAGGACTCGTTATCGCAACCGGGGTGCAACTTCTGTATGGCCTTGAGCATACGAGTGGCGTGTGCACCGTGAGTGATACATCGCTTTCATACAACACTGCAGCGTCTGGCGGTGGGTCGCAGTTCTACGGCCAAAACCCGATCGAACTCAATCGAGTCACCGTAGTTGGCAATGTCTCTGCGCCCTCCGGGGTGCAACCGCTGTCGGGAGAACTTCAGCCAACCTCCTCGGGCCGGTACGCAACCGTTTCTCTGAGTGGCAACATCTCGATCAACTCTTCGACCATCGCAAACAACACCGGTGATGGAATCCTCCTCAGCGGCATCAACTCGGGAATCTCGAGCACCAACTCGTTCGCAGCCAGCTCTACCGGTTCTGCGCACTCGCTGGTTTCGGCTCTGACACAGTTCACGCACCAGTCACTCGCTCCCCGATCAAATCCCAACGCGTTCTATTCGACATTGCACATTTCCCACTCAACGATTTCAGGAAATAGCGGTACAGGCGTCAACGTCCCATCTGCGTTGAACTACCAGCCGACGCCAGCAAATATCGTGTTTGACCATGCCCTGGTCTTCGGCAACGGTTCCGGGCCAAGCGGCGATGTTCACGCCCCATCAACCGCTCGCTTTTCACTCATCGGAGCAGCATCCACTCCGCCAGTTGATGGCGCTGGTGGCGGAAACGTTTTCGGCGTCGATCCCATGCTCGAGCCACTGCAGTGGACGTCGCCACTCGTCGGCGTGGTTCCCATCCTCTTCGGCTCGGCCGCATGGAACGCCGGCGACCCCGCCTTCGTTCCCCCACCCGAAACCGACCAGCGCGGCCTGCCCCGAGTCGTGGATGTGGTGGATATCGGCGCCTACGAAGTCCAGGAAGCCGTGCAAACCCCCAAGTTCACGGGCTGAAAGAACAACCCAATCGCTGAGCGTTGGTAGGTTGCCCCTATGGCATCCCACCCGCTTTCCGAAGGCCTCACCGCTGTGCTGTTCGACGTCACCGATGGCGTCGGCGTCATTACGTTGAACCGTCCCGATAAGTACAACTCTTGCGATCTCGCGCTCGTCACGGAACTCGAGCATCTCTACAAGGAGATCCGCTACGACGACTCCGTCAAGGTTGTTGTTCTCACTGGCGCCGGCGACAAAGCGTTCTGCACGGGCATCGACCGCGACTTCGCGATGGACAACCGTCAACCCGATTCACCGTTCATGATGGACGACCCCATGCTGAAGCTCGGCCCGAAGCAGGCTGACCTTTGGAAGCCCGTCATCACTGCGGTGAACGGCATGTGTGGAGGCGGCGCGTTCTACGCACTTGGCGAAAGCGAATTCATCATCGCCGCCGAACACGCAACGTTCTTTGACCCTCACACCACCTATGGCATGGCGGCGTGTTTCGAGCCCATGTTCATGTTCGACCAAATGCCATGGGGCGAACTCGTGCGCATGTCGCTCATGGGTAACTACGAACGCATCTCCGCACAAACCGCGCATGGCTGGGGAATGGTCAGCGAGGTTGTTCCTAGCGATCAACTCCTTGATCACACCATGGAGATTGCCTCGAAGCTCGCATCGCTTCCACAAATTGCGGTGCAGGGAACGATGCGCGCGCTTTGGGCTCGTCGCAATATGCCGCGCACGCAGGCCATCGCCACCGCGAATCACTTGGTGGAAATCGGAAATCGCCCCGAGGCCATCGCCGAAGGTCAAGCATTCTTCAAGAGTGGCGTGCGTGTGACGCCCACCGTTCGCTGATTCGGCGTTCGTTCCTCCAATGACCTTCGAACTCACAGGATTGGCCGGCAAAGTCGCGATCGTCACCGGTGCCGGACGTATGCGTTCGATTGGTCGGCCAATTGCCGTGGAACTGGCGCGTGCGGGGTGCGATGTCGTCATAACCGGAACCGGTCGCGCTCCGGCCGACTACCCCGCCGACGAACAAGCCGCCGGTTGGCGCGATATCGAGTCGGTTGCCGATGAGATCCGTGAGCTCGGGCAGCGTTGTGTTCCAGTTGTGAGCGACATTTCCGATGACACTGCTGTCGATGCTCTCGTTGCGCACACCATCGACGAGCTCGGCCGTATCGACATCATTGTGAATAACGCAGGCGCAGCTCGCGGACCAGATCGTTTCAATGTTGTCGACCTTGACCCCGCCGCGTGGCGCAAAGTCATCGACGTGAATTTGAACGGAACGTTTTTGTTGAGTCGCGCCGCCGCCCGACATTGGCTCGCAGTCGAACAACCCGGCTGCATCGTGAACATTTCCAGCGTTGGCGGAAAAATTGCGGGCCCAGGAACAGCGGCCTATTCCGCGAGTAAAGCCGCCATCCACGCATTGGGTGCGGCAATGGCCGCTGAACTTGGGCCATCAGGGATCCGCATCAATGCCATTTGTCCCGGCATTGTCGACACCAGTCGCCTTGATGACATCGATCGAGGCGAGCACTGGGAGCGGCTGCGCCACATCATCCCCATGCGTCGACACGGCACCGGCGAAGACATTGCCAACATGTGCGTGTATTTGTGCAGCGATCAGGGTTCGTGGATTACCGGCCAAGCCATCAATGTCGATGGCGGACAGCTGACGATTCGGTAATCAGGTTTTGGCGCGGCGGACGCGTCGACTCAGACCGAAGATGCCGTCACATCAGGGCAACTCGTCTTCGCCGTTGCAACGAGATCGTTCCACGCGTCGTCAACCTTCTGACTTTCCGTCTGCAACTTGTCGATGTAGTCGGTGGAAAGTTGCGGGGACTTCAACGTGTCACCAAACGATGTCAACGAGTCCTGCAACGCCTGCACCTTGGGTTTGAGCATCGAATCTGCCGACGAAGCGAGATCCTTCGCTGCTGTCGTGATGTCCTTCACTGCAGTGTCGAGACCACTCACGCCGCTAGCGGTAATGGCGATTCCGTTCAACGAATCGAACGCCGTTACGACCTTTTGCCACGAATCGCAGTACTTCGCCTCGGAGGATTTTGAACTCGAGGAGGAGCAACCCGCGGCGAGCGAAACGGCGGCAACAACAGCGACGAGTGCAATGGATGCTCGTTTGAGTGGGGACTTGGTCATGGCGATTCCTCCGAAGGGTTCGCAAGAGTGTTGCACCGATCAGACCCACGCCGTAGGCACGGTGTCGCCCGCGACATAGAGCGGATGGCCTGGATGGCCATCTTTCGTGAGTCGAAGCACGTGTCGTTCGATTCCCGCAGTTGCCAACATGTCCCGCACCGCAGTGCCCCTGCCGTACAACTCGCCATGAGTCCCCCATGCAGCGATGACGAGATCGGCGTTCTTTGCTGCGGTCAGGATTTCCTCGTCGTTCGCGGGACCAACCGCGTCGTTCGCAGTTCGCAGCCCCACAGGGTCGGTGGAACGGAAGGCAAAGATGTTCGTTGTCACCATCGACCCATATCCCCACGCCTGAGCAAACCCCACACAGCGACGATTCGTGGGATCAAGTTGGAATGCATCGGCGGTCGACGGATTCAACATGAGAAAGTTCACGCTTGGGAGCGTGGCATCCCAGGTCCTTCGCAAGACATAGCGATGGGTCCGATCGGGCGAAAAGGTCGCTGATGCCTCGCCCCACTCCCCCGATGCAGTGTCAGTCACGAGCGACATGGACCACCGACACTCCGCTCCGCCGCGCATGCAGAAGCACAAGAAGTGCTGCAGCGAGATACGACACGAAGCAGAAGACTCCAGCGAGGTGAAATGCATCGGCCTGTTGCTGATACGCAGCGAGATTTTGCGCCGTATCTCGATCAAGATCGTTGAAAATGACCGTTCCGGTAATGAGGCCGGCGATGGCGATACCGAGATTCACTGTTGCGTTTCGTACCGACGATGCAGATCCGACACCGTCCTCGGGAGCAAGCTCCATGAATGCTTGTGTGAGTGGCCCGACAGAGGCCGAAATCGGAATCGCCGCAATCGTTAGAGAGAGTAGGGGCGCCCACGCTGACGACTCTGCTCCTACCAGAAGAGTTCCGAGTGACAGAACCGAAGCTGCGAAAAACGCGAACGCTGCTACTCGCCAACTCCCCAACCTTGCGCTTAAGCGACCACCGACCACCGCTGCGAGTCCGGCAACCGCTTGCGGGAGAATCAGAATCAACGCTGTCTCAATCAACGTTTGGTGATAGCGATACTGCAAGAGCAAATAGGTAAAGAAAAACAGATTTACACCGTTCACAAGAAACAGTGCTCCGAGGATTGGGAACGAACCCCGGCGACGAAGCGTTCGAAGATCAAGCGTCGGGGTCGACGTCCTCCGCATGACAGCGATCAACGAAATTATTGCGACACCAGCGACCGAGGCGGCAATCATTCCGTGGTGGTAATGACTGTGATTTTTGGGACTGATGCTTGCAAACGAGAACGCAAGCGCAATTCCGGCAAGTGCAATGCCCGCCAAGGTTGGACTTACTAATTCGGTTCGAACCGAAGCCTCACCAACGCTTGAAAGTGCTCGGCGAACGAGCACTAGGGTCGCGATGCCGACGAGAACCCAAACGATTGTTACGAATCGCCAATTCGACCGAGGAATAATCGCCGATGAAAGAAGCGGGATGGCGATCGCAACCACAGGTGCGAGAACAGCGAAGAGGCCGAATGCACGAGCGCGCTGTACCCGATCTGGATAGGTCTTGTTCAGCACCGAGAGTCCAACGATCGCCATCACGACAGATCCGACGCCACCGATCGAGAGTCCCACGACCAAGGTCGCGATATGCGGCGACAGACCAACGGTCAGTGCCCCAACACAAAAGGCTGCACTCGCCCAGGAGAGTACGCGCCGGTCTCCAAGTCGATCAGAAAGTGCGCCCGCCAAAAAGACCGCCAACAAACTGGCACCTGCCGAAATTTGAGCGACCACGATCGTGGCATCGGGCGACATCGAGAAATCCTTCTGGATTTCCACCAGCATGAACTCAAGGCTTGAGTAGCTCACAAGTCCAGCAGCGATCGCCAGAAATGCCGTCGCAGTTTTCAAGTGGACCGACGCAGAAGCGCGAGAGCCAGCGATCTGCTTGGAGGTCACAGAGACCGATTCTACGGTCCGATCAGCGGGGTCTCGCGCAGGACCACACAGTGCAGGACCACACAGTGCAGGACCACACAGTGCAGGCCTCATTACCGACTCCGGGCGAACGCCAACTGCTCCACCCGCTCAGGCACACTTGTACGGCTCCAGCCTTTGGGTGAGTGCACCGTGAACTCCGCCTGATCGGACAGTTCCAAGCGATAGCCCGGTTTATGGAACTCCCGATGATGCGTGCCGCAGAGCAACACCATTCGGTCGACATCGGTTCGGCCGCCATTGATCCAGTGATCAATGTGATGCACCTCGCAATGTTTGGGTTTTGTTCGACACCCGGGCGCTCGGCAGTATCTGTCTCGAGCAACGATTGCCCGTCGTTGCGATGCCGTTGCCGTTCGGACTTCTCGACCCAGATTCAGAATCTTTGAACCGGACATGAGTACCCGCTGCACGACTGAATCGCAGGTCAGCGTTGCGACGGCAAGTGCATCGAGCTCGGATCCGTCGGAACTCGCTGCGTCGCCGTGACGATGCAGGGCGTCGCCAAACCAGGCAGTTTCTGCTGCTGACCAGCCACGATCTGCTGCAATTTGATCGAGCCCGACCTGGGATCGCACACCGGCACCCCGGAGGGCCGACGCGCGCAACTCCGCAATGTCGACCACCAACGAAACATGGGGAACAAAGCGACCCGACTCCCCCGCACCTTCGCGATGCGACAGTGCAAAGTTGCACACTTCGACCAACGCATCGACATTTCGTTTGGCGAGCGAGCGCGGATCGCCGATGAGTTCACCGTTCTCGTCGACAGGATCGGGAGTATCGAAGACGCGCAACGCAGCCTCGATGATGGCCGCTTCGGTTCGATTCAACTGCCCTTGCACCACAACGCGACCGTCGAGCAATGAATCGAGGTACACACCTGATGGCCGCTCGGAGAGGTCTTCAGGGCCATCGGCTGCTTCGGCGCATCGCACCCACTGACGCATCGCTCTTTCGGTCTGAGCGACATCAAGCGGCGCCAACACCTTCAGGACTTCGGAAGCTTGCACCGCAAACTCCGAGACAAATCGAGCAGGAACCGCCGAAACGACAACGTCGACCTTTGGGCCATTGAGCGCACCCGACCTCCAGGCGTCGAGAACCGCGGGCCAGGTCTCGAGCCGATCAACCCGGCGAGACTCACGTGTTGCTTCGCGGCGAGACAGTCCACAGGCATCGGTAAGCCAGGCGCGCAATGAGCCCGCGCCTTCATCACGCCACAACTGGCGTTGTTCGAACCGAACTTCGGCCTCGGCCACCAGCGCAGCGAGCACATCCATCTGAGCTCGTACGCCTGCGAGCACTTCTGCTTCGACAGGAAGGCCAGAGTCACGCATCGAGGCCACCGCAGCCGTTAATTGAGCGAACGAGATGTCGAACCCATCAAGACCAACGAACCCATCAAGACCAACGAACCCATCGAGGCCGCCGAACCCATCAAGGCCACCCCAGTTCCCTATTCTCGTCTGACATGTAGCCTCGAACATGTGTTCGATACTACGGACGCCCATCACCTCCGCGAATAGGCCATTTGGATCATTCTCAAACGAGGCCGCTCGCCAACCCCCGCCCGACCCTTCACCAAGTCACACTCCTCGCTACCGTCCGCCCATGCGCTCGCCCCAGTTCACACCCACGCCCAGCGGCGAGTGGTCACCAAACCTTCCCGGCATCGACCGACTGCGCCTCAAGTGGGTCGTACTCGTGCAACTCGTGGTGACCGTTCTGATGGTCGGCATGATCTGGACAGTGCACGTCGTGCATTACGACCTGTTCCCGCTCGTCGGTGCCGACTCGTGGAATGCCTACGAGCACGCGCATGTCGACCGCATCGGCAAGGTGCTGTTCGGTCCGTGGCTACTCGAGGGGTTGTGCGTGCTTGTGCTGCTACTCGCCCACCCGAAGCGCCTGCGCATCGCCGCGTTCATCAGTGCATTCCTCATGCTGTTCATCCTCATCGATACCGCAGCGTTCTCGGCGCCCGCGCACGGTGTACTTCTCAACCATTGGGATCAGTCGACGTATATCGGACTCATGACAGCGAATCTGATTCGCGCCTGGTTATGGACGGCGAAGGGCGCAGTTGCTGTATGGATGACGGTTGAGGTCATGCGCATGGGCATGACCTCAACCAAGCAGATCGATTCCTGAACGCTCGCTCCAGCTAGGAGCGAGCGCCTCGTCGCACTCGGAATGTTGCGAGCATCGACATCGCCGCGCCACCAAAGAGCACGAGCAATCCAGCAAGCAAAAGGACAACGGAGTCAGAACCCGTCGTCGGCAACGCCGAACCATCTTCGGCATCAACCACGAATGATTGACTAAAGCCAACGCCACTCGTCAGTCCGTACGAAGCGAGATGATGATCGCCGGGTTCAAGATCGCCGGGGATCTCAATCTCGGTGTCGATCACTCCGTCACCATCGGCATCGACTTCACCGACAACGACCGGGGACGACGCAACCGTCACCTGCACTCGTTCACGTGGGCTAAATCCCGACATTCGCACACGCACCTTCGCCCCCTTTGCCACGCTATTTGACGTCAACTGTGCCGGTGGAAGTTGAGCGATCTGTGTTTCGTTCAGCACTGATTTTGCGATCGTTGTCGTTGTCGTCGGTGCTGCTGTTGTCGTCGTAGCTGGACGCGTCGTTGTCGTCGGCGCCGCTGTTGTCGTCGTTGCTGGACGCGTCGTTGTCGTCGGCGCAACAGTGGTCGTCGTACTGGACGTTGTCGTCGTCGGCGCAACAGTGGTCGTCGTACTCGAAGTCGTGGTCGTCGGAGGAGGTTCAGAAATCGTCAATGTGAAGGTTTGTACCGCGGCGCGATACGCGCCGTTGTCGGCGATGATCTTGAAGGTGTAGTCACCGGGATTCACGGTATTGCCCGGCGTTCCCGAGAACGTCGCCGTGCTGTTGGACGAATTCACGTCGAACGACACTCCCGCAGGGAGGTCGCCCACTTTTGAGAACGTCACCTTCGGCGTACCGGTTGCAGACAGCGTGAAGGTTGAATACTCGCCGATCCTCATTGATCCGGTCGCCGATGTCGTGATCGCAGGGGCAACACCAACAACCGACTTCCATTCGAACAACGCGCAACCACCGTCGGACCACCACATCGAGCCGTTGTCCGTCACCGTTGCGTACTGCGTCCGCTGCGCTGCGGGTATTGAGCCAAGTGGAGCCCAGGTGCCACTGATCGATACGAGTTGCGTAGCGCGTCCACCCCCATCGCCGACCCACAGCGTTCCACCGGGACCTGCTGCGATCATGAACGAGCCTGCCGGAATACTGAGTGCAGTTTGCGCGGTCCAAGTGCCGCTCATGTTCCGCACACTCTGCACCAAGTTCGAGCTACGGAACGCGACCCAGATGTCGCCGTCGGGCCCCGCAGCGAGCACCATCTCGCGGTTGGATTGGGCGAGGGAGATCGGCGATGCAGTGCTCCACGCTTGGAAAAAGGGCTCGTAGGAAATTCTGTAGAGCTTGCCTTCGAGGCGATCGGCGACCCAGATGCTTCCGTCGAGCCCCTTCGTGAGGCCGGCCAGCGTGGTATCCGGAAGACTGATCGTTGTCGCCACGGAACGCACACCGGCAACATTGGTGATCTGTTTGACGTTGTCATCCACAGTGTCGGCCACCCACACACTTCCGTCACTACCAGCGGTGAGGAATCTTGGCGACGATCCGACAGTCACCGGATCGTTCACTGTCCAGGCCGAACCGGAGTTGGAGATTGATCGGACATTGTTGTTTGTCGCGTCAATGAACCAGACCGTGCCGTCAGTTGCAGTGGTGATCTGACTCGGAGAGCCGCCAACACTCATGTTCTCGGCCAGCGAGAACAGACCAGTTGTGTAGCGGAGGATGTTTCCATCCGGTGATGCAACCCAGAAATTGCCGGCAGTCGACGCCATCGAGTTCACCGAGCACGTATTCCAGCCGCCGGATGCTCCATTGGAGAAGACCGTCAGAGGACTTGCCGGGGTTCCCGGAACAGTGATCGAGAACTGCTGCGTCGTCACCAGTTCACCGTTGACCGCTTCGAGCGTGACCGGGTACCAACCCTCGGATCCCGGACGGGCAGCACCGGCGAGTGTTGCGGTGCCATCGTGATTGTCGGTGAGCGTGACGCCGTACGGAAGTGGATCCGTGGTGCGGATCGCAGGATACGGAAACCCACCGCTGGTCGTCACCGTGAACGTGGTCGCCGTACCCATCGGAAAGGTTGCCGATGCAGCGCTCGAGATCGTTGAAGCGATCGGCGTGGAATAGGCGATCTGCTGGACGTTGTGGTTCGTCGTGTTCACAAACCACAAGGAGCCATCGGTCGAGGGTGTGAGATCGCGAGGGCGACCGCCGACGAAGAATCGTTCGACCATGTTGAACGAAGTACTCGACCAACGATCTACAGAACCACTGCCACTTGAGGTCAGCCAGAAACTCGAATCGGAAGTCGCAGCCAGCGAATCGGTATCGCAAGACGGGTAACCCACGAGAGGTGTCGTCTGAGTCGCAGGAAGGAACTTGACCACACGACAACCGCCGTCGGAAAGATAGAGCGAGCCATCGGGACCCTGCGCTCCCCAGTTCGCCCGGAACGGCGTCGACATCGGCGGATCGAGACTCCAAACACCATTCGACTCAACGAGTTTCGTTATCACCTCGGACGGATGCATCAGCCAGCCAACACCGTTCGTGTCAAAGACCAACTCATCGATGCCCCTGTCAGCAGCGAGCATCGACTCTGTGCTCCAACTGCCACCCGTCTCGACGATGTGCTGCACGTTCGCCGTGCCGCGGAACACCACCCAGATGCTTCCGTCAGGCGAGGCGTTGAGGTTCATCGTGCTACCGGTGACGCCAACCGAGATCGGCGTCTGTGGAGTCCACGTGCCAGCGACATCAACGATCTGCTGCACCTGACCGGTTGCGGTGAGTCCCACCCAAACATTTCCATCGAGATCAACGGTGACGCCGGTGGGGTTCGAACCTGTTGCAAGAGCGATGGGCGTCTGCGGTGTCGAGACACCGGCCACGTTGGTGATTTCCGTGACCGTCGCGTCGGTGGAGTCGACGACCCAGATGCTTCCGTCGTCACCCGCTGCCATCTCGGTCGGGTTCGAACCAAGGGTGATCGCTGGCCTTGTTCCCCAGGCCAGAGAAGGGGTCGCGGTTGAGGTCGCCGCCGGAAGGACAACGGCAAGGCCCACTGCAAGAAGGGAAACGCTTGCCGTGGCAGCGAGAAGGCGGAGGGAACGTCGATTGTTTTGGCTCACAACGCTACCTTAGTCCCCTACGGAGACCCTCTAGTCCCTAGGGGGGACACTTAGTGCATCAGGCCTTCAGTCCAGCGACCCGACATCAGCTCGCTTCACGACTCGACACACTGGCTGCTGGGCAATGTCGGCGTGGAGCCAACGGAAAAACATGATGCCAACGCGGTGCCCACTAGTCTCCAGCCAATTTGGCACGCCTGGGTCGCCGTCGGAAATCAGGATTCGCACCGATCCATCGGCGTTCACGACAGCCTCACGATTGTTGATGTTTGACCGCCGATCGGGGAAGCACTGATACCAGCGATCACACAACTGCAAACTCCAGTAGGCCGTTTCGGGCGGCACAAAATCGATGACGACAACTTCGTCGACATCGGCAACTTTCCACCATGTGTAGGAGTACATGACATCAGGATTCGTCACGGCCGCGACAATTTCTTGCGGAGTCTGCGCGACGAATTCGTTGGGGAACGCGCGTCGTTCGGGTGTCCACAATTGATTCAACTGCGCGTTCCAGCGAAGCGACTTGGCAGCGTTGGCGATACGCGCATTGACCTCGGCGCTACCCATAAGCGCACGCTTCGACGATGCATCGTCAGCGCCTGCATCGGTTCGCTCAATACTCCAGGCACCGCGAGATTGCGTTTTGCGATCAAGGAAGTACTGACGAATGATGACTCGTGCTGCTTCAGGATGACTGAACTCGTAAGTAAACGTGCCGTCTTCGTTGAGAATGTCGTCGACGTCGACCGAGGCAACAATCGCGGATGCACCGTCAGCGCCAGCACCTGCGTAGACGCAAATACCGACAAACGTTGCGTCGCCACGCTCGCCGCTGATGGCATACAACGCGTCGGGCTTGACCGCGGCAACGTCGTAATCAATGTCCGGCCCCGATGCGCCAACAAAGCGCACGGACTCGAGCATCGGAAGGAACGACGGATGGTTAGGGTCAAGTGTGAGCGTCATCCCTTGGGTGACTGCGGTGAGGATGCGATTGACGTAGAGGTTCCCGTCCGCGCGTTCGCGATCGTTCAGTGGGTCTTCGTCGCCCTCAATCCGAGACACCGCGAAGTCAAGTGCGTCGGACATTTCGTTCCACGGCTCATGCAAAGTCATGAACCGATTTTAGGTTGCGAGGTGTGCAGAGGCGAAGAAAATCAGCCAGTGAACGCGGGGGCAACCGGTTCGTCTGCTGCCACGGTGGTCGTCGTTGTCGGTGCGGGAGGAGCTTGCGTCTCGAATGCGCCGATGTCAGCACGAGTGCCAACAACACGGGCAAAGCCGGTCCCGCGCTGGTCGTAGTCGTTCCCCGGGAACGTGACCACCGTGGCAGGACCTGCATCGAGTGCAGCAGAACCAGTTAACAGCGCCATCGTCTTGGTGGGACCGCCGTTATCGGCCAGCGCACCAACACCTGGTGTCGTTGAGGAAACGTTGCCAGCACCCGTGATGGTGAGACGAGAGTCGACATCGCCCAGAAGTGAATCGTTCGCGGTCATGGCACCGGAAACTGTGGTGCTTTTGCCGATGCCGATATCGACAGGACCTGCCGCAGCCGTATTGCCTGAAACAATTGATCCCGACATTTCGAAGGTGGTGCCCTCAGGAGCGAAGTGCACGCCGCCACCGCTGTAGAGCGCATCGGTAGACGTTGCGCTGTTTCCAACGATCGTGTCCTGAGCAAGCATCACGGTGTTGTAGCCATACAGATGTAAGCCACCACCTGCAACAGCGGAATTGCCCGTGATCGTCGTATTCGCAATGAGCACGGTGTTGTAGCCGTTATCGATATCGATCCCGCCGCCGTATGACGTCGTGGCCGTGTTGTTCGAGAAGGTCGAATCGGTAATCGTGATCGTGCCCCCGTTTACTCCGAAGTAGAAACCACCGCCACATGAATACGCAGTGTTGTTGCCAATAGTTGATTCGGAGATTGTGGCATCGCCAGCGACGAATCCACCGCCACCACCACTACCACCACCTGCGACGTTCCCTGAGATCACGGAACCGGACATTGCGAGATAACCACTTGCATAGATTCCACCGCCTGTACCGCTAGCGCTGTTCCCCTCGATAACCGAGTCGATCAAGATCAGGTTGTCGGCCTCAACGCCACCGCCACTGGAGCTCGTCGCAGTGTTGCCCGTGACCAATACGTTTCGCAGAGTGGTAGTGCCACCGCACTCGTCGTAGAGGGCACCACCATGAATCTCGGACCCACCAGTGATCGTTACGCCCTCAATCGTTGGATCCGAGCAAACATAAAAGATGCGACTTGCACCGTGGGCATCAATCGTTAAGAGATCCTTGCCGGGACCAGTAAGGGTGACGCTGTGGTCCAAATACAACTCACCCTGGGTCAGCGAGATGGTGCCAGTCACACCAGAAGCAAACACGATGCTGTCCCCGTCGACGACTGCATCGAGGGCGTCGCGCAGCGAACACGAACCCGCGACCGGAGTGGTGCAATCGGAGGAGTTCGCTACGCCATCGGCCAGCGTGTCGACCGTGTAGGTCGTACCAACGGCACCAGCCGGCGAGGCAGCTATGAGCATCGCCAGAAGGGAAGCGCCGGTGGCACCGCCCGCAAGTGTCACGGTCGAACCAAGGGCAAGGGACTTTTTCCGCAGAGTCATGAGCCAAAGGTACAGGAACTCACCAAACCATTGGAATCTCCGCGACCGTGTCCGACCGGGCCCCCAAGTCCCGACGCCATTGCAGAGGCCATGCGAACCCTCACGCCTGACACCACTACATTGCAGAACGTGACAACCACAGAACGAATTCCTGCGGTCGATGGGTGGTTCACCACCTCCGAGCCCTACACCCTCATCGGCGCCAAGTGCACTGCGTGCGGAACCGTCGTGTTCCCACCCCGGTCCGGCTCCTGCCCCAGCCCCGATTGCGATGGCACCGAGCTTGAGCCCACTCCCCTTTCCCGCAAAGGAAAGGTGTGGTCCTACACCGAGAACCATTACGCGCCGCCGCCGCCCTACGTGGCTGCCGAACCGTTCGAGCCATATGCGCTTGCCGCAGTCGAGCTTGAAGCCGAGGGCATCGTCATCCTTGGCCAGGTCGCCAAGGGCGTCATGGCCGCTGACCTTTCCATTGGTCAAGAAGTCGAAGTCGACCTGCAGGTGCTTTACCGCGACGCCGATGGCGTCGACCACTGGATCTGGACCTGGGCACCTTCCGCCCCGAAAGGCAGTGCGTGATGGCAACCGAACGTGATCTCGTCGTCCTCGGTGCAGGAATGCACCCGTGGGGCAAGTGGGGAAAGAACTTTGTCGACTACGGACTCGTTGCCGCCAAGGCTGCGCTTGCCGATGCCGACGTTGCCTGGCGCGACATTGAATTCGTTGCCGGTGCCGACACCATTCGTAACGGCTACCCCGGTTTTGTTGCTGGCTCGACATTCTCCCAGGCAATGGGTTGGACGGGTGCGCAGATTTCGTCGTCGTACGCAGCTTGTGCTTCAGGCGCACAAGCAATGCAGTCGGCGCGCGCGCAGATTCTCGCGGGCTTCGCCGATGTTGCAATGGTGATTGGTGCCGACACCACACCAAAGGGTTTCTTTGCTCCGGTCGGTGGCGAGCGCAAGGAAGATCCCGATTGGCAGCGCTTCCATCTTCTTGGTGCAACGAACCCAGCGTTCTTTGCGCTCAATGCGCGTCGTCGCATCGACGTGTTTGGCGACACCGTTGAAGACTTCGCAATGGTGAAGGTCAAAAACTCAAAGGCGGGAGTGGCCAACCCCTACGCGCGATTCCGCAAAGAGTTCACGCTTGACGATTTCGCCGGTTCACCGATCGTTTCTGATCCGCTGCGTCTTCTCGATATTTGCGCGACGTCCGACGGTGCCGCTGCAGTCATCATCTGCACACCCGAGTACGCCATGAAGAAGCTCGGCACGCTCGAAGGCACTGTGCGCATTCGTGCAGTCGCCAACACGACGCCTACGTACCCGCAGATTCGTCTCGAACTTCCCGACATCGCCACTGACTCAAACGCTGTTGTGCAAGCTCCGGCTCTTGGTTTCAAAGATTCGATTGCACACAAAGCGTACGAACAGGCTGGCCTTGGTCCGGAAGATGTTTCGTGCGCAGAGGTGTACGACCTTTCGACCGCACTCGAGCTTGACTGGTACGAAAACCTCGGCTTCTGCGCCGAAGGTGAAGGTGCACGACTTGTGCGTGACGGCGTCACTGCACTTGGTGGTTCAAAGCCGGTCAATGCATCGGGCGGCTTGTCGTCATTCGGCGAAGCCATCCCCGCACAGGCCATTGCTCAGGTGTGTGAACTCACCTGGCAGCTGCAAGGTCGTTGCGACGGACATCAGGTCGAGAACGCCAAGGTTGGTCTTGCAATTAACCAGGGCCTCTTCGGCCACGGTTCCTGCACAATCCTGTCGGTCTGAGACCAGAGTTCTCTTGCCGATACTCTCGGCTTATTCGTTCTGATCACAATCCACTCCGAGGAGTCCCCCATGGCTGAGGCCTACATCATCGATGCCGTTCGCACCCCCGTTGGTCGTCGTGGCGGCGGCTTGTCCGATGTGCATCCCGCCGACCTCGGCGCCGCGCCAATCGTTGAACTCTTAAACCGCGTCGATGTCGATCCCGCGCTCGTTGACGATGTTATTTACGGCTGTGTCGACACCATCGGTGGCCAAGCTGGCGACATTGCTCGCACCGCGTGGCTCGTTGCCGGGATGCCGCAGCATGTTCCCGGCACCACGATCGATCGCCAGTGTGGTTCTTCGCAGCAGGCTGTGCACTTCGCGGCGCAAGGTGTCATGAGCGGCACACAGGATCTCGTTGTGGCCGGTGGCGTGCAGCAGATGTCCCAGATTCCGATCAGCTCGGCGATGCTTGTTGCAGAACCTTTCGGCTTCACCGACCCGTTCACCGGTTCAAAGGGTTGGGTTGCCCGTTACGGCGCCGGCGAGGTGTCGCAGTTCAATAGCGCCGAGATGATCGCCGAGAAGTGGAACATCAGCCGTGACGACATGGAAGCGTTCGCTGTTGAGTCACACGAGCGCGCGATTCGTGCGCGTGCCGAGGGTCGTTTCGAGAATGAAATCTTCGAATTCAATGGTCTCAACTTCGACGAAGGTCCCCGTGAACCGAACTGGGAAAAAATCCGCTCGCTGCAAACTCTCACCGAAGGTGGCCGAGTCACCGCTGCATGTGCGTCACAGATTTCCGACGCTGCTGCGGCAATGCTCATCGCCGGTGAAGACGCGGTGAAGCGTCATGGCCTCAAGCCTCGTGCTCGCATTCATCACCTTTCGGTGCTGGCCGATGATCCGATCTACATGCTCACCGCACCGATCCCCGCCACAAAGCGTGCGCTCGAAAAGACCGGTCTCACTATGGCCGATATCGATCTCGTTGAGATCAACGAGGCGTTCGCTTCGGTAGTACTCGCATGGCAGAAGGAACTCGACGCCGACCTTTCCAAGGTCAACGTGAACGGCGGTGCAATCGCACTTGGCCATCCGCTTGGTGCCACTGGCGTTCGCCTTATGACCACCATGCTGAATGAACTTGAGCGCACCGGTGGCCGTTACGGCCTGCAGACCATGTGTGAAGGCGGCGGTCAGGCCAACGTCACCATCATCGAACGCCTGTAATCGTTCCAACTTCGTTCCAGACGCAACGAAGGCCCGGCATAGAGCCGGGCCTTCGCAGTTTTCAGGAGCTGTGTGATCAGTCGAGTTCGGCGCCGAGAAGCGAGATGAAGCTCACCATCTCGCCCGGGTAGCCACCCAGGTTGTGGGTCAGCGCCAACTTGCGGCCTTCGGCAAGCGAATGAATCTTGCGCTCTTCGGGGACTTCACCGCGAAGCTGCAGGAACGCTTCGAACATCATGCGCAAACCACTTGCCCCGGTGGGGTGGCCGAATGACTTCAGGCCTCCATCGGGATTGACGGGAAGTTCGCCGTCGAGATCGAACACGCCGTCGAGCACATCGCGCCATGCAGTGCCGCGAGCCGAGAACTGAAGATCTTCCATGAGAAGTAGTTCGGTGGGCGTAAAGCAGTCGTGAACCTCGGCCATTGCGACCTGTTCACGTGCATTGGTGACGCCTGCCTGCGCGTACGCATCGACCGCACATGCGGCGATCTCGGGGAAGGTCGTGTAGTCGTAGGTCGGGTCGGTGAGTCCACCGCCGTTCCCAGCGATGAACGAAAGTGCCTTCACGTAGATCGGCTTATCGGTGTACTTATGCGCATCTTCAGCACGACACACGATCGCAGCCGCCGAACCGTCGGCGACACCAGCGCAGTCGAAGAGGCCGAGCGTGCCCGCCATCTTCGGGGCCTTTTCGACCGTTTCAACGGTGATCTCTTTACGGAACTGTGCACGAGAGTTACGAGCACCGTTGTAATGGTTCTTCACCGCGATGTGGCTAAGCGCGGCACGCATTGTGTCTTCATCGACGCCGTACTTATTGCCGTAAGCGGGAACGATCATTGAGAACATTGCCGCGGCAGTGAGCGTGCGGGCGGTGCCATCATTCGGAATCGGGTTGGCGTTGAGGCCTTGGAAGCCTGTGTCCTTCACCTTTTCGGCGCCAACGACCATGCACAGGTCGTAGGCACCTGACGCGAGCGCGTACGACGCCTGACGAAGTGCTTCAGAACCCGTTGCGCAGTAGTTCTCAACGCGAGTGACGGGCTTGTTCTGCAACTGCAACGCACGTGCAAGCGCGATTCCGCTCATTGCACTTTGCGCCGTGCCGAACCAGTACGCATCGACATCGTCTTTATTGACGCCGGCGGAGGCATAGGCCTCGTTAGCGGCATCGATCATCAAGTCGTCGAGGCTGGCGCCCCAGTTCTCGATGAAGTTGGTGCAGCCCATCCCGACGATGGCTACCTGGTCGCGAATTCCATGACTAGCCACGGATCAACTTCCCCTTCCAGAAGTAGTTGTGGATGCCATCGGCGGTGAAGAGACGACGGAAGGTCATCTCCACACGGCCACCAATGGCGACCTCTTCAAGATCAGTATCGGTGAGTTCAATCGGCAAACGTCCGCCACCGTCGAAGTCGACGACAGCGAAGATGATCGGAGGCGATGGTGAGTACGCCATGCGATCAACGGTGAATGTGGCAATCGTGCCCTGCACATCGGCCATCGGCGCGTCTTCCATCTGGTCGGTGCGCTGACCATCCGACGAAACACGCATCGGCGGAAGAAAGACATCGCCAGTTTGTGAATCGCGACTCCCGACGAAACCAAACTTCCAATCGGTCGTGCGCGCCGCAGCGGTTCCAGAAGGACGGGCCGGTTCGGGACGACGAGGTGGTTCAACGTTGATCATGCCGCGCCATGAAAGGAAGCGACCGTAGGCCAGCGGGGCACCGGACTCGAGTTGCGTCGCAATCGAACGATCTGGCGTGTACGAGGCAAGTGCAGGGGTTGTGCGCAGGATCATGACGTCGGCACCATCGGCCAACACAACAAGCGCAATCGTTTGTCCGGGCTCAGCGTTTTCGAGTGCGTTGGCCAGAACCAGACCTGGCTGTGCCGCACCGGTGCACCCGATGGTGGCGGTGAGGTCGTCGACAACCTTGGCCGCACCAACCTTTGCTGCAAGTGCAGAGCCGATACGAGCAGTCGGCGCAGCAACTGCAACGAGATCGATCTGGTCGGCGGAAAGGCCAGCGACATCGAGCGCATTCTTGTAGGCCTGGCGGCCGGCGGGAACGTAGGTGAGTTCAGAGAACTTGTCGTCCCACACCTTTGAGCGAATGTCTCCTGGCGAGCGCCAACGATCGATGAACTCTTCCGTGATGCTTGCTCCGCCGAGGTATTCGGCGACGACGTTGTCGCCTTCGCCGATCACGAACGCTGCAGCTGCATCGCCGCCATTAGCTTCATCGGCCGAACCCGCGAGGCCGGTGCGCATATCGGAGGTCACCACGAGGCGATTGCCCACCGTGGAAAGGGCAAGGCGCAGCGCGCCAGCGGTGGAGCCGACCGATGCACCCATATCGAACGCCGGAACTTCGGCGGGCAGGCGCAACGCTGCATGGATCGCAGTCGCATTGGTTTTGTCGGCGTAGGCAGGAAGCGCGGTGCCGAACAGCACAACCTCAGGAGCAGAAGCGCCGGAAATGTCGGCGCCGCGGAGTGCAAGGCGGGCTGCCTCAACACCCATAGAGGTTGTGTCTTCATCGAACGATGCAACGGCCCGGGTTCCGCGACCGCCGCCTTGGCCGATGAATGCCGATATTTGTGACTTATCCAGTCGTCGATATGGGAGGTAGGCCCCCCAAGAAATGATGCCTCGCATGGGTCCGACAGTAACTGATGGACCGTCAGTGGCCGCAATGCCGTGGCCCACGCGAACGCCGAGTGGCAGCGACCGGGCCCCACGCCGAATCAGGCTGGAGCGACTAGACAACGGACATGACAGCAACCGTCCTGCCTGAACTTGGCTTCTACACACTTCCCGGCCAGCCCGATTCCTCTCGAGACCTCATCAACGAGGTGCGTGAGGGTGAAGCATTGGGATTTGGCCGTGTCTTTGTAAGCGAGCGCTACAACAAGAAAGAAGCGGCAACGCTCTGTGGCGCGGTTGGCGCGGTCAGCGAACGCATTGCGATTTCGACAGCGGCGACGAACCACAACACTCGCCACCCGATCATTACCGCTGGTTTTGCCCGAACGATGCAGAGCCTCACTGGCGGCCGATTCACGTTGGGTCTTGGCCGTGGCATTGCGCCGATGCAGGACGCGTTCGGAATCAGCCGAATTACCACTGCGCAAATGGAAGATTTCGCAGGGATCATGCGCCGACTGTTTCGTGGCGAGGTCATCATGGGCCACAACGGCCCCGCTGGGTCATGGCCGATCCTCCATCTCGACGCGACGCTCGACGAGTACCTCCCAATGGGAATTGTTGCGTTTGGCGATAACACGCTTGAGCTCGCAGGTCGCTGCTTCGATGAGGTGGTACTGCACACGTTCTTCACCGACGAAACCACTGCACATTGCGTGCAGACGGTAAAGCGCGCTGCCGAAAAAGCTGGACGCAATCCTGACGACGTCAAGGTGTGGTCCTGCTACGCCACGATCGGCGATCACATCGGTGAAGAAGAACGACTCATGAAGTTGGTTGGTCGTCTCGGCACCTATCTCCAGGGTTACGGACACTTGCTCGCTCGCACGAACGGCTGGGACGAAGCCGTTGTCGATCGCTTCCTGGCTGACGAGGTTGTGAGTTCGGTTCGCGGCCTCGATGTTGTTGGCACGACCGAACAGCTTCAACACGCCGCAACACTCATCCCCGAAGACTGGCTCTCGTGGGCGGCAGTCGGCTCACCAGCCGACTGTGTCGCGGCGGTGCGGAACCAACTCGCTCTCGGTTGCGATGGTGTCATCATGCACGGCGCAACGCCGTCGGAACTCGCGCCGATCGTTGCCGAATACCGAGCGGCGGCGTAGGCGGCGAACTACTTAATTTTCGCGGCCTCTGCTGCTGGGTCCAGATTCACGGTCATGAGGTTCTCGGGCTTGCAGTCCATCGTCCCCTTCTCCTTGGGGAAGACGCGCTCGAATTTGCCATTCTTGACCTGAAGCATCACGAAGCAGTCGGAGGTTCCTTTGAGGGGTTTCTCGCCGAGCCAACCTCCGGCATCAAATGTCTTCGTCGCCTTCAAGGCTTCAAGAATTTTCGGGCGAGTGATGGCATTCGGTCCGTCGGTCTGAACAATCTGATCGATGACCTGTTTGAACAACAACCCGGCCTGCCACGCATTTGCTCCGAAAGAAACGGGGTCCGAGACGTTGTCGAGATAGGCCTTGAGATTCGCATTCGTGTCTGCCTCTTCAAATGGGAGGAATTGGACCCACAAGTACGTTCCCTCGACGCTGGCGCCGCCATCTCGGAATGCGGTCGTGTAGCACGCAATCGAACAGGCCCACACCTTCACACCGTCATAACCCTGTGCTTTGGCCTCTTTCATCATCTTGGTCATAGCAACGTCATTCGAACCGTCGTAGACGTAGTTTCCAGAGCCTGCCTTCAACGCTTGCACTCTTGAGGTGTAGGCCGATTGTTCATCGCGTCCAGAAACTTTCAACGCGTCACTGAACGACACGCCAGCTTTCCCCTGCGCGTCGATCTGATAGGTCGAAACTTGGACCGTTGTTGGAAGATCTCCAGGCACGAGGAAGATCCCCTTCAAATCGGGTTGCACCGTCTTGTAATAAGCGATCTGGCCCACAAATGCCTGCAGCGGTCGAGCTTGGCCCACGGTGATCGGGCAGGTTTCGGCCACAGCCTGAATCACAAAGGCGTTCGGGTTGCACTGTTCGTTCACATCAGTTGCGGCTGCCGCAATGTCTGGGAGCCCAACGGGAGTACCCGCCTTGTCTACGCAATTTCCAAGGACACTTGTGTCTGGATTGAAGAGCGAATTTCCACCAACCATGGCGACCGACTTCGCACACGCATTGATAATTCCGTTCTTCGCTTCGTCGGGCGTGAGTTTCGAATCCCAATCAGAAACGACTAACTGACGGCAACCAAGACCGCCGTTGGCATTCACCCATTTGGCGAATCCCTTCATTGCATCGATGTTGCCTTGGAAGAGACCGGGCGCAAGCGGTGAACCGACATCGGCCATCGTCTCAATCGTGATCGTGTCGGCTGTGACACCAATTTCGGTCGATTCGAGGGTGACGTTTTCGCACTTCGATGTCGAAGGTTTCGAGGGGCTTGCGGAATCTGATCCGGATCGCCCACATGCGGTTGCTACTAGCCCAACAGCGATGACGATGGCCAAGAGGCCAAGCCGAGTGCGCTTCATTCTGTTCCCCCGAGTCACATGAACAGCGTTCGTAGTCCCCCCATCCTGACCGGTAACACCTCGCTGCTCAAGAGGGACTTTGTCGGATCAATCGTCCGAAGCGATGAGTTTGATCGCCTCGATGAACCGAAGGAGCCCCTCGTCCCTATCTCCCGACCGCCAGACCAACTTGCGATTGACTTCGGGCGCTCCAGCACGAAGGACCACACTGGTCACGCCGGGCAACGTATTTGCCGCCGCTTCCGATTCAAAGAGAACCCCAACCCCAAAGCCAGCAAGAACTCGGGATGCAACGTTCGCAGCGCCTATGGCGGTGCCGACAAGTGTCCAAGGCTGTCCTGTTCTGTCCATCGCCGCGGCAAACCGGTCATAAAGCGCGGGATTCGCAGTTCGAGGCCAAGCGATCAAGGGCTCGGTTCCAAGGTCGGTCATCGCGAGTTCGTCAAGGCTCGCGAACGGGTGCTCATCAGGCACAAGCGCAACGAGGCGCAGCTCGCCCAAGTCGAGCGAATCGAAGTCAGTAGCAACTTCAGGCAGTACGCAGAACGCAGCATCAAGGTGCCGCTCGCGCACCATGCGCATCAAACCAGGCGTTGAACGGGACCGGAGAGAAATAAGTAGATCGGGTCGAGTCCGCTGCAATTGCGCAATCGATTCAAGGATCGAGGTTTCAAGCCCATACGCGTAACCGATGAAAAGTTCGGTTACGCGTTGTGCCGCAAATGCCCGTCCACGCTCCATCGCCCCGGACAATGCTGCAAGCGCGGCTTTGGCTTCGGGAACAAACTTCCTCCCCAGATCCGTGAGCACAACGCGACGCGTCGTGCGATCGAAAAGCTCGCCACCGAGTTCCTTCTCGAGACGTCGAATACTCTCGCTTACGGTCGGCTGAGCGAGGTGGAGTTCCTGTGCTGATCTTCCAAAGTGCAAGGTCCGTGCAACCGAAAGAAAGCATTCGAGTTGCCTTGGATCGATCATCACGCCCCACATCGTGTCATTACGGAGGCACAGTACTATCCGAATTGTTCCCGTTTCCGCGCCAGAGGTCGTCGTAATGAACGCAGTAAATGAGGGCCTTCTGAATGACAAGCTTGTTGTGGTTACCGCATCCGCTGGCGCAGGCATAGGCCTCGCAACCGCAAAGAGGGCTCTCGAAGAAGGCGCAACCGTTGTTGTCAGCGACACCCACGATGGCCGTTTAATGGCAACACGTGAGCAGTTGCTACAAATTGGCCCAAACGTGCACGCAGTTCGATGCGACGTCACATCACAAGCGGACGTCGATTCGCTCTTTGAAACAACCGAGGCGCACTACGGACCGATCGATGTCTTCATCAACAACGCAGGTCTCGGCGGAAGTTCAGACCTCGTCGACATGAGCGATGACCAGTGGCTTCGCGTGCTCGATGTTTCTCTCACAGGGACGTTTCGGTGCACTCGTGCGGCGATGACTCGAATGTGCCCGCGCGGCGAGGGGGTCATTGTCAACGTCAGCTCCGTAACTGCTTGGCGAGCTGAAGCGGGACAGGCTCACTATGCAGCGGCGAAGGCAGGTGTTCTTGCGCTCACGCGGAGTGCGGCGATGGAGGCGGCTCCACACGGAGTCCGAATTAACGCAATTGCTCCCACCCTCGCAATGCACCCGTTCATTGAAAAAGTTGCTGATCCGGATGTGCTCGCCCATTGGATTTCTGTGCAGCCCCAGAAGCGACCTGCCGAACCTCGCGAAATCGCAGACGTCATCGTCTTTCTCGCCAGCGACCTTTCGAGTTACATGACCGGTGAAGTCGTCTCTGTCGGTGGTCAGCGGGCTTGACGCGCTGACCGGCACTCGCGTGGACCTTGACCACACACGCAACTTTTTCGGGATCAGTCGGTGGACCTCGGGTCGACGAGTGGGGAGGTGTAAGCGCGGGCAAGCGACGGCTCGATAACAAGCACAACGCGATCGGTCCACTTGCGACGCCCAAACGGGACGCCGAGATATTTCAGGGAAAACTCATCGAGCACGACGAGTTCGGGATCGGGGCGTACTTCAACGACACGCCCCCGGATGAGCAACTGGTCATAAGGATTTTCAAACGAGAGAATCGAAAGCGCAACCCGATCATCGTTGGCCATATTTATCGCTTTGATCGACTTTGCATCGCTTGTTACGAGCACAAGATCGTCCTCACGTCCGACCCATACTGGATCCACTTTCGGAGAACCATCGGCCATCAGGGTCGAGAGATGACCGAAATTGGCGCTATCAAGTAGACGTTTCGCGTCAACTGAAAGGGAAATCATGGCGTTGTCCTTCCGAAACTTGCCCGGCCATCAAAAACGATTTGTCCAAACTGATTGACCGTGCGGACTTCGAGGTCGTCACCGTTCACATCAATCGATGTCCGAAGAACATCATCAGGCCAGACCTGCCCTGCCAGCCGACCATCGAACGACGCAACCCACTTGCCTTTTGCATAATCGGTCACCGCGCGACCAGCAATGGCCATCGTGAGCATCCCCGGCGCGAAAACTGACGGGTAACCGTTGGCTACTGCGTAGGACTCATCGTGATGCAGCGGATGAAAATCGCCGACTGCTCCCACGTACATCACAATTCGGGTGCGCGAAATCCGATGACCCGGAACCATTTCATCGACTTCGACTGCTGCACCATCAGAACGCGCCACTGACATGTCACGATGCCCTCGTTCGGGCCGAACGTCAGTCCAGATCGATTCGGCGACGAGATCGCCATCGCTGTCGCAGAATTCCGTTGTCATCTCGATGAACTCGAGTATTCCCCCACGTCGGCCCTGTTTCACCCATGACCGAATCGGCAGCCTCTTCGCGCGGAGCACTTCGCCGACGTGCACTGGTCGCACGTATCGGAATTCTTGAGCCACATGGAGCAGAGCCTCTTGAGTGCGAGGCGTCGAATCATCAACTGTTGCATTGTCTAACGGTCGACGATCGAATTCTGGATCGAAAGAATCGGCGACCATCAGAAATGTCGGAGGAACTTCCGTTCCATCTTGAAAGCGTTGACTTGCGTCGCCAATAGCGCGAGTGAAAAGAAGCAGTTGCGAACGCTCGATGGGGACGTCAAATTCATGCATCGTTCACTGCAACATTCCACCGTCAACGAAAACTGAACGACCGGTCATAAATGCTGATGCCTCGCTCGCCAGGAACAGCGCTGATGCAACAAGATCAGAAGGTTCCGCGATTCGTCCCATCAGAGTCTCAGCCGCCAGTGACGACACAAATGCTTCCCGTTCGGCGGGATCTCGGGGAAGAATCATTTCTGTTGCGACCGGTCCGGGTACGAGCATGTTGACCCGAACGCTTGATGAGGCCCACTCTTTTGCCATTGTCTGGGTCCAATTTGCCATCGCTGCTTTGGCTGCGCAGTAGGCACCAATTCCCGCCATTGGCTGGAACGCTCCGAGAGCGGAAACGTTGATAATCGACCCACCACCGTCGGAAAGATACGGAAATGCTTCAGTCGAGAGAAAAACTGGGCCCTTCACGTTCGTTGCAAAGATTTCGTCGAACTCCGCTTCCGAAACACGCGTCGTTACATGCGGCCGAAGAATCGCCGCATTGTTTACGAGGATGTCAATCCCACCGAATTCAGTCACAGCAGCGGCCACGAGTTCAGCCCTTGATGACGCGTTCGCAACGTCTGCCACCACAGCAATAGCGTTACCGCCTGCTGATCGAATCGATAGTGCAACCTCTTCGCACGCGTCTGCAGAACGAGCCGCTACGACGACCAAAGCACCCGCATCAGCAAGCCCACGAGAAATCGCAGCGCCGATCCCCCGCCCGCCGCCGGTCACGATCGCCACCCGGCCTTTCACGTCGAAGTGGTTTGTCATTGGTCCATCATGCCTTTGGTTTGCCGGCAAGTACCCCGCCGTCAACAACGAAGTCCGATCCGGTGCAGAACGATGAATCCTCCGAAGCCAAGAACAGGCACATCGCTGCGACTTCGGAAGGCTCGCCTAAGCGGCCGAGAGGGTAGTTGCCATAGGCGGCGTCGTAGTCAGCGTCAGTCCAACCTGGACGTTCCGTCATTGCCGTTCGAGTCGGCCCCGGGACAATGTCATTGACCCGGATCCCAGACTCTCCAAGCTCTATTGCGGCACAACGCGTAAGACCGCGAATAGCGAACTTTGAGGCGGCATAGGCCGAGAAACCATCGCGACCTTCAATCCCCTGAGGCGAGGAGAAATTAATGATAGAGCCGCCTCCCCGCTCCTTCATGGGACCGCTCACCGCCTTCATCCCAAGGAAGGTACCGACGAGATTCGTCTCGAGAACTTTCCGGAACGTCTCAAGATCCAACTCGTCAAGGCGGGCAACTCGAATAATTCCTGCGCAGTTGACGAGAACGTCGACGCCACCACCAAACTCTTCAAGTCCGGCGAGGATTGCAGACCATCCCGATTCATCCGCAATGTCAGCTTCGATGAATACAGCTCGGCCAGGCCCCAATTGGTTCAACTCTGCAACGAGCGCGTCACCAAGTTCCGTCCGACGGTCAGCGAGAACTACCGATGCACCATTGGCGACGAAAAGTCTCGCTGTGGCTGCGCCTATTCCCCTTGACGCGCCCGTAACAATCGCGATGCGCCCATCGAGGCGCAGATCAGTTGCACTCATCGCGTGATCGTGCGATCGCCGCGAATAAAAGCATCTCGTGCTTCGTCACCGTCTCCGTGGAGATTCAACTCATAGGTGAAACCCTGTTCAAGTCGATAGTGCTCGGCCATGCGATAAATATCGATGTTGTTGAGTGCCTGTTTGGCCGCCGAGATGACACGTTTCTGTTTCTTCGCGATCGTCCGAGCGACTTCCTTCGCAACTTCGAGAAGTTCATCGGGTTCAGTCAATCGATACACCGTTCCCCATTCAAAGAGTTGCTGAGCGGATACGGCTTCGCAGGTGAATACCATCTGACGAAGTTTGAATGGCGGAACAAACTTCGCGAGATGCGATGCACATCCGAGAGCACCGTTATCGACTTCCGGAAGAGCAAAACGAGCTCGAGTTGAAGCAATCAAGATGTCACAGCTTCCAACGAGCCCCACACCGAGGCCCATACAGAAATCGTTGACCGCCGCAATGACGGGAAGTGGTGTTCGATAGATCTCATCGAACGCAGCGAAACATGCAGCGCCTGAACCAAGAAGGTGGTCGAATCCATCGACCGACTGCATCTCTTTGATGTCAATACCGGCGTTAAACCCGCGGCCCTCGGAGGTGAGAATGATGACTCGAACGTCCCGATCCCGCCCGAGGTCAGCGAAGGCATCGCGAATCGCCCATGTATCGGCGACGGTCAACGCATTCACCGGTGGATTTTCCATGCACACAATTGCGATGCCATCTGCATCGATCGTCGTCGTCACCGTCATGGCCAAGCCTCACTCTCTGTCGAATTCCCCATTCTCGGGCCGAAGCCTCAACGACTCAAGCAGTTTCTTCGGTTCATCAATCGCCGCCGCCGATGAGTCGATACGAGAACGCACTTGATCCCGGGCCTGTTGGGCGTGACAATCAGCCTCGTACAACCATCAAGCGATCGGATGGAACAGGGTGACCGCAATCAAATTCCGCAAGTTGACCTCCTCTCTAGGCGCCGTTGCGATCGAGACCAAACTCACTGATGTCATCGGCGACCCTGAAGCGGAAGCGTCCCTTCGCAACGGGCTCTGGAACCATCTCATGCTGGCGTTTCCTTCCCAGCACCTCGACGACGAAACTCATGAAGCAGTTGCTCGAATCTTCGGCGAACCCTTTGTCCATCCGATCGGCCTTGCTTTCGGACGAACGAGCCCTATTGAAGAAATTGTCGATTCGGCTGATCGACTTCCCGATCGCGACGGCTGGCATACCGACGCCCCCTTTGTCACCGAGCCCCCGAGCGTCGCTGTCCTTCGCTCGTTAGAAGTCCCCGAACATGGGGGCGACACGCTGTGGGCAAACATGTACGCGGCGTATGACGCTCTTTCCGAACGAATGCAACAGATGTTTGACGGCGCAATGGTCCGCTACCCGCCGCAACAGGGCCTCATTGATTATGTCGAGGAACATCTTGGCAAAGAGTTGGCGGACACCGTCCGTGAACTCGCAGGCGAAGGCGGCACTCATCCGCTTGTGCGCACCCACCCCGAGACTGGCCGCAAAGCGATTTACTACGCCGAAGGATTCGCAACCGACATTGTGGGTCTCACCAAAGCAGAGAATGCAGCCTTGCGACCGTTCCTCTCTGCGATTCCCACGAATCCCAGCATCCAAACCCGATGGAACTGGAGCGCAGGAGATGTCGTGATCTGGGATGAACGAGCCACCCAACATTTCGGAGCAGCCGATCACAGTGGCTCGGCACGAACGCTGCGACGAATCATGGTCGCCGGCGAGGTTCCGCACTAGGAGCGTCTCCGCCCGTTCCTTGGTCACCTGCCTTGAGCAAGGAGGAGTGGCGCCATTCGCGGCCGGTAGGGTCGGCCCATGGAACTCGGAGCAATCACTAATCCCGATGCCGTCCAGTACGGCAAGCCTCTCGAAGGCGTGCGCATCCTCGCCCTCGAACAAATGCAGGCCCTCCCCTACGCAACACAACTCCTCGCCCGCCTCGGTGCCGATGTTGTGAAGGTCGAAAGCGTGAAGGGAGGCGACCTCGGACGCGGATCTCAGCCCGGCATCACCGACCCCGAGGGCCGGTTTGTTGGCGCCACGTATCTCCGTAACAACCTCGACAAGAAGTCGATCTGCGTCGACCTCAAAGCACCCGAGGGCAAGCAACTCATCCTCGATCTCGCCCCGAAGTTCGACATCGTCGCCGAGAACTTCAAAGGCGGCGCGCTGTCACGTATGGGCCTCGGCTACGAAGACATCACTGCAGTGCACCCCGGCGTGATCTATCTCTCGGTTTCCGGCTTCGGTAATACCGTCACAACGCCATATGACGGTTGGCCGGCCTACGCCGCCGTCGCCGAAGCAATGAGCGGCATCTACGACTACAAACTTGAACCCGGTCGTCCGCCCGCTGTCTCTCCCGTGGGCGCACTCGGCGACATTGGCACGGCACTGTTCGGCACCATCGGCATCCTCGCCGCACTTCGCCATCGCGATCGCACCGGGCTTGGCCAGTACATCGACGTTGCCATGTTCGACGCAATGGTCTCCATGACGGACCTCGTCACCAACTTCTGGTCACTCGGCCTGCGCCCCGAACCCGGACAAGGTTTGGCGATGATCCTTGACGGCTTCGAAGCTTCGAACGGTTGGTTCATCATCCAGATCGGGCGTGAGCACGAATTCGAACGACTCGCGAACCTCATTGGCAAACCCGAATGGCTCAGCGACGAGCGCCTTTCAACTCGCGCTGGTTGGCGCGAGAACATCGACACGATCCTTCGCCCTGGCGTGAAGGAATGGGCTGCCGGCATGACCAACATCGATGCATGCCGGGCCCTCGCTGAAGCCGGTGTCGCAGCAGGTCCCTGCCTCACTGCGCAGCAGGTCATCGACGATCCGCACGTTGCCGCCCGCAACATGCTCATGGAAATCCCCCGTCCCGAAGGCGGCGAACCGGTCCTCACCCCGGGCAACCCCATCAAGATGTCACGAGTTTCCGAAGGCCCCGATGTGCGTATGCCATGGCTCGGTGAGCACACCGACGAGGTGCTCACGGCTGAACTTGGTCTCGACGACGCTCGCATCGAACAACTCCGTGCCGATGGAGTGATCGCATGAGCGAACTCTCTGCACATCCAGCGGTTGCTGCCGTTCAACAACACGCCGGCAACTGGAACGCGCAGGATCGCTCCGCGTGGCTTGCGTTATTCGATGACACCGTCACCTTCGAAGATCCAGTCGGAAAGGCGCCGAAAGTTGGGCGCGCGGCGGCAGAAGGCTCTTGGGACAACTCCTTCACCGAAGGACGCGTCTGGACCTTGCATCCGCAACGCATCATCCCCGGCGGAACGCACGAAGCAGCGGTCGAGATGCTCAACAAGGGAACTCTCCATGGCGAGCTCGTTGAATTACGCGGAATCGAGATCTACAAAGTGAACGACGCCGGCAAGATCATTTCGGTACGGGCGTTCTTCGAACAACCCACCGACTACGAACTCAATCCGTTTTTCGTCCCCGAGTCGTAATCAGAGAAATCTCGCAGCGAGATCAGTCGTGAGATAGGTCTTTCGATCACGAGTCCATGGCTGAATCGACTGAGGGTCGTAGGTCGACGGCAGTTCGATCGCCGCAACACGAATCCCATCGATTCCCGCCTTTGTTGCGGTAATCACACATCGGCCTTCGTGATCGGCAAACCCAACGATTGCAGTGGTTCCAAGGTTCTTGCCTTGCGCAGCCATTTGCTTCAGCAATTGATCAGTGAAACTGGCGGTGCTTTGGTAAATCTCTTTGCCATCGGGACCGAATTCGTGCTGGATCACCGTCACATTGGGGACACCAAGCTTGGCTAACGCGATCCCGATTTCCGGTTGGGTGTAAATCGGAGTCGGATTTGTTTTCACATAGTCGGCGAGCGATGCAGCAATCGCGTCGTTAACGGGTCCCGGCTGCAGCGAACCATCAGCAGCAGTCAGGTAACCAAATGCATACGCAATGATTGATGTCGGCTTCTTGTCTGATGCGGGCACGTCATAGGTCAACAACGGCGAAGTTGCGACCTGCGCCATTGGAAGTTTCGCTTCCCACCCATCGAGCGTTGCCTGATCAATCGGCGTGATGATCGTCGCTGCAAGTGTCGGGTCGTGCCACTCGTTCGACAATCGAGCAATCAACGCACTTCGATAATCAACGGGCTCGGTTGTGATTGTCGATTCTTCAGTCACGTTCGACTCGCCTTTCGAAGACGATGATCCGCCTGAGCAGGCGGTGATTCCAAGACCCACCAACAAGAACGCAACTGCGAGGACTCGCTTCGAACGCATGCCACTTTCCTTCACGGTCAGACCAACGCAAACGACGTCGTGAATCGAAAGGTAGCGGGCAAAACGCGAAGAGGGCGCCGGCCGAAGCCGACGCCCTCGTTCACGATTCTCCGATTACTTGGAAATCGGGTACCAGGTGCTGCTCACAGGAACCCAGCACTGAATGTCAGCTGGGCAGTTGTTGTAGGTGCCATTGGCATTCTTGGCAGTGCCGGTCGGCGCTGCTGTCAGCTTGTCACCATGGGTAAGCGTGGCCATCCAGCTACGGTCAGGCGTAAGCGAGCCCTTGCCGTTTGAACCGAGTGCGATCGGAACGTCGCCTTCTGCATGAAGGGCCTTCCAGAAGCTCTCACGAGTGAGGTTCTTGCCAGCCTTCTCAAGCGCCGTCTTCATTGCACTCATGATCGTGCACTCATTCGGCGGGTAGTCCGAGGAGGCCTTGGTGCCATCAGGCATCGTGCGGGTCTCGCCCGAAGGAATACCAGGCGTTGACTTCACGCCGCCGTAATCCGCAGTGGAGATCGCATCGAACTTGGCGCGGCATTCCTTTTCGAAATCCGTCTCGGTACGAAGCTTGCCATCCGAGGTGGTCGAGTCGCCGAACACGGTGTAGCAGGTGCCACCAACGGCGGAAGGCTTAAGGCTCTTTGCGCCGTAGGCCGTACACATTGATGAAGCGACATCAAGGAAGGTGAACTGCCAGTTGTTGCCACCAGCGTTGTCCCAGAAACCACCCGAGGCGGTGAACTGAAGAGCAACGACGACGTTCGTGACGTTGGCAGCCTTGAAGGTGTTCACTGCTGCGGCTGATTCGGTGTTCTGAATGCCAGGGTCACCCTGAAGGGTGTTGATCTGAGCGACGGTGATCTTGTTGCCATTGGCTTCAAGAGCGGTCTTCGCTGCAGCAGTCGCCGCAACATGCTCGGGGCCATTGCCAGAGAGGATGCCAACAGTGGCGCCCTTCGGGATCTGACCGGCTTCGATGGCCGCCTTCACGCCGGACGTGGCGTTGATTTCCGCTGAGGGCGAAATCGTCATAAGCCAACCGGTGTCATGAGCTGACTGCGGAGCGACGTCACCGAAGAAGGTGGGAACGCCTGCAGCAGCGATGCACTCGATGTACTTGGCGCCCATGCCGTTTGAGTTAATGAAGGCAAAGATTTGATTGTTAATGGTGGCGTCGTCGCAGACCTTCTGCGCGGTTGCCGGCTTGACCGGGTCCCATGTCATGACAACGGGTTCGACCTTGCGGCCGTTGATGCCACCAGCGGCATTCCACTCATCGAAGAACGAGGTAATGCGCTTCGAAAGGTTTTGCGTGGTCAGAGCTGGGGCAAGAGCCAAGCCTGAAGCACGAAGACCATCGAGATCGGAAACCGCAAGACCAATCTTGATTGAGGTGTCAGTGACACCAGTGGTGTTTCCACCACCACCTGATGAATCTTTACTGCTACTGGAACATGCCGCCACGCCAGCCGTGAGCGTCAACGCGCACACCACTGCCACAACGGATGTCCAGGTTCGTGATCGTGCCATGAAGGCCCCCCCCTGAGGAATTTGAATCGGTCTCGCGATTGCGAGAACCGTGACTGTAGCAACAATCTCGACCCAAGGTGACAGGCGTCACCCCACAAAATCTTCCGCTAGGTTCTTGGTCAGTTCAGGGCTTACGACAATGGGGGTCGCAAGCCACCGCGCGCAGAACCAAGGGGAACCGTGCCATCTACGGAGCAGGGCGAAACGAGCAGTCAAGGCCTCTCAGGCCTTACCTCGGCAATCTTTGATGAGGAACAAGAACGACTGGCGGCGACAGCCGACGATGTCGTGACTCTCCCCGACGATCTCCTCCCGGGAGTCGGCGGGAAAGGCATGCGCCTGAGCGAAGGCCTCCGCCAAGGCGGAGTGAGCATGATCTTGTTGCTCATCTTGCTCATCGTCATCGAGGAGTTTCAACGAGTTGCGCTGTTGGTGTTGGGGCCCGATATCCAAGATTCACTGAAGATCTCTGACACAACCTTGCTCGGTCTCATCAGTTTCGGCGGCGTGATCTTGGTGCTCGCCAGCCTCCCCTTTGCATGGCTTGCCGATCGTTACGCGCGGACCAAGGTTCTCGGAATCGCCACCGGCGTATGGGGACTCTTCGGCGCAATGATCGGTTTTGTTGTGAACCCATTTCAGTTGGGTATTGCTGCAGCAGGAACCGGTGTTGGTGCCGCCGCCAATATTCCGATCACGCCGTCGCTGATTGCCGACCAATACCCCATCGGCATTCGCACCCGAATGTTCGCGGCGCAAACGTTTGGTCGTCCCGCCGGTCAGGTCATCGGTCCAATCGTCGCTGGTGGAATCGTTGCAATTGCGGGTAACCACTCCGGCGATTGGCGTTGGCCGTTTTGGTTGTTCGCTATTCCGGCAACGATGCTTGGCGTTGCGTTCTTGTTGAAGAAAGAACCGCAGCGCGGTCGTAACGAACAGCTCGCAGTCTTCGGCGAAGACCTTCCGAAAAACGCAGTCGACGACGGCCCCGTGCGACTTAGCGCAGCAATGGCTCGCTTGAAGAAGGTGCGCACGTTCTATTTCCTCATTGTTGGTATCGGCGTCCTCGGCTTCGCACTTGTCGCCGTGCCCGCCACCTTCAATCTTCTCCTTAAAGACGTGTACGGCTATGACGCCCTCAAGCGCGGTTGGGTCATGTCAATCACATGGGCCGGATCATTGATTGCTATTCCGATCGCCGGTCGCTACGGCGAGCGACTCTTCCGCAAAAACCCACCTTCGGCTTTGAAACTGATGGGTGTTGCGGTTCTGCTTTACGGATTCTGCCTCACCGTTGGCCTTCGATTCGAGCAGGCCGGAATCATGATCGCCTTCTTCACGATCGGAAATGCATTCCAGGGCATGGCATTCACGCAACTCGGACCAACCATTTCGGCAGTTGTTCCCTACCAAATGCGCGCTCAGGCGTTCTCAATGGTTGGCGTCTACATCTTCCTTATGGGCGGCTTCTTTGGTGGCCTTCTTACTGGTGCGTTCTCCGACGCATTCGGGCAACGCACAGCGCTCACAGTTGTGATTCCTCCAGCCGCGCTTATCGGCGGCCTGATGATCATTTACGGATCCCGCTACATGAAGCGAGACATCTCTCTCACCGTTTCCGAACTCATGGAGATGCAAGAGGAACAGAAGCGCATGGCCGCCGACCCCGAGAACATTCCTGTTCTCCAAGTCCGCAATGTCGATGCTTCGTACGGAACGCTTCAGGTCCTGTTCGACGTGAGCTTCGAAGTGAAGAAGGGCGAGTGCCTCGCGCTACTCGGAACCAATGGCGCCGGAAAGTCGACCATCCTCAAATCCATCAGTGGATTGCTCAACCCGGATCGAGGTGTCGTCCGCATGAACGGTCGCACAATCACACTCGTTGATCCGCAGTATCGAGTTGCGCTCGGGATGCTTCAGATCCCTGGCGGTGAAGCGGTATTCCCATCAATGTCCGTTGCCGAAAATCTTGAGCTCTGGAGCGAGCTCATCGAGGACAAGCAAAAGCGCGCGCAGCGCATGGATGCAACCTTCGAGGTATTCCCCGAACTTCTCCATCTCATTGACTCAAAAGCCGGGTCACTTTCGGGCGGTCAGCAACAAATGTTGGCCCTCGGAAAAGCGATCATGCTCGAACCTGAGTTGCTTCTCATCGACGAACTTTCACTGGGACTCGCGCCAATTGTCGTGCAACGTTTGCTCGGCATTGTCGAGAAACTGAAAGAACAAGGAACCACAATGGTCTTGGTTGAGCAGTCAGTGAACGTTGCACTTTCCGTCGCCGATCGAGCCGTGTTCATGGAACGAGGTCAGGTGAAGTTCGAAGGCCCTGCTCAAGAACTGTTGGAGCGTGACGATCTCTTGCGGGCCGTGTTCCTTAGCGGAGAGGGGGCCTGATCATGGTGTTCGGACTCACGTTCAGTGGCGACATCATCTTCTCCGGTTTCATCCAAGGCTTGGTCTACGCGCTCGTTGCGTTTGGCCTCGTCCTCATTTTCCGAGCCACTGGCGTCATTAACTTCGCACAAGGCCAAATTGGTGCCTTCGGCGGCTATGCAATGGCGCTGCTCTTCATCCAGTACCACGTGCCATACGGCTGGTCGGTGCCCATTGCACTCGCATCAGGCGTTCTACTCGGGGTCGCGTCAGAACTGATCCTGCGCCGACTGTTCACGCAACCGCGACTCCTCCTCTTCGTCGCAACGCTCGGACTTACACAGCTCATTCAGTTGTTGCAGTTGCGTCTTCCCATTCCTGATGGCAAGGAAGCCGGCGTCAGCTATCCGGTCCTCATCAGTGGCAGTTGGGAGCCGTTTGGCATCACGGTCACCGGCCCGATGATCACGATCATCGTTGCCGTTCCGCTTTTGATGTTGGGCCTCACACTCCTGCTGCAGAAGTCGAAGTTCGGACGCCAGGTTCGCGCCACCGCCGACAATGCACCATCAGCCCAGCTCGCTGGCATCTCCATTCGTTCCGTGTCGACAAAGGTCTGGGCCCTCGCTGGACTTCTCGCCGTTGTTGCGGCACTACTCATTGCCCCGGTCCAGGGCGGCAACATCGCAACGGTTAGCTCTGCCCTCGGCCCCAACCTTCTTCTGCTTTCGCTTACTGCAGCGATGTTCGGACGCATGCGTTCGTTTGGATGGACAGTCATTGGCGGAGTCATAGTTGGCGTTGTCAACATGCTCTTCGTGACATGGGGCCAGATCGGCGAGGTTCCGCAGGGATCAAACGTCTTGGCTGTCTTCGTGATCCTGCTTCTCCTCATTCTTTTCAACGGCAAGTCCAGCGGAATGAGCGCCGACGAATGGCAACTCACGACAAAGCTGAAGGCTGCGAACGAAGACCTTCGCAAGCATCCTCTTTATCGAGCTTCAACAATCATCGGCATTGGACTTCTTGTCGGCGGCGCGTTACTCCTGCCCCAACTCTTTGACAAGCCAACCGATTGGCTGCGGTATTCAGAAATCCTTATCTGGATCATCGCGGCGCTTTCTGTCACCGTTCTTACCGGGTGGGCTGGCCAGTTGTCGTTGGGCCAATTCGGGTTCGTTGCGATTGGCGGCTATTTCACCGTGAAGTTCTCCGGTGGCATGCCGGTGCCGCTAGCAATTCTTGTCGGCGTCGGCTTCGGAGCTCTTGCTGCCCTGATTATCGGCGTCCCTGCACTGCGGATAAAGGGACTCTTCCTCGCGGTCATCACGCTCGGATTCGGTTTGATGGTTCGCAATTGGTTGATTTTCAACAGCGCGCTTTCTGGCGATGGCGCGATCGCGAAACTTCAAGTGAACAGAGCGAAGGGCTACAAGCTTCTGTTCTGGGAAGTGAAGGGAAATAATTTCCACGGCGTGTACTGGTTCTGTCTCGTCGTCACTGTCATCGCCATTCTGCTGGTGTGGCAGATCAGACGGACGGGCGTTGGGCGCTCAATCATCGCTGTTCGTGACAATGAACTCACTGCCGCCGCCTACACCGTCTCACCTACTGCGAAGAAGATCATTGCCTTCGCTGTCTCCGGCGGACTTGCTGCACTTGCCGGTGGGCTTCTCCCGCTTATTTCTGCGCAGCTCGAACTCAGCCCAAACGGCGGATGGTTCGATGTTGAGCAGTCGCTCCGTGTTGTCGCCGTCGCTGTCGTTGGCGGTATCGCATCGATCACTGGCGCCATTCTCGGCGTGATCGTGATCGTCGCACTTCCGATCCTTTTCGATGGCACGCCACAGGTGAAGTTGTTCGCCAGCAGTATCGGCATGCTCGTTGTGCTGCTGTACTTCCCCGGCGGCCTTATCTCGATCATTCATGCGGGCCGCGACATGCTGCTCGGTTGGTTGGCGAAGCGTACGAACTGGGAACCAAAGCGCAATACGCAGACTGGTTCGGTCAGTTCACTGGCATCAGTGAAGACCCATGATGAAAACAGTGCGATGCCACTGGTTGTCAACGAAGCCACGGTTCGCTTCGGCGGCCGAGTCGCTGTCGATAAGGCCTCTATCACGGTGAAGCCAGGTGAGATCGTTGGCCTCATCGGCACGAATGGCGCAGGTAAGTCGACGTTGATGAACGCCATCAGTGGATTCGTACCAAGCACCGGTTCCATCGAAATTTTTGGAACCGAAGCCCACGACCGCTCTGCACCTCGCCGAGCACGTCTAGGCATCGGTCGAGCGTTCCAGAACGCTCGTTTGTTTGCCTCGCTCAGTGTTCGCGAAACACTCATGGTTGCCCTTGAGGCCCGCGAAAAGTCACTGCTGGTTCCGTCGATGCTGTCGCTTCCGCCTTCACCCCAGCGCGAAAACCGCAAACGCAGACAGGCCAACGAGATCATCGGATATCTGGGTCTCACCCGCTATGCCGATGCGCTTATGGGTGAACTGTCCACTGGGACCCGTCGCATCGTCGAACTCGGCGCACTCCTGGCACTCGACAGCGAACTGCTGCTCCTCGACGAGCCCACTGCTGGCGTGGCCCAGAAAGAAACCGAAGCATTCGGACCGCTCATCGAGTCGATCCGTAAAGAACTCGGTGCGTCGATTCTGATCATCGAACACGACATGCCGATGGTCATGGCAATTTCTGATCGGATCTACTGCCTCGAGGCCGGTTGCGTGATCGCCGAAGGCGAGCCCAACGCCATCCGCAATAACCCTGCGGTCATCGCGTCCTACCTCGGCACCGACGAGCGGGCTATTGCTCGCTCAGATTCCTGAGTCGGCAGTACGAAAAAACTGTCAGTCACCGTCGGCGAGGATCTTCATGACCTCGTCGGCGGGACGACCAGTGCGCAGAAGTTCGGCCATGACCTTCATCGGCCCATCAATGTGGGTGAAGAAGTCGTAGTACCCCGCACACAGGTAGTTGAGGCCGTCTTCACCATCGGCAGTAGTGGTGAACCGGTTCCGAGGGCATTCACCGTGACATGCGAAGCGCACCTCGCAGTTCACACACTGGGTCGGCAGGGTTGTGGCCTTCGCTAGACCGAACCCTTGTTGCTGTGGAGAGGCCACCATTTCGGCCAGGTGGCGCTCTGAGATGTTCCCCAACAGGTACTCGGGCTCGACGTAGTGATCGCAGGAGTACACGTCTCCGTTGTGCTCAAGGGCGATCGCCGTTCCGCAGGTCTCGGAGAAAATGCACATTGACGATTGCATTCCAAGCCATGCGGCGAGCGCAGCGTCGAAAGACGGCACGAAGACCTCGCCGACGTCGTTGCGAACCCACTCGTCGAAAACCGCGGTGAGGAACCTCCCCCACTGCTCTGGAGTCACCGATCGTTCCGTGACGAGTGATCCGTCCTGCACATACAACGGCCGCTCCGATGACTGCTCTCCCCACCCAGCGTCGGCTTGAACAATGAGTTCAGGAGTGGCTCGCTCAACGATTGGAATGAATTGAATGAAACGAACCCCAAGATCATCGCGAAAGTGTTCGTAGACCTCGAGCCCATGATCAGCATTTGCGGCGTGCACGGAACACAGGACGTTGGTCGCCACGTTGTGGCGCTGCAGAAGATCCCACGCCGCCTTCACGCGATCGTAGGTGGGTCGTCCCTGCTTATCGACTCGGTAGGCGTCGTGCATCGCCGCAGGGCCATCGAGCGAGAGGCCAACAAGCACGTTCTCAGCGGCAAGAAATTCACACCACTCGTCATCGAGCAGAGTGCCATTGGTTTGCACCGTCAAGTCGAGGAGACGCTGAGGGCCAGCGATCTCTTTCGCCTTCGCTACGAGGCGACGGTAAAAGTCGACGCCCATCAGTGTGGGCTCGCCGCCTTGAAACGCGATCGTGATCTCGCGAGTGCGGTGTGCCTCAATGAGTTGGGTCAGATACTTCGTAACGAGATCATCGGACATGCGGAATCGGTCACCGGGATACAACTGCTCCTTCGAGAGGAAGAAGCAATAGGTGCAGTCGAGATTGCAGATTGCACCGGTCGGCTTGGCCAACACGTGGAACGCCGGCGGGAACCCCTCGGGCCATGTTGACGGGAGTTCAGGTTGGCCTTTTCGTCCGATGGATATCGGCTGACTCACGATGACCAGATCATTGCGAGGCGAAAAATGCTTCGAGTTCGAGGGCGAGATCCCGGAACGGTGTGCCCGACACGTCGACTACCACGGTGTCGAGTTGACCAGTGAAGTGGAACGGCGATGCGTACGTATCGTCCACGGGCGTTCCATCGTCGAAGCCCACACAGAAGTACTCCCCATAAAGTTGATAGGAGTAAATCGTTGTCTGAGGAATCTCGCCGGTCGCCACGATCTCTCCATCGACCAAAAGGTCGACAGTGCCCGCAAATTGTCCTGTCGGCGTGAACGAATAGCCCAGTGTGTGACGACCTTCAGGCAGCGGTGGTGACGAAACTCGGAATCGTTGGCGGCCCAAGAAATTGTGCACATAGTGCAAGACGTTGTCTTGCATGTACAACGCGTAGCCGCCGAAGCGACCACCGTGAGCAACCAAAACTCCCTCATCGTCAGCGCCATAGGCGACATCGGCAACCGTAAGCGATGGACGGTGTCGCACATCAACAGCTGCAGGTGTCGCCACAGGTGCCCCAGGCCGGTACACATAACGCAGTTTCGACTCGTAGTGGGCTGGGCGTACAACTTGCACTGGTCGACTCGAATGCAGCGGAAGAGCACCGTGCGCGCCTGCTTCGGCCCACCAGCGATCAATCATTTCGCGGAGTTTCTCAGGATGCGTTGCCGCAAGATCGTTGCTCTCGGAGAAGTCCTCGGCAACGTGATAGAGCTCCCATTTGTCATCGTCGAACGCACTATCGGGATCGACGCCGGGGATATAGAGCTGCCCACGCATCGGGTGGTAGGCAACGGCCTTCCACCCCTCGTGGTACAGCGCACGGCATCCGAGCAACTCGTAATACTGCGTCGTGCGGGCCGACGAGCTTGCCGGAACCGAGAACGTTTCAAAAAGACTCTTGCCCTCAATCGGCTTTTGCGGAACACCATCAATAACAGCAGGCATTTCAATGCCGAGCGCATCAAGAACGGTTGGCATGATGTCAATTGCGTGGAGGTACTGCGAACGGACTTCACCGTTCCCTTGCGTTCCCGCAGGCCAATGCACAATCAACGGGTCGGCGACACCACCTTCATGGCATTCACGCTTCCAGCGCTGGAACGGCGTATTGCCAGCGTGCGCCCAACCGTAGGGATAGTGGCCGTGCGATTCTGGGCCGCCCAAAAGATCAACGTTGGGCAGGACGTCATCAAGCGACAGCGGAATGCTGTTGTACCAGGCGACCGAATTAAAGGCGCCATGCTTATCGCCTTCCGGCGATGCACCGTTATCGCTCATGACGACCACGATCGTGTTGTCGAGTTCGCCAATGGTTTCGAGATGATCAAAAACACGACCGAGATGATGATCCGTGTGGGTGAGGAACCCGGCATAGACCTCCATCATGCGGGCATAGGCGCGCTTCTCTTCGTCAGGCAATGGCGCCCATTCCTGGATCCATTCAGGACGCTCGGTGAGTTCCGTTCCCGGAGGAAGAATGCCGAGATCAAGTTGACGCTGATGAGTTGCCGCACGCCATTCGTCCCAGCCCATGTCGAACTTGCCGGCATACCGGTCAATGAACTCACGCGGCGCCTGGTGCGGTGCGTGGCACGCGCCCGGAGCGAAATACAAGAAGAACGGCTTATCAGTCGTGACATTCCGTAAATCGTTGATGAACTCAATCGCGCGACCAGCAAGATCTTCAGTCAGGTGATAGCCGTCCTCGGCCGAATACGGCTGCTCAACGAAGTGATTGTCCGAAACAAGATCAGGTGCGTACTGATTCGCTTCGGCCCCCATGAACCCGTAGTACCGCTCGAAACCGCGACCAAGAGGCCAGCGCTTACGCGAGGACGCGAGGTCTGTTTCCTCACGGGGAGCAAGATGCCACTTCCCCACTGCCATCGTCGCGAACCCATTGTCGCGAAGCACTTCAGAAATGAATCCAGTGTCTTTATTGATACGGCCATCGAACCCGGGAAAGCCAGTGGCGTTATCGGCAATACCGCCCATGCCAGTTGTGTGCTGATTGCGACCGGTCAGCAAGCACGCACGAGTGGGCGAGCACATCGCCGTGGTGTGGAAACTTCGATAGCGCAAGCCATCAGCAGCCAAACGGTCGAAGTTCGGCGTTTCTATGTCCGAGCCGAAACAACCGATCTGGGCATAGCCAACATCGTCGAGCACCACGAACATGACATTCGGCGTGCCCTGAGGCGGGAGAACAACTTCGGGATACGCCTGTACCGAATCCTCCAGAGTCCGCCCTACAACTCCTGAGTAGGGTTCGCCTTCGTTATAGGTCAGCATCAGTTCCTCACATGAAAGACGACTCGGCACTCAAGCCAAGTTCGGGCCAAGCACCGACAACGATCGGCTGCATGTTTCCATAACCGACGCCACCACCGATGGGATCGGTAATGCGCACCGTCGTATCGCGGATTTGATGAAGCTTGCGAGCGATTTCTGGCTCGGTGCAATCGGTGATGCGTTCGCCTTCAAGGTTGAATTCGCCACGCCATTCACCGTGATGATGGTCATTCCATCCGAAGTACAGGCCCGCACCGAGATGGAAACCAGTATCGCCAAGCACTTCGACCTGAAAGGTTCGAGCCGATCCGTCGTTCATGGTGGCGAGAATCTGCCCGCCTTTGAGTCGGCGGTTTGTGGTGTCGTAGGTGAAGTCCTGTTCGACATCGGACATGTGCACGACCGAGCCATCGGGCTCTTCGATGATGGCGGTGACGTTCTTCTGCAAGAAACCCGGGAACACCGTCTTGGCCACATTGAAGAACAGGCCGTAGTGGCTGCCGTCGGGGCGTTCCATGAGGATCGGACTCCAGAAGAACTGGAACTGCCCCCCGTCGAGGCCGCGCTGCGGTTCCATATCGGTCGGGGGTTCACCCACGTCGTAGCGAACGCCCCACGAATGATCGCGAGTCGACACCCACGTCTCGGGGTTCATCTCGGTACGAACGCCGTCGACTTCTACCCAACCGCTACAGGTGCCGATCTGGTGATAGCGGACAAGTTCTGATGCAATTCGGAACGTCGACCGGTTATGGGTACGTTCTTCGACCATCGGCGGGATGATGCTCTCGAACAACCAGTCGAATGCGATTGGTTGCGTGTCGTTCGGTTCGAGAACAAAGCGGATCTTCTTGAGCGGTTCAACGATTTCGTAACGGATCGGCCCGCCGCCAAGAAGCTCAGGGGCATCGGAGAGCCGGCGGCTCATGCGGACGGTGAGTTGTTCGCGGCCACGTGAAACCCCGGAGTAGGCATCCATTACGTTGCGGTTGGTGTACTTCCCGAGCCCGAAGCCCAACTGAAGGCTTCCGTCCTTGGCCATCGCCATGGCGCAGACCTTCTCTGTCCATGCCAAATCGCTTGTGCCAACGACGGCAACCGTGTCGATGATTTGGTGCTGGAACAGTTCATCGCCAGCGGTGAGCGGTCCGATCGGATTGGCCATGATGTCCCCCGTTGAGTTGTAAAGCGCCTAGTAGCTGCGAGTTCGTCAGACGAGCCAGCGAGAAATGGCATCGATCACGCATGCTGGGCGATCGTTTCCATCGATTTCAATCGTGATGCGCATGAGCGTCTGCAAGCCACCCTTTACTTCAGTGACTTCAATGAGTTCTGCACCGGCGCGGACTCGTTCGCCGACCTTGACTGGCGATGGGAATCGAACCTTGTCGACGCCGTAATTGATGCCAGCGGAGAAGCCCTGCACTTCGACGATCTGCGGAAGGAAATAGTTCGACAACGACATCGTGAGATAGCCGTGAGCAATTGCCGCTCCGAAGGGACCATCCTTTGCCCGTTCGGGATCAACATGAATCCACTGATGATCACCAGTCGCGTCGGCAAACATGTTGACGCGGTCTTGTTCGATGGTGAGCCACTCACTGAAGCCGAGGTGTGTGCCTTCGGCGGCACGAACGCCATCTGGTCCGTCGATGATGGTGGTCATGGAATCCTCCAGGTAACGAGTTCAGGAACCGGGATTGCGCCCGGCGAGACGATTAAGCGTTGTCTCCGCCTCGGCGACGATGCGGTTCACAACTTCAGCAGCACTTGGAAGATCGTCGATCACGCCAACGACCTGGCCGGTGGGAAGAATGCCAGCGTCAACTTCACCATCGACCAATGTGGCTTTGGTGAGTATGGGCGTATTGCCGGCCATGATGACCTCGGCCCATGGCATATCCATGCGCTTCTTCATATCGAGACCTTCTTTGGCCATCTGATACCAAGAAAGCCCCGTGAACTTACGGAAGCGCGCAGCGTTAGCGATTGCCTTGGGAACGGCGGTGATCGGGGATGCGCCGTCCATCTGATCAACCAACTTCGTGCGGATCACCCGATGCGGGGCACCGTCGATTTTGGTCGTCACGACAGTGCCGGTGACTGCAGTTCCGAGATACTGCTTCTTGATCTCCATCGGTACCGCGGAATCAGACGTAAGCAGGAAGCGTGTGCCCATCGCGATGCCGCTGGCGCCGTAGGCAAGCGCAGCAACAAGACCGCGGCCATCGAAATAACCGCCGGCAGCGACAACAGGAACTCGGCCACCAACAACGTCGACGACCTCGGGAAGGAGCAATGAAGTCGGAACCGAACCGGTATGGCCGCCACCTTCGCCGCCCTGCACGAGGATGGCATCGACACCCCACTCCATGACCTTTTCGGCATGACGTTTGGCGCCAATCGACGGCATCACCTTGATGCCGTGATCATGCAAGTACTCAATGAGGTCTTTCTTCGGCGCCTGTGCAAATGACGCAACAGGAATGCCCTCGGCAACCAGAAGCTTGAGGCGATCCATGATGTCGTCGGCATCGGCGCGCATGTTCACACCAAATGGTGCGGTCGTGCGCTTCTTCGTTTCAGCAATGGCAACAACGAGTTCGTCGTAGGTCATCGTCGCTGAAGCAATGATGCCGAATGCACCTGCGTTCGACGTCGCGGAAACAAGCTTTGGGCCGGCGACCCAGCCCATACCGGTCTGGACAATCGGGTACTTCGATCCGAGGAGATCGAGCAGCGGTGTCGTAAGGGCGGGATGCATCAGGCCGCCGGAAGTTCGCGGTCGCGGAACGACTTGGGATCGAGGACTTCGCGCAGCACACGGAGCTCTTCGTCAGTGGGAAGTCGAGTCGTCGGGATGTCGGAAGGAATGATCAGTTCGAAAGAACATGCTGCAACGACATCGTCGATCGAGACGCCAGGATGCAACGAGGCAACGCGCATGCGGTGATCGGGAGTGTTGAAGTCGTACACCGCGAGGTTCGTCACAACGCGACGAAGTTCGTGATGGGCCTTGACCCAATCGCCGAGTTCGGCCGCACGGTCGTAACCAATGCCGGAAACCGTGTCGACCTTTTCAACAAACACGCGATTGGTCTGATTGCCGATGAAGTACGAAGTGGTGTGATTGATCGTGTTGCCAGGAGCGCCACGTACACCGAGCAGCTGCGACTTCGGCTTGTTCCAGTCGCCGATGTTGGCGATGTTCTGGTTGCCGTAGGAATCGATCTGGCTTGCGCCCATCACCACGTGGCGACGACCACCCCAAAGGGTGTCGAACACCGAGCGGAATGGGATCCAGCCTTCGACCTGCTTGTCGGTGCCGCCGACGGGGAGGTCGTTGGCAACAAAGAATGCTTCGCCGTCGCTCACAAGGAGGTCGGGTTCGAAAGTTGCGCGAGCAAGGCGAGCGCCGAGCATGGGAATCGTTCCCATGCCGGAGGCGAAGATTTCTCCATCGCCACGGAACGTGTCGGCCACCGCTACGACACAGATTTCACCAAGGGTTGCATCGCTCATCGGGCTGCCACCGCCTTTTGGTAGTCGGCTTCAGAGCCGGAGAGATAGGTGTCAACAAAGGCCTTCCAAGTTTCTGGATCCTTCGCTGCGTCGGCGTATTCCTTCTGGAACTTTTCGTCGCGCTCGTAATCGGGCTGACAGTTCGTGAAGTGCGCGCCATTTGGAGCTTCGATCACACCGTCGACCATCGAACGATTGATCTTCATGGTGTGAATCGTGCCGTTCTTCAACAGATCTTCTGTGGGAACAATCTTTTCGACGGACATGAACCGACGGCCGACTGCAGCCGCGTTCAAGAAAAGGTCGTCGAAGTAAAGGTCCGGGCCAAGGAACTGTGCATTCCCGCGCTCATCGGCGCGATTGAGATGCACAAACGCGGCGTCGAGATTGAGGGCCGGCACCGCAAGGAGTTCTTCGCCATCGGCGTAGGGCGACTTGACCGTGCGCAGGCTCGGATCATTCTTTACGACGTCGGAACCAAGACCAGCGCGAGTGGGAAGGAATGGAAGGCGAAGCGACGCGGCGTAGAGGCCCCACTGCAACATGCCTTCGTCGTATTCGACGACCTCAGGGATGGTGCCGTTCTGACGAGCAGCACGGAAATGAGGTTCAAGCGCAATCGAGTCGAGCGACACGAAGCCATACACAAGTCGCTTGACCTTTCCGGCCGCGCACAGCAGGCCAACGTCGGGACCGCCGTAGGAAACGATGGTGAGGTCTTTGAGGTCAGTGCGAAGGAGAGCTCGCACCAGCGACATCGGCTTGCGGCGCGAGCCCCAACCACCGATGCCGATGGTCATTCCATCGGAGAGCGTTGCGACCGCTTCATCTTCGGTCATGTGCTTGTCAGCCATTTACTTCTTTCCCTTCTCGGACTCGGTTTCTCCACTGGAGCCTGCAGTCTTTCCTTCGGCGACAAAGTCGTCGCGCAGTTCGTCGGATACACCAGAAAGATTGAGTTCGAACGTAAAGCCCTGTTCGAATCGGTAGGACTTCTTGACATCCCAAAGGTCGATGCCATTGAGGCTTTCCTTCGCAGCGCGGATCACCGTGGGCGACTTCGCTGCGATGTTGCCGGCGATTTCACGAGCAGCAGCAATGAGTTCGTCACGAGGAACCACCCGGGAGACGGAACCCCATGCATGCAGTTGTTGCGCTGTTGCGTTGGCCGATGTGTAGACCATCTCGCGCATCTTGTGCTGTGGGACGAGTCGCGAAAGGTGAGTGGCGGCGCCAAGTGCTCCGCGATCCACCTCGGGAAGACCAAAGAACGCGTCGTCAGAGGCCACGATGACATCGGCATTGCCGACGAGGCCGATACCACCACCGACACAGAAGCCAGCGACCGCAGCCACGACCGGAACCTCACACTCGTAGACCGCCGCAAAGGCGTGGTAGCAGCCCTTGTTGGCCCCGATGAGAGCGTCGAAGCCTTCAGTGTTCTGCATTTCCTTGATGTCGACGCCAGCATTGAACCCGCGCCCCTCAGAACGAAGAATCACGGCCCGGACATTGCGATCGGCGCCAAGTCGGCGGATCTCGTCGCCGAGCTGGAACCACTCAGCCACAGTGAGGGCGTTAACCGGTGGACAGTTCTGCACGACCTCGGCAATGCCGTCCGTGCCAATGGTGACTTCGATACCCATAGAGGCCCGACGCTAGCCGGTGACCTGCCAATCGTCAGATGGGCGAGGCCCTTCGAGGAGCCTTCCCGGGCCCCGTTGTAGGGTTCGCTTATGGCGCTTGAAATCGACCTCTCGGGACGTTCCGTCCTCATCACCGGTGGCACCAAAGGCGTCGGCCGAGGGATCGCCCAGCGGTTCTCCGATGCCGGCGCAACGGTCATTGTCTGTGCTCGACGCGACGCCGAGAATCCTCTTCCGGCTGACTGGCATTTCATCTCCGCCGACCTTCGTGACGGCGAGGCCGCCTACGCCGCAGTCGACGCCGCCTTCGCCATCGCCGGTCGTCTTGATTGCGTTGTGAACAATGCCGGTGGATCGCCTCCCGCCGATTCGGCCGAGGCACCACCGAAGTTCACGCAGCGAATCGTCGAACTGAATCTGCTTGCCCCCTATTACGTTGCCCAGCGCGCTTACCACCACATGTCGAGCCAGGCCGGCGGCGGCTCGATCGTCAACATCGGCAGCGTTGTCGCGAATCGTCCCTCGCCCACCACTGCGGCCTACGGCGCAGCGAAAGCGGGTCTCCTGCAGTTGACGACCACCCTCGCCATGGAGTGGGCCCCCACTGTTCGCGTCAACACCATCACCGTTGGTCTCATTCTCACCGAACAAGCCGCCCTCTTCTATGGCGAGGGCGCGGAACGCGAGCGAATCGAGTCCGGAATTCCGATGGGCCGCTTCGCCATGCCGTCCGATGTTGGCGACATCGCCGTGTACTTAGCCAGCGATTTGGCGAGCTATGTGACTGGTGCGGAAATCGCTGCACATGGCGGTGGCGAACGCCCGCCATTCCTCGGCGCCGACTGACCCATGAGCGAACAACCACGTCAGGACACCGAGCAGGTTCAGGTCTGGCTCGAGGCAAACTTCGGTGGCACTGTCACTTCGATTTGGCGCCAACCGCGATGGCGCCCGGTGTGGTTCGCTGAAGTTGAACGTGATGGGCAATCTCATTCGCTCGTGGTGCGCGGCGATCGCACCGATATGCCACTCATCTTTCCGTTGCGCCACGAGATGACGCTTCAGGCGATGTTGCACGAACGCGACATCCCCACACCAGCGGTGCACGGCTGGATCGATGAGCCGATGGCCTATGTCATGGATCGCGTTGGTGGTCAGCAGCATTTCGAGAACACGTCTGATGCCGATCGCGCGTCGGCCGTCGATGACTATTTGCAGATTCTCGCCCGCATGCACGCGCTCGACGTTGAACCATTCGCAACAGCGGGCATCATGCGCGCCGAATCACCGGAACTCTCCGGACTCCTCGGACTGCGCCAGTACGAATCGGTCTATCGCTCAACGAAAAACGGACCCGATCCGTTCATGGAGTTTTGCTTGGGTTGGTTGCGTCGCAATCCCCCACAGTCGAAGGGCCGCGAATCGGTCATTTGTTGGGATTCAGGGCAGTTCCACAACGAAAACGGAAAGATCGTGGCGGTACTCGATCTTGAGATCGGACACATCGGCGACCCAATGATGGATCTCGCTGCATGGCGAATGCGCGACACCATCGTCGGCTACGGCGACTTCCCTGCGCTCTACGCGCGCTACGAAGAACTCTCTGGAACCGAAATCGATCTCGACGCGCTTATGCGTCATCACTTTGCTTTCACCCTCACCAACCAACTTGCTCTTGGTCAGGCAGTTCGTCGACCGAACGTCGACACCGACCTCATGACCAATATGCAGTGGTGCTACGAAACCAATCTCTTTGCTACTGAAGCGCTTGCGGAAATTCTGCAGGTCGAACTTCCGACTGTCGATGAACCCGAGGTTCGCGAGGGACGAGCATCGACTCCGGTCGAGCACATGGCCACGGTGCTCAAATCGCTTTCCGTTGGCGACGGTGCTGTCGATGATGAATTTCTCAAGTACCGATTGCGGGCGCTATTCCGAGAAGCGCGCCACGCAGCACGCGCCATTGAAATCGGCGATCAGGTCAGCCATGACGACCTCGATGACCTTCACCAACTACTCGGCCATCGTCCTGCCGACTGGTTCACGGGCGAAGCCGAACTTGAAACGTTCGTGCTCGCCGATGCCGAAACGGGAACTTTCGACGAGGAACTTCTCGTGCTGTTCCACAAGCGCAATCTGCGGGCCCACCAACTTCTCGGGCCACCGGGATCGGCGATGGCTACCCATCTACCGATCCAGACGTTCCGCTGAATTTCGGGCGAGGTGCGCTCGGGCACCTACACCCAGGGTGTCGTTAGGCGCGCTGACTGCTCACCGACACGATTTCGCCGGTCATGTATGAGCTGTAATCAGACGCGAGGAACATCATGACGTTGGCAACTTCCCACGGCTCTGCCGCGCGGCCGAATGCTTCACGCTTCGTGAGTTCCGCAAGAGTTTCTTCCGTTGTGGCCTTGGCCAAGAACGGATGCATCGCAAGGCTCGGGGCAACTGCATTGATGCGAACATCGTGCGGTGCGGCTTCAATTGCCGCGCAACGGGTAAGCGCCATTACGCCGGCCTTTGCTGCGGCGTAATGAGCCTGACCTTCTTGAGCGCGCCAACCAAGCACCGACGCGTTGTTGACGATCACGCCGCCACCATTGGCGTAGAGGTACGTCATCTCGGCACGCATGCAGCGGAATGTTCCGTTAAGGGTGACGTCAAGCACGAGGCTCCACTGATCGTCGGTCATGTCGACGATCGGCACTTCACCGCCGAGGCCAGCGTTGTTAATGAACACGTCGATGCCACCAAGCGCCGCTGCAGCACCTTGAACGAGCGCCTGAACATCAGACTCGACGGTGACGTCGCAGGGAATGCCGACGACACCGAGTTCGGCGGCTGATTCGGCGCAGCGACGCTCGTGCTTGTCAGAAATGACAACTTGCGCGCCTTCTTCGATTGCACGCTTCGCGGCCTGGAAACCAATACCCGTTCCCGCCGCAGCAGTGACGAGCACCTTCTTGCCGGCAAGAAGTCCGTGCCCATTGACATATGTCGGTGTTGTGCTCATGCGGGGTTTGGCTCCTTGGGCAGGCCAAGCACGCGTTCACCCAACACATTGCGTTGGATTTCGTTGCTGCCGCCGTAAATGGTTTCGGATCGAGTGAACAAGAACATCTTTTGGTCAAGCGTGAGCTCGTAGGGAAAGCCTTCAGCGATCTGCGATTCGATGCCGCCAATATCCATGGCGAGTTCGCCGAGGTCGCGATGCCACGTTCCCCAAAACAACTTGGAGATCGAAGCTTCGGGACCGGGAACACCCGAGCCCATCGAACGCAATGCATTCCATTGCATGAGCTTGAGCCCGGTGTAAGCCTCGGCAAGGCGCTGACGCATGAGCGGGTTCGCAGCCGAACCCTTCTTCTTTGCTTCAGCAATGAGGTTGTCGAGTTCGCGTTCGAAACCAACCTGCTGCGCCAGCGTTGAGATACCGCGCTCGAGTGCAAGCAAGTCCATCGCAACACCCCAGCCCTTGCCCGGTTCGCCAACGATGAGCCCAGCTTCGGTCACTGCATCACTAAAGAACACCTCATTGAATTCGCCGCCACCGGTGATCTGTTCAATGATGCGGGCTTCAACGCCGGGCTGATCCATCGGGACAAGAAGGAATGACAGGCCCTTGTGCCGCGCCGAGCCTGATTCGGTGCGAGCAACAACGAAACACCAATGCGAAACGTGGGCCAATGAGGTCCATACCTTCTGACCATTGATGATCCACTGATCCCCAGCGAGAACGGCTCGGGTCTGCACATTGGCGAGATCGGAACCAGCGTTGGGTTCCGAATACCCCTGACACCAGCGCTCGTCACCACTGAGAATCGGCGGGAGAAAGCGCTCGCACTGTTCGGGTGTGCCGTGCTCGATCAGCGTGGGGCCAAGAAGGTTCTCGCCCATGTGATTGACGCGACCAGGGGCCTGAGCTCGTGCGTATTCCTCGGCCCAAATGATCTGCTGGCCAACGGTGGCGTTACGCCCGCCAAATTCGGTGGGCCAACCCAGTCCGATCCAGCCGGCGGCGCCCAGCACCTTTTCCCAGCGTTCTCGGATCTCAAATCCGACTTCTTCATCGCCGGGGCCACCGCGCCCCTTCAGGGACGCGAATTCTCCGACGAGGTTTTCGGCCAGCCATGACTTGGCAGCGGCACGGAATTCCTCGTCGGAGACGGTCGAGACATCTACGGGAAGGGCCATGGGCCCACTTTAGGACCCGATCAATCCAGCTTCAGAACTCGGGCCGCATTGTCGTGGAGGAACTTCGGCCAAACATTGTCATTGAACGGCACATCACGCATTTCGGTCATGATCCGCTGCAGCGAAAGTCCCATAGGGAAATAGCCGGCGTAGATGATCTTGTCGGCGCCGCGAGTATTCGCGTAGTCGATGATGCGGGGGTCGTAATGCTTGGGGGCAAAGGCCGAGGTCGAGTAGTGCAGACCCGGCCATTTGAGCATGAGCTTCACCATGAGTTCGGTCCAGGGCTGGCAGCCGTGACGCGAGACATAGGTGAGTTCGGGAAAGTCGTACATGACTTCGTCGACATGCTCGACGTGCTGACACTGGAACTTGAGACGCGGACCGGGAATGCCGGTGCAGACGAACACCGGAATGTCGAGCTCGCAGGCCTTGGCATAGATCGGGTACATCTTCTTGTCGTTGATCGCTACCTGCGGGAAACAACCTGCCGGGAACATGCTGATGGAACGCACGCCCCAGGTTTCGTAGGCGCGAACGATATTTTCGATTCCGGCCATGCCGTCGTTGGGATCGGCGCCAACAGAACCGACAAAGCGTCCGGGATAGCGCTTGAGCGCTTCTTCACCAGTTGCCTCACCTTGTCCTTCACGGTGGCCAACGCCGACCATGCCAATAGAGACGCCACACTTGTCCATCTGGTCAAGGGTGTAGCCAACCGGATCGTCGGTTTCGCGAACTTCTTTTTCCTTATCCGGCGGAGCCTTGAACATGTACTCGGCCGGAAACTCAAACTCTTCTTTGGACTGCGAGTCCTTGGTCTGCTTGGTAATGAACTCGTACTGCGCTTTCAGATCTTTCGCCGGAAAGCCAATCATCGTGTCGATGACCGGAACGTCGGTCGGCATAGCCATTGTGAATTCCCCCTGGAATCGGCAACGAGTGATTCGTTGACTTTTGTCAATCTAGGACACCACTCGCACCTCGGCGAGTTACTGCAAAAGCAATGTGGGGCGGGTTACCCCGCCCCACATCAAGGATCCGCCACTACATCTTTTCCAGAAAGCGGTGGCTATTTGCCGGCAATGCGGTCGGCCGCTTCGCGCTGTTCGAAGATCAAACGAACGAGCCAGAAACGGAAATAGCGACGCAGTGACATCACGATGAAAAGGGCTGCACCCACCACAGCGAGAACAAGTCCGAATGTTCCCATCGCTGCGAGGTCATCGGTCTTTGCACCTTTGCCGCTGCCTTGAATGGTGAGCCAGGCGATGAGCGAAAGCACAATCCCTGCGAGCATCAGTAGCGACCCAAGGATCAGCCAGGTGCGCTCGGGATTGGCCTTTCCGCCATCGACCTTCATTGCATCGACTTCGCCCTGGAACTCCTGGAGGCGGGCCGACGGGGTGGTTTCTGTGTTACTCATGTTTCCTCCGTTGTTCTGGCGTTGATCAGTGTGTTGTTCCGCCCAGATACGCCTCAGTTAATTCTTCGGCGATCTCGGCAGGTGGTCCGGTACGAGTAATGCGGCCGTGCAACATGATCGACGCAACCGTCGACACGCCCAGCACGGCTTGGGCGAACTGTTCCACCACGAGGATGGAGATGCCGTCGGCCGCGAGTTCGGCCACACGTTCATAAAGCTCTTCAACGATGAGCGGTGCAAGCCCCATCGAAAGTTCGTCAAGCAAGAGAAGTGACGGGTTCACCGTGAGGGCTCGCGCCATCGCAAGCATTTGCTGTTCGCCACCGGACATCGTTCCGGCGATCTGCTTGCGCCGTTCCTTGAGTCGGGGGAACTGGGCGAATGCTTTGTCTTGCACGTCCGACAGCGATGCGCCCGCATGGGTGAACATACGCAGGTTCTCGGTGACGGTGAGGTTCGGGAAGACACCGCGACCCTCGGGGACGAGGCACACGCCAGCTCGTGCCAGTGAGTCACTACTTACGCCATTGACTTCGCGCCCGCTGATGAGCAGCTGTCCCGCACTCGGAACGATCTGACCGCTACACACTGCAAGGGTCGTGGTCTTACCGGCGCCGTTGGGACCGAGCAGTGCGTGAACCTGGCCGGCTTCGAGTTTGAGATTCACACCGTGAAGGACATCGATAGCGCCATAGCCGCCACGAATGTTGTTGAGCTCGAGAATGGGGGTCATGACGCCTCCTCAACTGTTTCGGTTCCGAGGTACGCCGATTGCACGACAGGATTTGCTTGGATTTCAGCAGGGGTACCCGTGGCAATAATCGTGCCGAAGTCGAGTACGTGGATGTATTCGCAGGTACCCATAACAAACGACATGTCGTGTTCGACAAGGAGAACTGCAAGTCCTTCATCGACAAAAGTGCGCAGCAGCGACGCCATCTCTTCGGTCTCTTCTTCATTCAGACCTGAGGAAGGTTCGTCGAGGAGGAGGACTCGAGGATTGAGCGCCAATGCCCGTGCAAGTTCGACGAGACGTGCAGTTCCGGTTGGAAGGGTGCCCACCATGAACTCTGAAACGTCAGAAAGCCCGACCTTTTCGAGCATCTCGTTGCACACGGCGTTCGGATCAAATCCAGATCGATCCCAAGTCTTTCGTTGTTCGGCTGCAACGAGAATGTTTTCTCGAGCAGAAAGACTGCCGAACACTTCAAGTTTCTGGAACGTACGAGCAATGCCCATACGAGCTCGCTTGTACGGGTTTTTATTCGTGATGTCTCGGCCGTTGAAGAACACTTTGCCGCTGGTGGGCTCCTGCAATCCGGTGATGACATTGAAACATGTGGTTTTGCCTGCACCGTTGGGTCCGATGAGGCCGGTCACCCGCCCTTCAACGACGTCGATGCTGGCATGCGACACGGCTTGCAGGACACCGAACCGGACGACGATGTCCTGAGTGGAAAGGATTGGTTCGGTCATTGTGCACCTCCCGGCACCATCTTCTTTTCGTCGACGAGGTCGGTAATCGCGAGGACACGATCGAGCTGCGCAACTTTGTCTTCGGTGAACGGACGAGTGAGACCAAGGTCATTGATCTCGTCTTTGCCGATGTTCTGTTCACGCTCCTTCGCTTGAAGGAGTTTCTTCTCGTCTCGAGCATCTTGACGCCATGGCAACCAGCCAGCGACATCTCTACCGGTATAGAAGACTGCCCCTTCTGGGCGGTACGCCATCGCGACTGCAGCGATACCTGGACCAATGAGCGCAAGCTGCGTGAGCCAACTCGGGTTTCCGAAGAGTTCTGAAATAGCAGGGAACGACGCGAGTCCGAGCACGCCCATGAATGCGGCGATTGGATACCGAACACCTTGAACGGCAAGCAACAGCACGATGGGCAAGCCGGCGAACATCGGGAACGAATCGACTCGCAATGCACCGTTCTGCAATCCGAGCATGCACCCAGCGAAGCCAGCCATTGCTCCGGACAACATAAACACGGCCATTTTCGAGGTTGTGAGGTTCACGCCGATCGTTGCTGATGCGGCCGGAGAATCTGACATTGCGATCCAGCGACGGGCCCAACGGGTTCGACGCAGAAGCTCAAGCATCAGGAACAGAAGTGCAAACGTGATGACCAAGAACATCACGAACGCTTTTCTGTCGGTCGCTTCAGACGAAATTGAGAAACCCAAAATCTTGAGCGGCTTGTAGAGCACGCCGGAATTCGACGGATCAAGCAGGCGTGGATGTCGAACGATGACTTTGTCGGTGAACTCCGCAAAGGCCATCGTGGCCAACGCAAGGTAGAGACCCTTTAGTCGAAGCGCGGGCAGCGCGATTAGCAAGCCCAACGGCGCACAGACGAGCATGACCCACACGATGCCCATCGGGTTGCCATCTCCGCCTCCGAAGTGCACAAACAGCAATGCACCGATGCCAGCGATGGCGAAGTTTGCGAACGACACCTGACCGGCCCAACCGATAAGCGGAATCAGCGAGATCATCACAAGGCCAAAGACCAGGAAGCCCGCGCCTCGACCCAACCAGATTGCAGATCGTTGCCCGAACGTTGTCCCGGTGAACCACGGAATCCAGCCGTTCGCCCATGCGCCAACGATGGCGACAATTGCGAATGCACCCAACAGTGCTTCCCACGGCTTCGTAAGTCGTTCGGTGCGCTTTGTGAGACGAATCTTTCCGGTGCTGAGACGAGCTTGCGGAAGGAACAACAACGCAATGAACAGAATCACGCAAGGGATTGCCTCGCTGGCGTAGCTGTAGTCCTTGCCGAACTGAAGGAACACTGCGGAGAACGCTGTCGCCAGACCGATGATGAGACCGCCAACAAAAGCCATCGGAATCGACTTCAACTGAGCAATGGCCGCGGCAGCTGCCGCAACGATGATGATGAGGGCCAAATTCTCGACAACGAGTCCCGTTTCGGGAGCAATGAGGATGCCGGCGAGACCAGCGGTCATGCAGCCGAGCGACCACGAAGCGCCCGAAATAACCGAGGGCTTTGCGCCGACAAGACCAGCAAGGCTGCGGCTATCGACGACTGCTCGCATCGAGATTCCGAGGCGGGTCCGATAGAGCAACCAACGAAGCGCTACTGCAACGAGAAGCGCAACAACCACCGTGATGATGCGGTGCCAGGTTGCAGTGACTGAACCAATTTGCACACCCTTTGAACTCTCAAAGAAGTGCGGAACAGTACGGCTGGTTTTCGGCGACCAAATCGTAAGGGTGAGACCCATGATCGTGAGCATGAGGCCCACCGTCACCATGAGCTGCACGACAAGAGATGCATCGCGCAGTCGGCGCATGATCACGCGATCAAGCAAGATGCCGATCGCTGGCGCAACCACCAAAAGCGTGATTGCCATCGCCAACAAAAGCGGCACGTGATACTGGTGCGATAGCTGCCAATACACGAACGCTAAGAAACAACCAATCGCAGCATGAGCGAAGTTGAAAATGCCGGTGGTGGCATAGGTGACGACAAGACCACCGGCGGTAATGGCATAGATGCCACCAAGAGCGATACCAACGACAAGGAATGTCGAGATGTTCTTTGAGTCGAAGAACGAGGCTGAGCCCCAATTCTTGTTGACGATAAAGGCGAGAATGAGCGCCACCACGATTGCGGCGACCAGCCTTCCGTTCAACTTCCCCCGCATCGTTTCCCCTGTCTCACGAATCGAACTGCACTGAATCGAACTGCCCTGCTTCGCATCGAGGCGCAACTTCACAAGCGCCCGATCGATGTCATGCGAACCGTCGAGGGGAGCGCCTGTGTGGCGCTCCCCTCAGGGTTTCACATGGGTATTACTTGACCTGCTTTGCGGCCTCTGCTGGGTCGATCTTCACTGTCGTGATATTCGACGGCTTGCAATCGAGCGTGCCTGCCTGCTTCGGGAAGACTCGTTCAAACTTGCCACCGTTGATCTGCATCACAACCATGCAGTCGGAGAAGACCTTCTGTCCGGTGCGCTTGCCGATCCATCCGTCAGCGTCGAACGTGAGCGTCTTCATCTTGGCAAGAAGGTTGGGACGAGTAATTGCGTTTGCACCTTGCTCAGCAACAATCTCGTCGACCGCCTGCTTGAAGGCCATCGATGCCTGCCATGCCTGAGCGCCGAAGGAATCGGGCTTGCCGCCACTGGCATCGATGTAGGTCTTAAGCGCCTCGTTTGAAGAGGCTTCTTCAAACGGGAGGTACTGCATCCACACGTAGGTGCCGTCAACTGCGCTACCTGCATCGCGGAAGTTCTGCGTGTAACAGGCCAACGAGCAGCCCCACACGTTGACGCCGGTGAGTCCCTGTGCGGCGGCTTCCTTGCGCATCTTGACCATCGACACATCGTTTGATCCGTCGTAGAGGAAGTTGCCGTTGCCAGCCTTCAGCGCCTGCACGTAGGTCGTGAATGCCGACTGCTCAGACTTGCCGGACACCTTCATCTGGTCGGTAATCGTGATGCCATCAGCCTGCGCAGCAGCGATCTGATAGGTCGCTGATTGCACAGTGGTGGGGAGATCGCCCGGCACAAGCCAGACGCCCTTCAGGTTCGGCTGAACGGTCTTGTAGAAGTCAAGCTGACCTTTGAAGGCCTGAAGGTTGCGCTCGCCGGTGGGAACACCGTTTGAGCAGTCTTCGGCAACGGCCTGAATGATCCAGGCGTTCGGCGCGCACTGTTCGTGAACGTCATTCGCGAGTGCGGCGAAGTCGGGAATACCAACTGGCTGTCCGGCCTTATCGGCACAGTTCCCAAGATCGGTCGTGTCAGGGTTGAACAGCGAGTTGCCACCAACCATTGCAAGATCGTTCTTGCAGGCGTTGAGAATGCCATTCTTGGCTTCGGTGGGATCAAGCTTGGAATCCCACGTATCAACCTTGACCTGACGGCAACCAATACCGCCATTTGCGTTCGCCCACTTTGCGAAGGCCTGAACCGCGTCGATGTTGGCCTGGAAAAGACCTGGCGCAAGTGGCGAGCCCGTGTCGGCCATGACTTCAATCGAAATCGTGTCGGCACTCACACCGATTTCGGTCGCCTGCAGCGCTTCTTTGGTACACGCCGCGTTGGCTTTCGAACCCGATTTTGACGTCGTGTCCGAACTGCTGTCTGAGCCACTACGACCGCAGGCAACAGCAAGAATGCTGACGCTGAGAGCCGCAATGAGCACACCTGCTCTGAATCGCTTCACTTGGTTCCCCCCTGGGAGTTGTTGAACTACGTCGCGAACCATAACCGAATTCACAAACCCGTGTGTGACGACTGGCACAGAGGGGAACCGACATCTTCCGGCCGCCGTTTCACCAGAACGAAGCGACCCCAAAACGCAAAAGTGACCGACCGGTAACAACTCCCCGGTCGGTCACATTCGAAACACCTCTAGCAGGAGATGCCGCCGTCCATCATGAGGGTTGCACCCGTGACATAACGAGCTTCATCCGAGCCCAAGTACGCATAAAAACTCGCCAATTCAGCGGGCTTTCCGACTTCGACGTTGTCACGCGACATCTTGCGCATGCGACCCCAGTCAGCATCCTTCGGTGGGACAAATGCTGAGTACATGTTCGTCTCAACCCCGCCGGGCGCAACTGCGCAAATGCGAATCGGTACGTCGTATTCGGTGGCGAGGGCCCGGGTGAGCGCTGATACGCCACCCTTCGACGCGCAGTAGGCAGCGCTCCACGGTTGGCCCATCACAGCTGCAGTCGACGAGGTGTTGATGATGGCCCCATGTCCACGCTCAACCATTTGAGGCAGCACAGCACGGCACATGAAGTAGGTACCAGTGAGATTCACCGCGATCATGCGTTCGAATTTGGCTGGGTCTCCATCGTGACTGTTATCGAAGCCACCAATACCGGCCACATTGCACAACACATCGACCTGGCCGAACGCGTTGGTCACTTCTGCAACAACGGACTCGACGGTGTCCCAGTTACTGACATCACACGCGAGAGCGATTGCGTTCGCCCCGATTCCATTCGCAGTTTCTTGCGCATTCGCGAGATTGACATCGAGACATGCGACCTTTCCGCCTTCAGCACCAAAGCGCTCGGCGACACCGCGACCAATACCTGAACCGGCACCGGTGACGATGATGCCCTTGCCTACATACCGTTGTTCCATTGCTCCCCCATTGTTGAGTTACTTGCGCGAGAAACCGTCACGACGTGCGTGCGGATTCAAGCATCGAATGTTTTCTGACGACGGATTCAGCCGATGGTGAGCACGCCACGGGCAACTGCACCCGAATGCATGTCGTGCACTGCGTCGTGGAAACCCTCGAGCGGGTAGGTGGCAGTTACGAGTTCGTCGAGCATGAACTCTCCGCGACGATAGAGATCGATGATCTGCAACATGTCGCTATGCGGGCTGTAGGAACCAGCGCGGCAACCAATAACTGCACGCTCGTTTTGCGTGAAGCGTTGGTACGGAAGCGTGAAGGTTGCGTCGCCGCCGGGAGTGCCGATGATGACAACCGTGCCACCCCAGTCGAGCATCTCAAGAGCTTTCGACGTGACTGCAGGATGACCAACCACGTCGTAGACCCAGTCGACGCCACCGGCGTTGAACGGACCAGAAAGTTCGGTCTCGCTGTACGGAACAAGACGGCGAACCTGTTCGACGATGTCTTCGTCGCGGCCGTTCAGGAAGTCGGTCGCACCGAACTGACGAGCAAGTGCTTCTTTTTCAGGTTCGGTATCAATCGCGATGATGCGCGACGCGCGCTTCACACGCAGCGCCTGAATGGCGTTGAGGCCAACGCCGCCGCATCCGTACACAACTGCGGTCTGACCGATCTTGACGTCGGAGCGATACAGAACTGCGCCTGCACCAGTCATGACGCCACAGCCCACGAGACATGCCGAGGTGAAAGGAACGTCCTTCGGAATCTTCACGGCCTGGAAACCACGAACGACCGTGCGTTCGGTGAAGACCGATGCCGCAGCGAAGTTCCAGCACGCTTCACCATCAAGGGTGAACGGCTGCGCCATGTTGCCGAGGGTCTGACGGCAGCGAGTGGGCTTTCCCTGCGCACAGGCCTTGCAGACGCCACATGCGGCGAGCGTCGAAATGATGACGTGGTCGCCTTCGACGACATGGGTGACGCCGGTGCCGACCTTTTCAACAATGCCTGCACCCTCATGACCCAACACCGCGGGCGAGGGCCAGCCGAACGCGCCTGCAGCTGCAGTCACGTCGCTGTGGCATACGCCAGCAGCCATCACCTTGACGATGACTTCGCCAGCGCCAGGTTCACGAACTTCGAGTCCGTCAAGAACCTCAGCTTTGTCGCCAGTGAAAACGATGCCCTTCATGAATTCCCCCAGAGGTGAGTCAGTAAATGTTGTGGTGATCGAACAACGACTGCGATGGGACTCAGCTGCCCCAGATAATTGACTGCCATTCGGTGTAGGCGTCGAGACCCCAGTTGCCGCCGTCGCGACCAATACCGGACATCTTGAAACCACCGAACGGTGTTTCGTGGTGGGTCTGCACGCTGTTGATTCCAACGCGACCCGAACGAATTTCCTTTGCAACTTCGTACGCAGCAGGAGTGTCAGCGCCAAAGACATAGGAGAACAAGCCGTAATCGCTGTCGTTCGCAATGGCGATGGCATCGTCAACCGTGTCGAATGGAACAACGACGACAACCGGGCCAAAGATTTCTTCGCGCACAGGAGTCATGGTGTTGTTGCAACCAGCAAGAAGGGTTGGGCCAATGAAGTAGCCCTTGTCCGGTCCGGCGTTGCGACCATCGACAACCATCTCGGCGCCTTCAGAAAGACCGGCGTCGATCATCGCCTGAATGCGACCAAGCTGAACAGCAGAAATAACCGGGCCAACCTGCGTTGCGGCGTCGAGCGGATCGCCAACCTTGAGCGCGCGTGCCGCACCCTCAAGACGCGTGACGAGTTCGTCGTAACGGCTGCGATGCACGATGACACGAGTCGGTGCGGTGCAGATCTGGCCTGAGTGAAACGCCCACACACTGGCGATACCAGCGACCGCCTTTTCCATGTCGGCATCTTCGAGAACGATGCACGCACCCTTGCCGCCGAGTTCATGAAGTTGGCGCTTCATCGTGGGAGCACCTGCAGCAACAATCGATGCGCCAACTGCTGACGAACCGGTGAATGACACCATGTCGACATTGGGATCTGAAACAAGATTCACGCCAGCAGCAGGACCGCTGCCGGTGACGATGTTGATAACGCCCTTCGGGAAACCAACATCTTCAAGAATCTTCGCAAGTTCAATAACGCACAACGGGTCCTGCGGAGCGGGCTTCATCACAACGGTGTTGCCAGTTGCGAGCGCCGGAGCGATCTTGCCGACCATTGACGTAGTCGGGAAGTTGTAAGGAGCGATACAGGCAACGACGCCAACGGGCACCTTGCGTGCATAACCAGCCATCAGCGCACCAGCAGCAAGTGGCGTTGTGCCGATCGGCTGCGGAGGAAGCGCGACGTTCTGGTCGTAGAGCGCGCCCTTTGCATAACGATCGAATCGCGAAATCGCAACGGGAATCTGCATGAGCGAACCAACCGATGACGTTGCACCAGTTTCGCTAATGACGAGCGGAATCAACTCGGGCGTGCGCTTGGCGAGTTCCTTGCCGGCGGCAGCAAGAAGAGCGGAACGTTCTTCCGGCGTCGTGCGGCTCCATGCAGGAAGTGCTTCCTTCGCTGCTGCAGCGGCGCGTGCGACGTCTTCGGCCGAAGCCTCGGGAGCGCCGGTGACGACCTGCTCAGTTGCGGGGTTGATGATGTCGTATGTGCCATCGCCACCGGGGACCCATTCGCCCCCGATGAGCTGGCGGTACTCGTTCATAGTTGCCATGGGTCGCACGTTAGGACAGCGCTCGCCCTCCGTCACACTGACTGCCCACTCCGACGGTGGACGCCCGCCGAGAGCCGTGTAATCTGACGATCTGTCAGAAACGCCGCCGACGGGTGGCCGACGAGAGGTGGTCGCAGTGTCCGACGCAATGTACGACGAGGTCATCAAGGGCGGAACGGTCATCGATGGCACCGGTGCCCCGGCTCGCATCGCCGACATCGCTATTCGCGACGGAAAGATCGTGACGATCGGCCAGGTCGACGGCGACGCCACCATCGTCACCGATGCAACTGGTCGCATGGTCATGCCCGGCGTCATCGACGCTCACACCCATTACGACGCTCAACTTCTCTGGGATCCAGGCGCGTCACCGTCGGCCAACCACGGCGTCACCACCGTGATCGCGGGCAACTGCGGATTTACCCTCGCTCCCCTTCGCCCCACCACCGCTGAAGCAGAGTACCTGCAGGAGATGATGAGCCGCGTCGAAGGCATGCCCCTTCCTGCTCTCAAGACGATCAACTGGAACTGGGAAACCTTCGAGGAATACCTGAACCAATTCGAGAATCGAATTTCGGTGAACGCTGGCTGGATGGCCGGACATTGCGCCATCCGCCGCTACGTCATGGGCCCCGACTCCGTTGGTGGCGAAGCAACCACCGAACAAATTGATGCCATGGTCACGGAACTCCGCAAGGCCATCGAAGTCGGTGCACTGGGATGGTCGTTTACAACTTCGGGTAGCCACAGCGATGGCGACGGACAACCGGTGCCAAGCCGGTGGGCATCGAAAGAAGAGATGCTCGCAATGGCCACCGAGGTCGGGAAGCACGAAGGCACCAGCCTCGAAGGCATCGTTCCCGGTTGTCTCGATCGTTTCGCTGATGACGAAATCGAACTGCTCGCAACATTGAGTGCTGCTGCACAGCGCGTCATGAACTGGAACGTGCTCACCATCGACAGTCGCGAACCGGATCGCGTTGGCCGCCAGGTCGAGGCCTATGACCGCGCCAAGGAATTGGGCGGCCGCGTTGTTGCCCTCACCATGCCTGTACTCGTTCCCATGAACATGAACTTCGCAACCTTCTGCGGTATCTGGCTGCTTCCCACGTGGGAAGAAACACTTCGTTGCGAAATTCCAGAGCGCATCAAGCGTCTGCAAGATCCCGAGGTTCGCGCCAAGCTGCTTGCTGCCTCCCGTTCAGAAGAAGCGGGCGTTTACCGCCGTATTGCCGATTGGGAGGACTACGTCATCGGTGACACGTTTTCACCGGAAAACGCTGGGCTTTCCAATCGCACCGTTTCCGACATCAGCGCCGAGCGCGGCACCGAACCATTCGACACGCTGCTCGACATCGTCATCGCCGACGAACTGCAAACCGTTCTTTGGCCCGCCCCGAAGGACAAGGATCCAGAGTCATGGCGCATGCGCGTCGAGGCATGGAACGACGAGCGCGTCATGATCGGTGGTTCCGATGCAGGAGCGCACCTCGACCGTATGTGCGGTGCAACATTCCCGACACGCTTTTTGGGCGACATGATCAACGGTCGCAAGTTGATCCCCATCGAACGCGCGGTGCAGCTCATTACCGAAAAGCCTGCACAACTGTTTGGTCTCGTCGATCGCGGCACTCTCGTTGAAGGCAGCAACGCCGACATCGTCGTGTTTGATCCGGAAACGATTGGTTCCGAAAACGCGCACATGGTTGCCGACCTTCCCGGCGGCTGTTCACGACTCACCGCCGATTCGTACGGCATCGAACGTGTACTCGTGAACGGCCAAGCGGTCATCATCAACGGCCAGCCCACTGGCGCAACACCAGGAACTGTGCTCAAGAGCGGCAAAGACACCTACACCGTTCTGCCGTAGTCCCGACGCAACCCAAGCGTCTCTTCATCTTTGCGTCGAGGCTGGTTACGAGACCACAGCAATCGCATCCGCGTGTGCAATTGTCTCGGAATGCTCTTTCGACGGCGCGCCATTCTCCTTCCCGTTCTCTTTGTCATGATCGCTGGCGCTCTTGCGTGTGCGAGTTCGACCAAGAGTTCCGAGAAGAGTGCAGAATCCTCGGCCACAATTGCAGCCAGCCGTGCCACGACGTCGACTTCTCACCCAGCGTTTGGTACATGCCCAAGCAGTGCCTTTCCCAACCTGAGCGGAACAAGCGCTGGTGCCAATTACGACGCACCGAAAGTGACTGTTTCTTGCACAGATACTGAAATCACTGTCACTTCAAACAACATGATCTCGTACGAGTTCGTGGCGAAAACTCCGAACGCACTCGCGCCGCAAAACTTCACGTGGAAGGTTCCGCTAAAACCAACGAAGGCCGCAGCTCCGACATCAATCGAAAATCGGTTGGGAACCCTTGGTTTCACCGTGACTGGTATTGCGATTTATGGGCCGACAGAGGGGCCTATGCCGGCGGCCGAAGCATATGGAGATCCCGTCGGAAATGGACTCATGGATTACTGCGGCGGACACACCGGCCCAAGTTCTGACTACCACTACCACACGATCATTTATACCGACGCTGTCTGCAATTTCAACACCTCGCAACTCGTGGGTTTCGCAATTGATGGATTTCCCATCTACAACTCGGTGATCTGCCTCGACGCGAACTGCTCACAGACAACGCTCGCGAAGAGTGGCTACACCAAGACTGGTGATTCGCGTTCGTATGTCTGGAAGACGTACGCATTTAGCGGCGGCACCGATCCAGCAACGCTTGATGCATGCAACGGACGCACCGAAGCAGACGGCACCTACGCCTACCACCTCACGCCCACACAATTCCCGTACATCATCGGATGCCTGACCGGAACTGAGGCACGCCAAACGGGCGCGGCCGCTGCACCCATGCCGACAATGCAGGGACAACAAGGACCTCCGCCAGGACAACAAGGACCTCCGCCAGGACAACAAGGACCTCCGCCAAGACCCCCGGCACAGTGAACGAGTCCACGACGCGAAGAAGGCCCGGGCAGTTGCCCGGGCCTTCTTCGTTTCAAACTGTTGTTACTCAGACGGGAGCGTCTGCAAGCAACTTGCCGAGGTGCAGCAGGCTCTGCGTTGTTCCACCGAGGAACAGTTCCTGCTTCTTGGCCCAGAGGTAGTAGCGGTGCAGCGGGTAGTCACGATCGACGCCGACGCCACCGTGGAGATGGGTGCACGCGCGCACGACACGAGCGCCACCCTCCGATGCCCAGTACTTGGCTGACGCTGCGTTCTCGCCGGCGGGAAGGCCGTCGTTGAGGCGCATTGCCGCGCCCCACGCAGTGAGCTTGATTGCGTCGGAGTCAATGCGGCAGTCGGCAGCACGCTGAGCGACGGCTTGGAACGTTGCGATCTGACGTTCGAACTGCACACGCTCCTTCACGTACTCAGACATGATCTCGACAGCCTTGGCAGTAACGCCCGCCATGATGAGCGACTGAGAGGTCTGGCCGTATTCGATCAGACGATCAAGCGCATCACTATCAGCAAGCTTTTCGGCAGCGGCACCGTTGAAGGTCACCTTCGCATCGGGGATGCCATCGGTTGCGTCCTGACGCTCGACGGTCACGCCACTCGCCTTTGCATCGACGAAGTAGAGGCCATCTGCGGCCGACACAATGAAACCGTCAGCAACTGTGCCGAACGGAACATTGGTCTTGACACCGGTGAGAGTGCCACCAGCGGCGGTGAGATACGGGGTGTGCACATCGCCAACAAGTTCGTGCAACGCCACGGTGACAATGCGCTCACCCGAGGCGAGTCCAGCCAAGTGAGCCGGAGCGTATTCGGCAAGGAACGGTGCAGCCATGCCCATGACCGGCAGCGCCGGGACCTGAGCAACAGTGCGACCGACCTCTTCGAGAACGATTGCTACTTCAGCGAATCCGAGGCCAGCGCCACCGTCGGCTTCGGGCATGCCGATTCCGACAATGCCGAGGTCGGCAAGTTCACGCCAAAGAGCAAGGTCGATGCCGCCAGCATCTTCGATCTCTTTGAGATGTTCCATGGTGCAACGGTCGGTAAGAACGCGATTGGCGAGACCACGCAGTTCTTCTTGATCTGATGAAAATGAGAAATCCATGTGTCTGTTCTTTCTGCTCAGCGCGCCGAGCGGGGGAAGCCAAGGCCGAACATGGCGATGAGATCGCGCTGCAGTTCGTTGGTTCCGCCACCGAAGGTGAGGATGATCGTGCCGCGGATACCGGCCTCGAGTTGGCTACGAAGGATCGACTCAGGAGCGTCGGCGTCAAGATACGCACGCGGTCCGAGCACCTCCATAAGGAGTTGGTAGGAGTCGAGATAGAACTCCGTGCCGAACACCTTGACGCTTGACGCGTCGGCCGGGTGCAGCTTCTCGGTGCTCGCTGACCACGCAACCTTCCAGTTCGCGAGTCGCAGGTACTCAAGCTTTGCGTGCACCTTGGCGAGGTTGATCTGCACCCATTCCTGATCGATGACACGACGGCCGTCGGGAAGGAGGGTGTTCTGCGCCCACTCGCGAACATTGGCGAGGTGGCGTTCGGGCATACCGCTTGAACACAGCGTGACGCGCTCGTGGTTGAGCTGGTTGGTGATGAGGCCCCAACCACCGTTCTCTTCGCCAACAAGGAACTTGGCGGGAACACGGACATCGTCGAAGTAGGTGGCGTTGATGTCGTGCTCACCCATAAGACGAAGCGGCTGGATGGTGATGCCAGGCGTGTCCATCGGAACGATGATCACGGAGATGCCCTTGTGCTTCTTGGCATCAGGATCGGTACGCACCGCAAGCCAGCAGTAGTCAGCACCACCAGCAAGAGAGGTCCACATCTTCTGACCATTGATGACGTATTCGTCACCGTCGCGCACAGCGCGGGTCTGAAGTGCGGCGAGGTCGGTACCGGCACCTGGCTCGGAGTAACCGATGCAGAAATGGATGTCGCCAGCGAGAATCGGCGGAAGGAAGAATTCCTTCTGCCAATCGGTGCCGTAGTTCATGATCGTCGGGCCAACGGTATTGAGCGTCAGCATCGGCACCGGAGCGCCTGCACGCATCGACTCGTCGAAGAACACGAACTGATCGATCGGGCCTCGAGCCTGACCGCCGTATTCCTTGGGCCAACCAATACCTGCCCAGCCATCGGTACACATCTGCTTCCAGACGTCCTTAGTGGCCTGACCGATGCCGTGACTGTTTGAGAGGGCCTCAACAGTCTTGTCATCCAGCAGGTTTTCGTAATAGGTCCGAAGCTCTAGACGAAGGGCTTCTTGTTCTGGTGAGTATCCAATCTCCATGGACCGAAACATAGCCTCAGGCGACAGGCGTCACACAAGCGGAGCGCATGATTACTTTGTGTCGCACGACAGCCCCCAAACTGGGGGAAAGAGAATGGGGACAAACGTGAGGATCAAGGTTGTGGGTGCGGGGCCATTGGCGGCCCAACTCAGCACTGCTCTCAGCGAACGGGGACACGAACTCGTCGATGCCGCCCCCTACGAGGCACTCGTGTTTGCCCCATGGGACCCTGCAGTAATGGTCCCCCGCCCGATCGCTGAACTCACCGATGCTGAGTTCGATCTGGCCTGGCAACAGACCATGGACGCGGCGGTCGCTGCGTGCACCGAGGCCCGAACCGCCTTCGCCGGCAACGGGGGTGCAATCGTCCTCACGCTTCCCACCACCGCACTTGCTGGTGGTGACCACTACGCCCATTGGGCCGCAGCGGCCGAGGGTGTGCACATCCTCACGAAGTCCGTCGCTCGTCAGTGGGGACCCGAAGGCATTGCGGTCAACGCGCTCGCAATCTCGCCCGAGCTAGTTCTGGCTGACGCTGTCGTCGCCGGTCCCGTCTCTATTGCAACACCCGCTGTTCCCAACGCCGATCCCGGCGCAGTTGTCGAGTTCTTGTGTTCAAACGATGCCCGCAACCTTGCTGGCCAACTTCTCACCGTGGACGGTGGATTGTGGATGTGAATCGATCTCTCGAAGGGCGCGTCGCAATTGTGACCGGTGCTGGTCAAGGTGTTGGCGAAGGAATCGCGCGCAAACTCGCTTCGCTCGGCGCGCAGGTTGTGATCGCGGCCCGACGTGCAGAAACCGGCGAACCAGTCGCCAGCGCGATTCGCGCTGACGGCGGTTCGGCCGAATGCATCGTCACCGACGTCACAACACGCGGCTCGATTGCCGCTTGTGTCGATGGAACCGTTTCTACGCACGGCCGACTCGACGTGATGGTGCACAACGCATTCGCAGGTGGACATGCGAGCCGCCTTGAAGAAACACCCGCCGACGCATGGTTCCAAATGTCGCGAACTTCAGCGTGGGCAAGTTTTTGGTGCGCGCAACTTTCCTATCCGCATCTGAAAGCCAGCGACCAGGGACGTCTTGTTTTGGTGACCTCCCCCTCGGGTGTTGAGGGAAGCGCGAATATTCCGCTCTATTCACCAGCCAAAGCCGCGCAACGAGCAATCGCGAAATCGCTCGCACGCGAATGGGGACCAGACGGCATCTGCGTGAACTGCATTGCCCCCGTTGCCGAAACTCCCGCTCTCGCCAGCGCCTTCAGTCAGGTGCCCACACTTCGTGGTGCCATCGAAGCACGCACACCACTCGGCCGAATTGGCGATCCCACCGACGACATCGGCGGCGTCGTGGCGTTCCTCGCGGGCCCCGACTCGGGCTACGTCAGCGGTCAGACCATCGTGTGCGATGGCGGTTCGTTCTTAGGGCTCTGAGCCAAGAACTATCGTCATCGCCATGCTTGAGATCCCCAAAGGAACACTGGTCTACGGCACGCAGTTGCCGATTCAATCGCAAAGTTCGCTCTACGCCGCGAAGTGGGAAGGCAGTGCAACTCCTGCCGATCTTGTGCGCATTGCGCAGGCCGCTGATCGAAGTGGCTACTTCTACGTTGCGGTATGCGATCACATCGCGATTCCGGAAGAGAAAGCTGCCGCAATGGGTCTGTGGTGGCAGGACTGCCTCACGACACTCGGCTTCCTTGCGTCAGCTACCGAGAACGTTGCCTTGCTGAGCCACGTCTTCGTCATTGCCTATCGCCACGCACTCACTGCAGCAAAGAGCTTCGAGACGCTCGACCACCTATCCGGCGGACGCGCCATCGCTGGCATCGGCGCTGGACACGTCGAAGCCGAGTTCGATGCGCTCGGTGTGTCGTTTGCTGATCGTGGATCGCTCACCGATTCAACGCTTGTCGATTTCGCTGAGGCACTTTCGAACACCTATGTCGGAAACATGGGCGCCCTCCCCCGCCCCGTGCAGACGCCGCGTCCCCCAATCTGGATCGGCGGATCCTCGAAACCGGCCATCCGTCGCGCCGCTGCCTACGAAGGCTGGCTTCCACAGGGACCGGCCACCCGCGAGGGCCTCGACCTTCTGCTTTCAACCCGAGAAAAACTCGGTAAGTCCGAAGATCCCATGGCCATTGGCCACGTTGTCATCCCTTATGTCTATGTCGGCACCCCGAAGTCGGAGCGCCGCCAGCCCTGCTATTCGGGATCGCCCGAACAGATCGCCGAAGCGCTCCTCGCCGAAACCCCGGCCGAGGTGAATCAGCTTCAGGTGAAGTTCGATACCGACAGCGCGGCCGAATACGCCGAGCAGGTCGAAGCTTTCGGCACTCAGGTGGGCCCGCTTCTCAAGCGTTAACCGAGCGAGCCGTTGAGTCTTCGGGGCTCCCGTAGACTCAACGAATGCGGAATCCATTAGGTCTTCGGTCAAACGCGCTTCGTCTCCTTACGGCCACAGCGCTCATCGCTTCTGGCTTTGCACTTTCCGTTGCGTCGGTCTCGACCAACGCATCACCGGCGCTTGCGGCAACGTCATGTCCGCCGTCGCCGAGCCAGCTCGACAATGGCGGTTTCGAAGCCCCCGTCATTCCCGACAACTCCTACCGGCAACTCCTCGACAACACCGTTCCCGGCTGGTCGACAACGGCGACCGACAAGAAGATCGAAATCTGGAGCACCCCATTCAACGGCGTGACGGCGTTTGAAGGTCGCCAGTTCGCTGAGATCAACGCAACACAAACCGCGGCGCTTTATCAAGATCTGCCGACAACACCCGGACAAACACTCACGTGGTCACTGGCACACCGCGCCCGTCAAGGAACCGACACCATGCGAGTTGTCATCGGTTCTCCTGGCGCTCCTGGAGTTGAAAACTCTCGCTTCTCCGACACCACCGCAGGATGGGGTCGACACACCGGTACCTACGTCGTTCCAGCAAATCAAACAGTTACTCGCTTTGCATTTGAAGCAGTCTCCACGGGTTCAGGCAACCCCACAATTGGAAACTTTCTCGACGACATCTCGTTCGGCACGCCCGCCTGCGTACTCGCCACCAAAATGGTCACGCCATCGGGGCCAGTGAATGTCGGCGACACGGTGACCTACACGATCGATGTCGAAAATCTGGGAGGAAGCGCAACCTCTGATGTCGTCGTTTCCGATGTTCTTCCTGCTGATATCGAGTACGTCGACGGTTCACTCATGGCTGCAGGCAGCTACGACCCCGGCACCCGAACCCTCACCTTCCGACCCTCTACATCGCCTAATCCGCCGGTAGTCATTGGCCCCGGAGAACTTGTCGAGGTGACGTTCCAAGCAAAGATCCTTCCCACTGCGAGTGGGAACACGATCAACAACTTCGCGACCGTCGCTGCGACTGATGGGCTCGGCGATATCGACACGTTCAACACCAATACCGTGAGTACTCCTGTACCTGTTGCCGCCGATGTTTCGATCAAGAAGAACTTTGACCCGGCCGAAGTACTTTCGGGCGCCACGACAACAATGAGCCTCATTGCGACGAACAATGGCCCCGGCGTCGCTTCTGGTGTCACCGTTACTGACGTCCTCCCCGCCGGCCTCACGGTGAGCGGCGCCTTGCCGAATGGCTGCGCCGATGTCACCGGAACGATCACGTGTGCAGTCGGCACCATGCAGCCGAATGCAACCTCGCAGTTTCAAATCACCATTGCTGCACCTTCTGTTGGTAGCGCGACCTCGTACATGAACACTGCACGCATCACGACGACAACGAACGATTACGACCAGTCGAATAACGCGTCGATTGCGGGCCTTTCTGTTGCCGCTCTCACGCCAGCGAATCTCGACATCGCAAAGATCGCCGTTCTGCCAAACGTGCTTGCTGGCGATACGGACTCTGTTCTTATCGGCGTTCTCAATAACGGCCAAACCGCAACTGCTGCAGACCTCGTCGTCACCGACACCATTCCCACTGGATTCACCGCTCTCACTGCAACGTGGGAGAACGATGCAAATTCAGGCAGCTGTGTCATCACTACCTCGATCTCATGCCCTATCGGCGCACTGGGGCCGGCATCAACTGCAGTGATCACCGTCGAAGGGATTACTGACCCTGACCTCGCTGACGGAACGACACTCACCGATACAGCGGAAGCCACGTCCACTGGAACCAACTCGCCGACGGCACAAGCAACGATCACCGTTGGCGCAAGCGCGGACCTCTATCTGCGCAAGCAGTCCGTGGGCAATGCCACCGCTGGTCAGCCACTCGATTACACCGTCGTGGTCGAAAACATCGGACCGAGCACCGCTCACTCGACATCGGTCTCCGATGCCCTTCCGGCTGACGTCACCGTCATCGCGCTCCCTCAGAACTGCACGGTCACGAATCAGACGATGACGTGCGCACTCGGCGATCTCGAACCTGGCGACATTGTGACGATTTCGTACACCGTCGATGTTCCCCTTGCGGGCGGAACACTCATCAATACCGCTACTGCAACGTCCACAACACCAACGACTGATCCGTCCACCGCAACCGACACCACAACGAATGTCGTAACTCCTGTTGCCGAACTCGAAGCGACGAAGACCGCCTCAACCGATCGGGCCAAAATTGGCGACACCATCACCTACACCGTGACCGTCACGAACAATGGCCCCGGCGCTGCAGGAAACGTCGTCGTTGTTGAAGACAACGCCGTCGGCGCGGTGACGTTTGTGTCATCGTCTCCCTCTACTGGGTCCGTTGATGACGCAACGGGAATCTGGACGGTTGGTTCGCTTGCTGTAGGCGAAAGCGCCACGAACACGATCACGGCCAGAGCCACTGAAGCAGGAACCGCTATCAATTCCGTCTTCGTGGAATCAGACAATCCAGATAACTACGGCGACAACAACACCGCCTCGGCCACCGTGGTCGTCGAAGGTAACGGCGGCGGCCTCCCCGCCACCGGCTCTGACGCAGGGCGCCTCCTCGGGATCGGAGGCTTCACGCTCCTCCTCGGTGGCGCGCTGGTGCTGATCTCTCGCCGGAAAACCACTGCCTGATCGGAACTAACGTGGCCTCCTCACAGATTCCGAGGGGGAAACGTGGCACTTTCAGAAAAGGACTACCCGGTAAAGGTCGGGACCTTCCTGTTCACGATGGTCGAGCCTCACGAGGGCTACGAAATCGCCTACAACCGCTGGTACGAACATGACCACTTCTATTCGGGCTGCCTCATGGGCCCCAACGTGTTCGCCGGAGACCGCTTTGTTGCGACGCGCCGACTGAAGAAGCTGCGCTCAAAAGCCACCAATGACATGACCCCCGACCCGAAGACAGGTTCGTACTTGGCGGTCTATTGGTGGCAGAAGGGCACCACCGAAGAATGCAATCGGTGGAACGTCGACAACGTCAACATGCTGCATCAGCAGGGTCGGATGTTCGCCGAGCGAGACCACATTCACACCCTTCTTTACGACATGCGCTGGAGCGAACAGCGCGACCCCAAGGGCTGCACGATTGAGCTCGGCCTTGATCATGGCTACCCCGGCATCGTTGTCGTGGCCGGCGACCTCAACCAGGGCGTGACTCACGACGAATGGGATGCCTGGTTCCGCAAGAACTGGCTTCAGGAGGCCTTCACGAAGAAGTGGGGACCCGACCTCGTTGGCAGCGGCACCGTCATTCCCCTTTCTGACGATGCACCCGCCGATGTCGTGCGACCGGCTGCCGGTCCACGCCGATTCCTGCAGCTCCACTTCCTTGACCACGATGCCGAAAAAGGCTGGGAAAAGGGCTACGCAAAAATCGCAAAAGCAATCAACGAAAGCGGACTCGCCACGCATGTGTGGACGAGCCCGTTCCAACAGACCAACTTTGGTACCGACGACTTCACGGACAAGATCTAAATGACACCTGCACCGCTCACAGGAGCAAAAATCCTGCTTACCGGCGTTACCGGACAGGTTGCCGGCCCCCTCGCCCGCAATCTTGTTGCCGCCGGAAACACTGTCTACGGAACATCACGTTTCGCCGATGCCGATTCGCGCGCCAAAGTCGAGGCCGACGGAGTCATCCCGGTTGCCATCGACCTTGAAACCGCGTCGTTCGACGAGATCCCTGATGGACTCGACTACGTCATCAACATGGCGGTGGCGAAGTCGAACAACTTCGACCGTGACCTCGCGGCAAATGCTGAAGGTGTCGCACTCCTCATTGAACGCGTGAAGGGCGTCAAGGCGTTTTTCCATTGTTCGTCCTGCGCCGTTTACGAACCAAACGGACATGTGAGTCACGTCGAAACCGACGACCTTGGCGACAACCACCGCGCCATGGGCTTCATGACGACCTACTCAATCTCAAAGATCGCTGCGGAATCTGCAGTCAAGTACGCGTCGAAGCGCTTTGGTGTTCCCGCAGTTATCGCCCGACTCGATGTTCCGTACGGCCCCGGCCACGGTTGGCCGCAAATGATGGTCACGCTTGCGCAAATGGGAATCCCGACCACCATCAGCGCCGATGCACCGAACACTCACTGCTTCCTACACGACCGCGACATCTTCGGATCCCTCCCGTACCTGCTTGAGCAAGCTGCCGTTCCCGCCCCCATTTACAACTGGTGCGCACCTGAACTCGTGAGCATCGAGGAGTGGACCGCAGAACTCACCAAACTCACCGGAGTTGAGATTCCTCTGGTCGTGAGCGAACAGTGCATTCCGCCGAATCCTGTTGACCCATCGAAGCTGCTCAGCCTCGGTTGGACGCCCACGGTTGAATGGCGTGAGGGGTTCCGCGAAATGGCCCAGAACTGCTTCCCTGATTTGTTTAAGGGCTGAACATGCTGAGCGACGAGAAGATCCTCATTACCGGCCCTGCCGGACAGATCGCGTTCCCAATGGCCCGCGATCTTTCCAAGGACAACGAGGTCTGGGGCATTGCCCGTTTCGGTGATCCCGCCACGCGCAAGCAGGTCGAAGACGTCGGCGTGAAAACACTTGCCATCGATCTCGCCGACCCAGACTTCAGCGAATTGCCAACCGACTTCACCTATGTGTTGCATCTTGCAGTCGTGCAGGTGGCCGGCCTCGACTACGACTTTGCCATTCGCGCCAACGCTGAGGGCACTGGACTCCTTCTCCACCACTGCCGCAACGCGAAAGCCGCCCTCGTGATGTCGACCCATTCGGTCTACAAGCCACCAGTCGACGGCGATCCCTGGCATGTGTTCAAAGAAACCGACGCGTTGGGCGATGTCAACGCAGCACATGCGCCGAGTTACTCGATGTCGAAGATTTCCCAGGAAGCTGTTGCTCGTACCTGTGCTCGGCTGTTCGATCTTCCCGTGACCATTGCCCGTATGAACGCGTCGTACGGCCCCGATGGCACCGGTGGCCTTCCCATCATGCAGATGGATGCGCTTATGGCCGGCAATGCCGTCACCACCCGCTGGGATCCGTGCATGTACATGCCCATCCACACCGATGACATCACCGCGCAGGCTGAAGCGCTGCTCGATGGTGCCTCAGCAACCGAAGCCACCATCGTGAATTGGGCTGGCGATGAACCAGCAAGTGTTCAGGAATGGTGTGCCTATATCGGCGAACTCGCTGGTATCGATCCTGTCGTCAACTCCGTTCCGGTTGAGGGAACGCTTCGCGGATCTGTCACTGACAACACCAAGCGCGCAGCTCTCACCGGGCCGTGCAAGGTGAGTTGGCGTGATGGCATCCGCGATGCATTCGAGAAGCGTCACGGGAACAAGTAAGTGAGCGATCTCACCGGCAAGAACATTGTCATTACCGGAGCTTCGTCAGGCATCGGTGAAGCGCTCGCAATCGAGGCTTCGAAGCGCGGGGCCCGCGTTGCGATCGTTGCTCGGCGCGCCGATCGCCTGGCCGACGTGCTGGAACGTTGCCAAACAACCTCACCGGATTCGACGATGGTTGTGGCCGACCTCTCGGACCTCAACGCAATCGATGCTCTTGCGGACAACTTGGTTGCCGCCCTCAATGGTCGCGTCGACATCCTGATCAACAATGCCGGCGTTCCGAAGCGCAAGCGCACCGATCAGATGACTGCCGACGACGTTGAAGGCGTGATGGCCATCAATTACTTCTCGCCGGTGCGGCTTACTTTGGCGATGCTTCCTCATATGCTCAAACGAGATAGCGGCGACATCATCAACGTGTCGTCAATGGGTGTGCATATGGCGGCGTTCGGCGTGAGTGCGTACTCAGCGAGCAAAGCTGCGCTCGAGTTCTTCACCGAAGGGCTCTACGTCGAACTTGGAAAGACCAACGTGCGTGCCCACTTGTTCGTTCCCGGAACGACCGCCAGCGAGTTCTCCACCGACAAGCCCGGCAACAACGCTCCGTTTCCGAGTGATCCCGCGACAACAGCAACCTCCGAAGAAGTTGCCATTTCGCTGCTGGCCTCACTCGACACTGACTCGTTCGTCACCTACACAGGCGAACGAGAAGCTCAAACCTCGGCGAAACGCAATGCCGACGTGAATGCCTGGCTGTCAAACATGCGACAGGTCTTTACTGGAATGTAAGAACGTCTCGGTTGTCGAACGCACGGCGCGTTCGACAACCGACAGTTCACATACCTGGGATCTCCCAGCGCGACGGGAAATCGTCGGCGCGGAATCGGGCGTCGGTGCCGCCATCAATGAAGAGCACCGAACCACAGAAGAACCCAGCTTCGGGTGAAAGAAGAAACGCCAGAAATGCGGCGACTTCTTCGGGCTTGCCTGCACGACCAAGAGCAATCGTGTCCTTAAACATGTCGAGCTGAACTTTGAGGTTCGGGTCGGTCGCGCCTTCGTCGATCATTGGCGTGGCGATCATGCCGGGAGCGATGGCGTTGAGGCGGATGCCTGCGCCCGCCCAATCGTCGGTGATGGCCGAGCGGCGAACCCAACGGGCCACTGCCAACTTTGTCGCGGCATAGGCGATGATTGAATCGCCCTTATCGGCTTCGACTCGAGCAGCGGCTTCGTCACCAGCCAGACACGCTTCGGTGAGACCCAGTGGGTATCCCGGGGCGGTCGTGGTGGAGTTCGAACTGATCGCCACAGCCGAGGGGTTGGTGCCCTTCGCCAACATCGGACGAAGGCCTTCCATCATCTCGACAGTGCCGAAATAGTTCACCGAAGCGAGAAGCGACGCCGGGCGACCGGGAAGCCCGGAGATGCCTGCGCAGGTGACGAGTCCGTCGAGGACTCCCCCGCAGGCTTCGCCGACAGCCTTGATTGCCGCCTGACGACCTTCGGGCTTGCTGAGATCAGCTTCGATCTCGGCGCCCCGCAGATCGACGCCGATGACGGTGTGTCCGTCGGCTCGAAGCCGTGTCGCCGTCGCTGCACCGATGCCGGAGCCGGCACCGGTGATGACGATGGTTCCCATCAGCGCTTGGAGACGGCGTCGACGATGCGGTCGGTGTTGGCTTGGCCTTCATAGAGCTGACGAAGCAGCCACATACGAAGGAAGTTCGCCAACGCGTAGCGCAGGAAGATCGCCGCACCAAAGACCGTCAGTGCGAGGAACGCGACAGCGAATGCCACCTGCGAGGTGACATCGAGCTGACTATTCAGATTGTTCGACGACACGTAGACGACAAATGCGCCAATGACGCCGACGAGCATGAGCACAAAACCAAGTGCTTGGAACGTCTTGTCGCGGCTGGGATTGCCAGTCTTCAGATTCATATCGGTCACATCGGACTTGAACTGCTCGATGCGATCACCAGTGGTTTCCATTTTTCTCCGGTCTCACGAGCCCAGGTAGGCAGCGGACAATTCATCTTCAAGCTCAGCGGGAGTACCAACTCGAGTGATATTCCCGTGAAGAACGATCGCGGCGTATTGGGCAATGCCCAAGACAGTCCGAGCAAACTGCTCGGACACCAGGATCGAAACGCCCTCTTGCGAGACCTGAGCAACAATCTCGTAGAGGTTGGCTACGACGAGCGGAGCCAGACCCATCGACAATTCGTCGAGGAGCAGTACCGATGGGTTCACGGAAAGTGCCCGTGCCATCGACAACATTTGCTGTTCGCCACCAGACATGGTGCCGGCCAACTGCTTACGTCGTTCACCCAAACGTGGGAAACGGGCGTAGGCGATTTCTTCAACCTCGGCGAGCGAAACACCCGCCATGGTCGCCATCCAGAGGTTCTCGCGAACCGTGAGGTTCGGGAACACGCCGCGACCCTCCGGAATGGTGCACAAGCCAATGCGAGCAAGTTCATCGGCAGAAGCGCCGTTGACCACTCGACCAGCTAACCGAACCTCACCGGCAGTGGGCTGCAGCAACCCTGACACGACCTTAAGAATCGTGGACTTTCCGGCACCATTGGGGCCGAGAAGGGCAACGACAGAACCTTGCGGGACCGAAAGGTTGATGCCGTGCAGAACTTCAATCGTTCCGTACGCGGCGCGCACGTCAACAAGTTCGACGAGCGGAGCTCCATCGATTGCGCCGTGATCTTCGTGGTAACTGAGTTCGCTCATCAGACACTCTCCGGAGAACCGAGGTACGCATCGATAACGGCCGGATCGTTCCGAACTTGTTCGGCGGTACCGCTCGCGATGATTGTCCCAAAATCGAGGACGTGGATCGTTTCGCAGACGTTCATGACGAGTGCCATGTCGTGTTCGACGAGGCAGACGCCAAGACCATCGTTGCGGGTCAGGTTCTTGAGGAGCTCACCGAATTGTTCGGTTTCCTCTTCGGTCTGACCTGACGCAGGCTCATCAAGAAGAAGCAGCGTCGGTTGAATCATGAGCGCTCGGGCCAGTTCCACAACACGAGCCTGGCCGGTCGGGATTTCTCCGACTTCGCGACTGGCGACATCGGCAAGCCCAACAAGACTGATGATGCGGTCGGTTTCGGCATTGACGTCCATGCGCGTGGTGCGGAAACTCCAGCGGTTGCGAATTTCCCCAGCAACACGCACGTTGTCGCGAACCGACAACGACGTGAACAACTCAAGACGCTGGAACGTACGGGCAAGACCCATGCGAGTGCGCTTATGAGGAGGCTCTTTGGTGACGTCCTTGCCATTGAAGGTGATCCGTCCGCTCGTGAGCGGCTGAAGACCAGTAATGGTGTTGAACAGGGTGGTCTTACCAGCGCCGTTCGGACCGATCAGACCAGTGATGCTTCCCGCTTCGACGGAAATCGAAACATCGTTCAGCGCAACGTTGCCACCGAACTTCACTTTTACGTCAGCAGTTTCAAGCAGAGACACCAGCGGCCTCCTCTCGGACGGTTCCTGCAGACGGAATCACAACGCCCTCAAGATTGAGCGCTTGATCCATTGTCGCAAGATCTTCAGGTGTAAACGGTCGGTCGATGCCAATGAGTTCCGGCGGCACAGGCTTCGGCACACCGCGCATTGCGCGAGCTAGGAGGATTTTCCCTCCGATGATCGGAACAAGAATCAGGTTGACCAGCGTGAGAATCACGAAATTCCAGTTCGTGATCACTTCGGTTGCCGTAAGTGTCCAGATCGCAGCTTCAAGGCCGATGATCGTGAACATCAGCGATTTTGATTGCTTAATGAGGTCGAGGCCATCGACAATGTCGCTCACTGCGCCCGATGGGTTTTTACCCATTGTGATGCCGATTGTTGCTGGCAACACCGTGACGGCGGAAACGAAGAACATGAAGATCGCTTCGAGGCTTGAGTAGTCGACCGCGAACTTCTTGAGTGTGAGATCAAGCATCTGCACAAGGGCGATCAGGAAGATGCCAGCGAAAAGTGCGCCCGAGATGTAGCCGATACCCCCAACCACGGTGATCATCATGAGCGAGAGGCTCAGAAGAATGTCGAAACGGTCGGAGTTCACGGTGCCGATTTGGGCCGCCATCATGACGCCGCCGATACCAGCAATGGCTGCCGACATCATGAAGATCGAAAGTTTCAGGCGGACAACGCTCATACCCAATGTGGCCGAAGCAGCAGGACTGTCCTTCATCGCGGCGAGACGGCGTCCGTACCCGCTGTGACGCAAATAGACCATGCCAATTCCGATGACGACAAATAGGCCGGCACAGAGGAACAAGAACGCGTCGGGGCTATTGAAATCGAACGGACCGAACTTCGGTTTCGGGATGGTGAGCTGCCCAGCGGTGAAGATCGTGAACTTCCATCCGAAAAGGTCGCGCTCGTTGCGTTCGGTGAGAATCATTCGCGAAACGAAGACGCCAAAGGCCATTGTGGCGAGCGCCAGGTAGAGGCCACGCAATCGGAGAGCTGGCAATGCAATGACTGCACCGACCAACGCGGTAACCACCGCGGCGAGGAGAATTCCCCACAGGGTCATGCGCGCATCGGTTCCGGAACCAGATGTGCCGAAGTGGTAAACGATGATGACGGCGATGGCGCCAAACGACAGTGCGGCAAGGTTGATTTCGCCAGCGAAGCCGGTGAGAAGCACAAGCGACAATGCGATGATCGCAAAGGTCAGCGCAAGCGTCAGCGTGTTCACGGCCGTGCGCTCCATGATGACCTTGAGGCAGAACACCACAACCATGAGCACAAGGCCAGCGATCCAGGCAGTACGAAGTGACGGCATGCGGAAACGTTCACGCAGGCGAAGCACCGTCGTCCCACGAAGTCGATCCTGCGGAAGCACGATGAGCACAATGAAGAGGAAGATCATCGGCAGCGAGTTACGGAACGAGCTCGACCACGTCCACTTGCTCGGGAAATAGGCGATCACATAGGTCGTCGTGAGACCGATCACGATGGCGCCGGCAAACGTGCGCGGAAGGCTGCGCAGACGGCCGAACATCGCAGCAGCGAATGCATCGATAACCAGCAGAGTGAGCTGACCTGCACTCATTGCCGAACCGATCATCGGCTGAATGAGGATGCCGGCGAGAGCGGCAAGGAATGAACCTCCGGCCCATGAGATCATGGCGAGTCGCTCGGGCCGTCCACCGTTGAGTTGGAGAAGTTCGGGATCGTCCACCACTGCGCGCATTGCGACGCCGTATCGGGTGCGAACAAACAGCAACCGAATACCCACGGCAATGACAATTGCAATAACAAAGGCGATGAGTTCGTGCCACGAAACTTTGAGCGAACCGAAGTGCACAAACGCATTCGGGCCGAAGAACTTCTGGAACTGACGAGGGGTACTTGACGTCGGGTTCCAAACCCATGTGGCGAGAGCCTGGAAGCCGAGCATGACGCCGATCGGAACGATGATTTTCGTGACCTCGGAGGTGCCACGAAGGTTCTTCATGACGACCTGATAGAGAAGCGCGCCCAAGAGTGGGGCGAGCACGCCGAGGACCATGAGCAGCGCAAGCGGTGCCGGCCAATTCCAGCCCCATCGGAACTGCCAATAGGTGAAGACGGCGAGCATGGCGATTGCACCCTGGGCGAAGTTGAAAATGCCAGAGGTGGTGTAGGTGACGACAAGACCCGAGGCGGCAATGAAGTAGGAGCCGCCAATTGCCAAGCCCAAGATCGTGTACTGCAGGAATGTCTGCACTCTGTGCCCCCTCGCCCCAAAGCGGGACGTTCCTCAAACTGATGTCGAACTGTGACCGACGCCACCTTAGTGTTCCGAATCGGACGAAGGAGCGGCGACGTGGAGTGGTGAGACTACCGGCACACCACAGTGAGAGAAAGTTACCCCAGTGAACTATTTCGTCGGGACCCGAGAGCCCATCGAACCGGCAATCAGTTCACTTGGCGACCGCCATCCCCCCAGTACTGAGCGCGAAGCGCCTTCTTGTCAGGCTTGCCCAGCGCACTCAGCGGAATAGCGTCGATGAAGTCGACGCTCTTGGGAGCCTGCACAGATCCCTTCGCTTCTTTCACGAGGGCGATGAGTTCGTCGGCCTCGACGGATTCACCGGGACGGCGCACGACGACCGCTTTCACCGATTCACCCCATCGCTCATCCGGAACACCGATAACCGCGACTGCCGAGACGGCGGGGTGCGCAGAAATGACGTCTTCGACTTCACGCGGGTACACGTTGAATCCGCCGGTGATGATCATGTCCTTCTTGCGATCGACGATGTAGAGGAATCCCTCATCGTCAGCGCGAGCGACGTCGCCGGTGTGGAGCCAGCCGTGCTCAAACGCTTCTGCAGTCTGCTCGGGCTTACCGAGGTACCCCTTCATGTTGAGCGGACCTCGAACACAGATTTCGCCAGGCTCACCGTGCGGAACAACGTTGCCGGCATCATCCAGCAGTGCGACGTGCAACCACGGCACTGGACGTCCGCAGCTTGCGAGACGCTCAAGATTGTCGGGATCGTGATCTTCCTTGCGCAACACCGTGATCGTCATCGGACATTCTGCCTGACCGTAGAACTGGAAGAAGATCGGTCCCATACGACGAATGCCCTCAGCGAGACGTGTCGGTGAAATTGCTGATGCTCCGTAGAAAATCGTCTGCAAACTCGACAGGTCGTACTGGTCAAACTTCGGATGATCAAGAAGCACGTAGATCATGGTGGGCACCAGCATCGTTGCGGTGATGCGATGGTCCTGCACGGTCTGCATGAATTTCTCTGGATCAAAACCAGGAAGCACGGTGAGAGAACCGCCCTTGAGAAGTGTCGGCGTGAAGAATGCAGCACCGGCATGCGACAAGGGTGTGCAGATAAGGAACCGAACTTCGTCGGGCCACTGCCAATCAGACATTTGAATCTGAGTCATCGTGGCGCCGCCCCGATAACTACTCATAATTCCCTTCGGTTTTCCGGTGGTTCCACCTGAGTACGCAATGCCTGCCAGGTCTTCGCCATTGACCAACGGCGCAACGAGCGGCTTCGGCTCAAACGTCATCGCTAACGCATTGAGGTCTTCGCCAAACTCGCAAGGACCTAAGGAAAGGAAGTGCTTAATTGTCGGAACGCGTTCTGCAAGTTCACGCGCTCGTTCAGTGAAGTTGTCGGGATCGAAGACAAGCGCTTCGGCACCGCAGTCGCTGAGCACATACGCCTGATCATCGACCGAACCCATTGGATGCAACGGCGTAGATCGAGTTGCGTTGACCTGGTTGGCCGCCATGTTGAAAAGAACTTCTGGTCGATTGAGGGCGAGAACTGAAAGTTGTTTGCCTTGCGTAAGGCCTTTCGACGCCAGTGCTTGCGCGTAGCGACTCACCATCTCGCTCATTTCGCGCGCCGTCATTTCGCGTTGGCCAATGATGTTGACGGCCGGATTGTCCGGCGTACGACTCAACGCGCTGATGATGAGGTCAGCGGCAAAGATTGGTCGATTGAGTTCGGCGGGGTCCCACGAGGCGTCAGTCATAACGAGGAATGTAGGTCACGACTTTGGGTCATGCCCGCACACTGTCGATCAGCTGGCGCGACTCTGTTGCTCTAAAAGCGACGGGCTCTTGGAAATGTCGCGGGCAACGCGTTCGAGTAACACCCGGAGGGTACGAAGGTCCTCAGCCGACCACTCCGAAAACGTCTCGGCGTTGATGTCATCGGCGGCACGGCGATACCGATTCCAAGCATCAGCGCCTTTCGGACTGAGCTCCACAATTCCCGCGCGCCCATCAGTGGGATCAGAACTACGGAAGACATAGCCGCCGTCTCCGAGTTCTTTGATCTCGCGGCTGATCAACGGCGCTTCCAGACCAGTGAGCCGGGCCAACGACGAGAGTCGCACTGGACCAGATGCGTGAAGTGCTCCGAGAATCGAGAGAGCCGGCCGAGAGAGCATGACCCCCGATCGCTCGGAGCGGTTTCGTGCAGAGACCCGACCGGTCGAGATCCGGTTGATACGCGAAAGCGCTTGATCCAACTTTCGAAGATCGTCCACCCTGCTCACGGCGCGAACCGTAGCGCGATCTGACCCTCAATGTGACGGATGACACGTTTTGGGAATTTCGCAACCCTCGGCCTGATCGCCCGCAGGCGAGTTCTGCCCGCCTAGCGGCCTTCCCAGTAGATGCCTTCGAGCATTTGCTCGAGCAACCCGCGGAACATGATGACGTCGTCGGGCTCGGCAGGTGCCTCTTGCTGTCCGTACAAGACGCCACGGGTCGTGGTGCGAACCGAAACGGTGGCGAACCGAAGTGCGGCAAAGACCTCGAACCATTCGAGGGCCTCGACCGAACGACCACTCATCTCGGTGTAGAGCGCGGCCATGTCGGAGCGACGCATGAAGTCGGGAAGACCAGGCATTCCGTAGGTGACCGCCATGTTCTGGAAAAACGCATGCAAAAAGATCATCCACGCCAAATCAACTTCTGCTGGACCAAGACATGCCATTTCCCAGTCGAGAACGGCGGTCGGCGTAGGGCCTTCAAACAACATGTTTCCGATGCGAGCATCGCCCCAATTCAAAACAGTCGGATTGACCAGTGTCGGCCGGTTGGCCTCGAGCCATTCAAACGTTCGTTCAATAAGCGGGTAGTGAACATCGCCACGGGCCCACTCGTAGTAGTCACGCTCGTGACCAAGATGCTGATCAAGTGCGGACTCGCCCTTGTCTGGACGAGCAAGAAACGCGAGATCGGTGTTATCGGGACGAAGTTCGTGAAGATCCACGAGTGTGCGGACCGCATTTCGCTGCATCGTTTCGCGACCCTCTTCCGACAGGTCACATACCCATCCACCGAAGACATACGGCGGCATATCGGCAGGAGCACTGCCCGGAAGGCGCTTCATGACCAGGAAGGGTGTGTCGAGAACTGCGGTATCGAGTTCAACATGCGTGACTTCCGGAACCGGAACGTTGGTGTTCGCTCGAACAACGTTCATGGCGTTGGCCTGAAGTTGGATGTCGTAGTTCTGGAAAACAGGAATGACGTGAGGAAGCGGCGCCATGCGAGCGACGTACTGCGTCATCTCACCGTCAAGGGTGATGTCGAAGAGACAGCTTTCACTCGACATTCCGTTATCGGGAGCGACAACGTTTGCAACGACGGAGCCGGCGCCAAACGCAGTTTTTGCCCAATCGGTGAGGCGACCCGTCAGTTCGGACGGATCGCGCCGCCACGGAGTTTCGGTGGCGTGGAAACCTTCGTCATTGTCAGCCATGGTCCGGACGATAGTCGCGTCAAACACGCCCTTCCGAAGTCACCGATTCGCTTCGAAACCCGCCAAGAGTGACTGCAATCCGTAGTCAAAGACCGTGTCATAGGCCGCAGGGTCGGCGAGTGCGCTGACGAGTTCACGGTCGGGAAAGTCGGCAGGCCAAAGATCGGGATCGACGGTGCCATGACTTGCATTTCGTGCCGCGGCGCGGTCCATCAAGACCGAGGAAATCACGTGGACCTGAAGCGCTCGCAGTCGGAGTGCCGCAGCCGAACCACGTAAGCCGATGGACTCAAGTTCAATCGCGAGTGCCTGTTGAACCGGAAGAAACATGGCCGGAGAACGATCTCGCTCATGAGCAAGGCCCACGAGATGCTGTCGTTCGAGCAACGTTGCTCGAAGCTGTCGGGCAAGCGATGCCATCCGCTCAAGCGGCGTCTCACCAACAGCGCGGATCGTTTCCATGCGATCGAGGAGCCGATCTACAAGTCCATCAAGAACTGCATCACGATTGCCCACATGCCAATAGATCGACGTAACTGCAACGCCAAGATCGTCGGAAAGTCGACGCATCGTGAGCGCGTCGACACCATGTCGCTCAACGATGTTGCCGGCGACTTCAAGGATTTCGTCGGCGGTGACCGGTCGACCATCACGGTCGACCGGCGCACCACCAACACGTGACGCTGCGCTCATTCGCGAATTACTGCGGGATAAGCGGGAAGTCGTGACCGGTAAGCCAGTGACGTCCAATTTCCTTCACTGGCGCCCAGCGATCGGTGAGGTCCTGAGCAGTGCGACCTTCGCCAAGCTGACCGAGGTCGGTCGGCGTGGGACCAACCTTTTCGGAGATCTTGCGGAGCGCTTCCATGTCGAATCCGAATGCGTCGCCGGCGCTGAGGCCGAGCATGACGCGTGACTCGTCAATCGGAATGTCGTAGAAGGTCTTCTTCAACCATTCGTGCGTGTTGGGCCAGGTGCCTTCGGGATGCGGGAAGTCAGTGCCCCAGAGCATGTTCTGGATACCGATTTCGTAACGCTGCCCCATCTCCCGACGCTTCACGTTGGCAAGACCGGTGAAGCAGTTGCGGTCGATGTATTCGCTCGGAAGCATTTCGACTTTGCCCGAGAACGCGCCGGCGCCGAGCTTCTCTGAACCCTTCTGTCCTGCCCACAGGCGATCCCAGAACCACAGAAGCTGCGGAAGCCACCAGCAGCCACCTTCGGTCGCACAGAACTTGAGTTTCGGGTAACGCTCGAACACGCCGGACCACAACATGAACCACATCGGACGCGCTGGCCACCAGGTGACTTCGGTGACGTAAATACCGAGGAGGTCGCCGTACTCTTCGCGAGGTGCCGAGCCCGAGTGGGTAACGATCGGCATGTCGTATTCCTCGCACAGCGCCCAAATGGGGTCGTAACGACGATCGTGATACGGGATTTGGTTGCACCAGCGCGCGGGGATCATTACCGCACCGAGACCATGCTCCTTCGCCCATTTGATTTCAGCGAGCGCATCTTCAACGGGACCAGTGATCGGAACCAACGCGACGCCGCAGCGACGCTCCGGATTGGTCGAACACAAGTCAGCAAGCCAACGATTGTGGGCCTTTGCTCCGGCCAGGCCGAGTTCGGGATCTAAGTCGCCCGAAAGGCCGAGACCGGCACCGAAGGGAACCGCAGTGCGACTTTCGACTGCATCGGAGTCGGGATAGACGACTTCACCAGCGACGCCATCGCTATCGAGGGTCTGATCGCGCTTGATGGCATCCCAACCGCCAGCAAGTTCCTCATCATGTTCTTCGAACCACTTCTTGGCGTATTTGTCGTCGCGCACCCCAAGTCGAGTCGATGCTTCGATCAGTTCTTTCTGTTCAAGAAGAAACCCATCGAGTTGATCGTGATACTTCTTTTCGAGATATGGGCGGTAGTCGTTCGTCGGCAAACCGGCATGGCTATCAGCGGCAATGATCAGGTACGGATCGTTGTCGGCAAAATCTTCAGGCTTCATTGGTTTCCCCTCAGTCACTCGGTTGCGAATTCGTAGTCTGCGAATGCAGGACACATGTTTGCGTCGGTCGGCAAAATGCGCGGAGCAAGTCCGGCAAAAACGTCGTCGACCTTCGGGCCAATGCGATCGGCGATTGGACGCAAGAAGTTCAGGTCGAAGCCGTACAACTCCACCGCGTTGAGTGAAAGCATTTTCTCGACGTCTGCTTTCGGGACTCCGCCAAAGGTATGGGCAAGGCATTCCTTCGAATACGGCGAGGAGGCTTCGCGGTGGGGATAGTCGCTCCCCCACATGATGCGATCAACACCGACACGATCGCGGATCTGAACCTCGGCCCGACGAATGAAACTCGCGCCCACATGACCCTGGCGAGCGAAGTACTCGCTCGGCTTCAATGACAACTTGCCGACGACTTCCGCGCCCCACGCTTCTTCCTGCGAACCGCTTGATCCGCCCATGCGCTGGAAGAAATGATCGAGACGTTGGAGTTCTTCGGGTACCCACGCAGTTCCTTGTTCGGTGAACACCAACTGCAATTCCGGATGACGTTCGAGCACGCCACCGATCACCAGTTGGTAGAACGCGCGATGCGCGTACCACGACACCTCGAGCAGGAACGTCACCATGCCTTCGGGAGAACCATCGGCGGGAGGCGCAGCCGAACCGGTGTGATGGTTCAGCGGCATCCCGGTGTCGCTCACTGCCTGCCAGATTGGCTCGTAACACGCGTCGTGCAACTGCGGAAGGTCGACACCTGGCGGTGTTCCCGGAAGCAGAACGCCACCGTTCAAACCATTTTCACGGGCCCACCGAATTTCGGCTGCAGAAGCTTCGGGGTCGTAAAGGTTGATCTGCACGACACCGGCGCGACGACCAGGAACGTCGTTGCAAAAGTCAACGAGCCAACGGTTATGCGCCTGAAGACCGGCCCAACGACGCTCCGCATCGAGTGGCGTAAGTGACGGTGGCTGCGCGGTGAGCGAGGACTTTGGGTAGAACGGAGGAATCGTGTTGGGGTAGAGGACCTCGGCAACGAGACCATCGGCCTCGACGTCACGCTGACGACGAGCGGAGTCCCAGTTGCGAGGGCCAAGGTCTCCCATGAGATCTTCGTGCGGGTTGTCGTAGGCCGCGGCCCACGCATCGAAGTCCTCGTGCCACTTCGATTCCAGATAGGGCCGGTAATCAGGGATATCTCCCCCAGCATGCCCATCGGCCGAAATAACGATGTACCGCTCGTCGCTGCTCAACGTTGCCCCCTGAGATTCGGCACCGACTTCCGGCACCAGTGACCAGGGTCACCGTATCGCCGTTACAGAGACCCGGCAATGTCGAGCAACAAATTTTTCAAGCGATGTCAGCGGGACTTCGGGAGACCCAGATGTCGTTCGGCGATGTTGTTCCGGTTGATTTCCGTCGTGCCGCCATAAATCGACATCACCGGCGAGTGGCGGGCGTCGTATTCGACGAAACCTTCGCCCGCAGCACCCTCCTCGTGGAATTGAAGGAGACCGGCAGGACCGGCGGTGGCTTGCGTCCAACGCGATGCTCGTTGATAGGCCTCAACTGCAAACACCTTGGTCATCGAACCTTCAAGACCAGGCATGCCACCCGATGCGGCGATCCACGCCGAGCGCATGGTGAGAAGTGTGGCGACCTGCATGTCGATGACCGAACGAGCCATGCGCTCGCGAGTCGTAGGTTCGTCGAAGATCCCGTTGGCCTCGGCCCACTCGTGGAAGTGACGGAGCAACGGAACACCGGCATTTGTTCCGCCCATCACGCCGCGCTCGAATGCGAGCACGGTAGTCATGGTGCGCCAACCGTTGTTCTCGCCGCCCAGAACGGCTTCGTCGCCAACGCGAACGTCGTCGTACCAGGTTGCATTCGTAATTTCGGTACCAAGCGTGTGCACTGGTTCAACCGTGATACCCGGCGTGTTCATCGGAAGGATGAACATTGTGAGTCCCTTGTGCTTGGGAAGATCGAGGTCGGTTCGAGTGAGAAGGATCAGCCACTCAGCGACCTGCGCAAGGGTGGTCCACATCTTTGAACCGTTGATGACCCACTCGTCGCCATCTTTCACTGCACGCGTCTTAATCGAGGCGACATCGGAACCAAAGTCAGCTTCTGAATAGCCCATGCATACGAGCGCTTCGCCGGAAATGATCGAAGGAATGATTCGTTCCTTCTGCTCGTCGGTGCCGAGTTTGTTCACAACCGCAGCGATCATTAGCGCCACCGCAAGACCGTCGTAAGGAGCGCCAGCCTTTTCGAGTTCGTTGAACATCACGTACATCTCGATGGGGTCGCCCTTACCGAGGCCAGGACACGCGCGCTCGAGAATGCCGCGGCGCCCAAGTTCGAGATTGAGTTCCGGCGCATCAAACACACCAGTGGTGTGCATGCGGTCGGCAATCTCTGGCGTTACAAACTCGCGAACAATGCTGCGAATTTCATCGCGAAATTCAATGACTTCAGGTGAAAGTGAAAAATCCATGTCAGCCCTCCACAGATCCGAAGAGACGGTCGGCCAATGAGAGGCTCACTGTCGTGGGGTCATTGAGGATCAAGGACCAACCTCGCGCACGCCGGTAATACATCTGAATGTCGTACTCCTCGGCGAATCCATAACCGCCGTGGTAGTGCAGGCTTCGATCAGTCGCCATCACTGCAGCGTCAGCAGCAAACAGCAACGCCATAGTTGCAAGTGCGGGACCGTCAGTGATGTCGTTGTTCGCCCAATCGAGCAGACCGTCAGTGACGTTTTCGAGCGCCCATGCGGCCTTATGTGTGAGCAATCGACCACCGTCGATTGCGACAGGGAGATCAGCAAGTCCGTGCTGCACCGCTTGAAACGAACCCACAGGCACGCCGAACTGTTCGCGATCTTTCACATACGCAACGCCAAGTTCTTTCGCAGCATCGGCGATGCCAACAAGAGCGGCAGCGGTGAGGAGCTTCCAACGATCAAGAACTGCGTCGAAAAGTGATGCCGGGCCGAGAACCGTGCGGGAGCCTTCGCGGGCAGATCGATCAGCAAGCGGCATCGAACCGTGATTGCGAGGACCAGACATCGGCGGCGCCGAACGGACCACGACCGTTTCGTCGCCATCGACACCAACCACAACGTCGGCAACTGCGCCAGTTGGCACAAGCGACCAGATTCCATTTGCGTCGGCGGGGCGAACGGCGACTGCAGCGATCGCTTCACCGGCAACGAGATCAGCATCGGTAAGGAGACTGAGTGCGGCAAGGTGATCGACCAACGGCACCGGAGCGATCGAACGGCCGACTGTTTCCGCAACGACGACGAGGTCGCCAAGCGATGCACCGCCGCCACCGTTCTCAGGTGCGCTTCCCATACCGGGGGCGCCGAGTTCAATCACCTTGTTCCAGAGATCGCGGTCGAAACCGAGCGGTTCGGCAGCGCGCGCGACCGCCGGCGGGGCTTCATTACTGAAGAACCCATCGAAGAGTTCCGCGATGGATTCCTGGTCGGGGCTGAGCCCCAGATCGACACTCATGCTTCTGCTGCTCCTTCAGTTGCTGCTGCCTTCGCCCATCGGTAGTCAGCCTTACCTGAAGGCGAGCGCTTGACCTCATCGACGTAGGTAATTGCGCGTGGCACCTTGTAGCCCGCAATGAAATTGCGACAGTGGGTCGACAAATCCTCGAGCGTTGGAGTCTGACCGTCACGAGGCTGCACGACCGCCACGACTCGCTCGCCCCATCGCTCGTCAGGGACTCCAACGACAAGTGCGTCGTAGACACCCGGATGTTCCTTGAGTGCTTCCTCAACCTCTTCGGGATACACCTTTTCGCCGCCGGTGTTGATGCACTGTGAACCACGCCCAAGAAGCGTGACGATGCCATCGGCATCGACCGACGCCGAGTCGCCAGGAACAGACCACCGTTGACCATTCGCATCTGTCGGGAACGTCTTGGCGGTTTTTTCTTCGTCCTTGTAATACCCCATGGGAATATGACCAGTACGGGCGAGCTGACCAATCTGTTCTGAACCTGCGGGAATTGGAACGAGGTTTTCGTCGAGCACCTGAAGTTCGGGCGACACCATAAAGCGACGAGCACCACCTTCGGCCGACATGCCACCCGCACCCGTTTCCGACGCGCCGTAACTGTCCATCACCGCGATGTGCGGCAGCGCATCCTTCAGGGCCTGCTGCACTGCCGGTGAGAACACGCCGCCACCAGACCCGATGCGGAAGACACAGGAAAGGTCCCAGGTTTGCTTTCCATCGACAAGCGCATCAGCCAACGGCCGGCCCATTGCATCGCCGACAAGTGTGATCCCCATGCACTTTTCACGCTCAGCAATTGACCAAATCTCGTGAGCATCGAATCCGTGACCGGTATAGAGAACAACCGGACCTCCGGCAAACAACATGTTGCACATTCCCCACTGCGCTGCACCGTGCATGAGCGGGGCGATGATGAGGCTCGGCAATGCAAACTCAACCGGGAGCGAACGCTCACCGATTTCTTCGGGAGAGGTGATTGGGGCGCCCAATGCGCTGCTGAGGGCGGCGAAGAAGATGTCTTCGTGACGCCACATCACGCCCTTCGGCATCCCGGTCGTACCGCCGGTGTAGAGGAAGTACAGATCATCGCCACTTCGGTCGTTTGTAAACGCCGCATCGGACTGCGCGTTGACGAGTTCTTCATACGATGTCGCCCATGGCGTTGGGTGATCAGTTCCGTCTTCAATGACGACAAATTCTCGAACCTTCACGAGCTTCGAACGGATCTCATCGATAACTGGAGCAAAGCCGCGTTCGAACACCACAACTTCACTGTCGGAGTTATCGAACAAGTACTCAAGTTCGTGGGCCACGTAGCGGTAGTTCACGTTGATCGGAACAACGCGCGCTTTGAATGATCCAAAGAACAGTTCGGCCCACTCGACTCGGTTCCAGGCATACACCGCAATCTTCGAGCCCGGCTCACATCCCAACCCGATAAGCATCTGCGCGACCTGATTGGTGCGCTTATCGAACTCGCCGAAGGTGTAACGGGTTCCGCCACCCACGATGGCGAGACGATCAGGGTTTGCTGCAGCGACCAGTTCGATGAGGTCGCCAAGGTTGTACGAGGACATCAAGACTCCGGGAAAAATGGTGAAGTGGAAAGGGAAACGGGAATTGCAGAACGGAACGGACTCAGCCGTTCACCAGTTCGGCAGCCTGGCGAAGTGCTTCGGGGCTTCGTGCTGAAATCAGCAGTTCAGTAATTGGCGAGTTGCGCCAATGCTCAAGCCGCTCCTTGATACGCGATGCGGGACCAACGAGCGAAATCTCATCGGCGAAGTCATCGGGCACAGCAGCAATCGCTTCCTCGCGCTTGCCAGCAAAGAAGAGGTCTTGAATCTTGTAGGCCTCTTCTTCAAATCCCATTCGAGCCATGAGTTTGGTGTGGTAGTTCTGGCCCTTGGCGCCCATGCCGCCGATGTAGAACCCGAGCGTTGCCTTCACGGGCCAAAGACCCGTCGCAACATCGTCGGTCACGTTGAAGGTCACGAGCGAACTAATGCCGAAACCTTCCTTCGCTGCAGCGAGTTGCTCGGCGTAGACGTCCTGACGGAACGGTGAGTAATAAAGGGGAAGCCAGCCATCGGCAATCTCGGCGGTCTGCGTGACGTTCTTCGGGCCTTCGGCACCGAGATAGATCGGAATCTCCGAACGCAGAGGATGCGTCATGATCTTGAGCGGCTTACCAAGACCGACTGAGCCTTCACCGCGATACGGCATCGGGTAGAACTCGCCGTCGTTTTCGAGTGGACCTTCGCGACGAAGTGCTTTACGAATGATCTCGACGTATTCGCGTGTGCGGGCAAGTGGCTTGTTCGATGGACGGCCGTACCAACCCTCGACTACCTGCGGGCCAGAAACACCCAGACCGAGAATGACGCGACCGTTCGAAAGGTGATCGAGCGTCATCGCTGCCATTGCTGTTGCGACCGGAGTGCGCGCCGACAGCTGCACAACGCCCGTTCCGAGTTTGATCTTCGAGGTATTTGCAGCGAGCCACGTCAGCGGCGTGAACGCGTCGGATCCCCACGACTCTGCAGTCCACACCGAGTTGAACCCGACCTTTTCTGCTTCTTGGGTGATCTCAACAAAGTCCTTGGGGGGCTGCGCTGGCCAGTAACCCCAAACGAGTCCGATATCCATGGTGCACCTTTCGTGACGCGTCTGCGTCGCTCGTACGAAACAGAAAGAAAAAGCGATCAGTCGCTGAGGTCCGGGACCCAAACAGCGCCGTTGATATGACTACCGCCGTCGGCGAACAGCGTGTTGCCGGTGATGTAACAGGAATCGTCGCTCGCCAGGAAAAACGCGACCGGTGCGATTTCGGTTTCCGGATCGCCGAGATGACCCATCGGGTTCGCCGCTTCCGATTCCGCTGCAACCTGCGGTGCCATCTGCTCGAACATTCGGAACGCAGCGGTCTTTGCACCGGGGCAGATCACGTTGGCGGTAATGCCAAAACCTGCCCACTCGCGGGCCGCGGTGCGGGTGAGCGAGCGGAGCGCTTCCTTTGTGGAGTTGTAGTGAACGCTTCCCATGTGGGCATTGACGCCATTGAGCGAACAGATATTGATGATGCGACCCTTTCCCTGCGCGCGCATATGAGGGAATGACTCCTTCATCGCCCACAGAGGACCCATCACATTCATGTGCCACGCGTGATCCATCGCGTCGTCTGGCATCTTGTCCACGCGCTGGAGACCGGCCTGATCGCCACCCCAGGCGTTGTTCACCAAGATGTCGATCGTCCCCCAGCGAGCAACGGCTTCTTTCACCATGCGCCGGTTGTCTTCTTCTTTGGTGGCATCGGTGTGGAGATAGAACGCTTCAACACCGAAGTCGTCCTGAAGTTCTTGGGCCACCATCGGACCGGTTTCGCCGTTAATTTCGGCGATCACAACTCGAGCGCCTTCTTGGGCAAATCGGCGAGCGATGCCTTTGCCAATACCGTCTCCACCGCCGGTTATCACGGCAACTCGATCGAGCAATCGCTTGTCAGACATGTCTTCCCCCTGAGGCGCTGGCGTAACGGTTTCGAAGGCTAGCGGGGGGCTTGCACTCGCTCGACATCCGACACGCCAAAGGCTGGAAAACGAGGAGGACCCGGCTCGAAATCGGGCCGGGTCCTTCAGGGTTCAGGGTTCAGGGAGACCGAGATCTACTTCATGATCCCGTAGTACTTGTCGAGCTTGTACAGCTCGATGGCATTGCCTCGGAAGAAGCGTTGGGCCTCGTAGTCGTTGAAGCCCGCCTTCGCCGCCATCCGCTCCGCGACCTCTTTGGTATTCGGGAACGTGGAGTCGGCGTGTGGGTAATCGACCTCAAAGGTGAGGCGATCGATCCCGATGACATCACGGTTCTTCATGGCGGTTTCGTCGTCAAAGATGCAGTACCAAACGTTCTGCTTCATGTAGGTCGACGGCGGTTGCTTGAGATTTGACCCAAAACCGGTGGTGTCGAGCAAACGCTCTTCCCACAACTTGTCCGAACGCTCGAGGATGTACGGAAGCCAACCAGCCTGACCTTCGGAGTATGCAACGCGGAGGTCGGGGAAGCGTTCGAAGACGCCACCGAAGACGTAATCAAGAAGCGAGCCCATTGCGTTTTGGAACGTAAGCGTTGAAGAAATAATGAACGGCGCATCGGGAGCGGTCGACGGCATCTTCGAAGACGAACCAATGTGCATGTTGATCACGGTGTCGGTCTCGACGCATGCGGCAAACAACTTGTCCCAGTGACCTGAGTGCAACGACGGGAGACCAAGCGGAACCGGGTTTTCCGAGAAGGTGATGTTGTGGCTGCCCTTAGCTGCACAACGCTTCACTTCAGCAACGGCAAGGTCGACATCCCACAACGGGATCATCGTGAGCGGAATAAGGCGACCATGACCGGCGCCGCCACACCATTCGTCGATCATCCAGTCGTTGTAAACCTGCACACAAAGGAGTGCGAGTTCCTTGTCCTCACGCTCGAGGAATGCCTGGCCACAAAAGCGCGGAAGGATATTTGGGAAGCAGATCGAAGCTTCGACATGGTTTGCATCCATATCGGCAAGGCGAGCTGTTTGGTCGTAGCAACCGACGAGAATGTCGTCGAACGTGCACGGTTCGTTCTGCACAACCTCGGCGCCAACTGCAGCCGAAAGTCGCGTGAACGGGTAGACGAGATCGTCGTAGTACCAAACGTCGCAGTCTTTGCCGTTCGGGTCGTCGACGGTAAAGCCGTAGCCACCAGTAATCGTCATCGACACCTTGTGGCGTTCGATGCGCGGACCGCGGTCGCGGTACTTCTCGGGAAGCCGGGCCGACCACAGATCGGGGGGTTCGACGACGTGATCGTCGACCGAGATGATGCGAGGGATTTCCATGGGGGCCTCCTGAGCGTCTCTCGGCACTCACCGAGAATCTGACGGACCGTCAGTTTGTCACGATTCGGACGGAGCGTCGCATTGGAGGAGCCGAAGTTCACCAGTTGGGACCTTGGTCCCGCCCCGAATGCCAAAGGGCTTAGGCCAGTGAGAATTCGCCTGGGTCACCAATGATGATCGGCAGCCCAACGGGGTCGGTCTCCATGAAGGTCTGGCCCAGGGAAAGATCCTGGCTTTGTACAACGGTGCGAATTCCGTCCACCTCGACCAACGCAACCGTGGTCAGTTCTCCCCCACGACCCGGGATAACCGTGGCACCCACGACAACGCCTGCACCCGTGAGATCGGGGTTCACCGGCCGGCGGGCAGTGGCCTGTTCGGCTTGTTCGCTGACATCAACCGATACAAACGGGGTTCGAGGTTCACGGTTTGACCAGACGGTGACGGCAGGTTTCGTAAGAAGACCACTCACTGCACTCGTCAGACCAAAAGTTGGATCAGGCGATTCGCGGAGTTTGCGGACCATCGCTGCTGCACCTTGCAGCGCGTAGTTGTTGAACGGTCCGCCCCCGAAGGTCATTCCGCCGGTGAGCGTGAGATCGCGCTCGCTCGGAAGACCGATTTCGCGAGCCTGCACTTCCACTGCCGAAGGGAAGCAACTGTAGAGATCAACGGGACCAACTTCATCGATCGAGATCGCTGCAGATTCGAGTGCGGTCTTTGACACAAGTTGCGAAGCGGGCCAGCGATGAACATCGGCGCGTTCCGGAAGTGGAATCACCGCATTCGACTCGACCATGGCCAATGGAAAGACCCAGGTTGACTCATCGAGACCAAGACGACTGGCGGTTCCTACCGTGGTGAAAATGAGCGCAGCTGCTTGATCGACATTCCATTGAGAAATAAGCCACTTCGGATATGGGGCAGCAATCATCCGGTTGGATTCAGATGGGAAAGCGATTTCGTCCGACTTCATCGCGCGCGCATCCCAACCAGCGGGTGCTTCTGCAGCAATTTCAGCAAACCGCTCCCAAAGTTCGCCGAGCGCACGTTGATGCGCGCCGGTTGAGCGACCGAGTTGATGACGCAGCGCGGATTCGATAATTGCGTACTGATGCGCTGCGGTTGTGAGGTTGCGATCGATCTCGATCTGCGAAATCACCATCTCGCGGGGCGCAAGGATTTCATCGGGTTCCGCTGCCAAAGCGAGCGCCGGAGCATCAGGGAGAGAGCTGCCAGCTTTACCAGCAACAACTCCCGACCAACGATTTTCGCCACCGACCACGACCGCAACATCAATTGCACCTGATCGCACGTCGGTTGCCGCTCGCGCCAACAATGACTGTTGAAGCACGCCGAGTTCACTGCGAATCGTGCGTGCGTTCGGAGCGCCGATCGCTTCAGCAATCGCTCGACCAGGATCGGTCTCGGTCCAGGTGCCATGAGGCACGAGAACTGCGCCTGTTAGCGCGCCAAGCGCGTTGCCGGCACCGGTTGACTCCAGCGCAAGCTGGACAGCTTCAATCATGAGGTCTGTGGCCGAGGCCAACTGGAAGTCGGGTCCGTCGCGATGTGCGATCTCTGATGCACCGATCACAATTGGCGTTTGCGGGTCAAGAGTTTCGGACAGAGTCATGGTCACACTTTCGATTGAAGGGCGGTGAAGAACATGGCAACGGTGGGATTGAAGAGATCGGCTCTCTCCCACTGCAGAAAATGCCCCGCCCCGGGAAGAACGAGTGGACCGATGCGATCGGTGAACGCGACTTCGCAGCAATGAATGAAGTCGGGCCCCACGACTTGGTCGTCAGCACCGTAGAAAAGGAGTGTTGGTACATCCACCGTACGGTCGAGGATCGGAAACTCCTCCGCTGTACGTCCGTATCCAAGTTGATAGACCGCCCAACCGGCGCGCAGACGAGCTTCGTCTGTCCAAGGTTCGGTCATGAAGTCGATATCGGCATCGCTAAACGTTCCTGGCGATGCCCATAAGCGCGGTCCGTACATAGCTGCGATCCAGGCACGCCGAAGCGCAGGCGTATTCAACTCCGCAGCAAGAAGATCCGGGTCGCCGCCTTGCCGACGTCGGTAATCACCTGTCGGCCCATCGGAGATTGCCTTGATCGAACCGATATCGATCCCTGCAGCGATGTACGCGTCGATCACCATTGGAGGAACGGTGTCGAAGAAACACAATCCATCGACGAAGCCCTCGAACCGTTGCACCATGTCGACCGCAACGACACCGCCAACGTCGCCGCCAACAACTCCGATGCGTTGATGACCGAGAATGTCATGCGTGAGTTCGTAGAGGTCCCGACTGTAGGTAACAAGGTCGTAGGTGTCACTTTCAGAAAATCCAGAGTCACCATGACCACGAAGGTCGGGAACGATCACTTCAAAGCCAGCGGCGACAAGTGGCTCAATGTTGCGCCACCAAATTCTCTTTGTTTCTGGGTACCCATGGATGAGAAGAAGCGGATACCCACCGGCACCTTCACGCACATAGGCCAGCTCGACGCCACTCTCGAGTTGTGCTCGGTGAATCGTGAACGCGTCAGAAGCTGGCGTAGGGGGTTGCGCGGGACGCAAGCGAAGGTCGTAGCCGGTAACGCTCACGCCACTGTTCCCGCGTCGAACATTGCATCGATTTCCGCGTCGCTACGACCCATTGACAAGAGAACTTCGCGAGTGTGTTGCCCGAGTTCGGGGGCACCCGACCGCGCTTGCCACGGTGTTCCATAAAAATCTGACGGGCTCGCAATTCGCATCGCTGAACCGTTTGCTTCTGGAACTTCAACAAATGCCCCAGCAGCATGAACCTGTTCATCGATCAGCACATCGTCAATGTCGTTTACCGGCGCCCAGAACATATCGGGTTCCGTATCGAAGATTTCGGCCCACTCATCGCGTGACTTTGTCGCGAAGATGCCATCGAGTTCAGCGATCAATTCACGCGCGTTTTCGCGACGACCAAGCGGAGTTGAGTAGGGACCGTCGTCGATCCATTCGGGGTGGCCAACAACGCGACACAACGGAGGCCAATGACGATGTGCTTCTTGACCGATGAGCCAGATCTTCTTTCCGTCCCCGCAGGTGTAGTTGTTCATGGCGGGGTTGCCCATCGTTTCGCGAGCGCCAATTCCGATGTGATCTCCCCACCCGAGCGTGATCGAAAGATCAAAACCGATGGTGTAGACGCCTTGACGCACAAGTGACGTCGATACCAACTGTCCCTTGCCTGTGCGCTCGCGACTGAACAACGCTGCACAAACAGCAGCCGATGCAGAACTTCCCGTTGGATGGTCGCCCATGCCGCCGCGTTGGAACGGAAGCGGACCGTCGGGGGTTTGCAGAAGCGACGCAACGCCGGACCGAGCCCAGAATCCACCGATGTCGTACGCGGGTCGCGCCGCATCGGGACCTTCCATTCCGTAGCCAGTTATGAGCTGATACACGAGGCGCGGGTTACGAGCCATGACCTCGTCGGGACCAAGACCCCAGCGTTCGAGAGCGGCGCGTCGCAAGTTCGTCACAAAGACATCGGCATCGTCGAGAAGCTCGAGCGCGAGTGCCTGACCTTCCGGGGTTCGCAGATCGATCGCAACCGACTTCTTCGAGCGATTGTCCATTTCGAACACTGGATTGTCCGGCATCATCGTGCCGAACAGGGCTTGATAGGTCCGCGCCGGATCACCGCCTCCTGGTGGTTCCAGTTTGATGACGTCTGCACCCCAGTCGGCGAGGATGCCGGCACAAGCTGGGCCGGCCACCCACATGCCAAGTTCGACGACTTTCACACCTTCTAATGGTCCGGACACGCCCCACTCCTTCTCTGTCTCCCGAGAGCGTGGCACATCACTAGGGTCCCCGGCCTCGAGCAACCCGGTTACTACCGTTCCGCAAGGCGAATTTGCCCTTTAACCCCCCGGAGGAACCATGCGTTCACAATCAGCGCGCCGAATTCTCGGCGTCGCCGTTCTCTCACTTGCAGTCGTTGTCGGCATTGCTGGCTGCAGTAGCGACAAGAAATCGAGCGCCACGAGCACGACCACCACAACAGCGTCCGCACCGACCACTTCGGGCGTCAAGCCCGTGAGCACCCTGACCAAGGCTGACATCGTGCAGATGCAGGAATGGCTCGACGCTGTTGGCTGCGACGTTGGCAACAACGACGGAATCATTGGCCCGTTGACGATTGCGACCCTCAAAGCCTTCCAGAAGGGCGCGGGTCTCACCGTTGACGGCACCTACGGCCCAAAGACCAAAGCCGCTCTTTCTGCCGACGCGCAGGCCAAGAAGCAGGTCTGCGTCGTGCCGACACCTACACCTCCCCCAGTTGGCCCGACAGGCTCTGTTGCTCCGTGTACCGCTGCGGCAATTACTTCCGGTCTTGACGCGGCGATGACTGCAGGCGACACCGTGAAGGTCAATGGCTTCGGCTGCGACTCAGGTTGGGCGTACGCGTGGGCAACGCTGACTCCCCCGGCTTCGAGCGGCGCTCCTGACATCGCCGTCACTGACGTTCTCGCATCGCGAGATGGCAAGTGGGTCAGCCAAGACCGCGGGGTTGTCTGCCAGCAGGGCAAGCTCCCCTCAGTGATCTACACCAACGGTTGCATGTCGAACTGATCTGAAATCTTTTGATTGCATTCGATGCCCGCCCTTCGGGGCGGGCATCGTCGCGTTAGGAGGCAAGTCTGCGCGCAAACCAGTCGAACTGTGCCGTGGCCCATGCTGTCGTGATGCCGCAAGGAAATGCTTGGAAACCGTGAGGCATCTCGGGAGCAACAAAAAGTTCAACCTCATTGCCGGCTGCAGCCCAACGCGGTGCAAGCATCAGTGTGTCGTCGAGCAGGTGGTCGGCAGTGCCGACACTCAAGAACGCAGGGCACAAGTCATGAAGGTCAGCAAAAAGCGGGGAAACTTCGGGAGAGCGTCGCTCTTCGATCGTCATTCCCGGCAAATAGCAGTCACCGAACATTGCCATCCCTTCAGGGGTGAGCATGTCAGGGGCATTCAGCACCCGAAGACCGCGCTGACTTGGTGAGCGACCCCAATCGTGCACCCCAAACACGAGATTCGCGCCGACGAGATGTTCGATCGCGTCCAACTCATCACGCAATCGCAGCGCAACGGCCGCGGCCATGTATCCGCCCGCCGATTCACCACCGACGATGACGCGGTCAGATCCGAACTCGCTTTGTCCGTTTTCGATGAGCCACTTTGCAACCGCGATTCCATCATCGGGTCCAGCCGGAAAAGGATGTTCGGGAGCTTTGCGATAACCGACGGAAACAACGGCCATTCCAAACCGGCGACAGAGATCGAGGTTTGAACTGTCGCTCATTTCCGGTGCGCCGATGACCATCCCGCCTCCGTGAAAGTGGAGGTAAATCGCGGTGGCCGGACCGTCGGGGACGAAGGTTCGGCACGGCACTCCAGCGATGTCACGCACGATCGCTTCTGGCACGGGCGAATACATGCGCTCGAACGAACGACGCATGTGCTGGGCGGCTCCGAGAAGGTCCTTGGGCGGTTCGCCATCGCCTGCAAAAGCTTCGGCGACGAACGCCATTCCTGCATCCACCACAGCGCGCGCTTCTGGCCGCATGGCCTCGATGTCGTCACTCCAAAGTTGCATGAGTCCCCCTCATCGGTTTTGTTCACCATAGAACGAACCAAATCCAACTGCGCTCAACCGCTACGGTCGAGTGCATGGGTTTCTACAGCACGCAGATCGTTCCCCGTTTCATTGACAAAATGTGCGGCACCTCCGCTATGCAACAGGGCCGCGACGCCGTCGCCGCTGGCCTGTCGGGAACGATCGTGGAAATCGGATTCGGCTCAGGGCTCAATGTTGCAAGTTACCCGCCCGAGATCGACCTGGTCTATGCCGTTGAACCAGCGTTAACTGCCCGCAAAATTGCGGTGCCGCGTATTGCCGCCTCGCCTATTCCCATCCAGTACGCGGGCCTGCGCGGCGAAACGCTCGCACTTGACGACAACTCCTGCGACGGCGCGCTGTGCACGTTCACGCTCTGCACGATTCCCGGGGTTGAACAGGCACTCGCCGAACTCCGCCGAGTGCTCAAGCCCGGCGGCCGTTTCCACTTTCTCGAACATGGACTCGCCCCCGATGCAAAAACGCGAACGTGGCAGCGCCGCCTCGATCCCCTTGAAAAGCGACTCGCCGATGGTTGCCACCTCACCCGGGACCCAGTGGAACTCGTCAAAGCCGCTGGCTTCGAACTCGAATTCGTTCATAGCGAATATACGAAGGGCCCGAAACCTTGGGTCTTCATGACGTTCGCCCAAGCCATCAATCCCGCATGACGTGACCCTGCGATGCCTTGAATCTCAAGCATTTCTAAAGGTTTTCTTTACACGAATCAGCAGGTGACTCTGGCACGGTCACCTTATGACCGATTGTCAACACCAGGCAGAGGCGTACGAGGCGCATTCTTCTCGCAGGGACGACGCAGAGTCGCCCACCTCAACCAAAAGAGTGGCGGCGTCTCGCAGATTCGATCGACGTACTGCGTTGTTTGGTGCAGGCGCTGCGGCCCTCGCCGCGACCGCCGCAGCCTGCACAACTGCCTCGGCCCCGGAAACTCCCGTTAGGCCAGTTCCAGTAGCGCCGACCACCCTTCCGGCGACTGCAGCAACTCCGCCGAGTTCCGAGTCTGGCGAAACTCAGGCTCACATACTGCACGTTGCCCGGCGTCTGAGTTTTGGCCCAACGCCGCAACTTCTCGACGCGATTCAGGCCGCCGGAACAACTTCGTGGATCGATCAACAACTGGCATGGGAGTCCATCGACGATTCTGCGATGGACGGAATTCTTGCGTCGTACCCACGAGCACTGATGACTGCAACAGAAATCTCTGCCAACCTCGACCAAAAGCGAACTCGGCAGGAAATGGCTGCAGCGACGGTTGCCCGCGCGATTTGGGGAAAGCGGCAACTTCACGAGTTGCTCGTCGACTTTTGGTCCAACCACCTAAACGTCAACATCAATCACGATGCGACCACGCGCCACAAGCCCACAGACGACCGCGATGTAATTCGACGCTATGCAACTGGTCGGTTCGCCGACATGCTCGTTGCATCTGCGAAATCCCCAGCGATGCTGCTCTATCTCGATCAAGCGTTGTCGCGAGCCGATGGCGGCAGACTTCCAATCGAAAACTACGCAAGAGAGATGCTCGAACTTCACACCGTCGGCATCGATGGCGGCTACGACGAAGCAGATGTCAAGGAAGTCGCTTACCTGCTTTCGGGTTGGGGAATCGCCAATCGCAACGACGGTGGATTCCAGTTCCGCCCGCAGTGGCACAACATGGGTCCACTGGCGACCGGCGGCGACGTTCTTGGTTGGCGACCAAATGGGCTCACCGGAGTTGCTGCGGGCGAATCTCTTCTCGTCTACCTCGCTCGCCACGAGAAGACCGCAACTCGACTTGCCTACAAACTCGCCGTTCGATTTATCGGCGAACACGTTCAACCAACCGATGGCGTCGTCAGTTCCGCCGCTCAGGCGTACACAGCGAATGACACTGCAATCGCACCGATGGTTCGGTCGTTACTTCTTTCCCCCGAATTCCGAGCATCTTCCGGTCGCAAGATGCGTCGCCCGATTGAGTATTTCGCCAGCATTCTTCGGTCGGTGCAGTTGCAATGGGATCCAGCTCGTGCGACCAACCTCTCGAGCACAGTGTTGTCCCAACTTTCACTCCTTGGCCAAGTACCGCTGGCCTGGGAGACGCCTGACGGCTACCCCGACTTCGACGCTCACTGGACAACTGCTGGAGCAATGGTCGCTCGTTGGAATCTGGCAACGCTTGGTTCAAACAGTTTCGGCGCTCCTTCACCACAGTTCGATGCGAACCGCATCCTCGGCACACCTGCGCCCGCGACTGTCGGCGATGCAATTGATCGTGCAGCGATTGCAATTCTCGGAGAACCACTTGAAGCAAGTTCGCGCGCGGCAATTCTCTCGGCCTCAGGCCAAACAAGCACGACGCCATGGAAGACCACCTCAAACGCGCGGGCGGTTATCGCCTACGTCCTTCAAACCCCTCAAAACCAGATTCGATGATCAACATGACCAACGACGCTGCAGATTTGCCATCCACGGAACTCGATGCCGCAGTCGGTGTTCCACTTCTCGGTCAGATGGACCGACGTCGCTTTCTCACTGTTTCAGGAGTTGGGGCTGCCACCATCGCCGCTACTGCCTACTTTCGTCCTTCGATCTTCTTCGGCCAGGCGAATGCCGCGGTGAATCAAAGCTCGACAACGATGAACAACATCATCGTCAATATCTTCTTGCGAGGTGCTGCAGATGGACTTTCATTTCTGAGCCCACTCGACGACCGCACCTATCAATCACTTCGGCCGGGTGTCGCCATTCCGGACGCTTCTGCCCTTGCTGTAGACAATCAGTTCGGGTTGCATCCGGCCGCGGCACGCATCAAAGCACTCTTTGATTCCGGACACGCCGCATTCATTCCCGCTGCCGGTTCACCCAACAACAACCGATCCCATTTCTCGGCTCAAGCGATGATGGACAAAGGTTCATCCAACGATCCCAGTCTCAGAACCGGCTGGCTTGGTCGTTACTTCGCAGCGACGTCGGGGGCATCAGACGACGCGTTGCGCGGCGTCTCAGTCGGCAATGGACTCCAACCCTCGCTGCGCGGATCCGACGCCATGGCCACCCCGAATCTGCAATCCCTCTCGCTTTCCAGCGCGGGATCCGGCGCATCTTCAAACCAGATTCAGACGGCACTTCGTGCCACGTATCCCGCGGCACCGAATGAACTGCTCAGAGCCCAAGGGGCAGCAGCCATGGACATCGTTGCCGAGATCGCCCCGGTCGCCGCAACGTCAGCTGCTCCGGCGGGTTGGCCAACCGGGTTCGGAGCTGCGCTTTGGCCGATCGCCAAACTCATCGCTGCTGGCTACCCGATCGAAATCGCAACAGCAGACCTCGGCGGATGGGACGAGCACGACGCGATGGGTTCAGCAACCGACCCCAATGGAAATCAGCACAAGTTGGTCGCCGGACTCGATGCGGCCCTCGGAGCATTTTTCGACTTCATTGGCGGCGCCGCTGCTCGCACCACCGTCATCATCACGACCGAATTCGGCCGACGCATTGCCATCAACGGATCAGGGGGAACTGATCACGGTCGAGGGATGGTCATGATGGTTCTCGGCGCAGGCGTGAATCCGGGCGTTCACGGCCAATGGCCTGGCCTTGTCGACACCGACAATGGCGATGTGAAAGTCATGAACGATTTCCGCAAGGTCTATGCCGAAGTTCTTGGCCGTCGCCTGCGCACGACAAACCTCGCGTCAGTGTTCCCCGACTTTGACACCTCCGAATCGAATTGGCTCGGCGTGACGCAGGCATAGCAAACGCAAAGGAGGCCCGGGCGAATGCCCGGGCCTCCTTTCAAACTGCGTTGTGCGTTTGCGGAACTCAGCTGCAACCGCTGGTGGTGCCGCATGACGGGCATGCATGGCAGGAGCCAGCACGCTGCATGGTGACACCGCACTGCATGCACATCGGTGCATCGTGATTGGTCGTCTTGACTTCACGAACCGTCGTCGTTTGCGTCTCGGTGAGAAGCGTCGTGACTGATTCGATTGACGGCGGATCAACCGGCATCTCTGAACCCTGACGAGTCTCAACTGCATCGTCGACACCGGGAAGGGTCGGCTGCATGCGCTCTGAGGTGGTGAGGATGTTGAGTTCCGCACGCTCCTCAGGTGAGAGGTACTCAATCGCCATACGGCGGAAGAGGTAGTCCATGAGGGAGTTGGCGATACGGATATCCGGATCGTCGGTCATGCCGGCTGGTTCGAATCGCATACCGGTGAACGCTTCGATGAAAGAGCGCAACGGCACGCCGTACTGAAGGCCGTGCGATACCGAGATGGCGAAGGCATCCATAATGCCGGCGAGGGTCGAACCCTGCTTTGACACACGGACGAAGATTTCGCCCGGACGACCGTCTTCGTATTCACCAACGGTGACGAAGCCCTTGCAATCGGCAACGCGGAACTCGAAGGTGCGCGAGACACGGGTACGAGGAAGCTTCTGACGGATCGGCTGGTAGATGATCTTCTCGACAACACGCTCGATGACTTCCGTGGCACCGGCGACCGGATCGATTTCGTCGTCATCCTTCTTTGACGCTGAAAGGGGCTGGGCCACCTTGCAGTTGTCGCGGTAGATGGCGACGGCCTTGATGCCGAGCTGCCATGCCTCGATGTGAAGCTTCTCGACCTCTTCGACCGAAACATCTTCGGGCATGTTGACGGTCTTGGAAATGGCGCCAGAGATGAACGGCTGAACGGCACCCATCATGCGGATGTGGCCGCTGTAGTGGATGGTGTTGTCACCCATCGAGCAGGCGAACACCGGAATGTGCTCGGCCTTTATGTGTGGTGCACCGAGGATCGACATGTTCTCGTTGATGTAGGCAACGATTTCGTCGATCTGTGCGTCGGTGTAACCGAGCTTGGTAAGCGCACGAGGAATCGTCTGGTTGACGATCGACATGGTGCCGCCGCCAACAAGCTTCTTCATCTTGACCAGGCCAAGGTCGGGCTCAACACCAGTGGTGTCACAGTCCATCATGAGGCCGATAGTTCCGGTCGGTGCGAGCACCGAAGCCTGCGAGTTACGCACGCCAACTTCAGCGGCGAGTTCACATGCGTCATCCCATGACTGCTGTGCGGCCGAAAGCAATGCCGGAGGAACGAGTTCCTCGTCGATGCTGGCGGCAGCGGCACGGTGCTGACCAAGAACACGGAGCATGTGCTCGGCGTTTTCGGCGTAGCCGGCGAAGGGACCCATGCGCGAAGCGGTACGGGCCGAAGTCGCGTAGGCGTGACCGGTCATCAGCGAGGTGATCGCACCAGCAAGGGCACGACCTTCGTCGGAGTCGTACGGGAGGCCAAGCGCCATAAGAAGGGCGCCAAGGTTTGCGTAACCGAGACCAAGCTGACGGAACTTGCGGGAGTTGTCGCCGATCGGAACCGTCGGGTAATCGGCGTTACCGACAAGGATTTCCTGAGCCGTAAACATGATCTCGATCGTGTGCTTGTAGGCCTCGATGTCGAACACGCCGTCTTCGCCGAGGTAGCGAAGAAGGTTGATACTGGCGAGGTTGCACGCCGAATTGTCGATATGCATGTATTCCGAGCACGGGTTCGAACCATTGATGCGACCGGTGTTGCACGCGGTGTGCCAGTGGTTGATCGTGGTGTCGAACTGCATGCCGGGATCGGCGCATTCCCAGGTGGCCTGCGAAATCTGACGCATCAGATCGCGAGCACGGATGGTCTTGACGATCTCGCCACCATGCACTGCACGCAGATGCCAATCGGTGTCGTCGACAACGGCCTGCATGAACTCGTCGGTAACACGCACGGAGTTGTTTGCGTTCTGGTACTGGATGGAGGTGATGTCAGCGCCATCGAGGTCCATGTCGAAGCCGGCGTCGCGCAGCGCACGGGCCTTCTTTTCTTCACGGGACTTGCACCAGATGAACTCTTCGATATCGGGATGATCGACATTGAGGATGACCATCTTGGCGGCGCGACGGGTCTTGCCACCGGACTTGATGGTGCCGGCCGACGCATCGGCGCCACGCATAAAGCTCACGGGACCGGACGCAGTGCCGCCGCCCTTGAGGAATTCCTTCGAGGAACGGATGCGGGAAAGGTTGATACCTGCGCCCGAGCCACCCTTGAAGATGGTTCCTTCTTCGACGTACCAGTTGAGGATGGAGTCCATCTTGTCGTCCACCGACAAGATGAAGCATGCCGATGCCTGCTGCGGCACACCTTCAACGCCGATGTTGAACCACACCGGCGAGTTGAACGCAGCGCGCTGGGTGATGATGATGAACTTCAGTTCGGCGCGGAACGCTTCGGCTTCTTCATCGGTGACGAAGTAGCCATCGCGAATGCCCCAGTCGGTGATGGTGTCGGCAACACGATCGGCGACCTGCTTGAGCGACCATTCACGCTCATCGGTGTCGGGGGTGCCGCGGAAGTACTTCTGGGCAACGATATTGGTGGCGTTGAGCGACCAACCAACAGGGAACTCGACGCCAAGCTGCTCGAAGGCAACCTCGCCGGTCTTCCAGTTGGAGATGCGAGCGTCACGACGTTCCCACTCAACCTGGTCGAATGGGTGGGTGTCGGCGCTTGTGTAGTGCCGACGGATGCCGATGCCGGCCTGTTCAGGTGCCAGGGCCATGAGAAGTCCTCCGCGTGGGTGATCGATGTGAGTGGTGGTGGCGAATCCGACCCTGCAGGAGCGGGGTTGGCACCGCTGCAGCCAGAGCTGAGGCGGGTGAAGCGGGATGATGCGTGGGTGCAGCTGGAGCGGTTGCCCGGGGGCGGCCACCAAATCGAGGGGCCCGTTGGGACTGCTGAGGGGTTCCACCACACCCGCTGACTAGTCCAGACGACGCTGTCTGGACCGAGTTTTGGGTCTTGTCGTGGTCTCGGTGCCGAAACCGAGCCCTTTTGGGGTCCCGATTCCTGCCCACCACAAGATGTTGTGGTTGTTCTGGCCCCCTCACCTTCCGGGCCACAAGATGTCGTGGAATTACAGCAGAGTAATTCCACCCGTGTCAACGATTTCGAGGAATCGCTCGTGACGTGGGATTTTCGAGTGGTTGGGTGCGCTGCAACGCGAGCGCCAGGTAGAGCGAGTCACGCAGACCCACGCCCTAGGAGCCGCCCTGCCAACCGAGAACGCACAGAACGTTGCACCACCGTCCGTCGCTCGCGCCGCAGCACTGCACCCGGGTGAACCGTACGGCTCATGCCTGTGGGTTGGAAGAGGAATAACCCTGTGTATTTGCGGTGGATAGTCGGTGGATGACCGGTGGACAACCCACATGTTGTCCACAGTTGTCCACAGCAAGAGCAGCTGATCGCCCCCACTGACCCCTAACGTGGCCGTGTGGATCAGCTCTTTCCCACATTCCTGCCTGACGCCAACCCTGTGGAACTCGTCGCGTCCGACCAGCGCCCGACCCCCGCCAAACGGCCCTGGGTCGTCGTGAACATGGTTGCAAGCATCGACGGGGCAATCGAGGTCGAAGGCCGCTCGGGCGGACTCGGCAGTCCGCCCGACAAAGCGATGTTTCATGCCCTGCGCCAACTACCCGATGTGATCTTGGCCGGAGCCGGAACCGTTCGGGCCGAGAACTACGGGCCTGTGCAACTTGATGACGACGCGCAAGCACGACGCGTAGCGCGCGGACAACACCCGCTTCCGCGCCTCGCTGTCGTGAGCGGACGAGCACACCTTGATCCCGCATCGCGATTGTTCAGCGATCCAACACAACGACCGCTCGTGATCACAACATCGTCAGCGCCTTCAGATGCCGTCGACCAACTTCGCGACGTTGCCGACATCATCGTTGCAGGTGCCGACAGCGTTGATCTGAACGAAGCATTCGCACAACTTCGCGACCACGAACTGAAAACATTGCTTTGCGAAGGCGGACCAACGCTCAATAACCAACTACTTGTTGACGATCTTGTCGATGAGTGGTGTCAAACAATTGCACCAGTTCTCACCGGAGGCGATGCAGCACGAGGAGCGCACGGACCAACGGCAGGCGTTGCCCGCAATCTGCAACTCGCCCGCATCATCGTTGAAGACAACGTGACGTTGTTTCGTTACGCGCGCGAATCGTGACGCTTTGGTTCCGTTGCTTTTGTTAGCAACGTGATCT
>CALBSE010000070.1 GCA_937927725.1 uncultured Actinomycetes bacterium
CGGCAACGAGTTGATCGCGAGCGCCGCGTGATTGACCGCCGTGATAGCAGCCAACGGGTGTGCCGAAACGTGTCGAGAGATGCTCGGCAAGTTTCTGACCCCACTCGGCAAAGTGGGTGAAGACCAATGCTCGTTCACCGGCGGCATAGACCTGCTCGATGATTTCCTCAAGGCGGGCAAGTTTTCCGGAGCGACCGTCGAGTGGGCCATCGTCGTGACGGTAGGCAACCGGGTGATTGCAGATCTGCTTGAGCGCAGTGATCGCAGCGAGAATTCGGCCGTTGCGATTATCGGCACCTGATTCGAGTGCAGCGCCGGTAACAAGGCTGTCGAGCACTGCTTGGTAAAGACCAATCTGCTCGGGTGTCATCGAACAGTGATCGAGTTCGTCGATGCGATCGGGAAGTTCGGCAGCAATTGCAGGTTCGGACTTTGTGCGACGGAACACGAGGATTCCGTTGAGCGCGCGCAACGCGGTTTCGCCCTGATCGCGTCCGGTTGTTCCTGTTGCAGAAAGTTGCGCAATGAAGTGAGGACGAGGGCCAACGAGACCAGGGTTGGTGAAATCGAGGATGGCCCAGAGATCGCCAAGCCCGTTTTCGATCGGCGTACCCGTGAGTGCGAGCCTTGACGATGCATTGAGACGACGCAGTTGCTGGGCGGTTTCATTGGCAGGGTTCTTGATCGCCTGCGCTTCGTCGAGAACGATTCGACCCCACGAGATTTTCTCGAGTGCTTCGATGTCACGAACTGCGGTGCCGTAAGTGGTGATGACGACATCGGCACGTTCAACTTCGGCGGCGATCTCTTTGTGATCAGCGCGACCAGCACCGTGATGCACGACCACCGAAAGTTCGGGGGTGAAACGGCGTGCTTCGGAGGCCCAGTTGCCAACGACGGCGGGCGGCGCAATGACGAGTGATGGTGCGTCACCAATGCTGTCGACAAGGTGAGCGAGGATCGTTGGTGTCTTGCCTAGACCCATGTCGAGTGCGAGACAGCCGCCGAGGCTGGTGGTGTCCAGAAACTTGAGCCACGCAAGTGCGTCGGCCTGATAACTGCGCAGTTCGCCTTTGAACCCTTCAGGGTTCGACGCAGGAGCGAGCGACGCAGTGGAAGCCTTGGCCATGAGATCGGCAGCCCAACCGGAACCGTCGATTGTGACCCCGCCAGCAAGGGGCGAGCCATCGAGACCAAGTGCTTGGCGCAACATTTCCGCGCCGGTCATTTGTGGTTTCTTGGCGCGTTCAGCGAGTGCTTCAGCAGCAGCGGCAAGATCGGCGTGATCGAGTGCGACCCAGCGACCGTTTGCACGAACAAGCGGACGTGCTTCCTTTGCCAAGCGCGCGATGTCGGCAGCCGTGAGTTCGATGCCGTCGAAAACTGCGGTCCAACTCACATTCGCGAGTTGATGCGCACCGACAGAAGTTTCGCCGTTGGATTCAGCGAAGATTCGAAGTGAGGGTGTGGGCTTACGACGCGACAACGCAGGCACACGCATTTCAAAACCGGCATCAGCAAGAACGAGACCGATTTTAGACATCAGTTCCCATGCTTCTTCTTGGCTAAGAACAACTTCACCGCGACGAAGACTGCCTGGACGAAGGAGCGGCGGGTAGAGCCGTTCAAGGCGAACAAGATTGCCTTCGAGTTCGCGACGCTGGTTTCCTGCATTGACGAGAGCGACTTCGACGGGAACGAGTTGTTCGCCCTTTGCCGGCGCAAACACCGCGAGATGCCAGGCATCACCCGAGTCGGGCGGGTCGAGTTGAACGATGAGAGGCCGGTAGTTACGCGACATGACCGGCGTTGCCCAACGTTCGAGAGCATTGGTGAGTTCACCGGCAATCCCGGCAGGAACTTCGAAGGCAGTTCCGTCGAGGCGGGAAAGGAAGGATTCGGCTGCTGCTGCGATGGTCTTGGGGTCGTCGGGAGCGGCTGGAACTTCGACACGACGAGCGGCATCGTGACAAATGACGTCGACAACCTCGGCGAGAACGGAACGTGCCATGGTTCCGCCATCGACCGAGGGCGACAGTGCAGCCACAGCGCCAGGCATTGCATCGCCGATGACACGAAGGCGATCGGCATCGATAAGCGCCGGTTGCCACGTAACACCGAAAGCGCTGCGGTTTTGATTGCGACGGCCAGTGCGTGAACGTCGAAGTGTGGGGATCATTGCGCCGCGGGCAGCAAGTGACACGGCCCATGCAGCAACGATGGAGAGCCATCGTGCTGATGGCCCAATTTCATCTTCGGGTGGATCAGAAGAAAGAGCGAGCAACCAGCCAAGAACATCGCTGGTGTTCGCTTCGAGAGCCACGGTCTTTTCTCCGGACGGAAGCGTGACGGGTGAACGACCACCCCACATCTCGGGTGCGTCGGTTGCGGCAAGAACTGTTCGCAACTGTTCGACAGTGGTTGGGGGAGCTTCGGGGCCGCCGAGCCACGCAACAAGTCGGCCATTTGCCCATGAAAGTTGAAGGGCATTGACGCCAACAGCGAGCTCACCCGGTTCGGGTTCGATTCCTAAGAGCCGATCGAGCGCAAGTTCGAGTTTGCGCTGTTCGTTATCGAGGTCGGCGATGACCTGTTGATCGTCGGGTTGACGACGAGCGCGCAGGCGGTCAAGAGCTTCGTCGGTGTCATTGAGTCGTTCGATAAGAACGCGCTGCCACGCTGCTTTATTGGCATCGAGGATGGAGAGGTCTTCTGCGGATGCTTCGCCCCAAGCTGCTGCTTCAACCATTGTCTCGAATAGCGCGCCGTGAACATCGATGCTGGGCACGACAGGGCGCGCATCATCGACTTCGGTCGTCTCGATCGGTTCGATCTCGTTGTCTTCGGGCACAAAGGTCCTTGGTGGTTTCGCGCAGCCACAGTTCGTTGCGACTGCTCGTGGTGCCATTTCCCCGGTTGGCACCGGTCATCCTCCGCAACGCTCCGCCCCTCACCCACGAGGAGATCGGCCGCTGCGTGCCGTACGGCTCCGGACAGAATGGGGAGGTCCAGAGCGATGAAGAATTCTGCTGGCCTGTCGTGACCACCAGGTGTCTTCATCCGCCCGGTCGGGCTGCGAACGCTTCTCCGCGACCCAGATCGGTCTTCTCACCCTATCGGCACGAGCGGCGATTGGGGCAATTGGTCAACTGGTTTCGGTCAGGCACCGAGATCTGGGGTCACGGTGACTTCGCTGGCTTTGACCGATGCCCAAATGGTGTCGCCAACGGTGAGGGCGAGGGCTTCGGCCCCGGCAGGTGTGAGTTCGGCGAGCAACGGAATTGGGCCAGTGAGGCGAGCGCGAACGCGCTCAGGATGTCGGTCGATGTCGGTGACCGTCATCGACCAGGCATTGCGCGCACTGCCTTCGGGCTCGGCGCGATGGAGGCTGACTGAAGCGGGCCGAATCGAGGCAACGGATAGGCCCGAGGGGGAATCGGCTGGCACGACCAGTCGTGCTCCCGATGGCGTGGTGAGTGCGCCATCCCGAACCTCGCCGCGTACAAGTGAGAGTCCCACCATGTCAGCGATATGGCGAGACCGTGGATGGCTTGCCACATCGTCGAGTGCGCCGCTCTGAACAATGCGGCCTTCCTCAAGCACGATGACCCTGTCAGCAAGTGCGAATGCGTCGAGAGGGTCATGAGTGACGAGAAGCGTTGTCACTGGTCGCTGTTGGCGAAGGCGTAGCAGGTCGCGTCGAATCTCGGCCTTGGCACGTATATCAAGCGCAGAGGTCGGTTCATCGAGAAGCAAAAGGTTGGGATTCGTCGCGAGTGCTCGGGCGAGTGCAACGCGCTGGGCTTGTCCGCCGGAAAGACTTGTTGGGCGGCGCTGGGCGAATTGGTCGAGTGAAAATCGCTGGAGCCATTCGGCGGCATTTGCTCGAGCGACGTTTCGTTTTGCACCGCGAGCTCGAAGTCCGAAGGCAACATTTTCAAGCACTGAAAGATTGTCGAACAATTCGCTGCTCTGGAACATCACGCCGATTTGTCGACGTTCCGGCATCAAAAATATGGAGTGTTCTGTGTCGTCAACAACGACGTCGTGAATCTTGATGACACCACGATCAATCGCTTGAAGTCCCGAAAGCGCGCGCAGGAGTGTCGACTTCCCCGAACCATTGGGGCCAAGAACGGCGAGAACTTCGCCTTCAGCGAGTTTCAACTCGACCTCGAGAGAAAACTCAGCGAGTTGGATTTGAACGTTCGCATCGATGCTCACCGGGAACTTCTCATCTCTGCAGAACCGCCGAGCCACTGATCGCGGAGGCTGAGAAGAACACCAAAGGAAATCCCGATCATCACGACACTCAGCACGAGTGCTTGCCCGGGATTCGATTCAAGTGCGAGATAGACCGAAAGCGGCATTGTTTGTGTTCGCCCGGGGAAGTTGCCAGCGAACGTGATGGTGGCGCCGAATTCACCAAGTGCGCGGGCCCACGCAAGTACTGCTCCTGCAATGAGTGCTGGTCGTATCGCAGGCAATGTCACTCGGCGGAAGGCATACCAACGCGAGGCTCCGAGTGTGCGAGCTGCATCCTCGGATCGGTTATCAAGGCCGCGTAATGCTGCTTCCACGGTGAGGACCAGGAACGGCATTGCAATGAACGTCTGCGCAAGAACAACGCCTGCGGTGCTGAATGGGAGTCGGAGTCCAAACCATTCAAAGAGCGACTCGCCAAGTAGGCCTCGACGGCCATACGCAGCGAAGAGCGCAACTCCTCCAACAACGGGAGGGAGAACTAGCGAAAGTAGACAAAGGGCGCGCACGATTCGGCGGCCGGGAAAGCCATAACGAGCGAGCACCCACGCAAGCGGTACGCCAAAGGCGATTGATAGGGCGGTTGCCCAGAGTGAGGTTGTGACGGAGAGTCGTAGTGCGGTGAGGGATGACTGCGTCGTGAGAAGTGACCACGCATCGGTCCACGGAACTCGCCACAAGAGACCGAGAAAAGGCAGTGCGAAAAAAGCGATCGCTACTGCTGCAATTGCGATGATTGCGGCAGGCGGCCGTTGTAATGCGACCGCTCGGCGTCGATTTCTCTGTTGGCGGGTCATGGGGCTTTGAATCCGTAGCTTTGAAGGATTGCTTGTCCGTTTGCGCCAGCAACAAACGCGATCCATGCGGCAGCAGCTTCAGTGTGTGTTGATGTTGCGATCGGCGCAATCGGATACTTCGCAGTCACATTGATTTCAGCCGGTATGGGAACACCATCAGCTGCGCCGTTTGTTGCGGTGATATCGGTTGCATACACAATCCCGGCGTCGGCCTCGCCAGAAGTCACTTTGGTGACAATTCCCTTTACGTCGGGCTCGAGGCTTGCTGGTTTTACCGTTACTCCAGCTTTTTGAAGAACTTGAGCGCCGTACTTTCCTATAGGAACTTCAGAAGCGCACGTGACGTAGATTAGCCCAGACCTTGAGAGGTCAGAGAGCACGGAGATTTTCGTCGGGTTGCCTTTACGAACGATAATTTCGAGTGAATTCGTTGCGAAGAGCGTTGGTTGATCGCTGAGCAATCGAGCGTCGGAAACCTTGGCCATGTTTGCTTCATCGGCGGAAGCGAAGACATCAACTGGTGCACCATCTTTGATCTGCTGAGCAAGCGTTGACGATGCTCCGAAGTTCACGGTGACAGTGACGTCAGGGTAGGCGAGTTCAAAAGCTGCCTTGATGTCAGTAAACGCAGCTTGTAGCGAAGCCGCAGCAGAAACAGTCAGTGGACCCGAGAGATTTCCCCCTGGAGTTGTTGACGTTGAGGCTGGTTGCGACGAACTGCAGGCCGCCGCGATAGGGCCGATGAGCGCAAGGAACGAGACCGCCATGGCAACGGTGCGAAGACGATGAACTCGCCGAGAGCCGGGTCGAGGAGAGGGCACCCACCAACAGTAGTCAGATCCTGACTACTTACCTCAACTGTTGACGACCTCGCCGGTACCATCGCACGGTGACCCGCAACGACCCCGTTCTCGCCGAGAAGGTCTGTTTGGCACTGGTCGCCGAAGGTCCGACCCACGGATGGGCAGTCTCAACCGCTCTTGCGCCTGATGGCGATATTGGTCGGATCTGGTCGTTGAGTCGTCCGCTGACGTATCGGGCCCTCGACCAACTCGCGATTGATGGCTTCATCGAAAAGATGGGTACAGCTCCTGGTGGTGGCCGAAGCCGCACGCTTCTCGATGTCACCGAACGTGGCCGCTCCGCGAATGTCGAGTGGCTTGATGCGCCGGTTGTTCTTCCAAAGGATGTTCGAACCGAACTACTGGTGAAGTTTGCACTGCGGGATCGTGCTGGTATGCCGCTCGAACCTCTCGCCCAAAACCAACGGTCTCTTTTTGCTCCGTTACTCAGCGGAGCGACGCCGCCAGCGGCTACTGACTTCGTTGCACTGTGGCGCAGCGAACATCTCCTTGCGATCGATCGATTTCTTTCCTCATTTGGACAGACCAACGCATGAGTCCGAAACCGGGGGGCTTCGCTGCGTTGCGTCATCGCAACTTTCGTCTGTATTTGATGGGCCAAGGTCTGTCGCAAGCAGGCACGTGGATGCAAACGGTTGCGATGGGTTGGCTCGTTCTGAAAGTAACGGGCAGTGGTGGAATGCTCGGCCTCGTCAGCGCCGCACAGTTCACACCAACGCTTCTCTTTGGCGCTTTTGCAGGAACCCTTGCTGACCGTCACAGCCGTTGGCACATGCTGCAGATCACGCAAATTCTCGCCGCCTCTATTGCGATGGCGCTTGGAATCATGGTTGTCACCGACACCATTGCTGTCTGGAGTTTGTTTGTTCTCGCCGCCGCATTTGGAACGGTAAATGCATTCGACATGCCAATTCGTTCCTCGTTTGTTTATGAACTCGTTGGACCGGATGACATCACGAGCGCGGTTGGTATCGGAAGTACGACCAACAACGTTGCTCGAATTTTCGGTCCTGCTGCCGCTGGCGTTCTTATTGCCGCGTTTGGACTCGCAGTTCCGTTCATGGTCAATGGCGTCAGCTTTCTCGCCATCACCGTCGCGCTGCTGCTCATGCGTCGTTCCGAATTCGTACCGAAGGCACCGGTCAAGCGTGAGAAGGGACAAATTCGCGAAGGAATCAAAGTTGTCTGGGCCGACTCGCGACTTCGAACGCCAATGCTTATGACAGTTGTTATCGGCATGCTCGCCTATGAAAACCAGATCTCCTTACCGCTGTTCGCGAAGTTCACTTTCCATCGCGAAGCAACTGGTTACGGCGTCCTCTCCTCGCTCATGGGTGTTGGTTCGGTGGCCGGCGGGTTGCTCATTGCGCGATTTGGAAGGGCGACGCATCGCCGATTGGGATTTGCAGCACTCTTTCTCGGAACATCAATGCTCGTTGCGGCTGTAATGCCAACGTTCTGGACGATGGCGACAGCCTTGCTTTTCGTCGGCGCGGGAAGCGTTGCGTTCATCACGATGAATTCGGCCACCCTGCAGCTCACGTCACCCGTTGCAGTCCGTGGTCGAGTCATGGCGCTCTACATCACGGCAATCATTGGCACGACTCCAGTTGGCGGTCCGATGATTGGCTGGATCGGTCAGCACGTTGATCCGCGAGCGACCTACATCACCGGTGGTCTCGCCTGTCTCATTACGGCGGGGTTCGCATGGGCCTCGTTGCAACGTTCCACCGAAGAAGCAGTCTCCGATGAGGAAGCCGAAGCCATCGAACGGTCATCGGTGATCGCGGCCGAAACCCTTGCCGGCGACAAGGATTCCTCGTTTCCAGGCACGCTCCCTAACCCCGAATAGCAGCGGCTTGGGGACCTTGGGAGCGGAGATGGTGTGAACCCTCTCCGCATTGGCCATACTTGTGGACCGGTTTCAGGAAGGCATTCATGAAGTTCACTGTCGGTTCCAAGGTCATCTATCCCGCTCACGGCACTGCTGAGGTCACTGGTCGATCGACCCGGGTGGTCGACGGCAAGAAGGTCAAGTACCTCGAGCTGTCGGTTGCAGCTGGTGACGACTCATGGCGCGGCGGCAACCTCAAGGTGTCGGTGCCCGAGGATCGTGCAGAAGATCTCGGTGTGCGTCAGGCGATCTCTGAAGAAGAGGTCGAGGACGTACTCGCAGTGCTTGCCGTTCGTAACGTCCGCGTTCCCACGAATTGGTCTCGTCGCTTTAAAAATCATCAGGAGAAGATGAAGTCGGGCGACATCTACGAATGCGCCGAGGTTGTTCGTAACCTTGCTCTTCGTGATCGCCAGTCGTCTCTTTCAAGCGCCGAGAAGGCGATGCAAATTCGTGCTCGTCGAATTCTCGTTTCAGAACTTGCGGTGTCGTGGAATACCACGATGGAAGACGCCGGCGCTCGCGTCGACGCTGTTCTTGCCGAGGACTAAGCCTCAGTCGGCGTTCTTCGCCGGTTGAATCACATCTTTGAGAGCTTCATCAGAAAGAACGAACGCGTCGTTCGTTGCTTCCGCGCCTGGCTCGACCAGTTCTGGCCATTGCGTGCCAGGTAGGACGGCAACTTCGAAGAGTTCGGTGACCGATCCTTCGAAGCGCATGAAGCCAACAATCTCGCCGGTGTTGATGTCGACGGCCCACACGCCACATTCGCGCGGTGTGTCTGCTTGAGTGATCGGGAGTCCGTCGAACACCGTTTCACGAACTTTGGAAAGTCCGATGAAGGCGATGTTGCCCACGAAGGAAAGTCCGCGAGTGAAACCAGGGAGAATCGCGATGGTTTCGCGTTCACCGGTTTCGATGTCGACGGTGCAGAGTGCGCCTCGACCGGACTCGAGTACCCACAACTTGCCGTTGTGCCAGCGCGGCGAGTGAGGCATCGACAGGCCAACGGTGATCGGAGCGCCGCCTTCGATATCGAGAATCGCGCCTCCAGAGGCTTTGTCGTCGCGCCAGCCGTTCGGCGTATCGGTCATGCCGAGGACGGTCACGTACTTCGGACGGCCGTTGACCATTGCTAATCCGTTGAGATGGCAACGATCATCGGCCGACAAGCCGGAGATGAACTGTGGTCGCCATTGTGGGTCGAAGGAGTTCTCGCGGTCGAACTTCACCAAGGACGAAAAGCGCGTTGCTACCGCCCAGAGCTCTCCGTCAGCGTCGTAACCGAGGTCGTGAATTCGAATGTCGCCAGTGGTGTGACCGCGGCGAGGCATATAACAGGCGTCGATACGGCCTTCGGGGTCAATCGTTGCCGCCGCGGCTTGCTGATTCCAGAACTCCCAGACTGTGGTCTTGGTGCCAAGGGCCAACTTTGCACCCTGCACGGCGACGCCCATTGGGCTCGGGAAGTAACGGAGGTGGGTGTTGACCTTGTCGCCATCGCGACGAACGAGAACGAGGCGGCCACTTTGATAGGTGGTAACCGCAAGCGAACAATTTGCTGCTTGAAGAATGCTGGCGAAGGACCCAGTGAAGACGCTTGAGAAATCGGTAGGGATGGCACCGTCGGGTTCTTCAGTAAGCCCAACCTTGACCGCTTCGGCAGAACGAGTTTTCGACGGCTGAATGGGGGGAGGGTCGGCGAAGACATCGTGAGCACGAACCGCAACGGGATCGACGATGTCCCAGACTTTCTTCATCTCTTCAGCGTTGCGTTCCCACTTTGATGCTTGTGGAGCTTCCAGCGTTGTTGCCGAAAGGGGCAGTTCACCCTCTGTTTTGGTGTCCCACGTGAGATCGAGATTGGCGCACAGTCGAGCGAGTTCCGCGTCGGGATCAGCGAGGAGCGCCGAGTAACTCGTAACGCACCAGCGATCGGGGTCGAGTGCTTCGAGATCGTCGAGCATCATCGTCGTTGCCGTCGCCCATTGATTCGCCACAACCTCAGGAAGTGACTTGCCAATGAGATCGCGCCAACCCGGCGTGAGAAGAAGCGACCAACGATCGCCCGTCCATTCCGGAAGGTCGGGGTATGTCACGAACCGACCAGAACGCCATGCGTCGAGCATGCTGCTGATGGTTTCGCGAGGGTCGCGCCACAAGTACACAAACTTGGCGTCGGGATATGCAGCGGCAAGGAAAGGGATTCGCAGAGAGTTCTTCGGCGTCTTCTCGATCATGCGCACGACTGAGCCGGGCTGCACGGGTTCGCCATCGCGGTTTTTCAGGCGGCGAACAAAGGAACCGCTGAGCTTCTCAATGACTTCGGTGGTGATGTCATCTTCAGTAAGGCGATTGGAATCCCAACCGTGGGAGGCAGGTGCGAGTGCAGGGAACGCCTCAATGAGCTGATGGCTTTCGCCGCCAATTGTGTAGGACTCTTTGGCGCGCATCATCGCTTCGAACAACATCGTGCTGCCCGAACGTGGAGAGGAAATGATGAACACCGGTCGGTCGAGCGTGATTGGTTCACCGATTTGTTTGGGCGCGGGCATGGCAGGAGCGGCGGGAGCGCCCGGCTGTGCTGGTGCTGTGCCAGCAGGAATTGCAGCTGCCGGGGCTGCTGCGACAGCTGTGCCACTGGGAACAGCGCCTCCGGGAATTCCTCCGCCGAGTGACGGAGAAACACTTGGTCGCAGGACGAGTTGGCGAATGGCTTCACAGACCTGGACGGAGTTTGGAAGCGCCTCGTTGATCGGGGCAACGACGGCGTCAGCCTCGTCGCGCAGTTTTGCGTAGGAGCTGAATCCTTCTGGACTTTCACCGAAATGGGCCCAGCACGCTTTCCACGAACGACGAAATGGAATGAGCGCACGATCGAGTTCTACTGCTCGGTCGAGGTCAACCTCGGCGAACTGGTGAAGGATGTCGGCGAGGGTGCGATCAATTTCTGCCGACGGCATGACCAACGGTTGATTCATGGTTTCGAACGCGATCGACGTGACCTGCTGCATCTGGGGAAGAGGCGAGTTCGGATCAGCCGCTCCGGTTTGGCGATCGATGAGCGACCAGAACCCTGCGCCGCCGACAGTGTCGATTACGAGATGAATGCGCGGAGCATTGACGGGGTTCTCAACGCGGTGTGGTTCCCATGTATCGAACACCCAACATGAGCCTGGTTCCATGTGAATGGACTCATCGTCAACGTGAAAGAGCACGGCAGGATCGGTGATGATCGGAATATGAACGCGAAGGTGATCCCACCAGTACCGGTTGGTATCGACGTGTGACTTCACTTCGGACTCGATGTCGATGCGCATCAAGCGGGCGCGCCCGATCGGGCACCCAAGTCCGGTGAGTCCGGCCATGACATTGATGATCGCCGGTAATTTTTCGAGGTGCGGGGTTGGCCGCATTGGACCGTCAACCGAATCGTTGTTCGGGTCGCCCATAACGGAAACAAGGGGGAGTGCGCTGTTGCCCGGCATGCCTTCGGGGTGGGGGCGCCATGACTCCTCGGGGATCGCGCTCACCTCGGCGATAAGGGCATCGATATCGGTACTGATTGGTAAGCGGACAAGCGGTTGATCGAGGCGCATGTGATTCTCCGGAAAGTGGTCTGCGCAACTTATCCCGGCACAAGGTCAGCGCTGAAGGTGAATGTTCCTTCAAGCCGCTATTTCTCGGTGACTTCGGAGTCGCGTGACCGGGCATGGCAGTCTGAATAAATGACACAGACGCTTTGGGGGCTCGTGGCCGCGGTTGCCGATGAACATCCGGACCGAGTTGTTGCTGTTGATGATTACGGCCGTTCGCTGACCTCCGCTCAGTTGAGGGACGGAGCGGAGTCCGTTGCCGGCGGTCTCTTGGATCTGGGAATCGGTCCGGGGTCGATCGTGTCGTGGCAGTTGCCCACCACGCTGGAAGCGGTCGTGACGCTGGCCGCATGCGCTCGGCTTGGCGCTGTTCAGAATCCGGTTATTCCGATGCTTCGTCACGCCGAAGTCGGTCACATCGCAGGACAGATAGGAACTGACCTCCTTGTGCTCCCGAAGCAATGGCGGGGTTTTGACCACGAGGCAATGGCAGCGGATCTCGGGGTCCGTTCGTGGTCCGCCGATTATGAAGCGCCGATTACCGCTTCAACTCCACTGCGGTTGCCATTGGGAGAAGCGTCGAATCTCCCTGCGCCACCTACAACGAATGATGACTGTCGCTGGATCTACTTCTCGTCTGGTACCACGGCAGCGCCAAAGGGTGTCCGTCACAACGACATCGCTGCGATCGCGTCGGGTGCATCACTTTCGGAACGCCTCGGGTTTGGACCGAATGACGTGTACCCAATCGCGTGGCCGTTCACGCACATTGGCGGAATCGCGATGTTGGTGACATCGCTCAACACCGGCGTTCGCTTGGTGTTGTTCGATGTGTTCGATCCTGCAACAACTGCCGACCGAATGGCGACCCATGGGCCAACGATGTTGGGGTCGGCAGTTCCGTTCTTCCGAGCGTTTCTTGATGCAGAGCGAAGAGCCGAAGGCGCGTTGCTCACCGATGTTCGCGGTTGCGTTGGGGGTGGAGCGCCAATTCCAGGTGAAGTCAACCAAGAACTCATCGACACCTTTGGAGTAGCGGGAGTGGTGGGCGCGTATGGACTCACGGAATTTCCAAATTGCACCTGCGAATGGTTCGATGGACCAAATGTTGGCCGCGATGTCGGTCCTGCTGGTCCCGGCGTTGAGGCTCGCGTCCGTGATGGCGAACTCCAGTTGCGGGGAACGCAGTGCTTTCTCGGCTACGTCGATGAATCGTTGAACGCTGCAGCGTTTACGGAAGACGGATGGTTTCGTACGGGTGATCTTGCTGAAATCGGGTCAGACGATCGCATCCGCATTGTTGGTCGTCTGAAAGACGTAGTCATTCGTAACGCTGAAAACATTTCCGCCACTGAGGTGGAAGAAGCGGTCCTATTTCACGACGCAGTTGCAGACGTCGCCGTTGTTGGACTTCCTGATACACGTACCGGAGAACGGGTGTGTGCGGCAATCGTTTTGTCGCCCGGAGAAACGATTGATGTTGCGACATTGGCAGACCACTGCATTCGACTGGGATTGGCGAAGTACAAGTGCCCGGAACAAATTGTTTTCGTCGAAACGATCGAGCGAAACGCCATGGGGAAGATCCAAAAAGACAAAGTTCGCGACGCGGTTCAGCGCGCAACTCAAACGCGAGAGGGTTGAGAAGAGATGTCAGGTCAGCCGGCGTTGTTTGAAGAGCAACCGACTGGTCCAGGCCTCGGGCTCACGCTCATTCGCAGTGCGGTAGGTC
>CALBSE010000071.1 GCA_937927725.1 uncultured Actinomycetes bacterium
GCAAACGCAAGGTCAATCGGACGCAGCGGGCTGAACGTATCGGCAGGGCTTGTGAAGTCGGTGAAGGTGCGGCTGCCAAAGATCGCAGCTGCCGAAGGGTTCTTGAGATCAGAATTCAGTCCGGTGTTGACGTGGGATGACTTTGCGAGATCCGCCCACGACGCGTACTCAAACAACGGCAACGGCGAACACAGTGCTCGTTGATGAATACCAAGGGCAAACGTCAGCACTCTCGTCGCTGACGCGAGTCGATCTGATTGGGATTCTCCTGCGAGAACGAAGCGATCTACCGCAACTGTTTCGTCCTTCTTCTCTGAACGGGCAATCACGATCACTTCGCGGACCCTGCTTGGCTCGGCGATTGCCAACGCGGCCAACCGCAACCACGGACGCACGAAATGGCGACGGCTGGCTTTCGAAAACGCGATTTCGAGCACCTGGGTTGCACTCACTTCGATTGTGTCGAAGATGCCGGCATCGCCAACAGTGAGCTCGATCGGAACAGCAACTTCGGCAGAGAAGTCGACGCCAGGCGTGCCGAGCATTGCATCAACCTCCTCGCCAATTGATGCCCAAAATCGGTCGCCGACAGCGCCGATGGGAACGCCCCCCATGAGTTGGCGGAGATGGCGCTGATCATTGAGATTTGCGCCGGCGCGCGCGGCTCGAACCAAATCGGATCCGATGATTGAGTACTCACGCTTATCGGGCCACAGTTCAACCTGATCCTCGGAGCTGCGTTCTTCGTTTGGTAACGAGATCTGCATGCGCTCACGCAGGTACAACTCCGCCGGTTTCTTAATGGCATTCACCAGCGTCTGGATCGACAACGAACTGCGATCGAACTCGGTGGGATCCCAAGGAAAATCGGGCCAGGTCATCTCGACAGGTCGCTCGCTGGCAACATCAATAATTCGACGGGCGACAACTGCGGCAACCGGATCGAATGTGAACGCGCCATCAACTGCCTTCACCACGTTCTTGGCTGCATTCTCCGAAGCAACACCGAAGTTCACGGGGTCGGTGAGTTGTCGGGCGTGACGAATGAGCACGGGCCTCGGAGTGGATGCTTCGGGGCCTGCCGAAATGACACTCGCGACTGCGTCGGTGAGTTCGGCCAACGGAACCGCCATGGGCAATTCCTTGTTATTGGTGACGTCGAAGCCATTGCAGGTGACGAGCACGGCATCGCTCGCCGCCGACAGCAAATTCAAAAGACCAAGACGCTCTTCGGCGTGGAAGTCGCGTTCGGCAATACGGGGCGCATCAAGGAGGATGTCGTCGCCGTTGCCACGGCCCGAGGAGAACGCACGATCGTCGAATCCAAGAATGGCAACAATCCGAGCCGGCACGCCGCGAAGACGTGAGAGCGATGCAACGCGGACGACATCTCCCCACACCTTTGAGCGGGAACGAATGCCGTCGAGCTCTTCGGCAAAGAGCGCGGAAAGTTCGCGGAAGCCAAGTTGCGCTGCTTCTGCGGAGATCGCCGCGTGCTGACGAAGCTCGCGAGCAACATCGAGTGCATCGGTGAGTTGGTTGCGATCATCGAACGGGACCTCGAACATCTCGCCGAAGAGGGTCTCGAGCGTGTCGGCCCATTCGGAGGCGAGTCGCGGCTCGGCACAGAACGTGGTGAATTCACTGAGCAGGTCAATGAACGAGGCGAGGCTGCCCACAAGTTCAATCGAACTTCCGCTGATGTCGTCATAGCCAACAACGCCCGTAAGGGTTTCTCGTGACTCAGGCGACTGCACGAGGATGCCGTTGATGAGACGATCAATCGCAACGCGCCAGGTACCTGCTTCGATTCCCACTGGGTAGTTCCACGGAGCCGATGCTCGGTAGGTGTCATCGATTCCCCAGTGCACCTGAAGGTCGGTCAGCCATCGTTCGATCGTCGAGAAGCCGTCCTCGTCGATCGCGAAACGGCGGCGTACGGGTTCGAGCGCCAGCAGTTCAAGCACTTTGCTGAGTTCAAGACGATTGCCAACAGCATCGAACAACGCAGCAATTGCGTCGGCAACCGGCGTTGAGGTGCTGGTGGTTTTGTCGATAATGGCGATTGGCAACTGCAAACGCGCGCCACCATCATCGGCCTCGACAACCTCGTGGAACTCGGCACCCATGACGGGGCCAACAAGCGGCGCGTAAGTCTCGATATCGGGGCAGATCACGATGATGTCGCGGGGATGCAATGTTGAATCGGCTGCTAAGCGATGCAACAGCGCGTCGCGCAACACTTCAACCTGACGTGTTGGCCCGTGACACAGATGCACCTCAAACGAACCATCGCCGTTTTCGAGCACGGTTTTCTTGTGCGGCGGAATAGTGAGAGGTTGGTCGTGCGCAATCGACTGTTGCAAGCGACCAAGCACCGTGGGTGCGGGCGTCGCGTTGAGCATCTGCATCTTTGGAAAAGCGCGTGACAACAACGCCATTGACTCGAGGCCAGCACGCGACCACGAACGCAACAACGGATTGTGCATGTCGTTGGCGAGATCGAGGTGACTGCGAAGTTCATCGCCAAGTTCAACCGAACGAAGATCAGCAATGCGATCCGCCGAAGGAAACACCGTGTAGACCGCGAGGTCGAGCAAGGTGGAAAGTTCGGCGAGCAACGACACCTTGGCCGGCGAATACGCGTCGAGCCCGAAAATCGACAAGCGACCAGGAAGGGCGCGCTGCACTGCAACGGGATCGAGATGCCCGCGGGCCGAAATGAAACGTTCGCCGGTCGAAACACCAATGACGTCGTGCACTGCATGCCAGAGCGCGTATTGCCATTGCTTGTCGGGGCGGACCGGTTGTACGGGGTCGGCCTGAGTGCCGACCGCCCACGTGGCCGGCATTTCCGGTCGGTAGACCGAGTACCGATCGAAGAGTTCCGCAATACGTTGCGCGGTGGCCAAGGGGCTCTTGGCATCGGCGAACCCGGGGGCCAGTGAAGGATCAGCGGTGAGCAGACCGAGCAACGTCCACCGCAGCCGCTTGACCGACCACGGATCGTCGGCCGCCCGCTCGGTGCCGATGGCGTGGAGATTGAACTCGTTCGGGAACCAGAAGTGAACGTTGGTGAGGATGGCCTCGCCGTGACCGCTCGTGTCGAGCAGGTGGCCGAGCTGTTCGATGAGCCAATCGCGGGTGCCGGCCGTGGGTACAACGACAATGTCGGGCAGAAAGGGGTCGGCCAGAGGCGCGCGCAACCGTTCGGCCAAAAGGGGCAGCAATTGCTGGGCTGATTGCGCGGAATAGACCGTCGAACTGCTCGCCACTACTTCAATCCGCCTGTCGTTGGTGTTTCTATGTTCCGCCGCGTCGTCACGCCAGTGACGATAGACGGCACCTGTGACAGTCCTGCATGGAAATTGGCCCCCAGCACCTGTCCGGCAGCAACCAAAACCTCCAGCGAACTCTTACCTTGGTCAAACCTGAGCCTCATAGGTTCGGGTTAGGAAGTCAACGAAGGAGCAATCATGAGCGCATTCACACTCGCCGCATCACGATTCATGGGCTCAGGAGAACGCACGGGTCCTTTCGGAGGCAGCCACCCAGTCATTGGCATCATCGTCTTGGTCGCCATCATTGCGCTCATCATCGGTGGAATCGTCTGGGCCGTGACTACGTTCAACCGACGCAAGCATCAGGCGGCAGTCGGCCCGGTCCCAGAGACCTCTGCAGCCGCTTCAAATGCAAGCGCTCTCGCGATTTTGAATGAACGACTGGCTCGCGGCGAAATTGAGCCCGAGGACTACGAAGCTCGCAAGCGCTTGCTGAGTTAACGCTGTGTTGGCGGCGACCCTCCGATGAACATTGACGCGGCCATGACTCGTCGGTTCACTGCCGAATTATCGGAGAGTCCTAACTTTACAAAGATCTTTCGCACGTGAACTTCGACAGTCCGCTCCGACAAGAACAATTCGCTTGCGATACCGCTGTTCGACCGGCCGTTTGCCAGTAATTCGTAGACCCGTAGTTCTGCAGGAGTGAGTTCCGCAATGCGATGGCTCGTTGTCGACTCGATAAAAAGCGGGTCAATGACTTGTCCACCTTGTAGTGACATGCGCAACGCCGAGGACACCGCCCCAACCGTGGAGGGTCGGCTCGAATCCAACAGCGCCACGCCACTCGTGCGGAGGTTCAATTGCAACGCAGATCGAACCGGAACCTGAGGCCGAGCCAAGACGACCATCGGCACATCGAGCGGAACAGACCGAAGTCGCATTTCCCATCCGCTACCTAAATAATCGGCGTAGGTCGGTGGCGGCAGGAGCACGAGCGGAGTCGAGGTCGCGACCGCTTCGGTGCCTATGAAATGCCTCGTTCCGGGGAAGCCGTCAGCATCGAGGTGGCCTCGAAGAAGCTCCCCCGCCAAAGGATCCCAACTGATGATTATTGGCGGAGTCGAGGCCGAAATGGCCTCGACTCGCACTGATTCCCGCTCCATGGCACCCGCCGCCGTAGGTTTTCGCCATCTTGCCTTCTCGTGGACCGCCTACGTAGAAGGAATGACGTTTTTGACTGGTTTTACGGGTAAACGCACAAAGCAATACGTGTTGGTACTTAGTTTTTCAACATTCAGGCGTCACGGGTCCGCAGCAGAAGCCACCCGATGAGGCAGGCACCCACCGCGTAGGCCAGAAACACCAGAAGTCCTACTCCAGCCGAGAGCGAGGGCCGATTGCTCGTGATGTGGAACATTGCCTGGCCCGCGGGGCTGGGTAAGTACTTGGAAATGTCGTCATTCCACGGGGAGGGCAACAGTTCAACCAACTGCGGAAGGATCATCACACTGGCCACCAACACCGCGATTGCGCCAGCAGTTCGACGAAGGATCACGCCGAGTCCCAGTCCGAAGACACCGATGCCGGCCAGATACAGACCTCCACCAAGGACCGAACGAAGGGCTCCCGGATCGGAGATCGAGGCCGAATGCTTTGAGGACAGGATCGCCTGACCCACAAAGAATGCAGTGAAACTCGAGATCTCCCCGATGACGAGCCCAACGACTGCGAACACACCGATCTTTGCGAGCAGCACCGTTCCGCGAGATGGCGTGGCGGCAAACGTTGCTCGAATCTGGCCCGTCGCGAATTCAGATGTCATCACCAACACGCCCAGCACACCGATGGCAAGCTGTGAAAGAAAGATTCCATTAAGGCTGAAGCCAATAGGCTCAAATCTCACCTGTTCGGCAAGCGACATGCGATCCCAGCGGGACACACGCGTCGATGCAAACAACGCCGATAACGCAACAGTGATAGCGATCGTTATCGCAAGCGCCCAAAGCGTTGACCGAACAGAACGCAGCTTTACCCATTCGGCACGAATGTTGGCCCACAGAACGGTAATCGGTCCCATTAGTTCGCACCTCCATCTGTCGATGTCGATGGTGAAGGCGGCGAAGCGATCGGGTCGGTTTGATACTCGCCTAAATCATGTGTGAGTTCCATGAATGCTTGTTCAAGCGAGGCCGCTTGCGGAGAAAGTTCATGCAGGACAATTGCGTTATCTGCAGCGAGTTGACCGATTCGAGTGATATCGACTTTTCGAACGCGAAGCGCGTTGTCGACATCGTTCGTGATCTCAGCACCATTCGCAGTGAGCAAATTAGCGAGTCGAGTTCCATCTGGAGAACGAACCAGAACATGACTACTTGAGCTGTTAGCCACCACATCATTGACAGAACCTTGCGAGATCAGTCGACCAGCTCCGATGACAATGAGGTAATCGGCGGTAAGCGCCATTTCACTCATCAAGTGGCTTGAGACCAATACCGTTCGACCTTCACTCGCCAGACTGCGCAAGAACGATCGCACCCAAACGATCCCTTCGGGATCGAGTCCGTTGACCGGCTCGTCAAGTAGCAATGTCTGGGGATCACCCAACATCGCCGCAGCAATTCCAAGTCGTTGACCCATTCCGAGCGAGAAACCACCGGCGCGCTTCTTTGCAACTGCAGAGAGTCCGACAAGTTCAAGAACCTCATCGACTCGTTTGCGTGAAATTCGATTGGAATCGGCCAGCCACTGCAAGTGGCCCCGAGCGGAGCGGGCCGGGTGAATCGACTTCGCTTCGAGAAGCGAACCAACCTCGTGCAGCGGAAAGCGAATGTCGCGATACCGACGTCCGTTGACCTTGGCCGAACCCGAACTGGGTGCGTCGAGGTCAAGAATCATTCGCATAGTGGTTGACTTTCCCGCACCATTTGGGCCGAGAAAACCAGTGACCTGCCCTGAGGGAACCGACATCGTGAGGTGATCAACGGCAACTTTGTCGCCATATCGCTTTGTCAGTTCGGTTGTTTCAATCATGAACGTCGTTTCGTGTTTGTGGACCTTGAGGTTGGGGTCATGGTGTTCTGCGCATTCGATCAGTTCGGCGCTGATCCGGTGTTGCGATTTTGGGAGTTGCCGTCCTGACCGCCACGTCCACCACCGCCACCGAATCCGCCGCCAAATCCACCCGGACCACCGGCACCTTCAGAAATTCGCGATGCAGTGACAACACCTTTCGAATCGGCTTGACCAACGATCGTGACGGTGTCGCCCTTTTTAAGATCGGCAAGTGTTCCTGACTTGGTCTTACTGATCTTGGTCGCCGAAGAAACCGTCACAGTTGAGGTTGTCCCGTCACGGCCAGTGATCGTGATGGTTGATCCATTCACTGCGGTGACCTGACCAAACGTCATGTTGTTCGGGCGTTGACCGTTCTGAGCGTTCGGAGCTTGTCCATTTGGTATCTGTCCATTCGGCGGCCCGGTTGGCACCTGACCATTCGGGCCGGCAGGAATGGAGTCGCCAGTTTGACCAGTACCACGCGTTCGGCCGGTGCCATTCGATCCACCCTGGCCATTCTGATTGTTACGTCCGTTGGCCAACGCCGCTGCGTCACCCATATCGGTGATCTGATCCGCGGCAACATCGGTGCCATTCACCGTTCCTTGAATGGTGACCTGATCACCAACAGCGATGTCGGCAACCGTTGCGTCAACCGTGAGACTCACTGTTGTTGATGAATCAGTAACAACGTTGGTGATCGTTCCGTCGGTGGCCGTCACCGAAAGCTTCGAGCCAGTGATTGCGTCGATGGTGCCTCGGGTGAAGCCGCCTCCGCGACCACCGGGTCCGCTGTTCGGACCGTTGCCACCATTCTGAGAAGCGTTCGGCGAGGTTGCGCTCGCCTTCGAGGACGATCCACCACGACTCAGCACAAAGATTGCGCCACCGGCGATGACGAGCGTTGCCACGCCAGCGATGATCCATGTGCGAGCAGAAGGACCGCTCTTCTTCGGAGACGGGGTGGGCATCGCGGCGGCGGTCGGAGGCTGCAGCGGTGGAGTGGGGGGTGTTTGATCAGTCATGTGATGCTCCTCGGTGTTGCGGTAATGAGAATGGGTGTGTGCGTCGAATGCGCTTGAACAGATCGGGAATTAGTTAGGTGCAGGGATCGCTCCACGAGGGGGAGCACCGCCGCCGAAGTTTCCGCCGCCTCCAAAGTTCGCGCCCCCGGAACCGCCAGTGATGGTTTGACCGTTGGGCAAACGAATTTGATTGCTCGACGAACTTGACGACGTTGTCGCCGAACCAGGAAGGGGTTCACGCAAGTCAGCGAGAACGACTTTCGAGCCGCTCTCGATTCCATTCGTGATCTGCGTTAGGTCGTTTCCAACAATTCCCACCTGCACTTCAGTCGACGTGACTGTTGATCCGTTGAGAACATCCACGGTACGAGTGGAACCATCGACATGAACCGCTGACGTCGGTACTGCAAGAGCGTTCTTCGCGGTTGCAGTGATGATTGATGCAGTACCGATGCTGCCATTACGCAATTCGGTCGGCTGATCGGAAAGGGAGATGATGACCCGGTACGTCGCAGTGCCACTTGTTGAGGTGGGCTGGAGAGAAATCTGAGCGACCTCACCGCGCAACAAATGATCGAACCCGTCGGGGAGCACGGTTGCTGGTTGACCGACTCGGACTTTCGGTATCTGATCAACGCTGAGTGTGAGACTGGATTCGAATCCACCACTTGCTGCAATGACGATCGTTGCCGTTGTTGACGCAGCAGTCACCGATTGACCAGCGACGATGGTTACTTGCACAACGGTTCCATAAATCGGGCTCGAAATTGTTGACTGTGCAATCGCTTGTTCGGCGACGGTGACCGCTTGTTGCGCCGAATCAACTGCCGCCTGATCAGACGCGATGTCCGCTGCGGTTGGAACCGCAGTAGAAGCACCACCCGTTCGACCGGAGCCCCCACCTGCTCCACTTGGAACAGTGGAAGGGGAACTTCCACCACCGGCTGAGGCCTGTTGGCGAAGCAGACCGTCAAGAGTGGTCATATCGGTGGCAAGGGTTTGTTGTGCCGACTGCACCCCGGCTTGCGCGCTTGTCACCGCGGCGAGCGCCGTCTGACACGCCTGAATCTGTGGCTGTGTTGACGGAGATGCACAAGGAGTGGCGGCCTGCGCCACCTTGGTGTTCGCGTTCGTGATTGCTGCGTCAACCTGATGTTGGGCACCGGTGACCTGACGCTGGGCTGCGGCGATCTGAGCCGTGAGTGATCCCCCGCCGCCACCACCGGGAACGGTGGTACTCGTTGACGCATCGGCGGCTGCCGCCGCGGCATCGGCAGCAGCTGTTTGCGCATCAAGCGCTTTTGACAGGGTGAGTTCGGCATTTGCGAGCGAGGCTTGGCGCTGATGCAGCGTGTCTTCAAGCGACGACGGGTCAAGAGATGCAAGCGCCTCACCGGGAGTCACTGCCGAACCGACTTGCACATTGACTACTTGTACTTTTCCAGCAGTCGGGAACGCCACGGTTGCCGAGGTCACAGGTTCGATCGCCTCAACGGCATTTATCGTTGATGAGACGTCAGAATTAGTTGCGACAGCAACCCGATAACGAGTTTCAGACGAACCGGCGACGGTGGTCCAGACGATCAGAGCAATTGCTGCGACTACTGCGACAACGGCGATCACACCGATCGTCCGTTTCGCGCTACTGCCACCGGTGCCAGTAGCGAAAGGATCAATCGCTGGTTCCATTGTCGCGCCCATCAGTCGTTCCTCAATGCGTCGATCGGTGCAAGACGTGCTGCTCGAGTGGCTGGGTACACACCAAAAGAAATTCCAATGAGAATCGCTACAAAGACACCGGCGATCGCAGCGGGAATAGAAATTTCGATTCTCGTGGCAACAAAATGCGGGATGACAACTGCACCCAGTATTCCAAGCCCCACACCTATCAGTCCGCCTGCAAGACCAAGGATGGATGCTTCAAGAAGGAACTGACGGCGAATCACTCCCGGCCGCGCACCAAGTGCTTTGCGCAAACCAATTTCGGGAATCCGTTCGGTCACCGAAACCAACATGATGTTCATGACGCCGATGCCACCAACCAACAAAGAGATGATGGCAATTCCACCGAGCATGAGCGCCATCGTGGTGTCGACTTTGTTCGCTGCGGAAAGGATCGACTGCTGCGTAGCGATAGAGAAATCCGCCGAAGTCGGCGTCGTAATTCCGTGCAGGTTGAGGAGAAGATCTTGTGTCTCTTGATATGCACCTGAGAGCGTTCCGGAACCCGTGGCCTTTACATAAATCGATGACACCGCATTCCGAGACGTTCCCCCGACCAAGCGCTGTGCATAGGTTGAGTAAGGAACAACAACGAGATCATTATTCGACGTCGCTTCATTCGAACTCAATGGTGCAAGGATGCCGACAACTTGTAGCTGAGTTCCGTTGTAGGTGATGCTCTGGCCAATCGGATTTCCTGAAGTAAATAACTGCGTCGCAGTATCTGGGCCGAGTACAACAACAGGCGCTGCCGTTGCTTCATCTACATCGGTAATGAATCGACCCGCGAGCAGTTCACGAGATCGAACTGTTCGCCATGCGGGTGTTGTTCCCAGCAACTGAGTCGTCCAGTTTGTCGTTTCATATGTGACTGAAACGTTTGCAGTTGAAACGGGAGCAACCGCTTCGACGTCTGGTGCGGCAGGGGAATTCACTAATGCCTGCGCATTTTGAAAGGTGAGGGTTGAAGCCGAGCCAAAACCGCCTCGAGAACCAGTGCTGCTCGTTGCGCTTCCTGGCGAAACCACGAGAACATTCGTGCCCAACTGATTGATGTCGGCTTGGACCTGCGCTTGGGCACCTTGACCCAAACCAACCGAAAGAATCACAGCGACAATGCCAATCAGAATGCCGAGCATCGTGAGGACGGAACGAAGTCGATGCGTCCGCACGGCATCGAACGCAGTGAGGATTGAATCGCGCCAGGTCATCATGATCGCGACACCGAGCCAGCCAACGTTGCGTCGTGATCAACGATGACTCCGTCGCGAAGAACGACGATACGAGAAGCTGATTCGGCAACTTCATTTTCATGGGTAATCATCACGACTGTGCGGCCTTCAGCATGAAGTTCTTCAAGAAGGCCCAACACATCATTCGTTGAGACTGAATCGAGATTTCCGGTCGGTTCGTCGGCAAGGATCAGCGCCGGATGCGTAACGAGAGCACGAGCGATCGCAACGCGCTGCTGTTGTCCACCGGAAAGCTCACCGGGCCGATGCCCCGCTCGATCAGCCAGACCAACTCGCTCCAACGCCAACTGAGCCCGCGCCCGGCGTTCATCAGCTGGAACTCCGGCGTACACAAGTGGAAGTTCAACATTGCGTTGAGCGGTCATATTTGCCAACAAGTTGAACTGCTGGAAGATGAACCCGATGACGCGATTGCGAACATCTGAAAGTGAACTTTCAGGAAGGTCCGATACTGAATGGCCGATAAGGCGATAATCGCCAGTTGTCGGAACATCCAAACAACCAATGATGTGCATGAGCGTTGACTTACCCGAACCCGAAGGTCCCATAATCGCAACAAACTCGCCTGTTTCGATGCGCATCGAGATTGACCGAAGAGCTGGCACTTCAAGCAAACCTGAGGAATAGACCTTTCCAACATCGATCATTTCGATAACTGGAATGGCGGCAGCATCCTGAAGAACCTGAACCTCGCCAGTCGGCGCTGCGTTTCCTGTATCGGTCATGGCCCAGTCCTCGACTGTCCGGATCCGCCAAATGAGCCAATTCCTGTTGACGTTCCCGAACCGGAACTCGCGGAAAGTCCAGCCGCAACAACTTTGTCGCCAACCTGGAGGCCTGATCGAATTTCGATCATTCCGTTCGATGTCGTTCCAGTCGTTACGGTCACGGTCTTCGTGTGGTTCACGGTTCCATCAGTGCTGAGTTCGACCGTGCGCGTTCCGTCTTGCGCAGTCGTCACTGCACGAACCGGAACCATGACCACTGTCCCCGTCGTACTCGTCACAATGTCGGCAATGACTGATCCGCCAACAAAGAACTGCGTTGGGTCGGCCTTAAACGCCACGGTCACTGGGAACGTCGCAACTCCACTCGACGCGCTGGCGACGGCGCCCACCGATGTCACGGCACCTTGCGCAGTCGCTGCACTTGTGGTTCCGCTCGTCGCTGACGCACGAGTGGTATTCGTCGTCGCCTGATTACGCCCACCAAATCCACTCGAGTTCGATGACGTCGTCACCGTCAATGTGGCCGTTTGCCCAATCGCGATCTTCGAAATATCCGCACTACTTACCGCAAGGTCAACCTTGTACACACCAGATGTCGTGATGTTGATTTGTCCGCTGCTCGACGAAGAACTCGTACTTGAACTCGCAGAGGCGGACGCACCGGCGCGGTTCTGATTGTTTGTTGCTGTTCCGGTTCCCACATTCGCAGAACTATTGCCTGTGCCGCTTCCCGATCCACTCACCGAGGTTGCCCCAGCGCCACTCGAACCCAGTTGCTGTCCAACCGTGATGTTCACTGAAGCGACGACACCGTCGAAGTCAGCGATCAGGGACGCTCCGGTCAAAGCCGTATGAGCATTCGTGAGAGCATCGGACGCGGTCGTCACAGTTGCGGCATCGGCAGCGAGCTGCTGACTTGACGCGCCTGCGTCCGAGTCATCGGAATACTTGGCCTGCGCTTGAGCCAGCGAGGCCTGCGCGGAACTAACGGAGGCTTGAAGGCTCGCCGAATCAAGCGTTGCGAGAACCTCCCCGGCCGTCACGGAGTCACCGGCTTTGACGTTGACTGCGGTGACTTTTCCCGAGGACGAAAAGCTCAACGCGTCTGTCGCAAGAGCAGCAATTGTTCCTTGGGCCGAAACCGTTGCATTCAGAGTTCCTGAGGTCACCGCGACTAACTGAGGAGCCACGATTGACCCAGCCGCAGAACTCTTCGTTCCCGAAGAGTGAAATCCGAACCACCAGATACCAACAGCGAGAAGGGCGACCACCGGCATGACCACAAAGGGGTGGAGGAGTCGACGCCACCATTGGGTCGGCGCTGCCCCTCCGGGGTGTGCAGTTGTCATTTCTCTCCCTGTCACTTCCGATACGAGCCTCCCGACCTTGGTCGGGGCACGTGAGAGTGGAGCGTGGATTCAGTAAGAACCGAGTAAGGAACGCCTTGAAATCCGCTGGGGATTCCCAATTCCTTCGAATAGGCCGGAAGCAAGCTCCGCCCGTATCATCATCACTCGGGGGTGTCGAGTGAACCGGCTCATGCGCAGTTATCTGCTGCCGTACAAAAAGTTGCTGTGGGCGGTGCTCGCCTTCCAGATCGTGGCCGTTACCGCGACGATGACGTTGCCCACCCTCAACGCCATGCTCATCGACAACGGCATCCTCAAAGGCAACACGCACTACATCTTGAAAATCGGCGCGGTCATGTTGATGCTCTCGCTCATCCAGGCCGTTTTCGGAATTAGTTCCACCTGGTTTGGTTCACGAGCGGGAATGGGCTTCGGGCGCGATATTCGCGACCGCCTCTTCCACACCGTCACCGGGTTCTCGACCCGTGAAGTCGACAGTTTCGGCGCACCCTCACTCATCACTCGCATCACTAACGATGTTCAACAGGTGCAGACCCTCGTGGTGATGTTGTGCACGTCGTTTATTGGTGCACCGATCACCGTCGTCGTTGGCATTTTCCTTGCCGTTCGCGAAGACGGACCGCTTTCGCTCATTCTTGTCGCCGGCATTCCCGTTCTTTTGTTATCGGTCGGCACAATCGTTATTCGCGTCATCCCGCAGTACCGCAACATGCAGGAGCGCATCGACCGAGTGAGCCGGGTGCTACGCGAACAAATTGTCGGCATGCGCGTCGTGCGTGCATTCGTGCGCGAACCGCTCGAAACTGAACGCTTCGGCGACGCCAATCAACGTCTCACTCGAACGTCGATTCTCACGAGCCGCTACATGTCCTCGATGTTCCCGACCGTGATGTTGGTTATGAACGTTTCAAGTGCAGCTGCAGTGTGGGTCGCGGCCGGGCGCATTCAATCAGGCCATATGCAGGTCGGTGCCCTGGTCGCATTCCTGACCTATCTCGTGCAGATCTTGATGGCCGTCATGATGGCCACCTTCGTTGCAGTGATGTGGCCGCGTGCTGCGGTCTGCGCCGAACGAATCAACGAAGTTCTTGATACAGAGTCCTCAATCGTTACCTCTCCTACACCGATCACCGAGCTTTCTGGGCGAGGAACGCTCGAGTTCCGCAACGTTGGTTTCTGTTATCCCGGCGCCGAGATTCCTGTCCTTTCCGATATTTCGTTCACCACGCGACCAGGACAAACCACGGCGATCATCGGTTCCACCGGTTCAGGCAAGACCACATTGGTCAACCTGATCGCCCGACTCATCGACAGCACCAATGGAGAGATCCTCGTCGACGACATCAATGTTCGTGATCTCGAACCAGAAACGTTGTGGAAGCGAGTTTCTGTGGTTCCTCAACGGCCCTACTTGTTCTCAGGAACCGTTCGATCGAACTTGTTGTTCGCAAACAAAGACGCCTCAGAAGACGACCTTTGGAAGGCGCTAGAGATTGCTCAGGCCGCTGACTTTGTGAATGCGATGCCGGACAAACTCGACTCACCTATTTCTCAGGGCGGCACAAATGTTTCTGGCGGTCAGCGCCAGCGACTCGCGATTGCACGAGCACTCGTTCGCAAACCCGGCATTTACGTGTTTGACGATTCGTTCTCGGCGCTTGACCTTGCGACCGATGCTCGATTGCGAACCGCATTGATTCCCGTCACAACCGACGCTGCACTGATCATCGTTGCGCAGCGCGTGTCGACGATTAAGCACGCCGATCAGATACTTGTGCTCGATAAAGGCAAGTGTGTCGGTCTAGGAACGCATCACGATCTTCTGCAGAACTGCCCGACCTACGCCGAAATCGTGGAATCGCAGATGACCGCCGAGGAAGCAGCATGAGCGAATCCTCAGAAGAGAAGGTGGTCGCTCCACCAAAGCCGCAGATGACTGTCGGTCCGCGCATGATGGGCGCGACCATGCCGGTAGAAAAGTCAAAGGACTTCCGTAATTCTTCGCTACGCCTCCTTTCTTGGATGCGCCCCGAACGCACACGCCTGATCTTGGTGGTGATTGCCTCGATCTTCAGCGTTGTGATGTCTGTGGTGGGCCCCAAAATTCTTGGCAATGCAACCAACCTGATCATCAAAGGCGTGCGCTCGCCCAACGGAATTGATTTCGCAGCGCTGCATCGCACGATTCTCACTGTCGGTGCGCTCTATCTCGGTTCTGCCGCACTCGCTTACTCCCAAGGCTTTCTCCTTGCTGGCGTGATTCACCGCACCATGAGTCGCCTTCGTTCGGCGGTCGAGGACAAAATCAACTCACTTCCGCTTGGGTATGTCGATAAGACCCCGCGTGGTGATCTGCTCAGCCGTGTCACCAATGACATTGACAACGTTGCGCAAAATCTTGCGCAAACCATGAGCATGTCGACGATTTCGATCCTCACGGTCGTCGGCGTTCTCATCATGATGCTGACGATTTCCCCTCTTCTCTCACTCATTGCAGTGACGACGGTGCCGATCACGTTGTTCACGGTGAAGTTCATTGCCGGAAAGTCAAAGAAGCGCTTTATTGCACAGTGGGGCCATACCGGTTCGCTCAACGCCATCGTGGAAGAGACGTTTGCGGGCCACGCTCTCGTCAAGGTCTTCGGTCAGCAACAAGAGACCGAGGATCGTTTCGAAGCAACGAATCAGTCGCTTTTCGAGGCGTCGTTTGGCGCCCAATTCATTTCCGGAATCATCCAGCCCGCGATGATGCTGGTGAGCAACCTCAACTACGTGGCGATCGCCGTGATTGGTGGCTTACGAGTTGCTTCCGGCAACTTGAGCATCGGCGATATTCAGGCCTTTATTCAGTACTCGCGTCAGTTCACCCAACCAATCAACCAGCTCGCATCCATGGCCAACATGTTGCAGTCAGGCATTGCGTCAGCCGAACGAGTCTTTGAATTTCTTGATGTCGATAACCAATCACCGGACCCCAACGATGCTCAGACGGTTGATGAACCCAAGGGTCGCGTTGCATTCGAAGACGTCACCTTCTCGTATTCATCGGAGAAACCGCTCATCACCGGTCTCTCACTCGTTGCCGAACCTGGACAAACCATAGCCATCGTTGGTCCCACCGGTGCCGGAAAGACCACTCTCGTCAATCTGCTCATGCGGTTCTATGAACTCAACGACGGTGCGATCACGCTAGACGGCGTCGACATTTCCAAAATGCGACGCGACGACCTTCGCTCCAGCATGGGCATGGTCCTCCAGGACACGTGGCTCTTTGGCGGCACGATTCGGGACAACATCGCCTACGGCCGTCTCGATGCAACCGAAGAAGAAATCATCGAAGCGGCGAAGGCCACGCACGTTGATCACTTCGTCCGATCCATGCCCGATGGCTATAACACCATCCTCGATGACGAAGCCAGCAATCTCAGTGCTGGCGAGAAGCAATTGCTCACCATTGCTCGTGCATTCCTTGCTGAGCCAACGATCCTCATCCTTGACGAAGCGACGAGTTCGGTCGATACACGCACCGAGGTACTCATCCAGCACGCAATGGCAGCGTTGCGTTCGAACCGCACCAGTTTTGTCATCGCTCATCGCCTCTCCACCATTCGCGATGCCGACATCATCTTGGTGATGGAAAACGGTTCCATCGTTGAACAGGGCAATCACGAGGAACTTCTGGCCGCAGGTGGGGCGTATTACAACCTCTACAACGCTCAATTCGTTGCCGCGGCAATTGATCTCGATGGCAACTGACGCTCCCGACGTCACGGCAAACACATCACTGCGAAACAGCGTCTTCGCAGTTGTTATCGCGCTGCAGTTCGTACTCGTGTTGGTGAACGGCTCCACCACCATGGCCTTGCCCGGAATTCGCGATGGTCTGGGCGCGACGAATAGCGAGTTGCAGTGGTACGCCTCGCTCTTCGCCCTTACGTTCTCGTTAGTTCTCGTTCTGTCCGGGCGACTCGGCGATCTTTTCGGCACCCGACGCTTGCTCATGATTGGCTTCGGAGCGCTCCTTGCGTCGTGGGCCCTCAGCGCAGCGTCGCCGAACATCTATTTCCTGCTCCTTGCTCGCGCCCTTCAAGGAATCGCCGGCGGTGTTACTGCCCCACAACTTTCCGCAATGATTCAACGAACGTTTGTTGGGCATAACCGAACACGCGCATTTTCAATTTTCCTGATGTTCGCTGGTGGCGGATTCATGATCGGTCAGCTCAGCGCCGGTGCACTCACCACCGCGAATTTGTTCGGCGCTGGTTGGCGCTGGGCCTACCTGCCGTTCATTCCGATCGGCCTTGTGGTGTGGCTCATCGCCGCCAAGGTCTTGCCAGCGACACAACCAGGAACAGCCGGCCGTCTCGACATCACCGGTGCTGCTGTTCTCGCCGTCGTTGCGTTCTTCTTGATGTTCCCGCTCATCCAGGGTCGAAATGCCGGTTGGCCGGTGTGGATCTTGCTCATGTTGGTGTGTTCGTTGCCGCTGTTCTTTGCGTTCATTCGCTATGAACAAAAACTTGTTCGCAATGGCGGCGACCCACTCGTCAATCCGATCCTGTTCGCCATTCGGAGTTTCCGCATTGGCAACATCATCACGTTGCTTGTTGGTCTGCTTTCGGCTGCAGGCCCGATCTATCTCATCCTGACGATTCAGCTCGGCTTCGATCGCAACCCATTGCAAGCAGCAATTCTCACCTGCCCGATGCCATTCGCCAACATGTTTGGTTCGCTCGCGGCCGCACCACTGCTTCGTCGTTATGGACGCGGTGCTGTCGCCATTGGCGCAGCACTCAACGCACTTGCAGCAATGGCCGTGCTTTTCGCCGACCGTGTTGGGGCGGGGGAGTTCAAAGCTGTTCATCTCGTTCCCGCGGTCGCGTTACTGGGATTCGCTCTTGGCATCTCCATTGCCGTCACGATTGCGTTCGTTCTCTCCGAGGTCCCCCACCAATACGCCGGCGCGGCTTCGGGCGTACAGGCCACAGGCCTACAACTCGCCGGTGCGATTGGCATCGCAGTAATCGGCGTCGCCTATTGGGGCCGCATCGGCGGATCCGAAGAACTCAGCGCGTACATCGATGGCATCAACGCGGTGATGTGGATTTCCATTGGGCTGGCGGCAATCCAAGCAGCACTTGTACTGCTTCTGCCCCGACATAACACGAGGCCGGACGAGGAGTTTCTCCTCGCTGACCCCGAATTACTGGTGATGCCTGATCTTCACGGCGACAACGTCTGAGTGGTTCGTACTCAGCCGGTGAAGGTTGGTACCGCAACAAAGGTGTTCACGACCGAAACCGGATACGTACCAGGAGTGTCGGTGTTCACGGTCGGTGGAGTGATGGCGGTTGTCGTTGCCCCGCCATTTCCTGGCTCGGTGATGGTGCAGTCTGATGCTCGATAGCCGAAGACGTAGGAGGTGCCTCCGTCTGCGCTGAATGCCAAGTCAATCGAAAAGGGATCCACCGCAACCGCTGCTGGAGCGAATGTTTGAGAGCCCACGCCCACTGGGCCGGTCGAAGCCATGCAAGCGACATTCACCGTGAACGTTGCATCTGCAGGAACATCGCCTTCCACCGTCTTTGTCACCGGGATTGCGAAGAACTGGAGGCTGGTTTGTGCCGTTACCGGCTGCACCTGCACATCCAAACACGTAAGGGTGAACTCGAGCGGGTTTGCAGTGGTCGGTGGCAGAACCACCGTCACGGTGTTCGGGTCGACCACAGTCACAGAAAGCGGTGTCGCAGCAATGCCATTGCCGGTCACGGTCACAGCGGTTTCCGTGACACACGGCGTCGTTGGAACCGTGACATCAAACGACAGCGAAGTGTTTGACGTCGGTTCCGCGTTCAGTTGTAAAGGCGGTGCTACCTGCGCACCAGCCTGTTCAACGATTGGAACCACCATCGCCACCGAGAGCGCGGCAAGCGCCACTGCTGTCGCTACCGCTATTCCAATTCCTAAACGCCGTTTGGTCCGCATGGTTTCCTCCGTTGACAACAGCAGCGCAAAGGCGTGCTGTGTTGTGGAGTCAACCTAGGAACCTGTTGTTGCGGCTCCGCTGTAGGGAAGGTGCGGCCCGGTTGTCACTCCGGCCCCTGTCGTTACCGCTGCATCAGTTTGAACAGCGCGCCGGTGCAATCGGCGAACAATCCAAGTCGGCCAAACGGCGAATCGTGCGGCGGTGTGAGCGCCTGTCCACCGAGCTCAACAACCTTGGTGCTGGCAGCATCGATGTCAGTGACCTCGAAATAAATCTCCCAATGCGATGGGAACTCGGGAGACATATGCGGCGTCGCATCGATCACGCCGGCCAGCAGCGAGTCGCCGTCGATCATTCGTGAATAGCGAAAGTCTGGAGTGTCCATCATCACGTCGGTCGTCCAGCCAAAAACGTTGCGGTAAAACTCCAGTGCCTCGTCGTAGGCAAACGTGTGGAGTTCAAACCAGCCCGGTGCACCCGGTTCATCGATATGGCTAAACCCGCGATGCAATTCTGGCTGCCACACACCGACGATGCTTTGATCGGGTGCGACGAGAAACGCCATCTTCCCGAGGTCCATGACATCCATAGCGGGAACCAACACCTGCGCGCCGGATATTTCGGCGGCGGCAACGGTTGCTGCGCAATCGGCCGAAGCGAGGTAGACGAACCAGGAATCGGGGCCAGGCTGTTCGGCAGGTTTGATCATCGAACCGGCAATGCGACCGCCGTCATGGAGAAAGTTTGTGTAGCCGTGATTCTCCGCCGGTGATGGTTCGGTCTCCCAGCCCAAAAGAGCGGTGTAGAAGGCGTGGCTCGCTTCGAGATCACTCGTTGAGAGTTCGATCCAGATTGGGGCACCGAGTGTGGCCTCGCTTCGACGAGTCATGCGCATCTCCTTTTCACGGATACCGCATCAGACTAGGCAGGCACTCGGTGCAGAAAAGGAGCGGCCCCGCCGGTCATCCAACGGAATCGGCCCCTATCGTTAGGCCGGCATGAGCGATGTTCCCCACAGCCCCGGATGGTGGCAAGCCGGCGATGGCCGTTGGTATCCGTCACCTCCCGGCCTGACCGACGAAACCCCGTCGCGCCCACCAACGCCCGCCCCTGATCACCCTCCGTACCCGTTCGATCCGAGTGCACAAAGTCTGTCAGGGCCGCTTGCTCCCATCCCCCGGCCTTCGCGTTCGCGGAGACGTCCGCTCATCATCTCTGGCCTGGCGCTACTCGTCGTCGGTGCGCTTCTGGTCGTGATCGGCATTGCGATTTCCTCCGACAAATCAACGACCGCGAATTCGAACGATCCCAAGTACCAAATGGCGGTCGAAGATTTACTTAACTCGGAACTCACCAATCTCGTTTTCATCGAAACGTTTTGGGACAGCTACAGCCACTACCGCGATGCCTGGACGGCGGCGACCGATGAGGAGCGAAAGGCGCTCACCGATCAATGGCTTTCCGATATCGACACCGAAGTCGCTCAGTTTCAACATGACCTTCAGCAAATAGAAGATGACTACGCGGCTCGAACGTACGCGGATGGTTCCATACCCGATTCGGTTCGAGACCTCGCGATGAACCATTACAAAGCCTGGCAACGCTGGGCCGCAGCGATTGTTCCGATCGCCAATGACTGGCTGCAAGACCGCACATC
>CALBSE010000072.1 GCA_937927725.1 uncultured Actinomycetes bacterium
GGCCTCAATGATCTGCACGTTCGCCATCGGTCCAGCGTAGACACCGGTACCCTTCCCCGAATGCCGGAGACCTCAGGCCACTCGCTCCCCCATCTGCGCTGGACGCAGCCTGCCGATGTCGACGGCCCCGTTCTCCTCGTTGCCTTCGGCGGCTGGAATGACGCTGGCGACTCTGCGACAACGGCCATTGATTACTTGGCCGAACAGTGGGGGGCAACGACGTTCGCCGACATCGACCCCGAAGTGTTCTACGACTTCACCGTCACCCGTCCCGAGGTTCGTGTCGATTTCGATGGCATTCGCCGCATCGAATGGCCAAAGAACGAATTCCGATCGGCGCATGCATCTCCTCATAACGTCGATGTCATTTTGCTCTCAGGCATCGAGCCGCAGCTCAAGTGGCGCACGTTCTGCGAACACGTCATTGGTGTTGCAGTAGCAACAAACGCGCGCATGGTGGTCACTCTTGGCGCGCTTCTTGCTGAAGTGCCGCATTCTCGACCGGTGTCCGTGTTCGGCGCGACCTACGACGAGGCCAGCACAGAAGCGCTCGATCTCCTTCCATCGCGATACGAAGGACCGACCGGCATCACGGGCGTCCTCCACAACGCGTGCAGCGAGGCTGGCATTCGTTCGGCTGCGTTATGGGCAGCTGTTCCTACCTACGTACCCTCCTCGCCGTCGCCAAAGGCGGCGCTTGCGCTCATCGATCGCGCCGCACGGCTGCTCGATGTCACCATCGATACAACCGAACTGAAGTTCGCAACCGATGCCTACGAACACCAGGTGTCATCGCTTGTGGCCGAAGACGATGAAACCACGCAATATGTTGCGCATCTTGAACAGCGTTACGACGAAGAGCCCGACGCCTTCACCGATGGCGAAAGTCTTGTCGACGAAGTCGAACGATTCCTTCGCGATCAGGACTAAGCGCTAGTCCTCTTCGGTGAGGTCAACAACGAGGTGATCGCCCTGCCACACAGGCGCGCGGGGATGGTCGAAGTGCACATCAACCGGCGCGCCGCTGAACGCGTGTGCAGCAAGCGGTCCCCAAAGATCGTGGCCCACAGCCATATCCGGCAACGCGTCGAGCGGGAAGAAACCAACATCCTGCGTTTCAAGTGGATGTGCCTTCAGCGAACCACCGGTTGCTCGGCAATGAAACACAAGCGAGTACAGCGGAACGCTCGTGAAGCGTCGTTGCAGGCCGTCGTAGACCGCGAGCAACTGCACAACTTCGCAATCGATACCTGTTTCTTCACTGACTTCTTTGACTGCAACTTCGGCGGGCGAATACCCGATGTCGGCCCAACCAGTTGGGTACAACCACACGCCGGAATCCGAACGTTGCACAAGAAGGATCTCATCGTTTTCGTTCTGCACAATTGCGCCAACAGCAACCTTCGGCGTTTGGTAGCCGGGCACGCCCACGCCGACAGATTTCATCCATTCGTGAACGAGGTCATCAGGGTCGTACGAACTTCCGGCCGCAACGCGCATGTCTGCAGCGACGGCGAGCACCTCTTCGAACCGTTCCTGTTCGTACAGGCTTTGTGTGAATCCCAAACCGGTTCGGGCAATACCTGCCAGCGCTTCACTCCAGCGAACGAGGTCCTGTGGGGTTACGG
>CALBSE010000073.1 GCA_937927725.1 uncultured Actinomycetes bacterium
ACATCCGTTGGTGGAAGCGTCGTGAGTGGACAAAGTGGCACGGACAGATGGAAGGCACGACGGTGCTTCGAGCCCGCTTCGGACTCAACTTCTTCTTTCACTGGATCATGGTGCACGTGCCCCACCACGTCGATATGCGCATCCCGATGTACAACCTCGAGATGGCCACAGCGGCAATCCAAGAAGCATTCCCGGACACCGTGCATGACGAACCCCTTCGATTCATGGACTTTGTTCGCAACACTCGCAAGTGTCGCCTCTACGACTTCGATGAGGGTCGCTGGTATACCTACCGCGAAGCGGCACAACGAGAAACAACCCAGCCGGTTTCCGAATCAGCCGCTGCCTGAGCGAGGCAGGTCTTAGATCGTCAGCGCTGACGCATCAACGGTGACCGTTTCACCCGATGCATCGATGATCTGATACTCGAAGCCTTCGTCAACGATCGCGTCGTCGACCCCAAACGCAACGGGGATCTTGTTGCACGCGTTGCGCAGGAGATACGACACGATCTCGACGAGTTCCTGGCTGTCGTAGGACTGCGCCAGCTGATCAAAGAGTTCCTGGTTAATCGCCGGTGGTCCGACGAACATCGCGTCGACAAGGTCAAGCGCTGCACGCGTTCCCGCCGACAGTTCGCCCACCGAGGCGGGATCGTCAGCGCTCAACAGTTCGTTGTTCGCTCCCGCGTTCAGCGCAGCAACGCTCCGAACCGACTGGCAACGACGACATTCATGCAAACGGGCACCGCGAAGCCGAACGAGCTCCTTGATGACAGGGTCAACGGCCTGAAGTCGGCCGACGGCGGCCAGCATCGCCATGATGGCAACCATTGGGTCGGCAGGAATTTCGACGGTTGCACCCCATGCCCATGATTCGGTGGCGAGTGTTTCTCCGAGAAGTGTTCCGAGAACAACATCGACGCGTTGACCAACATCAAGCAAATAGAGCGCCTGCACGAAAGGCCCGATCTCAGCGCCGAGAGCACCGGCTGAGTCTGCCAGTGGTCCGGCAAGAACTCCGGTGACATCGATGACGAACTGTTCGGTGAGTGCGAGCGCTGCCTTCTGCCGTTCATCAAACGCGTTGGAATTTGGCCAGGAGCTCAGTTCCGCAGTCTGCGTCTCGGAAATCTCTCCCCATGGCCTGGCTGCAAGCTCTGCGTCGTTGTTCAACAACATCGCTACCCGGCGACGGGCGAGTTCCAAAAGTGTTCCGTTACAGGCTGCGCGGACGGACTCGCACGCGACCGCAAGCGCAGCAAGAACCTCGGGAGCCTCACGTATGCGCGGATCAGCCATCAACGAATTCCGCCCGGCGTAAACGACACAGGAAGGCTCTTCACCCCATTGATGAAATTGGAACGAAGCTGCACGGGCGGGCCTGCAAGTTCAAGATCCGGAAGTCTTGTGTAGAGCTCGCGGAACATGAGTGTGATCTCACGGCGGGCAAGGTGCGCGCCCAGACAGAAGTGTGGGCCGGGTCCACCAAAGCCCACGTGGGGATTTGGATCGCGAAGAACGTTGAACGTGTCGGGATCAGCGAAAATCGCTTCGTCGCGATTCGCGGATCCGTAATACATGATGATCTTGTCGCCCTCGTGGAACTCGTGTCCCGAAAGCACGTAGTCCTGCGTGAGCGTGCGTCGCATCCAAACCACTGGCGACGCGTAGCGAACAATTTCTTCGACAGTGGTCGGCATGACGCCATTGATGTCTGCGAGGAACCGTGCTCGCTGATCGGGGTTCTGCGACAAGTGGGTGATGCCATGGCTTAGCGCCGTACGAGTGGTTTCGTGACCGGCTACCGAGAGAAGAATGAAGAACGAAGCGAGTTCATCGCCCGAAAGTTGTTCGCCTTCAACTTCGGTATTGACGAGTGCCGACAACAAATCGTCAGTCGGATTTGCCCGGCGAAGAACGGCCAAGTCGGTGAGCAGACCAGCCAGCATCGCGCCAGCCCCGAGGAATGCAGTGATGGGATCGGTGCCCTCGGGAATGAAGTCCGGATCGCCGCCCGACAGGATGATGTTTGATTGCGCCAACACCATGTCGTATTCGCTATGCGGAATACCCATCATGTCGAGAATGACAAGTAGAGGGAACGGCATGGACACGTCGGTAACGAAATCGATCTCGCCCTTCTCGACGATCCCGTCAACAACCTTCTTGGCGGTTTTTTCAACGTCCTCAAGAACGTTATTCAACATTTTTGGCGTAAACGTGCCCGACACGATCTTGCGCAAACGGGCATGGCGCGGATCGTCCATCGAGATCAGCGAGCCATAAAACTCATTCATGTCTGCGGGCATGTCGAGGATCGACACCGCTCCTTGACCAGAACAAAAGACCTCGGGATGACGGCTGATCTCGAGCACATCATGCATCTTCGTGATCGCGAAGTAGCCCGGGCCTTCGGGAAACGGTTCAACAATTGGTTCGGGGAAATACGCAATTGGGTTCTCCCGACGCAATGTGGCGAACGCTGCATCGCGCTCAGCCCAGGGCTTGGCCCAGAACTCAATGTCGGAGAGATCAATGTCTTCGAGTTTCATGAGTGTTCCTTTAGTGGGGACGAGCTATCAAAGAGCGCCAGAACGATCAGTGGTCTCAATAAGTTCGAGACATTCACCATTCGGTCCGGGCCAGAACAGGACAAGTAGTAGCGGTAGATCATCGCCAACAGAAAGTTCTTCGGTCGGCACAAACGGGTTGGAGCCAGCAGCGCGCACCACGGCTTCATCGGCAGCGCAATCGGTGGTGGACCACGCCATTCTGAAGATTCCGAGTTCATTTGCTCCGCGAACACGCGCTGCTGTCTTGGGCGCAGGATCAAGCCATTGAATAAGCGCAACGGTGAAGACCGAACCGGCGTCGGAAAGAATTGCTCCGCGAACTCGTTTATCGGTTTCGCCTCCGAAAAGCTCTTTTGTCCATTCCATTTCCGTCGGTTCGAAAATCGGCTTCAGGCCCATAACGTCGCGGTAATAGGCAATCGATTCTTCGATGTCGGCACAATTCACAACAACTTGAGCAATTGAGGTCTTGTCCGATTGCAGGAGTTGCACCGGAACACCATCTGGATCAAGCACCATTGCGAGGCGTGGCCGTTCGGGACCTGCCTCAACCTCAATAGGACCACCGACCAAGGTTCCACCGGCGGCCACCGCCCGCTCGACGGTTGCATCGAGATCGGGCGTTGTGATCATCAACCGGTTGTATCCGGGCTCGCCATCGAGACCAGGTGCCGTTCCGGTCGGGAGCGGCGTTTTCCACTCGAGGAGATCGAGTGACAACCCATCGAGGCCATCGTCGGAATGCAAGATCCACGCATCCCACGCAACCTCGTCCAAACCGAATGCGGAGCCCGACTGATTCTTACTGGGCACCGTGCGAAGCACCCGACGCAAACCAAGCGCTTCGTAAAACGCGACAGCGACGTCGAGATCAGAGCAGTTCGAATTGCAGTGGTAGATGCGGTTTCCCTGAATCGCCATGGGAGGATCGTAGGGCCACCGAACCGGTGGCGCCTTCAGCGCTCAGTACGACTCAGGATCGTCAATAACTGACTGGGGAACCGGGAAGTTATAGAGCTCTGATGCGTTCTTCCACGTAATCCGAGCGATGTCTTCGGCAGGAAGATTCCCAATTTCGTGCTTGGTCACGCGCTGCGTATTTGGCCATGTCGAATCGCAATGTGGGTAATCGCTCTCAAGGAGGATGTTCTCAATCCCGATGCGACCGCGCTGCACGAACGCCGAGGGATCCTCGACAGCGCAGAACCAGAAGTTGCGCTTGAGCACTTCCGCCGGAGTCAGGTCGGTACCCGTCCACGTTCCGTACATGTCGTGATAGCTGAGCATGTGATCGAGACGATCCATAAGGCCGGCCACCCAACCGATGCCACCTTCAGACATACACAACTTCAAGTCGGGGAATCGAACAGGCAGCATCGAATACAACCAATCGACCGCAGCGAACATCGCGTAACCGAAGAACAACACACCGACAGTGTCGGGCGGCGCATCGGGCGCTGTCGCTGGTGACGTGCCAGAGGAACCGATGTGCAGGTTCACGACGGTTCCGGTTTCAGCACACGCCTGCATCATTGGGTCCCAGTAGCCCGTGTGAAGCGAGGGAAGACCCAACATGTGCGGAGCTTCAGTGAACGTCACCGCTTTGAAACCGCGTTCGGCATTGCGACGGATTTCTTCTGCACCGAGTACGGGGTCAAGGAGCCACGGGATTTGGCAAGGAATGATGCGTCCCGGGTGAGTACCGGCCCACTCTTCAAGATGCCAGTCGTTCCACGCGCGCGTTGTTGCCAGCGCGAGTTCGACATCGTTCGTGGTCGTCTGCAAACGCTGACCACAGAACCCCGGCAGAAAGGACGGGAAGTTCACCGATGCATAAATACCGTTGAGGTCCATGTCGGCGATTCGGGCGTTGATGTCCCACGCTCCGCGACGCATTTCGTCGAAACGCGCAGGCTCAAACGAGTACTCCGAAACCGGGCGACCGACGACAGCATTAAAGCCCACGTTCGGAAACTCCATTCCGTCATACACCCATGTTTCGGATCGGTCTTCTTTCTCGATGATCTTCGGCGCGCGATCAGCCAACTTGGCGGGGAGGCGGCCTTCGAACGTGTGAGGCGGCTCGACGATGTGGTCGTCGGCAGAAATCAGTGTGTAGTCGCGCTTGCGCCGTTCCGGCTCAGGCAGAAACGTGGCCCCACCGGCCTTTGATTTTCCGCCGGTGGTGAAGTTCATATTGGACGCGAGATCATCAAGACTGATTGACACGGTTCACTCCAGGACGTCGGGTTCTTCACGGATAAGACGACGGACCGCTCCGGCCCAATAGACCTCGGTGCCACGCTCGAGGAGCGATGCCTTCATCGCGGGACGCACGAATGGCGGAACGGTCGTTGCCGGTCGATCAGCAACGAGAACGTCGTACATCAACTTGCACTGACGATCGAGCGTGGCTGATTTATAGGTCGCTTCTTCAATTGTCGGCGCAGTAACAATCGCGCCGTGATTGGCGAGGATCACAACAGAAGCGTCGCCAATTCGTTCCGCAAGATCAGCGCCGAGTTCGGGTGAATCGATTTCGCCGGAGTATTCGCTGACAAAGCCGAGTTCACCATCGAACATCGAGGACTGCTGATGCAAAAACTCGGGGACAAGCCCGAGCGCGGCGAGCAACACCACGTAGTAGGGGTGATTGTGCACGACAACACGCGCTTCCGGTCGACGGCGGTGAAGTTCGGTGTGGATCTGCACTGCTGGTGTGACATCCCACTTCCCGCCGATTACGCGCCCGTCAGGATCAACACGACAGATGTCGGAAGCAGCAACTTCTTCCCACCACAGCCCCCACGGGTTCACCATCAACGAGGTGTTGTCCTCGTTCGCCCACGTGATGTGACCGGCGATGTTTTCGCTGAATCCTTCACGAGCAAGGATTCGGAATGAGCAGGCCAACTTCTGTTCATCGGAGAGTTCGACACCGATCGGGGGCGTAATCGACGGCGACCATGCATCGGCACCGCCTTTCGAAAGCTCGATCCCTTCGGGAACGACCGCCGAACCACGAGATGTTGTCTCATTTGCTTCGATTGTCATCGTGCAACCCCCCGGTCGACGTACAAACGCCCACGATAGATGCCAAACCGACGCACGGGATCATCGGATGTGGTTGCCTTTCGCCATGACAACCATCTCCATTGCCAATGGCAGTCTTCAGGGCCGCACCGCCCCCGGCTCTACTGCGTTTCTCGGCATCCCCTTCGCCGAAGCCCCCGTCGGTACCCTCCGCTGGGCTCCACCGTCCCCCGCTCGCGCATGGTCCGGCACCCGCGATGCCACCGAATTCGGGTCGGCTCCATGGCAACCAACCGGCGGCCCTCTTGATGGACTCGTTCCCGGGATGGGAAGCGCCGATCAATCTGATGATTGCTTGAACCTCAACGTCTGGACCCCATCAGTCGACGGCGCCCAACCCGTGCTCGTGTGGATTCATGGCGGAGCGTTTTCGTTAGGCGCGGGTTCGCTCTCGGTCTATGACGGTTCGCGTTTGGCGGCGGCAACAAACACCGTTGTCGTCACGCTCAACTACCGACTTGGTGCTCTCGGCTTTCTTGTCATCGATGATCCAACCTGCACGCCAAACGTTGGACTGCTTGATCAGGTCGCTGCACTCGAATGGGTGCGTGACAACATCAGCGCATTCGGAGGCGACCCCGACAATGTGACGATTTTTGGCGAATCGGCCGGTGGTGGAAGTGTTCTCTCGCTTCTCTCAATGCCTTCTGCTGTTGGCCTCTTTCAGCGCGCAATCGTTCAGAGCGGCGCAACGGACCTTTTGCTCGATCGCGACAAAGCGCAACTCGTCGCCGAGGCGGTTTCTCGCGCAGCGGGGCTCGACACCGTCGACGTTGATGCACTTCGCGCAATGCCGGGTGCGCAGATCATTGAAGCCCAAGCGAACGCAGCGATGGAACTCTTCGGGACCGTCGGCACGATGCCCTTTCATCCAGTCGTCGACGGCGTTGTGTTGCCTCAAACCTGGCTTGAAGCATCAGCATCGGGCTTCAATCCAATGCCGGTCATCATTGGCACGAACCGTGACGAGATGGATCTGTTCAAAATGTTTGATCCTGAGGCAGGATCACTCACGGCTGAACAACTGCGCACCCGATTCGAAATCGTCGGCGGAAACGTCGACGCGTTGGTAGATGCGTATCGCTCCACCGGGGCGACCGAACCTCCCGAAGCTTGGCGTCGCGCGAATACCGACATCGCTATGTGGCTTCCCGCTCTCCGCATCGCCGAGGCCCGCTCGTCACATGCCCCGACGTGGATGTATCGCTTTGACTGGGAAGCGAGTTCGACGGAAATGGGAGCCGCTCACGGCGTCGACATTCCGTTTCCGTTCACCAACATCGATATCGACGAATGGGACACCTTCATTTCCGATTCAGAGAAGGCGATGTCGCTGGCTTCTCTCATGCAGAAGGCATGGGCGGATTTCGCGCGCAATGGAGTCCCCTCGCTTGGAGCGAGCGATTGGCCCTCCTACGACCTGACAGACCGAAACACGGCAATTCTCGGCAGGGATGTCACGGTTGAACGTGACCCGAACGGTCAAGTTCGGCAAGCATGGGGTTCGTGACCACCTCACCTTCGATGTGATCACTACGTTCAGGGGGAACAATGAAGTACGCATCACTCGGCACGACTGGCGTTTCCGTCAGCCGTTATTGCCTGGGCGCAATGATGTTCGGCCAAATGGGCAACACCGACCACGCCGAATGCATTCGCATCATCCACAAAGCGCTCGATGCTGGCATCAACTTCATCGACACTGCCGACGCATACTCCGGCGGTGAGAGCGAAGAAATCGTTGGCAAGGCAATTGCCGGCCGTCGCGATGAACTCGTGATTGCCACGAAGATGTATCACCCGATGGGTTCGGACCGGAATCAAAAAGGCAACTCGCGCCGCTGGATGGCGCAAGCAATTGAAGGAAGCCTTCGCCGCCTCGACACCGACCGCATCGACCTCTTCCAGTTGCATCGTTTCGACGAGAGCGTTGCTCTTGAAGACTCGATGGGTGGCCTCACCGATCTCACTGCCGCCGGCAAGATCATTTACGCAGGCCATTCTGCGTGGCCCACAGAGCGAATGGTCGAAGCGCAATGGACCGCCGAAAAGATGGGCTTCGTGAAGTTTCGCTGCGAACAGGCGTCGTACTCCATTCTTAAGCGCCGCATCGAACGCCACGTTCTACCGACGTGTTCGCGTTACGGAATGGGCGTCATCACGTACAGTCCGCTCGGCGGAAGCTGGCTTTCTGGTCGTTACCGCGAAATCGGTGACGTTCCGGAATCTTCTCGTCTCGCCATGATGGGTAAGCGATGGGGCCAGGAACTCGATAGCCCGCAGAATCGCGCCCGCCTCAATGCAACAGTTGCGCTGCAGTCACTCGCCGATGAGGCCGGTCTTCCACTCGCCCACCTCGCAACGGCCTGGGCCATGGAACATCCGAATGTCACGTCCGTCATCATTGGTCCGAGAACAATGGAACAACTCGACGACCTCATTACGTGCTCTGAACTCCGACTCGACGCTGATCTCCTCGATGCCATTGATCGCGTCGTCGCTGCCGGCGAAGACGTGGTCGAAGAAGACAAGTCAATCGATCCTCCTTCATTGCGCACGTCCAACCGTCGTCGTCCCGCGTAAAGGAACCCACGTGTCTGCAATCGAACGAGTTCCTTACGATGAGTTCTCCTACTTTGAGGACAACGCCGCCGAAGTTGGTATCGCTTGGAATGGGCCACCAGCTGTTCGACGCGTCGGAGTGTCCGTCGATAACGACCGATCATTAAGCGCGCTGGTCTGGGGAACTGAATCTCCAGAGATCGTGTTCCTCCACGGCGGAGCTCAGAACGCTCATACGTGGGACACCGTTGCCCTCGCCCTCAACCGACCACTTGTCGCTATCGACCTGCCTGGCCACGGCCATTCCGACGGAGGAAAGAACGGAAGTCTCAATGTCTTCGCTAACGCCGAAGACATTGCCGTCGTAATTCGAGAACTCGCCCCCGACGCGCAACTCATCGTGGGTATGTCACTAGGCGGGATGACGTCGGTCGCACTTGCAGACCACGCACCCGATCTCGTTCGACGCCTTGCGCTCGTCGATGTCACTCCCGGCGTCGACGGGCCCAAGGCGCAGCAGATCGCCAATTTCATCAACGGACCCGAGTCCTTTCCCAACTTCGACGAGCTGCTTGCCCGCACGATCGAGTTCAACCCCACTCGCACCGAGTCATCGCTGCGGCGGGGAATCCTCCATAACGCGCTCCAACTCGAGGATGGCTCGTGGGTCTGGCGCTATCGACGGATGATGGAAACCGGTGGCGAACACCCCGACTTCTCTTCGCTTTGGGATGTCATCGGCGCCAGCGCGATGCCAGTAATGCTGGCCCGAGGGATGCTCCCGCAGTCAGTCGTTGACGATGCCGATGAAGCCGAGCTCGTCAAACGCCGCTCCGACGCACTGATCGTTCATGTCGAGGGAGCCGGCCACAGCATCCAGGGCGACCAACCCGTTGAACTCGCCCGTATCCTCGAACAATTCCTTGATGCCTGAGACACACCCTCGGCATCGACACACCTAAAGGCGAAACCATGACTTGGACGACTTCTGACATTCCTGACCTCACTGGAAAGGTTGCTGTCATCACCGGTTCGAATGCCGGACTCGGCTTCCACATCGCAACCGATCTCGCTGGTGCGGGCGCTCGCGTGATCATGGCCTGCCGCAATGAGGCCAAGGCCACCGAGGCAGCAAACAAGATCCGCATGACCTCGCCTCGCGGAACCGTCGAAACCATGTCGCTCGATCTCGCCGATCTTTCATCGGTGAAATCATTCTCGGAGCAACTTCAGTCCACCGTCGACCGACTCGACATTCTCGGCAACAACGCCGGGCTCATGGCCGTCGACAAGTCCAAGACCGTCGACGGTTTTGAAACGCAGTTCGGCGTCAACCACCTCGGACATTTCGCACTGACCGGCTTGGTGTTGCCACTGCTGCTGGCGACACCGGGGTCTCGTGTGGTGAACCACTCGAGCATGGGACATCGCCCCGGCAAGATGCATCTCGACGACCTCAATTACGAACAGCATCGCTACTCACGTTGGCCCGCGTACTTCCAGAGCAAGTTGGCCAACCTGTTGTTCTCACTCGATCTTCAACGCCGCCTCTCACTCGCCGGCGCATCGACGATTGCCCTCACCGCTCACCCAGGTGGCAGTCGCACCGACCTCGGCGTCGAGGGATCCGGGCTTTTCAACAAGGTCCTGAAACCAACCGGAGGATTCGGACAATCAGCGGCAAAAGGTGCGCTCCCGTTTGTGCGGGCGTGCGTCGACCCTTCAGCCAAAGGCGGCGACTTCTTCGGACCGCGCTTTTTGATGTTCGGTTCACCGAAACTTGAGACTCCAACGAAGCGCGCCCGAAACGTTGAGGTAGCAACCCAACTTTGGGATCGCTCAGAAGCACTCACTGGCGTTCATTACCTCGACTGAGGTCTTGATCAGTCGTAGTGCCAATTACGTTCGGGCGGCGCGGTGTATTCGATGCATTGCACATCGAACCAAATCGGCAAAAGGTGCTTTACGTAGAACGCGTGAACCGTGCTCGCGGGATTCACAAGGTCGTCGTAGACCTTCAACTTGATCGCAGGTTCGGTCTTTTGCATTTCTGCAATTCGGGCGCAGAGTGCGTCGACTTCTTCGCGAGAGTCCTGAAGCAATCCGAGGTGGTCGTAACCGGGTGACGAGATCGGATTCGGATTTTCTGCCAAGAGAATGAATTGCGTTGCGCGTTCATCGAGCATCATCAGCAGTCCGCTCTGCCCAAGAATTTCAGTGTCTTTGCAGTCCCAACCGAAAAGTTCTCCGTAGAACGCTCGGACTTGATCGCGAAACTCTGGTGTAAGAGTTCCGGGGGCAAAGGTCAGTTCCATGTGGTTGAAGCGCATCATGACGCCGACCATAGAACGAACTGATTGATCGTGCCCGACTAGGGAAGAAACGTCCCCGTGAGGGTCCGATCCGTATGTTGCGCTCGCCAGGCCAACATCGCTCGCGCCTCGACCCAAGCTCGTTCTGGATCAATCAGCATCGTCCGCCAAGTGGGATCGGCAGCGAGGTCGTAGACCAGCGCGCCACCATCGGCGAACTGCACATAGGCCAGGTCGTCTGTGCGGCGAACGGTGAGTTGGTGACCCACACTGCGACGGTCTTCGGGCCATTTCGCGCCGTCGCGTCCTGCAGTAAAGAATCGCCAATCGAATTCCCAGTACGCGGCATCGCGCCATACCTCAGGCTCTTCGCCATTGAGGAATGGAAGTAGAGACCGCCCGTCGCATTGGCGAGGAATAGGAACATTGATCAGGTCACAAAGTGTCGGAAAGACGTCGACGGCTTCGGTAAATGCTTCGACAACCGTTCCATTCGTTCGCGATATTCGCGGGTCGCGAACGATTAGCGGAATATGAAAACTCTCCTCGAACCAACCCATCTTCTGCACCATGCCGTGGTCGCCAAGTTGTTCGCCGTGATCTGAGGTCACGATCACGATGGTGTTTTCCCACTGTCCCGATTCACGGAGCGCCTTCCACACTCGACCAAGTTGCTCGTCAACGTCGCTAATCATCCCGTAGTACTGGGCTCGCATCTCGCGCAGGGCCGCTTCATCTTCCGGGGCTGCGAAGTACGAGATCGAAAGAAGGAACTCATGAAGTGGGTGGAGATCCGATCCCGGAGCGTTCGGAAGATCAATCGAACTGCGCTCGTACGCAGTTGCCCAGTCCCCCGCTGCGGCGAAGGGAGGATGCGGACGAAGATGACTCAGGTGGGCAAACCATGGCTCGTCTTGCTCTGGTAACCACTCAAGAAATTTGTCAGTGAGGAATGCACTGATTCCAACGTGGGCAGGACGTTCCGATTCCGTGGCTAGGCCTTCTTCGGGATCAACCGGCATGTCGTAGCCCTGCGCACGGACCCAGTCCGCCCATGCCTCACGCCCGCGAGTGAGATCGAGTTCACATCGAAATCCAGGAAGCACACCTTCGTAGGTCAACAAACGCGGATCGTCAGGCTCAACTGTTCGGGGATCGATCGCTTGATCGGTGTAACCGAACATCACCGGGTTGTAGCCATTGCGCCGTGCCTCAAGAGCAACGTTGTCGAAACGTGCATCGAGTGGCGATCCGTTCATGACCACTCGATTGTTCATTTGATACGTGCCCGTGTAGAGCGCTGCTCGACCAGGCGCGCATGGAGATGCTTGTCCGTAATGCTTCCCAAACCGCACCGACTCGGCACAGAGCGCATCGAGCGCTGGGGTCTTCACCACTGGATGGCCAGCAGCCGAGAGGCACTCGGCCCTGAACTCATCGAGGGTGATGAAAAGAATGTTCGGACGAGCAACGGCCATCCACGGAGCGTAGGACACAGGCCTAGCATCGCGATGTGGACGAGCCCTTCTTTGACACCATCGAACCGGGACCCGATGCTGCTGAGCACTTTCAGCAGTTCGGCTGGGTGCTCACCGAGCCTTTGCAGCCCCAAGGAGTCGCAGAGCTTCGTGAGTGGATCGACGATCTCATGACCTGGCCCGATGACGGCCCTTGGCTCCACTACCGAGAAGCGACGGCCAGCGGTCCGCGACTCTGTCGCACAGAAAACTTCGTTCCGTATCACGACGAATTGCGAGAACTTCTCACACGAAGCGAACTCTCGGACACAGCATCGATCCTGCTTGACGAACCTGCCGTCCTTTACAAAGAGAAGATCAATTACAAAGCTCCCGGCGGTGCCGGCTATTCGCCTCACCAAGATGCGCCGGCGTATCGATTTATCGAATCGCACGTGTCGTGCATGTTGGCCATTGACGATTCACGAGAATCGAACGGTTGTCTTGAAATCGTGTCGTCGATGCACAACGAGATCCTGCCGATGGACGACAAGGGCTGCATCCGCACCGACATCGTCGAGCAACTGGACTGGAAGCCGGCTCCGATCTGGGCTGGTCAAGCGTTGTGGTTCCACTCGCGGACCCCACACCGAAGCGGCCCCAATACGTCCGCTGAACCTCGTCGTGCGATCTACCCGACCTACAACGCATTGCGTGAAGGCGATCTGCGCGAGGCGTATTACGAGCAGAAGGCAAAGGAATTCGCGTCTGCCGATGGTCCGCGGGTTTCGCTCATCGGAGACTTCGAAGGGCAAATGCTCTGATGCCGCCTCTGTCGATTGACGCAATTGTTTCCCTGTACAACGCATGGGGAAACGAAACCTACGACGAGGACATCTCACAGCTTGCGCACGCACTGCAATGCGCGGCACTCGCGAGTCGTGACGGATCGACTGATGAATTGATTGCCGCCGCTCTCCTGCATGACATCGGTCATCTCTTTGAAATCGAACGCAACAACGGGCCCGATCACCGCACTGACCTCCGCCACGAGACCACAGGATCAGAATTTCTGAGCCACCACTTCCCGCAATCGGTTACCGCACCAATTGCGATGCACGTTGACGCCAAGCGCTACCTCGCCGCAAACGAGAGTGGCTATCTCGATCAACTGTCTCGAGGCTCACAACGAAGTCTCGAAGTACAAGGCGGTCCATTCACCCCCGCCGAAAGCGCGAGGTTTCTTGCACGCGTAGGAAATGCCGATGCGGTATCGCTTCGCCGTTGGGACGATCATGGGAAAGTCATTGACCTCGAAGTTCCCAGCCTCGACTCGTGGGTTCCACTCTTAACCCGAGTGGCAATCACTCACTAATTAGCGAAGTCGAATCTGAGCTGCGCCGGTGATCGGCGGCAGGTCGACAGGACTCAGTGGACCAGCTGCCGCAGCACACACTGCGGGAATCGCGTTCACACAGCGATTCGCTGCGCTCGCATTTCCACCGCCGGCAGCGCCCGGTTCGCCGGGCTCATTCCCATGAATTGTGAGCTCCAAGTGGGGATGACCGCTCATCACCACTCGGTGTTCGCCACCGGGATTGAGGGGTTGCTGCCAATCAGGCGCACAGTCGTCGTCAATTCGCGTGACGTGTTCGACGACTAACAACGGTTGACCCTGCACTGAGCCCGTGACTTCGAATCGGAACGCGCCAAGCGTTCCTTTTTCGAACGTTCCCATTCCATCAACCTCGATAGTGCGCTCGAGAGGTCGACGTTCAACGGTTGTCGTGATGTCGTCAATTCCCAGATCGAGAATGTCAGCAAGCACTCGCACCATCGGCGCCCACACCATCATCAACGACATCTCTTCAAGCATTTGCGGGAGAACGTCCATCGGTCCACCGAGACCAATCACGTTGCGCACGATGTCGGGTGCGTCATACAGCGCGTAATTAAAGATCTCCTGGATCCGGATCTCGGTGATTCCTGCACCAACGCCACTTACGAGGCCAGGGAGGATGTCAAGGGCCCAACCGGGATCGATACCGGAAACAAAGACTGAGGAATTCCCGGCTTCCATCGCCGGCGTGAGCATTCCCATCAACTCGGGCGGAGCGCTCGCGGGGTGTAGCAATGGATAGAACGCCGTCGACACGACATTGCGACCCGAACGGAGCAAGCGTTCGAGGTCCATGTACGCCTCCATCGGACGCGTATCTGCCGTCGCTGCGTAGACAACGCAATCGACATCGGACGCAAACGCGATCTCGATGTCGTCGGTTGCAAGAACTCCGAGCGGAGCAATGCCGGCGAGTTCGCCCGCGTCTTTCCCAACCTTTGCTGGGTTCGACACCACTACTCCGACAAGTTCCAGATCACGATGCGTCGCGATCGCTCGTATCGCCGGTCGCCCAACGTTCCCTGTCCCCCACACCACAACTCGATAGGTCATGGGCCGGGACCCTAGTAGCGAGAAACCAGATCGTGCCGGAACGGCCGCTAGTTCTCGAAGGTTGCTTGGGTTCTTGGCCGTCCACCAGGCCCGCTGTAGGCGAGCCCCACGCCGGGAGTGACTGCAAAGGTCACCGGAGGCATCGAGGCGATGGCGTCATGCCACGAAGAAATCAATTGGTCTTCAGCGGCGTAATCAAACGGATCGGTGAGCACGTATTCCTCGGGAGCGCCCGGAGCGATTGGGTTTTCCACGAGCCAGCGCGCCGTTCGGGCCACCGCTTGTCGGGCTGGTACAAGGTCGCGATAGCCAAGTCGTGTCTGCAATAACGACGTATCGAGCACCCGATGAGTCGGCGAGGGCTGGGCAAGCAACGGCCGAGCTGGCACCGCAAGTTCGAACGGCATTGAAACGATCTCGAGTTCTGCTCCAAGTTCTGTCGCGATGATTTCGATGACCTGACGGATCGTGAGCACTTCATCGTCACCGCAATTAAATGCCAAACCCGCAGCAGCGTCAGGATGATCGACGCCACACAGCACCGCATGCGCGAGGTTCTCCGTATAGCCGTGATGATGCAGAGTGAGACCGTCATCGGGTACAACGATCTGTCGACGTCCATCCAGAATGCGTCGGACAATGCTCCATTCGCGCGGCACAACCTGAAGCGGACCGTACGCGTAGGGATACCGGAAGTGCGCCGCATTCGGCTGATTCGCGAAAACAAACTCTTCGGTCCGTGCAACGCGATATCCCTTTTCGTCTTCTTCGGGGCTCGCGACGACCGGCGCTGATTCGCTCACCGGTACCGGAAGACCTTCCGGCGTGAACAACCAAGGATTCATCCAACCCCGAATCGCAGGTACACCCCCGACGGAAACGAAGCGCTCAGTGCGGCCCACCATAAATTCTGCGATGCGACGAAGCCGTCCGTACATCACCACGGTGAGATCCCACGTTCGATCCCCCATCGCTTCCGCTAACGACTCCATGTCATAGGGATCGGCGTGAATGTGCTCAATATCGGCCGGCGTTTCGAGCCGTTCATGGGTACCCCGGTGGAGGATGACGACCTCGTGACCTCGGTCCATGAGCCCCCGAACCAAGTGGATGCCCGTTGGTCCTGTTCCGCCAATCACCAGTGTGCGTGTCATATCTCGCTCTCATCATCCGGCGGCGTTTGTGTGCCGACCCTACAAGCAGTGCAGTTCCTGCTTGCGAGTCAACAAGGCCATCAGTGCCGTGGTAGCAATTTCTCTCAGCGTTGCGCTGCCGCAAGGGGGAATCATGATTCTGGAAAACAAGGTCTCAATCATTTCGGGTATCGGACCAGGTCTCGGGCAGGAACTGGCCTACGCCTTCGCTCGTGAAGGTTCCGACGTCGTCCTCGTCGCTCGAACCGAATCGAAGCTCCAAGAGGTCGCCGACGAGATCTCTCGTCAATGGCCCGAGCGTCGAGCACTGGTTTGCCCCACCGACATTTCGGATGCAGAACAAACCCAACGCATGGTCGACGCAACAATCGCCGAGTTCGGCCGTATCGACTGCCTTGTGAACAGCGCTTACGTTCCGCCACCGTTCAAGATGTTTGAAGATGCGAATTTCGACGACTGGCGGAAGTCCTTCGACATCACGGTGTTTGGAACGCTCCAACTCACCCAACAAGTCGTCCCTCATATGAAAACCAATGGTGGCGGTTCCATCGTGTTTGTGAACTCGATGATCCAAAAAAAGCCGTTGGCGACGCAGTCTGGTTATGCAACCTCGAAGGGCGCCCTCACCGTTGCTGCCCGCATGCTGGCCAAGGAACTCGGTGCACATCACATCCGTGTGAATTCAACGTTCATGGGATGGATGTGGGGTCCTCCGGTTGAGGGATATGTCAACTACGCCGTCAGCACCGGCCAAGATCGCGATGCCGTCATCGCCGAAATCACGAAAGACATTCCCCTTGGCATCATTCCTGACGACGCCGATTGCGCAAACGCAGTTGCGTTCCTCGCCTCAGATCTCGCCAGCGTGATCACCGGTGCGGAACTCGACGTCAATGGCGGCGAGATGATGCTCTGATCGAGCACCTGCGCGACCTCAACATCTGACACAATCACCCGAAACGAAATCGAGGAGGACCACGATGCCTACCGAACAGCACGCTGAGATGCTCTGGGAGACCCCCAGCCACGAAGAGATCATTGGAATCACCAAGAGTCACGTCGAAGCCATGGAAACCATGAACATCGACGAGGTCTGGGTGCAAGCTGGAATGCACCATGTCATGCTTCGCACGATCGGTCGCAAGTCAGGCAACGAACACAAGATCGCCCTTCCCTACTGGCGCGACCCCGAAGGCGTTCGCATCGTCGTCGCTTCCTACGCCGGTCACGAAAAGCACCCCGCGTGGTTTCTCAACCTGCGCGATCGCGACGCAAACCCCGAGGTGTACGTGAAAGTCCAGGACGGTGAGTTCTGGTCAGTGCCCGACATCCTCGACGAAGGCCCCGAACACGATCGCATCTGGGAACTGCTGTGCGACGACCGCGCTTGGTACCGCGATTACCAAAAGAAGTGCAACCGAACGATTCCGTTGGTTCGTCTTCCAGAAACGCGTCCGGCCTGAGATTCAGGCAGGACACGCTCGACTGACGGGATCGTCAGTCGCAACCTTCAGGACCACAGACCTCGCCCCCGATGAGCACCTCGAGGGCGGGTTCGCGTTCGGACCAGACTCGGTCGAGCACCTGAAGCAGCACTTCCGGTGGTTGGGCTCCTGCAACCGCTAGACGACGATCGAACACAAAGAAGGGCACGCCCGTGATCTGCATCGACGCAGCGGTTGCCTCATCGATTCGGACCTCGTCCGCAAATGCATCGGTCGTGAGTACCGCAGCAACTTCGTCGGCATCGAGCCCTGCATCGACAGCCAAGCGTTCAACGACTTCGGGGAGACCAATCGCTTCGCCTTCAGACAGATACCCGCGCAAGAATCGTTCTTTGACCTGCGTTTGAATTCCGCGCGCAGCACCAAGATGAATCACGCGGTGCGCATCGAATGTGTTGCCCGGCTGCACGCGATCGAAATGAAACTCGACGCCGCATTCCGCTCCGGTTGCAGTCATTCGATCGATCATTCCTTGAGCCGCTTCGGGTGAGGTGCCGTACTTCTTCGACAGCATCCCGACGTAGTCGCCTTGGCGAGCCGCTGGAGCCGTGGGATCAAGTTCGTAGCTATGCCAAACAATCTCAACGTTGTCCGAATGAGCGAACTCGACGAGCGCTGCATCGAGGTTGGCTTTACCAATGGCGCACCATGGGCACACAACGTCCGACCAGATATCGACTCGTAGGGTTTCCGTTGTTGCGCTCATGATCTCTCCAGTGGCTTGAATTGCTGAGCGTACCGGCCAATCCACAGCCACCACGAGGAGCTATCTCACGAATCCACCCACGGCTAGGTTGAGTCAACTCTTTGGGGGAAGCGATATGGAAGACGGCAGACCGACGCCGGAGACAACCGAACCTGCGCACCCCCTCACTCGAGCGATGGTGTTGTTGTTTCTCCTCACCGCTCTCATGTCTCTCGGTTACGGAAGCGTGTTCACGCTCCTCGCTGATATCCGTGACAAATACGGATTCACCGATGGTCAGGTTGGCCTCATTGCATTCGCCGGCCTCTTCACCGGCGTGCTTAGTCAGCTCTTTCTCGCTCGCTTTTCCGACCGCGGGTACGCAGTCGTCATGATGCGGGTGGGCATTGCAGCTGCAGCATTCGGAATGCTTTGGATGACATTCGCCACGCCGCTCTGGCAGTGGATCGCCGCTCGGCTTCTGCTTGGCCTCGGCTCGGGAATGGTCGGCCCCGCGATTCGCAGAATCATCATCGCCCGCGATCCTCAACGGGTAGGCGCAAATCTCGGTCGACAAACTGCATTCGATGTTGCCGGTTTCGTTCTCGGACCGGCGCTTGCAGCAGGCCTTGCTCAACTCTTCGGGCTCCGTGCCCCGTTCATCGTTCTGACCGTTGCCTATGTCGCCGCGATTTTCTTGGTTGGACGAGTCACCACGGCAGCGGATGCTGCAGCATCCGAGACACCAACGATCAAGCACCCATCGCTACTGCGACTCCCGGCAATGCAGTCAGCGTTGTTCGCAGCAATCGCGTTTTACCTCACGATCGGAATGTTTGAAGCGCTTTGGTCGATCCTTCTCCGCGACCAGGGTGCGGCAACGTGGCTCATCGGTGTCACGCTCAGTTTGTTCACGATCCCAATGATTGTTTTTGCCCCCAAGGGTGGCGCACTCGCTCAACGAATCGGACCGATCCGTGTGGTCACCGTCAGCATCACCGTGGCAGCAATCGCCACGTGTCTCTATGGATTCCTGCCGCTGTGGTTCCTCATCGTGATTTCAGGCTTCCACGCAATTGCTGATGCCTACACAATGCCTGCGAACCAGGTTGCCGTTGCTGTCTCGAGTCCACCCGACCAACTCGCAGCAGGCCAAGGTTTGCTCGGCGCTACTGGACTCGCGATTGCCGCGGCATCGGCACTCATTGGCGCCGCCGTTTACGACACGTATGGCCGAGGAGCGATATTTGCGGGCACCGGTGTGCTGATGCTGATTTGCCTCGGTGTCGCTCGTTGGCGCTGGAACGCGCAACCCGCACTTCACGACATCACCGGTTAGCGTCGAACCTATGGGCGAACTCCTTTCCAAAGTGATCCCACTTTCGATCGGCGCTGCGTTTAGCCCGACAGTGCTTGCGCTCGAACTGCTCATACTTTCGGGAAAGCGATCGAAAGCACGGTCCACCGCCTTCGTTGCCGGCGTTCTTTTGGTGTTCGCGGGCCTCACTGCACTTGGCTTAGTGGTTTCCCACACCACCTCAGCATCGCCGGCGCAGGAAACAATCACAAAGACCGTTGATGTCCTCGCCGGAGCGCTATTGCTCGTGCTTGCGCTCGCAACGCTTCTACGGTCGCTTGTTCACGATTCGGTTGCCCCAGTCGATGGCGAAGCAAAAGATGCCAAAAACCCAGGGTTGCTTTCCGCATTCCTTCTCGGGATCGCAATCATGGTCTCAAATTTCTCCACGATTCTCCTGTACATCCCCGCAATGCGGTCGATCAGCGCCTCCACGATCTCGACAAGCGACAAAACTCTTGCTGTCGCTCTTGCCTTTCTCGTCTCAGCTGCGCCGATCCTGCTCATCTACGGATTCGCAGTTGTCTTCCCCAACGTCGCGACCCCAGCCCTCAACAGATTGCGAGGGTGGATCGATCGCCATCAGCGAACCATCGGCATTTCTGTCGAGGTTGTTTTCGGTGTTTACCTGATCTACAAGGCGTTCAAGTAGCCCAACGCAGAATCACTCGTCAGCAACAAGCGCATACGACTTGTTGCCAGCGACATCAACGGGAATATCGCCCGCCAATGTGATCCGTTCGTGGCAACGATGCATGCCAGCAGGAATATCGGTCGGGACAATGTGCGCGGTTGCACGGTTGTCCCAGAACGCGATGCTTCCTGGCTCCCAACGGAAACGCACGGTGAATTCCTGTCGCTGAAGATGCTCATAGAGCATCGCAAGGATGTGATTGCTCTCTCGGCGAGACAACTCAACGATGTAGTCAGTGAAGTTGGGCTCGACGAACAGAACCTTCTCGCCGGTTTCAGGATGCACACGCACCACGGGATGCACGGCGCGCAAAGGGCGAGACATAAACGCCTTCGCCACTTCACCCGGCAATTCGCCTCGGTCGATCGGAAGCGCATTGTGATTTACGGCGTGAAGACCGTCAATGAACGTTTGAATCTCGGGCGAAAGGAACTTGTAGGCCATCGCAAGATTCGACCATTGCGTATCCCCGCCGTAGGGAGGAACCACGACTGCCCGGAGAATCGACGCCATCGGCGGGGCTTCAATGAATTTCACATCGGTATGCCAGCGGCTTTCGATGCGGGTACCCCCCGTCCCCTTCTTTTCTTTGACGTTGGCGGTTCCTTGCTGATTATCGAGGAGCAAGATTTCCGGGTAGTCAGGAAAGGCTGGCGGAAACGTCGGGTGGCCCGGAAGGGGCTCGCCAAACGCTCGAGCCAGCGCAAGGTGCTGGTCCCGATCAATGAATTGATCGCGGAAGAAAACCACCTTCCATTGCAAGAGCGCAGCCCGAATCTCGGCGATAACCGCCTGATCAAGAGGCTGTGTCAGATCAACACCAAAGATTTCGGCACCGGTGTAGCCAGTCATCGGACGGATATCGAGACCGAGTTCGGTCGCGCGTGACGCCTGCTGATTCATGTTTCCCCCTTCGTCGTTACTACGGGCACGATACGACACATCTCCGGAACCGTTGCCAAAAGTGACGTGCCGCAACATGGCCCGCGTCTAGTGCTCTACTTTGCGAGTTCATCGAGATTGTTTCTGGAGATCACATGACCCCCCGGTCGAGCCACAAGCGAGCCGTTTCAGTACTCGTTCTTCTTACTGTCATTTCGATCGGGATTGCGGCCTGCGGTGGTTCTTCGTCAAAGGCCACGGAAACGACCACGACGCAAGAGCCGGCTACCACAACCACTGCTCCACCAACCACGACGACAACAGTCGATCCCGGCACTCTTCCGCAGACCGACGAGAAACCATCTGGAACAGGCGCCGAGTTCGAAGCCCGGATGAAGACTCTCGCAAACGCGATCATCAACAACACGCCCGATTCGGCGATCTCCACCTTCTTCCCGATCTCCGCATACAAGCAGACCAAGAAGAACACTGACCCCGCTGCTGATTGGAAAAATCGCCTCATCGCCAACTTCAAAGTCGATGTCGCTGATGCCAATAAGAAACTCGGAGCAAACGCAAAGAACGCCGTCTTCACGGGCGTCACGGTTCCCAACACTGCCGTTTGGGTCAAGGCCGGCGAGGAATACAACGTCGGACCGTATTGGCGAGTATTTAAAACTCAGATGAACTTCACCGTCGACGGAAAGAACGTACAAATTCCGATCGAGTCAATGATTTCTTGGCGTGGCCAGTGGTACGTCGTGCACCTAGGAACGATCCGCTAGCAGCAGAGACGCTGATCAACCAGTGGTCTTCTTGCGGTACTTCTCCATGTATTCGCGCACATCGGGCGCGTAATTGAGAAGGTTCTGGTTACGAGCTTCGAGAGCAATGGCACTTGTGAGGCTTGATGCCTCGGCGTTATGCCACAACACCTCTTTGGTCGTACGCAGGCCGCTTGCCGTGTACGCCGCCATGCCTCGCGCGTACTCAAGGCCGAGCGTTTCGAGTTCCTCGTCGGCCACGACTCGTGACACCAGACCCATGCGAAGTGCTTCTGCTGCATCGATGTCTCGCCCTGTGAGGATGAGGTCGAACGCGTTTGCGTTTCCGATGAGACGCGGAAGCAAATACGTGATTCCGATATCGGTACCCGAAAGACCTGTGCGAATAAACGCTGAGCAGAACTTTGCAGATTCGGACGCCACTCGGATATCCGCAGCACACGCCAACGCCAATCCCCCGCCAAATGCCGGGCCATTCACTGCAGCGATAATCACCTGAGGAAGATCACGCATTCGAACCGTGAGGTTCGACATGAATGTCTGCGCATCGACTCCCGCCGGCATATGGGGATGTTCGCCTTGGCTCGGCGGGGTTCCGAAATCCTTCAAATCCAGTCCGGCGCAAAACGCTCGACCCACGCCAGTGAAAATCACAACTTTGCAGTCGACATCCGCTGCGATCGCATCGAAGGTGTCGTGAAGTTCCGTGACGAGTTCAAACGAAATGGCATTGAGTCGGTCGGGACGGTTGAGTCGCACGACCGTGATGTGCGGTTCCGGCGACGTCACTTCGACAAGAGCGCTCACTTCGGAATCTCGCTCCACGGCACATCCGTATCGACACGGACGTCGCCGGGAAGCCCGAGAACCCGTTCACCGAGGATATTGCGCATGATTTCTGAAGTGCCACCTTCGATGGTGTTGGCACGTGCACGGAGGAATCGACCTGTCCGCGAGGACATCGCGCCAGATGAACGAGTCATCGGATAGCCAGGTTCGTGCAGCATGCCCGCCGCTCCTTCGAGGTCAACGACTGCCGCCGTGACGCGTTTCGAAAGTTCGGCAGAAGCCAGTTTGCTCACCGAACCTTCGGGGCCAGGATTGCCCCCGACCGCAGACTGCTTGGCGCGCGCATTGGTCAGGCGAACGATTTCGGCTTCAATCCAAAGTGCCATCACTCGATCACGCCAGATCTCAAGTTCAACTGGGGAAAGTTGCGACTTCCGTACTTCCCACAACTTCATCAGTTCTTTGATCGGGCCAGAACCTTGAGGTGCTGGTCCACCGGCAAGGGCAACACGCTCATTCATAAGCGTGGTGATCGCGACTCGCCAACCATCGCCTTCGTCGCCAAGCCGCAACGAATCGTCGATTCGAACGTCGGTAAGGAACACCTCATTGAATTCCGCTTCGCCCGTCATTTGGTAGAGCGGGCGGACTTCGACGCCGGGTGCGTGCATATCAAGCACGAAATAGCTGAGTCCCTTGTGCTTGGGCACATCAGGATTTGTACGCGTCAGAAGCATTCCGTAGTTCGAGGTGTGCGCAAGCGTCGTCCAAACTTTCTGCCCGTTAACGATCCATTCGTCGCCATCGCGAATCGCGCGGCTAGGAATACCGGCGACATCGGAACCATGCGTTGGTTCGGAAAACAACTGACACCACACGTCTTCGCCAGTGAAGATTTTGCGGAGGTGCTTCTCCTTCAGTTCCTCACTGCCATAGGCAAGAACCGTTGGTGCACCCATACCGATGCCAATTGGGTTGATACGCAGGTCTTCGTAGGTGACGCCATACGACCGAAGGACACCATCGATAACGGCCTGTTGACCACGATTCCCTCCAAGGCCGCCGTAGCCCTCTGGGAAATGCACCATCGCCAGACCGGCGTCGTATTGCTTGCCTCGAAACGCAAACTGATCATCGAGGATGTCGCGGTTTTCCTCGACCAATTCCTCGGTGCGTTTGGCTAGATCCTGATCTTCGTACATGCGTCCTCGCAGCCCTTAGAGAATCAACTACAGCAATCGCTGGGTGCCTTGGCCGCCAACCTGCCGCAGGACTGCATCGTGCCACTCAATCGACGCCTAGACCAACCAATGCGCTCGGTCCTTTCGCCGTACTGTGAGCACCGAACCCGGATTTGAGCAATCTCATGGGACTACCCCCGACTCACTACCATCAAGGGACTCCGGGCGGTCCGGACCAAGCGGATTGAGAGCACCCCAATGAGCGTCGAGTTTCTGCACCGGATCCAATTCGCGCTGACCGTCACGTTCCACTTCATCTTTCCGCCGCTCTCGCTCGGCGTGGGCCTGATCCTCATCATTTTCGGGATCAAGGCCGTCCGCACGAAAGATCCCAAGTGGCGCCAGCTCTCTACCTTCTGGGTGAAGATCTACGGGCTCATCTTTGCGATGGG
>CALBSE010000074.1 GCA_937927725.1 uncultured Actinomycetes bacterium
AAAAGGTCAACACCGCCGATGTCCTCGGATCAGGAAAAGTTGTTCTATTCGCCGTCCCCGGCGCCTTCACTCCGGGTTGCTCAAAAGTTCACCTTCCTGGATTCGTTCAGCAGGCCAACGAACTCACCGGCAAAGGCGTCGACCGCATCGCTTGCATCTCTGTGAATGACGCGTTCGTCATGGGAGCATGGGGCGAGGACCAGCAGGTCGGCGATGCAATCACCATGCTCGCCGACGGCAACGGTGACTTCACCCAAGCTATGGGCCTCGTTATGGACGGAACCGGATTCGGACTTGGTGTTCGCTCCAAGCGTTACGCCGCGATCATCGAAGACGGCGTCATCACCAACCTCGACGTCGATGAAAACGGTGGCGTTGAAGTCAGTTCTTGCTCAGCAGTGATTGGCCGCCTGTAAGCCTCATCACGCTTGACGCAACACGATTCGTCCTCAGGTCTGGGTTCTGCCCAGACCTGAGTTGCGTTTTGGCTTAAAGAGACCGGCCGGCGAGGTACCCAGTTCGCACCGCACCCTCGATATAGCCAACCGAACCCGCATCACCAACCACACGCACATCGAAGCCATCATCTGTCAGTTGCTGAGCGATGGATTCGTCGGCGTGGACACCACTCGCAATGATCACGGCGTCGGCTCTCACAGTGTGCGTTTCTTCACCGACGCGATAGGACACGCCACTTTCAGTTATCGACACAAGTTCGGTGTCAGTGATGAACTCAACGCCATGAGTTCGGGCTTCATGCAGAGCTCGGGCCCGACGAGGGTGCGCCATTTCGAGACCGAGTTTGTCTCCAGCTTCAAGAACCGTGACGTTGCGACCACGCTCTGCCAAGTATTCGGCAAGTTCGACTCCAACGAGCCCACCTCCAACCACGGCAACTCGTTTGCCGATCGGCATCCAGCGCTTCGACATCGACCGGACCCGATCCATGCTCGACATGAAGCCAAGCGATCGACCCACCGAAACTATGAGACGACGATGGAACGGAAGCCGAGCAGCAGCCGCCGGATCGTCTCCGGTGAGTAACGCCCGAAGATCGTCGCCCGAAAAGACATGGGGCAACTGCGCACCCGGAACATCGGGACGCTCGCGTCGTGCTCCCGTGGCGACGACAACGACATCTGCCTTGAGTTCACGTAACAGATTTGCAGTTACGGGAGTCGACGTACGCACATCGACATCGAGCAGCGAGATTTCTGTCGTCAGGTAGCGAACGAGCTCAGCGTTCATGGGTGTCGTGAGCGAGGAGAACCTTGCGGTACCGCCGAGATGCGGCGACTTTTCCATCAGCGTCACCGAATGGCCGCGCAATGCAGCAACTCGCGCTGCCTCCATTCCGCTTGGACCGCCACCAACGACGACGACATGGCGTCGGTCGCTGGCAGGAGCAATCGGCCCTTCGTCGTAATGACCGAGCTCGGCGTTGATCGCGCAGATTGGTGCACCATCCCAAAAGTTCTGCGCAACGCAGACAAAGCAATTGATACACGTGCGGACACGGTCAGGCGTACCCGAAAGCAACTTGGCCGGCAGGTCTGGATCGGCGAGGAGTTGGCGGCCCATCGAGACGAAGTCGCAATCACCATCCTTGATGTGCGTCTCGGCCGCGTCGGGAAATATGCGTCCAACCGCAATCACCGGAATCGAGACAGCCATCTTCACGACCGCGGCGAGTCCCAAGTACTGATCGGGCTGCCATGGGAGCGGCCCATTCGTAAATCCGATGCCCATCGAATTGGGACCTGAAGCGGAAACGTGGATCGCATCAGCGCCCGCATTTTCTGCGATGACGGCATACTCGGCGCACAACTCTGGCGTAATGCCGCCATCGACATATTCGCGGCCATCAAGACGAACAATGATTCCAAAGTTGGAACCACATCGCTTTCGAATTTCGGTGATGACCTCGACAAGCAAGCGGGCTCGATTTTCGACCGAACCGCCGTAGTCATCGTCACGAACGTTGTAATGAGGCGACAGAAACGTTGAAATCAGATAGCCGTGTGCGGCATGAATCTCGACGCCGTCGAGGCCCGCCTTCTTGACCCGCTCTGACGCATCGGCAAATTGACCAACGACCCATGCGATGTCGTCGGTCGACGCTGCGCGTTGCTTGGCTCGTTTACCACCGGTAAGACCTGCCATCTTCATGAGCTCATCCATGGTGATAGCGCTCATGTCGGACTCGTCGTTCGGCAGCGGCACCGATGGAACGAGTTGTTCGCGATCCTGCATCGCGTCGACGCCCGCAGTCTTTCCGTGGTGGCAAATCTGCACGACCATTTTCGAACCGTGACGGTGAACGGCATCGGCCAATCGCGACAGACCCGGGATGAAACGATCGTCGGAAAGTGCTGGCTGGTGCAACGAAGTCGCCCCGATCGGCCAAGCCACAGCCGAAGTTTCGAGGATCAGAAGCCCAACGCCACCACGAGCACGAGCTTCGTAGTGAGCAATGTTGAGATCGGTAATGGCTCCGTCATCGCAACTGTTTTGATCCATGGCTGGAAGGACGATGCGATTACGAGTTTCGATCGGACCAATGCGGCCCTGCGTTAGAAGAGTGGGATGAGGCACCCAACGATCCTACGACTCTGGCCTCCGCACGTCGGCCCAGAACGCGCCGGTGCCCCGCCGAAGCGGGGCACCGGACACAACTCGAGCACAGCGCTTTAGCGCTGCAACAAGATCAGCTGACGACCTTGGACTTCAGCTTGTCGAACTCTGCCTGATCGATGACGCCACGGTCCTTAAGGTCGGCGAGACGATGAAGTTCATCGGCCGGCGTGGTGCCTGCAGCGTTACGGATGTAATTCTGCATCGCCGCGTCCTGAGCCTTTGCTGCTTCGATCGCGTGCTGGTTCATCTTGCCGCCACGAACGATGAGGTAGGCGAGGACACCGAACAACGGAATGATGAAGATCACGACGACCCAAATGGCCTTGTGAACGCCACCCATATCTGGGCTGCGGAAGATGTCAATAAAGACGCTGATCGCCAACCAGATCCAAATAAAGAAACAGGTGAAGTAGAGCATGGAGAGGAGAACCTCACCCAGACCCCAGTTCGTGCTCGCTGCAAACATCAATGCCTCCTGGGTGCCGTTACCGACACGTAGAACGGCGCGAGACGGTCTCTCGCGACTCAGAAAGACTACCGATTACTGACACCAAGATGACGTACTTCGAACGTTTTCTGTTCTGACACCGGATCAGGGCATTATCGCCGTGCGGGACACCGGCTCTGCCGCTACCTGTCTCCGGAACAGCGCCCGCTGCAGCGCATCAAGCAGAACATCTCTGGTCTCTCGCGGGTCTATGAGCTCATCAAACCCAAGCGTTGCCGCTGATCGATACGACGCCTGAAGTTCGGCATCGCGAAGCATCGCTGCCTCGTCATCATCGGCGTTGGTCGCTCGGCTCATCGCGCTTGCCCCCATCGCTCCGAGCGTTGCCCCGGGAAAGGCGAACGTTGCTGATTGATTGTCGAAACCAACCAGTGTCATCACCATCGAGCCGAAGCCATAGGCCTTGCGCAACGTGAGGTGAAGTTTCGGACTTGAAGCTTGGGTTTGTGCCGCAAACATTCGAGCACCAGAACGAAGAACTCCAGCTCGTTCTGACTCGCTGCCAGGCAACATCCCCGGATTGTCGGCGAGAAAGACGAGGGGAAGGTGGAATGAATCGGCAACCATGATGAAATGCGCGGCTTTATCGGCTGCGTCGGCGTCGATCGAACCGGCCATGACCGTTGGCTGGTTCGCAATGACAGCAACCGATTCACCCCCGAGTCGAGCAAGGCCACAGATCATTGACTGCCCAAATCCGGGCTGCACTTCAAACCACGAGCCATCGTCGACAATCACATCGAGAACTGCACGCATGTCATAGGCCCGACGCGAATCGCTCGGAATGATCGTGAGAAGTTCATCGGTGGATCGCGCACCTTGATCGTCACTCTCGGCGGCGGGGAGATGCGGGGCGTACCCCCATGCACTCGAGGGGAAGAACGAGAGATACACGCGCAACATGTCGAGGGCGGTTTCGTCGTCGGGGGCAACGTTATGAATGAGCCCGCTCGGCACCGCAACCGAAGGACCACCAAGATCTTCTTTGGTGACGTCTTCGCCCAATGATTCACGGACCACTGGAGGGCCAGCGGTAAACACCGCGGCGTCAGCAGTCATCACGCTGAAGTCCGACATCGGGACAATGAGTGCACCGTGTCCCGCCGAAGGACCCATCACTGCGCTCAACACCGGCACCTTGCCCGAACACTTTGCTTGAATGAGTAAATCGGTTGGCGCTCGACCACCACCACCGCCACCGCGATGTCCGGCACCTTCGAGCAACATGATGAGCGGAATTCGTTCCGCTAACGCAAGTTCAGCAAGGCGGTAACGCTTCGACGAACTTCCGGGCCCAATCGAACCGGCAAGCACCGTGAAGTCTTCGGCACCAATCATCACCGGGCGACCATCGATGCGGCCACCGCCAGCGACGATGCCATCGCTCGGCACATCGCCGACCAGGGTGCCGAGTTCTCGAAACGAACCTGGATCAAGCAAGTAGTCGATACGTCCGCGGGCATCGAGTTGACCCTTCGCATGCTTCTTCGCGAGACGCTCCTCGCCGCCCATCGCCCGAGCTTGGGCTCGACGCTGTTCGAGATCCTCGAGCGCCGGCCCCCAACCTCCGGGGACTTCAGATGAATTGGATGTATCGCTTTGACTCACGGAATCTCCAACTGCAATTCGACCAAGGCCGGGGCGGTCGCGTCTCCGGCATGGCCGAAGCGTACGACCCCTGTCACCCCTCGGATGTTGTCTTCTCAGCTCGCCCATCGCCCAACCCAATTCCGAGCCCAAGAACTTCCCGACAGCATGAGCATCGGCGCTGCAATGACAGCGACGGCGAACGACTACCGTTCGACACGACACCGGGGGGAGTCACGTGACGACAAACATCGACGCACTGCTCGCGCAGGCGAGCCAACTCGCAAACGGACTCACGGATTTCGGCGATCCCTCCTTCCGTGAAGGCCTTGAAGTCTTCCTTGATTCCGCCAGCACCGAGGGCCAGCTCACCGATATTGGAACTGCCGCAGCGGAAGGCATGGCGCTGGGCAACCTCGTGAACCGCCTCAACGTTGTTGAGTGGCACCGCACCCACCCAGAAGTGGCATCGTCGGCTGTCACTTCCCCAATCTTCCTTATCGGCTTGCCAAGAACCGGCACAACTGCCCTGAGCCATTTGCTCAGCACCGATCCGAGGAATCGCTCATTGCTGGGATGGGAAATCAACGAATCAGTCCCACCCCCGAGGACAGAGACGTACCGAACCGACCCGCGCTTTGTCGCAGCGATGGAAGCTCCCGACATGCTCAGCATGATCAACCCAGAGTTCAAAGCGATTCATCACGACCCGCCCGACATGCCACTCGAGTGCGCAACGGTTCTCGGACAGCATTTTTCCAGCCTGCATTTGTCGACGACGTTCAATTTGCCCTCGTACATGGAGTGGGTACGCGCAAACGACCACACAAATGCCTACGAGTGGCACAAGTCTGTGCTCCAGCTTCTGCAATCGGAATGTCCAGGCCAATGGCAATTGAAATCACCTGTACATCTCATCGATCCATTCGCGTTGGCAGCCGTCTATCCCGACGCAAGATTCGTCTTGACTCATCGAGATCCCGTCAACGTCATCGCGTCGGCCTGCAATCTGGTGCGCGTGCTCGCTGGCACCTTCACCGGTGCCGATTGGAATCCCTACATCCGCGAGACCTGGCCCGAAATCATTGGGACACTTCTCGACAATCAAAATGCATTCCGAGATTCTCAAATCGCAGCAGGACGCGCTGACGCATTCGTCGACATCGCCTACTCCGATCTCGTGTCCGACCCACTCCGCACGGTCGCGGCAATGTACGAACAACTCGGAGAACCATTCACCCCCCAAGCCGAATCGGCAATGCGCGCCCACAGCGCTGAACACAAGAAAGACCGATTCGGCTCTCACTCCTACTCCCTAGAAGAGTGGGGACTCAACCGTGAAGAACTCACCGAACGAGTGCAGCCCTACCTCACTCGTTACGCCGACTACCTGGAGTAGCCATGTCTGACATCGAACGCCTTCTCGACGAGAACGACACAATCGGTTTGGCTGCTCTCGTCGCCGCAGGTGAGGTCAGCAGCCTCGAACTCGTCGACGCTTCAATCTCGCGCATTGAAGCTCGCAACCCAACGCTGAACGCCGTCGTTGCAAAGCGCTACGACGAAGCCCGCGCCGAAGCGTCGAAAGTCACCGCGGACTCCCCCATCGCCGGCGTTCCGTTCCTCGTCAAAGATCTCAACTGCGATGTTGCCGGTTTGCCTTCCACCAAAGGCAGCCGCTTATTCGCTGACGTCATCGCTACCGACGACTGTGAAATGACAAAGCGATTCAAAGCGGCAGGACTTCTCATTCTTGGCAACACAAACACTCCTGAAATGGGAAAGGCACCCGTCACCGAATCGCTGCTCTTCGGCCCTGCGCATAATCCCTGGCGACTGACGCATTCGACTGGTGGCTCCTCTGGTGGTTCTGCGGCAGCCGTTATCGGCGGGATGGTCACCGCAGGTCACGCCAACGATGGCGGCGGTTCCATCCGAATCCCTGCGTCGGAATGTGGCTTGTACGGCCTGAAGCCAACACGAGGCCGTACTCCGACCTGGCCCGCTGCAGCAGCGTTCTCCTACCCAATGGGAATCGGCCACGCCGTCACGCGCACCGTTCGCGATAGTGCAGCAATTCTCGACGCGATTTCTGGCCCGCTTGCCGGCGACCCCTACCCGGCGCCTCCCGCTCCAACAGCCGGATCGTTCCTCGCCGCACTTCGTCAAGCGACTCCAAAACTTCGCATCGGATTCAGCACTGTTTCACCAGCGGGCAGAGATATGGACCCCGCCGCAGTCGAAGCAATTGAGCGAACTGCTGCACTGCTCGAATCGCTCGGACATGAGGTTCACGAAGCTGCGCCGAAATGGGATGTCGCCATGCCAGCGAACTCTCTTGCCATGGTGATGGGCGCGTCAGGCGCAAAAATGGTTGAGGACCGACTTGCCGAATTGGGTCGTGAACTTCGCGACGACGACATCGAACCGTTTACTCGATTCCTCCACGATCGAATGCTCACGATCGACCCACTTCGCATCGTCGGTGCCCTTCAAGAAATCGAATATGTCAGCCGTGATATCGCTCGCTTCTACGACACCCACGACGTGTGGCTGACATCGACCTTGCCCGTACTCGTGCCTGAACTCGGCGTCATCAACACCTCTGACGTCGATTCCGTCTTTGCGCTCGCTGGCCGCTTCTCGGAACTCACTGCCGTGTTCAACGTGACTGGCCAACCGGCTGCATCGATTCCCGCTGGTTTCGATCCGAATGGTCTGCCGATCGGAATCCAAATTGTCGGACGCCACTGCTCTGAGGAAATGCTTTTGCAACTGAGCGCACAACTCGAGGCTGCAGCACCGTGGCCGACAGTCGCTCCGTGGCCTCCGACACCTGCGTCATAACTCGCGAGCACAAGCCCTCCTCTTCTGGGCCGTGCTAGAACCGGAGTCATGTCCGGGGGGAATACTGATCTGCAGGCGACTGACGTCGTGTTACCGAAGATCCCTGCAACTGCATGGGCGGTTCTCGGCATTCTGAGTTTTGGTCGTGAACTCACCGGCTACGACATCAAGAGCTGGTCCGATGCCATCCTGCACTTCTTCTACTGGAGTCCAGCGACCAGCCAGATCTACACCGAACTTCGTCGGCTTGAAGATCTTGGTCTCGTCAGCAGCAGAGCGGTTGCACGAGATGAAGTCCGCGAAAAAACCATTTACGCAATCACACCGCTCGGAATCGAAGCATTACGAAGCTGGCAAGCAACGGTTGACGCGGAAGCGCCAGTCCTCAAGCACGGTGTACTTCTCCGAGTTTGGCTCGGCCACCTTGCCGAGCCAACCCGCTTGCGCCAGCAGATTGCTGACCACCGAGCGCGACTCATTGAAGAACTTGAAGCGGCTGAAGACTCCCGCCAGCAAGCCGATGCCCAACCGGATTGGGCATACCCCGCCCTTGTCGCATCGTGGGCGGTGCGTCGAATCGAAGGCGAAATTGAACTTGCCGATTCGATGCTGATCGATCTTGATCGACTTGCCCAAAATCGCTGACCTCTAACGAAGGAACATCATGAGCCCTACATCAGCAGTCATTGTCACCGGCGGTGCATCAGGTATTGGTCGGGCATGCGCCGAAGCTGTCGCAGCGCAAGGCCGCGCAGTCGCCGTCTGGGATCTCAACGCTGATGGCGCGCTCATCGCCGCTCAAGAGATTGCGAACACCCACAACGTTGCGACCTTCGGGCTGGGCATCGACGTCACAAAGACCAGCGAACTCGCCGGCGCAGTTGATGCAAGCAGGTCAGCAATCGGAGCACTTGGTGGACTTGTCCATGCCGCCGGAACCGTCAGCAACCAATCAATCGGAGCGCTCGACGACGCCGGCTGGGATTTCGTCCTGAACGTAAATCTGCGCGCTTTCCCGATGCTTGTTCAGGCGATGCATGCGGACCTCGCTGCTGCTCAAGGAGCTGCAGTGGTTGGCATCGCCTCGATTGAAGGCTGGGTCGGCAATGCCGCCATCCCCGCCTATTGCGCGTCAAAGGCCGGCATGCTCGGCGCAGTCCGCTCGATGGCTGACAAACTCGGCCCCGAAGGCATCCGCGTGAACGCGATCTGCCCTGGCTTCATCGAAACACCAATGCTTGGCATCACCCTCGATATTCCCGGCGTGCGTGAGCGGTTCGAGGAGACTTCTGTGCTGAAGCGCATTGGTCAGCCAAGTGAAATCGGTGAACCGGCAGCGTTTCTCCTCAGTGACAAGGCATCGTTCATCACTGGTCAGTCGATCATCGTTGACGGCGGCGTACTCGCCACGGCCTAGTCCAAAATTCCGTCACATCGGACAGGCAACAACGTCGCGTCGCCAGACGGCAAGCCCGTCGACAACTCGATCGATGTTGTAGCAACGCTCAAGCCAACTTCCGATTGGAAATGACTGGGGCCCGTACTGCGCCCAGTCGGTATCAGGTCGAGCTGCGTCAATAACAACGACTGGCGGATGTGCAGCGACGTCGTCAAAGAACATATTCCAGCGAGACCGGAATGGCTCTGCTTCGATAACGCTTCCTGAAAGAGGATGGGCGCGACTCGCCCAGTTGCCGGTGAGATACCCATCGTGCAAGAAGATCCCCGACGGACGGCGATCCGACGCGACGTAGACGTCGGGAAGGGCTCCCCAAACCAGAATCCGCTGATCGGAACTCGTCGTGCTCTGCACGTAGCGACCGAGCGCCGTGTAATTCGTGAGATCGGGGCGATGAATTAAAGCAAGGGTCAGCATCACCGCAAGTAGTCCGGCCGTGAGCGCGGTCAACGTCTGCCAAACGCGACGACTTGCCGTGACCAGCGCACAACCAGTGAGAACGGCGAGTGGTGGCACTAACTGTTGGAAGTAGTGGCCGAAGAACCGAAAGCCAATCGGAATCACCAAAATTGATGTTCCGAGCCAAACAAGCATTGTCACATCAGCGCGAACTCGCCGACGAAGTACTTCCCAAACTCCATACAAAAGCGGGAGGTGGAGCACGAGGAAAACAACAGTGAGACCAACTCCAATAGATGCCGCCCTACCTATCGAGACTCCACCATTGAGATAGTCACTGTTGTCGGACCAAACCCATCGAAGCATTTTTGCGCCATCGAAGAACGCCAAAAAAGGAACGACGGCGAGGACCGCACCGATCGCTGTCGCACCGACAGCACGCCATTTGTCGCCACCACGGCGAAGCGCTTCGACCAGCACGGGGATCCCAACAGCGATATACGGCTGCTTGCAGTCGGAAGCAATGACAACAGCGGCACCAGCAAGCGCAAACCAAAGAAGCGGCGACCGACGCGCCGATCGGGCAACGACGATGCAGAGGATTGCAGCTGATGCGGGAAGGATCCCCCACAGCTCAAAGTTCGCCGCTTGAGCATCGGGTGGAAGAAAGAGCGCCGTTCCCGCAATGACAAGAACTCCTGCGAACAACGCCGCACGACGCGAACCCACAAGACGTCGAACGATTTCAGCGACGACGACGCCGTTGAGGAAGATGAGAAGGGCCAACACAATCCGGATGGCGCGCATGTCGACGCTCCACTCGCGGATCAATGAATACATCACGGGAACAATCGGTGGCTTCCGATCAATCACGTCGACATAAAGCTGGCCCCCGCGACGCAGGACATCTCCGGTGACAGCGAGATACGACTCATCGCGGTCGAACATTCCGTTGTACAGCAGACCGGGAGCGCGCGACAGCAACGTTGCCAGGCCTAAGACCGTCACCATCCACGCGCTCCATGACATGCGACTGCGCACGGCAGCCACACCATCGCCAACACGGCGAGTAACGGCATGCCATCGAGTGATGTCAGGTTTAACTGAAATGGTCACGGGTGTCTCCTGCACAGACCCGGGTTCGGGTCTCGGACCACCAGGACACCCCAGAGGTCGCCCACGATGATGGCAGACACGTAGCCTCCATGGGAGTGAGCCCCGAACCTGTCGCCCCCGGAACCCCTGATCTCGCATCACTCGCCGACCGTCAAGCGATCAGCGACCTCGTCCTCACCTATTGCCGAGGAATCGACCGGCTCGATCGCGATCTTGTTGCCAGTTGCTTCCACGCCGACGCCACTGACACGCACGGTTCGTTCCGAGGCACGATTGCGGAATTCATCGACTGGGCATTCGGACTTTTGCAGCGGTACGACTCGACGATGCATCTCGTCGCCAACCACCTTGCAACCGTGAACGGCCCTGCCGCCGTCGCCGAGACCTACGGAATCGCGTATCACCGGTCCTCCGATCCTGATCCCCGCCGCAATCTCACGGTCGGCTTTCGCTACCTCGACCGACTCGAGCGCCGCGACGGAGGACCATGGCTAATTGCTCGCCGCATTGCCACCACCGAATGGGTGACTGCGCCAGGAACCGGTTCCGAATGGCCTATTCCCGCCGACTCTGCAGTTGGTCAGCGCAACACCACCGATCCGCTGTATCAATTACTGCTCGAACTCTCACACGACTGATCACACACCCACCCGAAGGAACCCCATGCGTGCTGTCCGTTGTCCCGAAGGCAAGCCAACCGTCGCTGATGTTCCAGAGCCATCTGGCGAAGGCGTCGTTGTAACCGTCGCGTCTGCCGGCATCTGCGGTTCCGATCTGCACCTCTTGAATTTCGGACTTCCCGCAACGTTCGGTCACGAGTTTGCAGGAACGCTCGCCGATGGAACACCCGTAGCAGTGGAACCGATCGATCCGTGTTTGGTGTGCGAAGCCTGCGTCGATGGCAACACGCAACTTTGCGTTCGCGGCCCAGCGATGGCCTTTGGTGTTGGACGCGATGGCGGTATGGCCGAAAAGGTCCTCGTGCCCACGACGTCGATCGCTCGACTGCCCGTCGGGGTGGCTGCGTCGAATGGCTGCCTCGTGGAACCTCTTGCAGTCGCCGTTCATGGCGTCCGTCGCGGAAACATTCGTGGAAGCGACCGCGTCGCCGTCATTGGCGGAGGAACCATCGGTCAAACCGCGCTCGTTGTCGCGCAACAAACTGGCGCGAAGGTCGACCTCGCGGCCCGACACGATCGTCAGATCGACGCGGCTGCTCGACTCGGCGCAGGAGCTCTCGAGGGCCACGGCTACGACGTCGTCATCGAAGCAGCAGGCACCGCATCAGCGCTCGCTGAAGCCGCCGACCGTTGTCGACCCGGCGGGACAATCGTCCTCCTTGGCAGTTACTGGGACGGTTCGGTCGAGATGCCGGGCATGGCAATCGGCATGAAAGAACTCACGCTGGTTCCAGCTGTGATGTACGGGCGCGTCGGCCCGTCTCGCGATATCGACGTTGCCGCAACAATCCTTGCTCAGCGACCCGAACTTCCCGATGTCATCGTCACACATCGCTTCCCGCTTGATGCGGCAGCCGAAGCGTTCGCGGTTGCGGCCGACCGATCAGCAGGAGCAATCAAGGTCGTTCTCGAACCCTGAATGGCCAGCGCGGTCGCTACTTGGTGGCGTCTCGCACTGCTGCCATCAATTCCGTGATCGACGGATTCACAAGAATCTCTTCGCCCACCAACACACTGGGAACGGTTTCGGAACCAATACGACGATTCAGAAGTTCGCGCGCGTCGTCATCTTCCCAGATGTTGCGAAGTTCAACTTCAAGTCCGTGACGTTCGATGCCGGAAAACAACATTCGGCAGAATGGACAATGCGGACGCCAAAGAACGACTGGAGTGAGTACGTCGGCCACGGCAGGCTCAGTCGAACGAAAGCGGATCGCGTAGTGAACGCTTGAGTTCGGCAAAGCCCGGAGTGCGAGCGAGAGTTTGCACCGCATCCCAAAGTTCGAGTGCAGCGTCGCCTCGAGGAATCGACGAGATCACGGGACCAAACAACGAGGCCTCTCGGTCGGTTCCCGGAGCAAACGTGAGGATCGGCGTACCAACATCACGACCGGTCCGCCCAAGCGACTGCTCTGTTTCTTCACGGAGAAGTGCATCCCATGACTCGTCGTCAGCTGCAGTGACCAGCGATGCATCAAGCCCCGCAGCAGCGATCACCTCGGCAACAAGGTTTTCAGGAATGGGCTCGCCACCAAAAACTGCAACCGACACGCCGTCGTGATGCATGCGTTCGCCGGCTGCGGTGTAGAGAGCGGCGACCGCGTCGTTGCCTCCTTCAGCACGAGCGGCGGCAGCGACACGAAGCAGTCGACGACCAAGACCATGAAGTGAGGGGTACGCCGGAGGAAACTTCGAGTAATCGGTGTCTTCGTTCACGATGGCTAAGGCGATGAACTTCCATTCGACGGTGATGTCGCGGAGCTTGCTGACCTCAACCACCCAACGACTCGTCACCCATGCGAATGGGCAAATGGGATCGAAAAAGAACTCAAGATCAGTGGTGGAAGTCATGGCGACACGATACGGCCATACCGGCTGATTGCGCACCTACATGCGCTTTCGTCTACAAAAACCGGAACTCAGAACGCCGATTCGATAACCCTCACCTCGCGGCCAACGACACACGCGACATCGAACCGAATCGCTCCGGGCCGCACATGCTGTGCATCGATCCAACGCAGACCGAGTTTTCGCAATCGCGCTTGCTTCCTTGGGGTTACCGCGGAGGCTGGCGATCCATAGGCATCACTCGATCGGGTTTTGACCTCACAGAACACGAGTACCCGCCGACGAGTCAGGACGAGATCAATCTCGCCATCGCGGCAACGCCAATTTCGGTCGACAACGACATAGCCATGCGCTTCGTACCAACGTGCAGCCAGGTTTTCGCCGTAGGACCCAAGGGCCCGGCGACCGGCCGTCAACCGAGATGAGCCATCAAGGGAGTCGCAGCTCTTCGCGAGGCAACTCTTCGATGTTGACGTCCTTGAATGTGACAACTCGGACGTGAGAGACGAATCGGTTCTGTCGGTACATGTCCCAGACCCACGCATCGCGAAGTTCGATCTCGACGCGGGTTCGGCCGTTTTCGTTCACAACGCTCTGAGTGACCTCGTTGGCCAAATAGAAACGTCGTTCGGTTTCAACCACAAACCGGAACATTGGACAGACATCTTTGTATTCGCGATAAAGCTGCAACTCGACATCGGACTCGTACTCTTCGAGATCCTCAGAACTCACACGCAGCTCCGCTCAACAGCGACTTTGCTTGGACAACCCCGATGAAACGAGTTGCACCAAGAAAGTTTGGGCCGACAACACGTCGGCGAGAACGCGACGATCAGTCGCGCTTTTCCTTGATCTTGGCCGACTTACCAACGCGATCGCGGAGGTAATAGAGCTTCGCTCGACGCACATCGCCGCGGGTCACAACTTCGATCTTGGAAACAATCGGAGAATGCACCGGGAAGGTTCGCTCGACGCCAACGCCGAAGCTGACCTTGCGAACGGTGAAGGTTTCCTGGAGACCGCCACCCTGACGACGGATGACTGCGCCCTGGAACAGCTGAACGCGCTCGCGGTTGCCTTCAACAACACGGACATGCACCTTGAGAGTGTCGCCGGGGGCGAACTCGGGCACGTCGTCGCGGAGGCTTTGGGCGTCGATGAGATCGATGGCGTTCATTGAAGTGTCCTGGCTGCAATGCCCGCTTTGAGGCGGGGCAAGAAACGAAATCGGGACCGGGAGCGGTTGCCCGAGGGAGTGATCATCGTAGGCGGACCGATCCCCCAACGGCAAAGCGCCAAACGGCCTCTCGTCAATCGCTGAGATCCGGGTCGTTCAAAAGGGCCTTGTCCGCCTCAGAAAGCCCACCCCGAGCCTCGATGAGATCCGGCCTCGAACGAATGGTCCGCCGCAGAGCCCGGGCTCGGCGCCAGCGGGCGATCTTGCCGTGATCGCCCGATCGGAGCACCTTGGGCACCGTCATTCCCCGGAACTCGGCCGGCTTGGTGAACTGCGGATACTCCAGCAGACCATCGCTGAAGGATTCATCGCTGGCGGAGGCGGAATTCCCCATCACGCCAGGCACGAGACGCCCTACGGCCTCTAGAACCACCATTGCGGCGACCTCACCGCCACCAAGGACGTAGTCGCCGATCGACAGCTCGTCATCGCATAGATCGGTGCGCACTCGATCGTCGACGCCCTCATAGCGGCCACACAGCATGGAGAACCCGCCGGACTCGGCCAGTTCTTGTGCCATCGCCTGATCGAGGCGACGACCGCCCGGACCAAGCAGGAAAAGTGGTCGAGGCGGATCAGCGGCCTCGACCGATGCGTAAATCGGTTCAGGGCGCAGCACCATGCCTGCTCCCCCGCCAAAGGGTGAGTCGTCCACGGTGCGGTGAACGTCCGTGGTGTGCTCTCGCAGATCGTGGACGCGCACGTCGAGCAAGCCCTTGGCTGAGGCCCGGCCAAGAAGACTTTGTCCCGCGAACCCCGTCACCATGTCGGGGAAGATCGTGAAGACGTCGATACGCATGAGCATCAGTCCTCGTCGAGAAGTTCGAAGAGACCGTCGGGGACCTCAACGATCAATCGATCTTCGTCGTCGCGGCCTTCAACGAAGCGCAACGGAACCAATGCACCGCTGTCAAGCACGAGAAGATCGCTCGCAGGATTGTCCTGCACCGCAACAACGGTGCCGCGCTCGGTGCCGTCAGTTTCGACAACAGTTGAACCGATCAGTTCATGAACCCACAGTGCATTGGGATCATCGTCGTCAAGTGGTTCGGCCGAAAGCACGAGCCCAGAAATAGCTTCGGCACCTTCGCGGCCGTACACGCCCTCGAAGGTCACGATCCAGCGATGCTGATGGGGACGCGACGCTGTGATCACGAATTCGCGATCATCAGCGAACAAATGCGTTCCAGGAGCAACGCGACGAGTTTCGGTCGTCGTCAGTGCAACGACAACGTCGCCGCGAACTCCATGCGGTTTGTCGATGCGGCCGACCTCGAGGAGGTTCACCGGATCAGTCGAGGAACTCGACCTCGACATCGCCACCGTCACGGGCGGCGGCGGCGCGCACGACGGTGCGAATCGACTGCGCAACACGACCGCGCTTGCCGATGACGCGACCCATGTCGCCAGGACCAACGTGCACGTTGAGGACGGTCTTGCGACCGCGATCGTCGAGTTCGATCTCGACGGCGGACGGATCCTCGACGAGTTGTTGAACGACGTAGGTCAACACGGCCTTGGCCGTGGTGAAGTCGGGAGTTGCTTCCGACGCGTCGACGGTGTCGGCGACGTCGCTCACGATGCTGCGCCGGTGAACTGCTCCCAAGCGCCAGAGATCTTCAGAAGCTTCTCGACAACTTCAGTGGGCTGCGCGCCCTTCTGGAGCCATGCGACAGCTTTGTCGTTGTCGATGGTGATCTCGGAGGGCTCGGTACGGGGGTTGTAATGACCCACGATTTCGATGAACCGGCCGTTGCGCGGCGAGCGCGAATCGGCGGCGACGACGCGATACGTCGGCTGCTTGGTCTTTCCCATCCGCATGAGGCGGAGCTTCACCACGAGGTTTCTCTCTTCTGCTGGTCGTGCAAGAACGGACTACGAACGTTATCGGCCGAACCCATCGGGACGGCTGAGCGGCCTTCAATCGTGACCCGCGACGGAGCCGCGGGCAAGTTCAGAACTCAGCCGAGTCCGAATGGGTCGCTCTCGGGGCCTCCCGGAAGGCCGGGAAGGCGGAGTCCTCCGCCTGGTCGACCGCCACCAAGATCGGCTTCAAAATCGGGCAAACGCAAGGGGGCCTTGCCCTTCGGGGCGACGCGGCCGCCACCAGAGGTACGACCGCCGGGACCCTTGGACTTGCCCTTGGCCGCTTTGCGCCGGGACTTCGTCAGGCGCTTGGTTCCGGCGCCTCCCATGCGCTTCATCATCTTCGACATCTCTTTGAACTGCTTCACGAGCTCGCCGACCCGCGCCGGTTCAGTGCCCGAACCGTTCGCAATTCGGACCCGACGGGACTGATCGATGAGGTCGGGATCGACTCGCTCGGCCGGCGTCATCGATCGGATGATGGCCTCGACTCGGGCGATTTCGCGGTCGTCGATCTGAGCGTTCTTCACCTCTTTGGGAATGCCCGGCATCATGCCAAGCACACCCGAGAGCGGACCCATCTTCTTTAACTGCTGCATTTGGTCGAGGAAATCCTCGAGCGTGAACTGTCCTTCGAGAAGACGCGCGGCGGCTTCTTCGGCTTGATCCTTTTCGTAGACCTCTTCGGCCTTTTCGATGAGCGTGAGCATGTCGCCCATACCGAGGATGCGTCCGGCAAGACGGTCCGGATGGAACAGATCAAAGTCGCGAAGTTTTTCACCCGTCGATGCGAACGCAATCGGACGACCAACAACTTCCTTCACACTGAGAGCTGCGCCACCGCGGGCATCGCCATCGAGTTTGGTGAGGATGACACCGTCGAGTTCAAGCGTTGCGTGAAAGGCTTCCGCAGTGTTCACCGCGTCTTGACCGGTCATCGCGTCGATGACGAGGAACGTGTAATCGGGATCGACGGCTTCAGAGATTCGACGAACCTCGTCCATCAATTCGGCATCGATAGAGAGACGGCCGGCGGTGTCGACGATGACGACGTCGCGGCCGGTCTTACGTGCCTCGGTCAGCGCACTCTTGGCTACCTGCACGGGATCGGAGTCTTCAGAAAAAACGGGAACTTCGATTTGGCGACCGAGTGTGCGCAACTGCTCAACTGCCGCGGGACGCTGAAGATCAGCGCCGACAAGAAGCGGATGACGACCTTGGCTCTTGAACCAACGAGCCAATTTCGCCGAGTTCGTGGTCTTACCCGAACCCTGCAAACCAGCCATGAGAACAACCGTTGGCGGCTTTGCGTTGTAGGTAATGCGAATGGTTTCGCCACCGAGAGTGGCGGTGAGTTCATCGTTAACGATCTTGACCATTTGCTGGCCAGGATTCAGCGCCTTGGAAACCTCTTCGCCGATGGCTCGATCACGGACACGTGCGCAGAAGTTCTTGACAACCGTGAAGTTGACGTCGGCTTCGAGCAGGGCGAGACGGATCTCACGAAGCGCTTCATCGACATCGGCTTCGGAAAGTTTTCCTTTGCCCTTGAGTTTTCCGAGGACGGACTCAAAGCGGTCCGAAAGTGATTCAAACATCAGGCCGCAACCTCAACAGTTTCGTCGTCACTAGCAAGAACATCGTCGTGAAAGGTGAGCGTCTTCATGCGAAAAGAGCCTCCACGAATTCGTGTGCATCGAATGGAACGAGATCTTCCGCGCCTTCGCCAAGGCCAACCAATTTCACCGGAATTCCCAGTTGATCGTGAATGGCAATCACGATGCCGCCCTTCGCGGAACCATCGAGTTTTGTGAGCACGACACCAGTGAGTTCCACTGCGTCTGTGAATTGTTTTGCTTGCACCAACCCGTTTTGTCCGGTGGTTGCATCAATCACCAAGAGGACCTCTGTCACGGTTCCGGCACCCTTGTCCGCCACTCGGCGAACCTTGCTGAGTTCTTCCATGAGATTCACATTGTTGTGAAGTCGGCCAGCGGTGTCGGCCAGAACGAGATCAATGTTTCGTGCATTGGCTGCATCGACGCCGTCGAAAATCACTGCACTTGGATCTCCGCCTTCACTGCCGCGCACGAGTTCGGCGCCAGCGCGCTCAGCCCACATTCCCAATTGCTCTGCCGCCGCGGCGCGGAAGGTATCGCCCGCCGCCATCAGCACGGTGCGGCCGTCTCGCACTTCGCGCACGCCTAATTTTCCGATCGTCGTGGTCTTTCCCACACCATTGACGCCAACAAAGAGCCACACCGTTGGACCGGACTCATTCGACATCTTGAGATCGCGATCGAAGCCACTCAATCGATCGGCCATCTCTGCCTTCAGGGCACCGAGTAGTTCTTCGCCGTTGGAAAGGCCGTCGGCCTTCACTCGCGCCCGCAGATGGTCAAGTAGTTCCTGGGTTGACGCCACACCGACGTCGGCCAAAATCAGGGCTTCTTCAAGCTCATCCCATGTTTCGGCATCGATCTTTGAACGACCAGCGATAGAACCCATCGCGCCCGACAGAGCGGCACGAGCTTTTCCGAGTCGATCGCGGAAACGCGGACGTTCAACAACTACGTCTGCTTCTTCAACTTCGACGACCGCAGGTGCGACCGATTCGGCGGAGACTTCCTCCACAACGGTGTCATCGGCCGGAAGTCGAGTCGCAAGATCGGCAGCGACTTCTGCTTCGACCAACGCATCACGCGCCGCTTCTTCAGCCGGAACAACGCGGTCGTCGACCGGCGCCCGACGCTTCGACGATGGCTCGATGACCCCTCGGCGATTCCGGGGAGCGATAAATCCGAGCCCGATAATCAGGCCCAAGAGGACGAAGACGGCAACGATGATGAGGATCACGGTCATGGGCAGACGAGCCTAGTGGGCCACCCCTTCGACTCATCCGGGCGCAACGGAAGACACCTGACCCCACGCCCCGAAAGGTGGCCCCAAACGCGCCAGTGGCCGCCCTTGCGGGCGACCACCGACAACGACCCGATTCGGATGTTTGGCTTACTTCAACGTTCCAAGGGTGACATCGACATCGAGGATCTTGCCGTCGCGGTTGACCTCGACGACGACCTTGTCGCCAGGGCTGTAACCACTGGCCATTCCCCGGAGTTCGTCAAAGCTGCGCACCGGAACACCGTCGACCGCAACAATGAGGTCGCCCGACTTAATGCCGGCCTTATCGGCGGCGCCGCCACTCGTGACGCTCTGGACATAGGCGCCAGCGCTACCTGATGGCGTTGTGCTCGGACCACTCAGTCCAAGGCCGGCGCGAGCAACGGTGTTGCCTGCTGCGAGCTGATCGGCGACTCGCTTGGCGGTAGAGATCGGGATGGCAAAACCGATTCCCGTGTTTTCACCGGTCTGGCTGTAGATCGACGAATTGATTCCCATGATCTCGGCATTTCGATTGGCCAGCGCGCCACCCGAGTTACCCGGGTTGATCGAAGCGTCGGTCTGGATCATGTTGATGACGACGCTCTTTTCATTCGGCACCGGACGATTTACCGCCGAGACGATGCCTGAGGTCACGGTCTGCTCAAGTCCGTAAGGGCTGCCGACTGCAACGGCGATCTGCCCAACATGAGGCTTCTCTGTCGCCAGCTTTGCCGCGGGCGCTTGGAGGCCGGTGGCCCGAACCACAGCGATATCGGTTCCGGTATCGGCGCCGAGCACCTGCCCCTTCACGGCGGTGCCGTGTGCATCGCGAACCGTCACCGTCGTGGCCGTGCCAACAACGTGAGCATTCGTGATGAATAGATCAGTGTCGTACGCGACGCCTGAACCAAGACCTTCGGTCGTTTCGATCTGCACGACCGAAGGACTCACCGTTGCCGCCACGTACGCGATGGGCTCAGAGCCCGGATCAATGGTGACTGCAGTCGTCGTTACCTGACCGTTCGCACTGGAACTGCGGACGACCGTGGTCTTGTTGTCATCGACAAGCGAACGAATGCCGAAGCCAAGACCAAAGAGTCCGGCGACAACAACTAGGGCGACGGCAACACGCAAGAACGAATTCGAGCGACGAGGACCAGATGGCCTGACGGTGCGCTCGGGCGGCGGGGTTGGAGCTCCACCCCACGCATCGACGGTGGGAACCGGCGGCACGGGAGGGGTCGGCGCGGTGGGGCCGCCGCTCCCCCACGCTGGGGGCATCGGAGCGGGTTCCCAACCACCCGCCGGAGTCGGCGGGTTCGGGGGCTGAGGTGGCATTGCGGGGGGCTGGTTGTCCCAAGTCATAACGAATCGGCTCCTGCAGCGGTTTCGGGTCGAATGGTACGGACACCAAGTGGTGAACGTGTGCGCAACGTACTGAGCGGCAGCGAAAGCCGAACGAAAGTCAAACCTTCTTCAGAAAATTTACTGCTGCCTATGCCATCGCACTCGAAGGAGGAGGCGGAGACAGCGATTCTGTCGGCGCCAACGCCGGTAGCCAGAGTGCGAATGCAGAGCCGTGGTCGACCTGCGACACAAGCTTCACTTCCCCACCATGAACTTCGGCAATCTGACGAACGATGGTGAGACCGAGCCCGCTTCTGCCCTGCTCGCGGCCTTCTCGGGGGTTTCCTCGCCAGAACCGCTGGAAGACCCGGTCTTGATCCGCCGGATCGATCCCTGGGCCTTGATCTTCAACGGCAATCCAAACCCACGGTCCATCAAGACCTCCACGAAGGCGAACGGTTGTGCCCTCGGGTGAATAGCGAATGGCATTGGCGAGAAGGTTTCCGAGCGCTTGGCGCAATGCCAAACGATCACCAATCACCCAAAGACCTGACGAGGCGTGATGAACAAGATGCACGCCGGCAGCGACAGCCGGTGCAGTGAACTCTTCAGCAGCCTCGTCGATGAGTTGTGCAACATCGACGGGATCGCGCTCAAGCGACAACGTTCCCTTGCGCGCATACACAAGGAGATCGTCGACAAGTCGAGCCATTCGTTCAGAAGAACGTTCGACGACTTCGGCAGTATGACGAAGGTCTTCCGCGCTTGCATCGGGGTCAGAAAGTGTGACTTCGAGGTTGGTGCGGATTACCGCGAGGGGATTTCGAAGTTCGTGACTTGCTTCGTGAATGAATTGACGCTGACCTTCGAATGCTTCGTCGAGACGTCCAAGCATGTCGTCGAACGTGTCGGCGAGTTGCCGAAGTTCATCGTTCGGACCACCGAGATCAATTCGCTGCTTCAGATCACTCGCCTGGATTTCGCGAACGGAATTTGAAATTTCGCCAAGAGGTCGAAGCACGCGACCACTTACGATCCAGCCGACGACGAGGCTGGTAAAGAACAACGCCAGCAATGCCCAAATCGAATACACGCGAAGCGCATCGAGCGCACGTTCGTTTACGGCCCGCTGCACCAATTGCGCTTGATCGGGCTGGATAAACGTGATGCCGCCGACTTGGAAGGCAGTTGCTGAGATCTTTTGACTGCGAAGCGAATGTTGTAGGCCGAGGTAAATGCCGCCAACGACCAATGCAGCTAGCCCAAAAACTAAAATCGACCAGATCGCGGTGAGACGAAAACGAATCGAGCCCATCCAGGCGGGTAGGCGATTTGAAGCCCGGTACGAACGAGAGTGCAATCGAGTCCGAACCGCGCTCGTTGAGCGCGATTGCTCGATGGAGTCGTCATCCCGATCTGCGTCGGATTCGGAGAGATGCGGATCAATCACGGGTCGAGCAACCGATATCCCGAACCAATGACAGTTTCGATAAGCGGAGTCTCATCATCGATCGAAACTTTGCGGCGAAGCGTTCCGACGGTGACACGAACGGTATTCGTAAAGGGATCAGCATGTTCGTCCCAAACGTGTTCGAGCAATGTCTCCTGCGAAATCACTTCACCTGCGTGCAACATGAAATAACGAAGAAGCGCAAATTCCTTTGCCGTGAGATCAAGACGCCGCGTTCCGCGCTTTGCCTCGTGGCGCGCGTCGTCGAGTTCAAGTTCACCGACAATCGTGACTGACGAAACTGCTCGAGAATCACGGCGCAGCAATGAGCGCACTCGCGCCAAAAGTTCAGGAAACGCGAACGGCTTGACGAGATAGTCGTCCGCTCCGTCGTCGAGACCAGCAACGCGATCTTCAAGTCCGTCACGCGCGGTCAACATCAGTATTCGGGGCTGAGGGTCGGCTTCGGCCCGCACTCGCTGGCAGACCTCACGACCGTCAATTCCAGGCATGGTGATGTCGAGGCACAGTAGGTCATAGGCATTGACCATGATTTTGTCGAGAGCGTCGGCGCCATCGTTCGAGACATCGACCGCGTAACCCTCACGGCGCAACCCTCGGGCCACGGCCTCGGCCAAATCGACTTCATCATCAACAACCAAGACTCGCACGGCGTTGACGGTACCGCCCCAGACCCGCCGAGCCCTTGCACTCGCCTTCGCCCGAACCATTTACGGCCGACGACAAAATTCTTTCTCGGCTTTATGGTGGTCTTCGGTCCGATGTGGTCCCCTTCGCTCCATGACTGCGACCCACAACGCCCAACTCACCCCAGATCCCTTCCAGGAGCCCCCGATGTCCGATCCGTCGTTCCCTTCCGCCTCGACCCCGGCCCCCACCGACAACACCGCTGCTCGGTCGGCCGATGCCGCACTGCTTGAGTCGGCGCTCATGGAAATGAAGAAGGTCATCGTCGGTCAGGACCGAGCGATCGAGCGCCTTTTCGTCGGCCTTCTTGCCCGTGGCCACGTGCTTCTCGAGGGCGTCCCGGGTCTGGCGAAGACCCTTGCGGTCGAGACCCTCGCCACCGTCATCGGGGGCAATTACAACCGATTGCAGTTCACCCCCGACCTTCTTCCCGCCGACCTCATCGGCACGCGCATCTTCCGTGCATCAAACGAAACGTTCGATATCGAATGGGGTCCGGTCTTCGCCAACATCGTTCTTGCTGACGAAATCAACCGCGCTCCGGCAAAGGTGCAGTCCGCCCTGCTCGAGGTCATGGCCGAGCATCAGGTCTCCATCGCTGGCACCACGAAAAAGGTCCCGGAGCCGTTCTTGGTGCTCGCCACTCAGAACCCAATTGAGAGCGAAGGCGTCTACCCACTTCCAGAAGCTCAGCGCGATCGTTTCCTGATGAAGGTCGTGGTTGGCTATCCCACCGCCGCTGAAGAAGCACAGATCGTTGCCCGCATGGGCGTCGGCGCACCCAAGGCACAGCAGGTCCTGAGTCTTGAACAACTCATTCAGCTGCAGGCCTCGTGCGATGCGGTGCATGTTGCACCCGCCGTTGCCGACTACGCCGTTCGCCTTGTGCTCGCCACTCGCGAGCCCGCCGCGTACGGACTTCCTGAACTTTCAGAACTCATTTCCTGGGGCGGAAGCCCACGCGCATCCCTTGGCCTTGTTGCCGGCGGTCGAGCGCTCGCTCTGATGCGTGGCCGTTCGTACGTCTTGCCCCAAGACATCTTCGATATCGCTCCCGACGTGTTGCGTCACCGCGTTGTGCCATCGTACGAAGCGCTTGCGCAGGGACTTTCAGTTGAGCAGATCCTCGCCCGCCTTCTCTCGACCGTGCATGCGCCCGTCATCGCTCCGTCGCAGAACCCGACCGCAGTTACCGGCCGGTGAGCGCCAAGAAAACCGCGGCTCCCTCAATTGACGGAACTCCAGCCGCGGAGATTCTCCGCCGCCTTGAAATCAGCGTGACTCGTCGACTCGACGGTTTGCTGCAAGGAGACCACCGCGGGCTCACGCCGGGCCACGGTTCAGAACCCGGAGAGATTCGGGCGTACCAACCGGGCGATGACGTTCGCCGCATTGACTGGAACGTCACCGCCCGCCTCGGCGAAACACACGTGCGCGACAGCGTTGCGGATCGCGAGCTTGAAACGTGGATCCTTGTGGATGCATCGGCATCGCTTGCGTTCGGAACGGCAACCTGCGAAAAACGCGATCTCGCTCTTGCTGGCGTTGCCGCAACTGGATTCCTCACGGCTCGAACCGGCAACCGAATCGGAGCAATGACGATCGGGCCCGATGGCGCGTCGCCTCCCGTACCAGCCCGATCCGGGCGAGTGCACATGCAAGCGCTACTGCGTCAGGTCTTAACTGCGCTCGATAACCCGCAGCCCGGACGCACTGACCTCACCGCCGGATTACGGCGCATCGCAGGAACAGCAAAGCGTCGAGGCCTCATCGTGGTGATCTCGGATTTCCTCGACCCAGGTCCTTGGGATGCAGCACTCCGCACCCTGGCGCTTCGCCACGATGTGTTGTGCATCGAAGTTGTCGATCCCGTTGAACTCGCGCTTCCCGATGTCGGAATGCTGTTACTCCACGACACCGTGACCGGTCGCGAAATCGAAGTGCCAACCGGTAACGCAAAGTTCCGCGAGCGCTATGCACGAGCCGCAGCTGATCAACGATCGGCGATTGCATCTCGTATCCGCGCAACGAGTGCCGATCATTTAGTGCTCCGCACCGATCGCGATTGGTTGCTTGATCTCGCTCGATTCGTTTCTCGTCGACGCGACCGCATTGATTCACTTTCTCGTTCCGCCGCTCACGGCTCCGGAAATGTCGGAGCAATTGCCGGAGCGACCCTCACCACTGGAGCCATCCGATGATGGGTATTTCCTTTCTCAGCCCATGGCGATTGCTGCTGCTCTTCGTGGTCGTTGCCCTTGGTGTCACCTACGCCGTCTTCCAAAAACGACGTTCGAAGTACGCAGTGCGATTCACCAATCTCGAATTACTCGAGTCGATCGCCCCGAATCGCCCAGGTTGGCGACGGCACGTTGCTGCTGCAGTTCAGCTCGTTGCTCTGGCTGCATTGGTGTTGGCATTCGCACAGCCTGTGCACGATGTGAAGGTCCCCCGAGAACGAGCAACGGTGATGCTTGCACTCGACGTCTCGCTTTCGATGGAAGCAACCGATGTGAAGCCCAGTCGCATTGAGGCAGCCAAATCAGCGGCAACCGCGTTCCTCGATGATGTCCCGAAGCAATTCAATGTTGGTCTCGTCACCTTCGCCGGTAGCGCCAAGATCCGTGTCGCTCCCACGACCAACCGTGAGCAGGTTGCGAACGCGATCCAAAACGCGCAACTCGCCGACGGAACAGCAATCGGCGACGCAATCGATTCAAGCCTCGACGCTCTTGGTGATGTGCCGCCCGCACCTGATGGAGCCACTGTGCCCGCCGCAATCGTTTTGCTTTCTGACGGAACAACGACCATGGGAACGGCAAATGCGACGGCTACAAAGCGGGCATCTGACGAAGGCGTACCCGTCTCAACCATTGCCTTCGGCACGCCGACTGGGACTGTCACCCTTCCGAATGGTCAAAGTGTGAGTGTTCCCGTTGATGCACCTGCACTCAAGACCATCGCCACTGAAACTGGTGGAAATTCCTACGAGGCAAAGACCCAGAACCAGTTGACCGACGTGTACTCGAAGATTGGATCCTCAATCGGTTACGAAACGGCGCAGTCGTCACTTACACAGTGGTTCGTCGCTGCATCGTTCCTCACGTTGGTTGTTGCGTCCGGGCTGGCACTCGCCTGGTCAAACCGGCTTCCGTAGTCGCCGCAGCCCAGAACGCCAACGGCCCACCGAGAAATCGGTGGGCCGTTGTTGGTTTTGCGTGCGCAGTGTGTAAGGCGCCTACGACGACACCTTTTCGCTAACAACTCGTGACGATCCACCCGGTTGCATCGAAACGCCATAGAGACAATCAGCGGCTTCCATCGTGCGCTTTTGATGGCTCACGATGACGAGCTGAGCATCGTTACGGAATTCGGCAACAAGACCAAGGAACCTGCTGAGGTTCATATCGTCGAGAGCGGCCTCGACTTCGTCCATCACATAGAACGGCGAAGGACGACTGCGGAACACTGCGAAGAGGTACGCAAGCGCCGTTAGCGAGCGCTCACCACCAGAGAGCAGCGACAGCTTTCGAACGTTCTTGCCAGAAGGCTTTGCCTCGACCTCGATGCCCGTGAGCAACAAGTTGTCGGGTTCGGTGAGCTTGAGTCGACCCTGACCACCTGGGAACAGGGTTTGGAACAGCGCTTCGAAGTTCGCAGCAACATCTGCGAAAGCGGCTGCAAACACGCTGACGATTTCGCCGTCGATGGCACGAATCACTTTGGCAAGTTCACGACGACTTTCCTTAACGTCTTCGAGTTGCTGTTCGAGGAACGTGTGTCGTTCTTGCAGAGCATCGAACTCTTCAAGGGCCAACGGATTGATCGGACCCATGAGCCGAAGGTCTCGTTCCAGTTCGCGGGCTCGGCCGGCGGCGGTTGCGCCTTCGGCGAGTTCGGGGCATTCGCTGGCGATTGCGACGTCGGGTTCACAGTCGAGATCGCGCCGGAGCGCTTCGACCGCCGCTTCGATTCGCATCTCGATTTCCGCGTGATCAATTTCGGCTCGCTGCAGACGTTCGCGCACCTCGCCAAGACCGCGTTCCTGATCGGCACGCTGACGACGAAGCCCATCGAGTCGACCTGCAACACCCCGAGCAGCCTCGGACTGCTGACGGCGACGCTCTCGGAAATCGTTCAGACGACCTTCGATGAGAGCAGAGCGGTCCTGAATAAGCGCGGACAAACGGTCGAGTGCCGTTTGCGAGCGATCGAGCTCAAGACGGCGAGCTTCCGCGGCTTCGCGTTCAGCAGCGGCGCCATCGAGTCGAGTTTCGACCTCGGCCAAACGACCGGTGAGGAACTGGCGACGTTCAACAACTGCAACGCTGCGGACCTCGAGGTCACTTCGACGGGAACCGACTTCAGCAGCCTGCTCCTCAAGACGAGCACGAGATTCGGCCATGCGTCGGGCAGACGCCGCCAGTTCGTTATCGGCGGCTTCGAGATCGGGAAGCATCCCCTCGAGCTCGGCGATGCGCGCATCTTCGCGAGTGACGCGATCGGTGAGTTCGCCGAGGTGATCGCTCAGCGCTTCTGCTTCGGTAGCGGCGTCACGACGATCGGTTTCAGCACGCTGCAAACGGTCTCCCGCTGCGGTGAGTCGTGAGTCGTTCGCGTCGAGATCGCGGGCAAGACCAGCTTCGACACTTGTGGCGTCGGCCAGTTCGGCCCGTGCCGTTTCGAGCACGCCCACAGCTTCGGCGGCGATAAGCACAGCTTCATCGGCACGACGAGTTGCCTCGTCGAGAGCGGCACCAGTTGCACCTGCACCGGAAGAACCGACGCGCCAACCGCTCACACCAAATCGATCACCGCTGCTGGTGACAACGATGGCATCGGGGTGGGCAAGTGATGCGTCGACCGCCTGCACCCAGCCACCGTCGATGACAACTGCAGCGCCAACGAGCGCATCGAGGAGCGGTTCGACATCGGGACGCCGTGCACGAACATGCCCGCGCAGCGGTGCGCCAACGGGCGGAGCGGTGCGCGTGGAGCGACCCGCTCCCAAAGCGAGCACTGCACCGCTGAGCGACTCGGCACTGAGTGCTTCAAGAGCGCGGCGACCAGCGTCGACGCCGTCGACCACAACTGCGGCGAGTGCTTCGCCCACGGCTGCTTCGAATGCGGCTTCCCAACCTGCGTCGACTTCGACAAGGTCGAGAACCGTGCCGAGGACGCCATCAATGCCAGCGAGGCGCTCGGTACCAGCGCGTGAACGCGCTTCGTCGAGGGCGAGGGCGAGAGCTTCAACACGCGCGCTCCAGGCGTTCTTTTCACTTTCGGCAGCACGATGCACAGCTTCGGCCGCTTGAACCGCGGACTCGGCCTGTGACCGACGCGTTTCGGCCGTTTCCATGGCCTCAACGAGCGGAAGTTCCGCGGATTCCAAATCGATGAGTTGCGCGCGAAGCGATTCGGTTTCGGTCAGGAGCGTCGCTGCCTTTTCGGCCAGTGCAGTGGCGCGGGTTGCGATGCGATCGCGTTCTTCACGTGCACGACCTGACGCGGTACGAAGCGCGGCGAGTTCGCCTCGAACCTCGGCAGCAGCGCCTGTGGGAGCAGGCACACCGCTCGCCCACTGCTGTTCGAACTCCAAACGTTCGGCAGCGAGAAGTTCCTCGGCCTCGGCGAGTTCAGCAGCAAGTGGTTCGAACTTTTCTGATTCGGCTTCGACCTCGGCGAGTTCGGCAGCGAGTCGTGCCGCTTCAGCTTCGAGCGATGCGACAACGCCTTGGTCGATCGAAGCACCACGAAGGCGATCGACACCACGTCGACGTTCGGTGAGCACTGCCGACAAACCACGGGCCTGCTGGAACAGTGACTCGTACGACGCCAAGCCATCGCCAAGATCGTCGCCGCCCATCGCGGTGAGTTCTGCCTCGACCGACATGATCTGGGTATCGAGTTCGGCGAGGGAGCGACGAAGGCGTTCTTCTTCAGCGGAAAGTTCGGCGCGGCCTCGCATTCCGTTTTCGAGACGCGTTCGCAATCCTGCAAGTTCGCGACCGGCAATGAAGATTCGCAGCGCAGTGAGTTCGGACACCACGCCGGCATGACGACGGGCGGCATCAGCTTGGCGTTCAAGCGGACGCAACTGACGACGAACTTCACGAAGGAGATCTTGCAAACGGGTGAGGTTGCCTTCTGTTGCCGTAAGACGACGTTCGGACTTCTCCTTGCGGCGGCGGTACTTCAGAATGCCGGCAGCTTCTTCGATGATGGCGCGGCGTTCTTCGGGACGCGCGTTCAGTACGGCATCGATCTGACCCTGCGAAATGATGACGTGCTGCTGACGGCCAACACCGCTATCGGAAAGCAGGTCTTGGATGTCAAGCAATCGACAGGGCACACCATTGATCGCGTATTCGCTGTCGCCTGAGCGGAACAACGTACGGGTGATGGTGACCTCGTTGAACTCGATGGGAAGCATTCCCGAGGAGTTGTCGATGGTGAGGCTGACCTCGGCGCGACCGAGTGCCGAGCGCTTGGTCGTACCGGCAAAAATGACGTCGTCCATCTTCTGCGAACGAACCGCAGAAGGAGCTTGGGCGCCGAGCACCCAACCGATCGCGTCGACGACATTGGACTTGCCCGAACCATTTGGGCCCACCACAACGGTGACGCCTGGTTCGAGGTCGAGAGCTGTCGTGTCGGCAAAGGACTTGAAGCCCTTCATCGTGAGTCGTTTCAGATACATCAGACCTGACAGACCTCGCAGTAGAAGGTGGACCGGCTGGCAACCTTGGTCTTGACGATGTCGTTACGACGACAACGACGACACGGCTGCTTTTCACGGTCGTACACCTGATGGTGGCTTTGGTAATCGCCGGCCTTGCCGAAGAGATCGACGTATTGGCCGTCGCCCAAGGTTGAGCCGTTGTACTTGATTGCTTCGTGCAGAATCTCGACCAGCGAGCGATAGAGACGACGAATTTCCTGCGTTGTCAGCGAACCAGTTTCGCGATCGAAGCGAAGACCCGAGTCGAAAAGAATTTCGTCGGCATAGATGTTGCCGATGCCAGCGATCATTGACTGATCGGTAAGGAACGCTTTGAGCGACTGGTTCTTCGAACGAAGGAGATGTCCGAAGTCGACCCAAGACATGGGGGTTTCCACCGGATCGACACCGAGGTTTGAAAGTTCTTCGATCTCGGAAGAGATTTCGTCCGGTGTTGCAAGGAACATCTCGCCGAACGTGCGCGGGTCGATGAATCGGAGTTGGCCACCCTGCGTGAACGTGATGTTGACGTGAGTGTGCTTTTCCATCTCGTCTTTCGGCGTTGCACGACGCAACTGACCCGACATACGCAGATGCACGATCAGCACCTTCCCGTTGTCGAGCGGCATGAGGAGGTACTTCCCCTTGCGCTGCGAGCCGGTGATCTTGGCGCCAACAAGACCAGCAATGAACTCTTCGGGGCTCTGTCGTTTGATCGACTTCTTCCCGGTGACTTCAACACTCTTGACCTTGCGTCCGACGACCTCTTTTTCGAGTTCGCGGCGAATGGTTTCTACTTCGGGCAATTCAGGCATTTTGCTGCCCACTCTCATGGTTGGGAACGGTCACCGTTGACAGGTGGTCGAGCGCGGCGTGCGCTGCGGCCTGTTCGGCGCCCTTCTTTGAGCGACCTTCGCCTTCACCGATGACGTTGCCGTCGACCGATACACGTGCGAAGAATCGCTTCTCGTGGTCGGGGCCTTCTGCCCCGAGTTCGTACACCGGCGCCGCAGAAAAACGACGCGCAGTGAGTTCTTGAAGTTGTGATTTGAAATCGCCATCGCCCGGTTCTTCGGCCGCCGCGGCAATCGGTGCGCCGAACAGCCCGAGAACAAGTTCGCGAGCTGCGTCGATACCGCCGTCGACGTACACGGCGCCGATGATGGCTTCCATGGCGTCGGACAGGATCGAGGCTTTGGCTCGTCCGCCGCTGGCATCTTCGCCCTTACCCAAACGAAGGGCGGGGCCGACACCGAGTTCGGCGGCAACGGTGGCCAACGTGGGCTCGCTCACGACTGCCGAGCGAACTTTGGCGAGCAAGCCCTCGGGCATTTCTGGATGCGAGGTGAAGAGGTGATCGGTGACAATCACGCCGAGCACGGCATCGCCAAGAAATTCAAGACGTTCATTGGAAGCAGGGTGGCCGGTTTCGGAACACCACGACCGATGCGTGAGCGCGAGGAGCAGCGGCCCGGGCTCGGAGAATCCGTAACCCAACCGTTCGACCAGCGCGGAGACAGCGTCGGAGCTCAGGACCTCAGCCCAGCTTTGCCATGACGTAATCGATGGCATCTCGGACGGTCTTGAGATCGGCCAGGTCTTCGTCTTCGATGCGGAAGCCAACGCTGCGCTCGCCAAGTTCCTCTTCGAGGGCCTCGACCAGTTCGATAAGGGCAAGGCTGTCGGCATCGAGGTCGTCGGCGAAGGAATCGCCCTCGTTGATGGCAGAGGGCTCAGTTTCAAGGATGTCGGCCAACCGGTCACGGACCAGATTCAGGACGAACTCTCGGTCGATAGGGCCTTGTTCGACATGGGTCTCAGCGGGCACAACGGTCTCCTCGGACGGCGATGGAACGGGCCGATCGTAGCGGGGTCAAACTTTGCCCGCTTGTGAAAACGGCTGCTCAACGCCCCTAGGGACTGCTGTTGGCGGATTCAGTCGATGGGACGAACGGTGGCGGCGATATGGCCGACCACATCGGCATTCACCATGTCGGCGGCAACGCGCACCGCATTCACCATGGCCCGATCCGAGGAGGAGCCGTGGCTGATGATGCACACACCATCGACACCAAGAAGCATCGCTCCCCCGGTGTTCTCGGGATCGAGCGAGTCATACAGCGGCATGAGTGACGGCCACAGCGCAGCCGACGCAGCGCGCGCTTCATCAGAAGAATCGAACGCAGCGAGAAGTGAGTCGATGATCGACTTCAACGAACCTTCGAGAGTCTTCAGCGCGACGTTTCCGGTGAAGCCATCGGTAACGACGACATCGACATCGTCAGTCATGATGTCGCGACCTTCGACGTTGCCGATGAACTGTGCACCGGTTGCGCCAATCCACGAACCTTCGGCAAGCAACTTGTGCGTTTCCTTCACAAGCGGATTGCCCTTGGTCGGTTCTTCACCGATCGACAGCAATCCAACTCGAGGCGACGCGATACCGAAACGCTGTTTGGCGAACACGGCACCCATTTGCGCGAACTGCACGAGCCAGTCGGCATTGCATTCGGCATTTGCTCCGGCATCGAGCAACACCGTTGGCGTATCAGCGCCAGGAACGGGAATCGGCGTTGCAATTGCTGGCCTTTGCACGCCTTTAATACGGCCCATACGCAACAACGCGCTGGCCATTGTGGCGCCGGTGTTTCCTGCGCTGACCATTGCTGACGCTTTGCCGTCTCGAACTGCTTCGGCGGCGCGCACGAGCGAGGAATCTTTCATTTTGCGAACGCTTGAGCCGGGATCGGCATCCATCGCAATAACTTCCGACGCTTCGATGACCTCGAGACCACCGGTGTCGCCAAGTTCCGCGGCGCGTCCGACCAACACAACGGGAATACCAAGTTCGTCGACGGCACGGCGCGCGCCAGCAACGATTGCGTCGGGAGCGTTGTCGCCCCCCATGGCATCGACAGCAATGGGAAGCATGTGTGACCTCTCGGGATCAGTCGACGTCGAGTGCCTGGCGGCCGTTGTACCAACCGCAGTTTCCGCACACAACGTGCGGACGCTTCACGGCGCCACATCGTGGGCAGGAGCTACGGGCCGGAGTGGCGATACGCCAAGCTGAGGCACGACGGCTGCGGCTCTTGGACTTCGAGGTCTTCTTCTTGGGTACGGCCATGGTCGTTCCTGATTCGGTGGGCGGCACACTGAGCCGCTCGCGGGACCGGGGGGTGCCCCGGGCAGACGGAGGACTCTACTCGCCGAGGTCGCCCGGTTCGAAGTCCAGTTCTGCGAGGGCTGCCCAGCGGGGGTCAGAGATGGGTCCGGAACCCTCCTCTTCCTCGGATTCAGCGCCCTCTCCTTCGACCCGAGTTGGGAACAATTCCGGGGCTGGACCTCGGCAATCAGCCCCACACAGAGGGGCCAAAGGCAATGCCAGGAGCACCGCGTCACGCACCATGGGTTCGAGATTCACGGTGTCCTCGGCCATGGCATAGGTCTCGCCTTCGACAGGGCGAGGTTCGAAGATTTCTCGGACCTGCGCCACCGATCGGCCTTCGACGGGCTGCAAACACCGCCGACATTCACCCACCCACGGCGTGGTGATGGTGCCGGTGGCAACCAAACCATTACTCAGGGTCTCGAGTTCAAGGTCGAGATCGATCGATGCGTCTTCAGGCACGGTGGCCGAGGTGATCCCCAAACCAGGGAGCTCGACCGATTCCGTGAACTGACGTCGCGTTCCAGGATGTCGACGAAGGTCGGCGATCGGCACGACCAAAGGTCGGTAGGTCATCGATTATGCGAGGTCCTGATCGAAGAAGTTCGCAGCTGCGTCGCGAATTGTCTGCGTCGGATGGTTCGAGGTCGGGGGCGGTGGAAGGTCGGAATAGCGGTCGTCGACCACGGTGAGACGAGGACGGTCGTCATAGTCGTCGTACTGGTCGTCGAACGGAAGTGCTCCGTCGTCCCAAGAATCGGAGTTCACCATGCCCTCGGCGTCGTACAAAGCAGGCGCATCATCGAGTTGCGACAGTTCGTCGTAGACCGAAGGTTGTGTGGGCGGAGCAGAGAAGTCTTCGGCTTCCGCGTCGTACATCTCTTGTTCCGGAGCACCCTCAACGCCGTGTTCAGCTGCAGCTGCGGCTTCGGCAAGAAGGTTGGTGCCCTGCAACTTTGCTCGACCAGCACCAACAAGTTTCTGCGTGCGCTCCAACACGATTTCGAAACTGGCGAGTTTCTGATCGCAGAAGTCTTCAACCTCGTGACGAAGGCGACGAGCGTCGGCCTGCGCGGCATCGACGATGTCGTAGGCGCGCTGTTCGGCTGCTTTCACAACCTCGGTGCGCTGCACCATGCGTTCGGCGCGGGTGCGGGCCTGATCGAGAATGTCGTCGGCTTCGTGACGAGTCCGAGCAAGGAACTCTTCGCGTTCCTTAAGCAGCCAACGAGCGGCTCGAAGTTCTTCGGGAAGCGATTCAAGGGCTTCGTCGATAAGGCCAAGGACCTCGTCCTTGGAGATCATTGATGAAGCAGACAACGGCACATCGCGCGCGTTCTCGATCATGTCGCGCAGCGTGAGCAACACATCCTCGGTCTCGGCCGGGTGGTACTGCGCTCCAACGCTTGGCGGCGTGAGATCGATTTCGATCTCGTGATCGTCGAATGCGGGATTGTCGTACTGGCTCACGATCCGTACTTCTCCTGAAGTCGTTTGGCGACGGCGGGCGGCACCATGGCCGTCACATCGCCACCGAAGCGGGTGATCTCTCGAAGCAACTTCGACGCAAGGAATGAGTTGCCTGACGCCGAGGGAATGAACAACGTGTCGACGCCTGAAATTTTCTGGTTCATCTGCGCCATCTGGAGTTCGCTCTCGAAATCAGAGACGGCTCGCAGGCCCTTCACGATGAAGTCGGCATCCATCTCTTTGGCGAGATCGACAACCAGCGATGCGAACATCGTGACCTTGACGTTAGGAAGATGCGCAACGGACTCTTCGAGCATCTCTCGACGCTCATCAAGGGAGAACAACGGCTCGCCCTTCTGAGGGTTGCGCATGGCAGCGACGATGACTTCGTCAAACAGACGCGACGCAGTCGCGATGATCTCAAGGTGACCGTTGTGGATCGGGTCGAACGATCCCGGGTAAAGCACTCGGGTCACGGAGACTCCGGACTGTCGGGGGGCAGTAGGACGCTTACGAGCGTACCCCCGTACCTCTTCTCCTTTCGTGCATCCCATCCAGTCGGAAGCGAGATCTCTCGCGCCGATTCAGCAACAACGACACCGCCTGCCGCAAGGTCGGTCACCAGGTCGAGGACCTCAGACCACAGTTGGTCGTCAGCGGCATAGGGCGGGTCGATCAGAACGAGATCGAACTGCGGATTCGACGAGCTTTTCGACGCATCTCGCAGCCATGCCAACGCGTCTTGCGCCACAACGGTGGATCGATCAAGAAATCCCGTTGTTTCAAGGTTGGTGCTGATCGCTTTGCGGGCGTCACGGCCGTGATCAACAAACACACACGAGGTCGCGCCACGAGACAGGGCTTCGATTCCCAGCGCACCAGAGCCAGCAAACAGATCAAGCACGCGGGCACCGTCGACTGCATCAAGACTGCCGAGCGAATTGAACATCGACTCTCGAACTCGGTCGAGTGTCGGACGGGTTTCACTCCCCTCGGGAGCGACCAATCTGCGTCCTCTTGCTTCGCCGGCCACAACCCTCATGCCGGCGACCGTACCCTGTGACGATGGATGCCGAACTCGGAATGACCTGCGTCGACTGCGGAGGCACCCTCCACCCGTTGTCGTACCCGCCCGAAGACGGCTGGGAACCCGGTGACGTTGTGGCCTACCGCTGCCCCGATTGCAACGAACGATTCGACATTGTTCTCGGTGATCCATCGGACGACGACGACCGTTACTGACTCGAGGTCACACGATGGGTATCGACGCTGACGTTCATAATCTTGTTGGCCGCTATTGCGATGCCGTACTTCGGGTCGATGTCGCGGAGTTTTCCGACACCTGGACACAAGATGCACGGTGGCTGATTCCAGGTGACGGAATCATCGAAGGCCGCGCCAGCATTTCGACCACGTTCGAAAAGATCCGCCCGACATATAAACAGTGCGTGCAAGAAGTTTTCAACGGAACGATTTCCTACGTCGATGGCGACAACGCAAGTGCACGCTGGCAGATTCGTGAACTTCAATGGCGCGAAGACGGAACGGTCAGCCAACTCATCGGCGTGTACCACGACATCATGGCGCGAGACCTCGACGGCGTACTGCGATTCACACAACGCGACTTCGAGTTGATTTACAGCGGTCCGATTGACGGAAGCGGATCATTGCGTCCACCGCGTTCGTTGTAGGCGACCGACGCCAAGCGGTCAGTCGAGAAGCGCGACGAGGATGTCGGCCAGTTCTGCGGGCCGAGCAACCATCGGCGAATGGTCGCCAGGCATCTCAACGACATCGGCACCCATTCGTTCGGCAACAGCGCGTTGACCGTCAACAAGAAGAATTGGATCGTCAGTGCATACGACATATGTCGTCGGCGTTGAACGCCATGCCGCCTTTTCGACGACGACATTGCCGCCCGTGTTACCCGAGCGGAGTTTCGTTGCCCAGCGCGCAGCCTCTGCCGGATCGATGTCGGGGTAGAAAACCTGTGCGGCGAACTCGGGGTCGATAAAGGGCAGTCCGTCATCGTCCACGCGCATAGTGGTGAGGAATTGCTCGCCAATTGTCATTGGACCGCCGCTACCCAACTCGCCCGCGTCGGGGCCGAGCGCAGTGAGATACACCAACCGTTCAACCGACGGATGATTTCCCGCAACCGTGACAACAGCGCCACCGTAGGAATGTCCAAGAAGGATGACTGGACCTTCGATGGTGTCGAGCACTTCGGTTACCGCCGCTGCATCTTCAGTGAGGTCGGTAAGCGGAAGATCGACAAGAGCAATGGTTGCGCCTCGGGCCTCGAGTTCGGCAACCAGTGGCTCGAAACACCAACTGCCGTGAAAGGCGCCATGAGTAAGAACAATTGTCGTCATGGCCGCACATTAGGGCCGAGTGATCAACTTTTCATCAGAAAGTCGATGTCATCAGCCTTAAGGAAGAGATCCACTTCTTCAGCCAACAGTTCATGGTTCGCAAGTTCGGGATCGGCATCGAGAATCTCAATCGCGATTTCGCGCGCCGTCACCACCCATTCACGGTCTCGACGGAGCGAGGCCAACTTCAGGTCGTTCTGACCTTTCTGCCGCTCCCCCATGATCGTGCCTTCTCCACGAAGATCGAGATCCACTTCAGCGAGTTCGAAACCATCGGTGCTTCGAACCAGTGCTTCGAGTCGTGCTTCGCCATCAGGAGTTTTCGATTCGCCAACAAGCCAGCAGAACGACTTCGCCGCGCCTCGGCCGACACGGCCGCGCAGCTGGTGCAACTGGGCGATGCCAAAGCGCGTGGCATCAAGAATGACCATGACGGTTGCGTTCGGAACATCCACCCCAACTTCGATGACCGTCGTTGAGACCAGTGCATCGAGTTCGCCGGCACGGAACTGCGTCATGACTGCATCCTTCTCGTCGGACTTCAACCGTCCGTGCAAGAGACCGACCCGTAGTCCGGAAAGTTCTCCGTGACTCAGCTCCTCATACATTTCTTGGGCAGAGCGAACTTCGAGCTTTTCGCTCTCCTCAATCAATGGGCACACCACATAGGCCTGGCGACCAGCGGCGATTTCATCGCGCACTTGCTGCCACACCTCGAGTTCGTCCATGTCGTTCTGCGCCCAACGCGTGACGATCGGCGTGCGCCCTGGAGGAAGCTCATCGAGAACCGAAACATCGAGGTCGCCGTAGACCGTCATTGCTGCAGTGCGCGGAATTGGCGTTGCAGTCATCACCAACACGTCGGGCATGGCGTCGCCCGCACCCTTGTCTCGCAATGCCGCTCGTTGTTCAACGCCAAAGCGATGTTGTTCATCAATCACCACAACGCCAAGCGACTTGAACGCAATGCCTTCGGAGATCAGCGAATGGGTGCCGATCACAATGTCGAGATTTCCCGTCGCCATATCTTCGAGAATCTTGCGACGATCGGGTGCCGAGGTTCGATTCGTGAGCAACGCCACCCGCAATGAACGATCCATTCCTGCGCCGCCGAACAGGTTGCCTTCGTCGGTATCGGGAACGGTGAACCCTTCAAGCAGATGTTTGATGCCGAGGTGATGCTGTTCGGCCAGAACTTCGGTTGGCGCCATAAGAGCGGCCTGATGGCCACCCTGCACCGCAACCAACATCGCACTCACCGCAACGACGGTCTTTCCCGCACCTACGTCGCCCTGCAACAAACGATGCATGGGATGACCTTTGGCGAGGTCTTCGTTGATCTCGCCAATCGTTCGAGCCTGCGCGCCCGTGAGGTCGTATGGGAGTACGTCGTGGAAACGCTTCACTAACGGCCCGCCGCCATCGCCGACCACATGGGCGATGCCCACTGCGGTGCGTTCGAGTGCTCGTTTGCGACGAACAAGTTCCACCTGCACGCGCAGAAGTTCATCGAACACCAGGCGTCGACGAGCCGCAGCGGCCTCGGCCATGGACTCGGGCATATGAATGGCGCGAAAAGCTTCAGTCCTCGCAACGAGATCAAGACGGTCAAGCAAGGCTTCGTCGAGCGGCTCGGCGAAGTCGCCAGCGCGGCGCAATGTCTCTTCACAAAAACGAGCGATATCCCACGAAGCGATTCCGGCCTTCTCCGACTGCCCGTATACGGGAAGGATTCTGCCGGTTCGGTTGCCGATGAGATCAACAACCGGGTTCGTCATCTTGCGCTTTCCGCCGTACAGCTCGAGCTTTCCAAAGAAAACCGCGTCGAGCCCCGGTTGCAATTGCTTCTCGCGGAACGGTTGCCCAAAGAACGTGACATCCATCGACGCAGTGCCATCAGTGACAGTCACGATGACCATCGACTTGCCCTTGCCGGTGCGACGCTGCGTCGAACGTTTCACGTTGACCAGAATCGCTGCCTCTTCGCCGACCTCAAGATCGGCGATCTTCGCTTCTTTTGTGCGATCGATGTAGCGGCGTGGGTAATGGGTCAGCACATCAAGTACTGAACGAATACCCATCTTTCCGAGCGAGGCCGCTTTTGTCGCGCCAACACCTTTGAGCTCGCTTGCCGGCAGGTTGGCAAGTTGCGCCAACCGACGTCCCACGATCTCGCTCACTCGATACCGAAGAGATAGGGGTAGAGCGGCTGTCCGCCGTGATGCACTTCGACCTCGCAACCAGGACGGTTGTCGTGCACCCACACTTCAAGGTGGCGAGTAGTAGCAGGTGTGGCACCTTCGCCCTCGATGATCGTGACGATTTCGTGATCGTCACTCACGATGTGCGCAAGCAAGCCAGCAGCGGCTTCGGAAAGATCAGGGTTGATCGCAATGATTCCGTCGCGTGCAATACCAAGCCAATCGCCTTCGTTGATCGGGCCAGCATCGCTACTTGAATTGCGCACGGCCCGGGTGAGTTCACCGGCAACAACATGGGCCGCAGCTTCGGACATTGCATCGGCGTTTGAAGCTGCAGTTCCTTCTGGGTCGTAGGCCAGCAATGATGCGAAGCCTTCGGCGACACCACGAGTGGGCACGACACGAACGTTCTTGGTCGTCATCGCATCGACCTGCTCGGCCACCGGAATGATGTTCTTGTTGTTTGGCAACAAGACGACGTCGTCGGCCGGCGCCGCTTCAACTGCCTCAAGCAATTGCGCAGTCGACGGGTTCATGGTTTGGCCGCCAGTGACGATCACCTGCACGCCAAGAGAATGGAAGATGCGACGAATGCCGTCGCCTACCGATACCGCAACAACAGCGCACGGAACGGGATCGTGCGTTGTCGCCGGTTCGGGGTTCATGGGTTCGGCCTCGCGCACCCAACGCTCTTCTTCAACTTCTTCAAGAAGGTCGGTGACGCGAATGGAACGCGGACGACCGATGTCGACAGCAGCATCGATCGTTGCGCCGATGTCGTCGGTGTGAATGTGGCAGTTCCAAAGACCGTCGCCACCGACGACAACGATTGAATCGCCGAGCGTTGACCAGACATCTTTGAAACCGGGCACCGCTTCGTCGGGAGCTTCGAGGAAGTACATGACTTCGTACCGGAGACTGGCGAGTGATCCGTCATGCGAGCCATCGCCGTGGGCAGCGTCGAAGGCGTCGAGAAACTCTGCCGACGCGCCAGCGGGATCTTCCGCCGCTTCAGGAATCGGTCGCCCGCACACAATGTTGAGAGCGACATCGAACAACAACATGAGGCCGGTGCCGCCAGAATCAACAACACCAGCGTCGGCCAACACCTGCAGCATCTCGGGAGTGCGCGCAAGTGCATCGGTACCCGACGCATGTGCAGCTTCGAGAACGCCAAGAAGATCAGAACCGGCATCGGCAGCGGCTCGGCCACCTTCGGCTGCGACGCGCACAACAGTGAGGATCGTTCCTTCGACCGGCTTCATGACGGCGCCATAGGCAGCAGTGGCCGCCGCATCGAGTGCGGTTGCGAATGCTGCGCCATCAATGACTGAAGCGGCGCGAAATTCGGCCGACAGTCCACGCAGGATCTGCGAGAGGATCACGCCCGAATTTCCACGAGCACCCATGAGCGATCCGTGCGAGATCGCCTGACAGGTGGATTCGAGATCGGAATCGGCGCCGTCGAGCTCGGCAACGACCGAGGCCAGGGTGAGGGCCATATTCGTTCCGGTGTCGCCATCGGGAACGGGATACACGTTCAGCCGGTTGATCGTCTCTCGATAAGCGGCCAAGGCATCGGCGTAGCCCCGGATGAGCGTCCGGAGGTCATCGGCGGTCAGGCTGGTGGCGATCGACATCGGCGGAGAGACTACCGATGTACCCGGCGCCCGGCTGAGGTCGGCCAAATCGGCACGATTCAGGCCGGTCAACCGCCGAATTGGGCCTGAGAGGGCTCGCTGCTACCATTCGGCGTTCGAATCTTCTGACGTCCCGGAGTGTGTAGTCATGGCAGCTGTATGCGAGGTGTGCGGAAAGCACCCATCGTTCGGTATGGCGGTAAGCCACTCCCATCGTCGTACCAAGCGTCGTTGGAATCCGAACATTCAGCGAGTTCGCGCCGTTGTCAACGGTTCGACCAAGCGCGTCAATGTGTGCACGTCGTGCCTCAAGGCCGGCAAGGTCGTCAAGGCAGTCCGCTGACCGTGTCTGCTGGTCCTTTGCAGGGAGTCGTCAAGTCCTACGACCCGGTTTCGGGCGTGGGCACCATCATCTGCGACACGGATCTCAATGATTACGAGTTCACCCGCAGCGCCCTCGTGGGTTCGGTTTTCCGTTCCCTTCGACAGGGCCAGCGAGTGGTCTTCGATCTCGACGGTGGCTCGTTGGCCGTTCGTCTTCGTATGGGATCTGAAGCCGATATGGGTACCCCGGGGTTTGAGCAACCGCACCCCGAAAATGTGCAGCACCCTCAGGGCGGCACCGAAGGCTGAGTGCCACACGGCACACCTTGGGATTCAGCGACGGAGAGCGTCGGTGAATCCTCTACGCTTCGCAGATTCACCACAGGTTCACTCGGCGGCAACCACTCGCCGAAACAACCCCCCACTCAAGCGCAACGCGCATTCGACAACGACGTCGGAGGAATCATGGCCGGGCAGACAACAAACCAGAAACTGATCGACTGGGTCGAACAGTGGCGCGAAATTCTGCAACCTGACGACGTCTATTGGTGCGACGGCTCTGCTGAAGAGTACGAGCGTTTGTGCGCGCAGCTTGTTGAAGGCGGAACGTTCCGCTCGCTGAACGAAGCAAAGCGTCCGAACAGTTACCTCGCACTCTCCGACCCGGGCGACGTTGCTCGCGTTGAAGACCGCACCTACATCTGCTCCGAACGCGAAGTCGATGCAGGCCCCACGAACAACTGGCGTCCGCCCGCGGAAATGCGCGCCGAGATGACCAAGCTCTACACCGGCGCCATGAAGGGCCGCACGATGTACGTCGTGCCGTTCTCAATGGGCCCGCTTGGTTCGCCCATCGCACACATTGGCGTGCAGCTCAGCGACTCGGCCTATGTCGCAGTGAACATGCGCATCATGACTCGCATGGGCCAGGGCGCCCTCGACGTTCTTGGTAATGGCGAATGGGTTCCGTGCGTGCATTCGGTTGGCATGCCGCTCGCTGCCGGTCAGGCCGATGTTGCATGGCCGTGTGATGCCGAGAACAAGTACATCGTGCATTTCCCGGAAACCAGCGAAATCTGGTCCTACGGCTCGGGCTACGGCGGTAACGCACTGCTCGGCAAGAAGTGCTTCGCGCTGCGCATCGCTTCGACGATGGCTCGCGACAATGGATGGATGGCTGAGCACATGCTCATCCTCGGCCTCACCTCACCTGAAGGCGTCAAGAAGTACGTCGCTGCAGCATTCCCGTCGGCCTGCGGCAAGACCAACATGGCGATGCTCATCCCCACTCTTCCGGGTTGGAAGGTCGAAACCGTTGGTGACGACATTGCATGGATGAAGTTCGGTGCCGATGGTCGTCTCTACGCCATCAACCCTGAAGCTGGTTTCTTCGGCGTTGCTCCTGGCACCTCAGCCAAGTCCAACTTCAATGCGCTTGAATCGGTGAAGGGAAATTCAATCTTCACCAACTGCGCACTCACCGACGATGGCGACATCTGGTGGGAAGACCTTTCCGATGAAGCACCTGCGCATCTCATCGACTGGAAGGGCAACGACTGGACTCCGGCCTCGGACTCCCCCGCTGCTCACCCGAACGCGCGCTTCACTGCTCCGGCCGCACAGTGCCCATCGATCGCTCCGGAATGGCAGGACCCCGCCGGTGTGCCGATCTCGGCCATCCTCTTCGGCGGCCGTCGCGCCACCAATGTTCCGCTGGTCACCGAATCGTTCGACTGGCAGCACGGTGTCTTCCTTGGCTCGATCATGAGTTCAGAAAAGACCGCCGCCGCTGCTGGCGTTGTCGGCGAACTTCGTTTCGATCCCTTCGCCATGCTTCCGTTCTGTGGCTACAACATGGGCGACTACTTCAAGCATTGGCTTGAGATCGGCGAAGCGACCGACGCGTCGAACCTTCCCAAGTTGTTCTGGGTCAACTGGTTCCGCAAGGGCGACGATGGTTCGTTCCTGTGGCCAGGCTTTGGCGAGAACTCCCGTGTTCTCAAGTGGATCGTCGAGCGCCTCGAAGGCACCGCAGGCGCAAACGACACTGCCATTGGCCGTGTTCCCAGCGCTTCGGATCTCGACCTTGCCGGCCTCGATATCGACGACGCCACCATGGCCACGTTGTTGTCGGTTGACAACGCTGCATGGAGCGCTGAAATCCCGCAGATCGAAGCTCATCTCGACACCTTTGGTGCCGAACTTCCTTCGGAGCTTCGTGACGAGCTGCGCGAACTCGAAAAGCGTCTCGGCTAGTCGCGATTCACTTCACGAAGTGAAGGAGGGCGGGGCTTCGGCTCCGCCCTCTTCGCGTCTCACCAGTAAAAGTGGCGGACTATCGCGTAGTCGGCAACGATCACAGTTACGCATTTCGAGGGGGACTCGTGGACGTTGATCGTCGTCTGACACATGTGGAGTTATTGCACGCACCGGGTGAGCGTGCGCTGGCCGCCCGCGTCTTCGAACTGCTCGGCTGCACGGTGTCCGACAGCGGTCGTCATTGGTTCACGGCCTTCATCGACACCAATCTGCGTGATTACGCCAACAACTCGTTCTACGCATCAGAAGCACCGGCGGAACAATTGGCCATCGAAGCAGCGATGGCTGATTCCGTCGACGAATGGGTCGCCATGATTCGTGCTGCGCCACAGAAGTCGCCGCACTTTGGCGTGCGAGTAGGCACAGTCGAGGAACATCGAACAATCATCGACAACATCCGTAACGCCTCAGAGAGCCACACCGAGCTGCGCGGTCGTATCGAAGTCCTCGGCGTCTTTCCGCATGACGCTCCCGATGCAATTGCAACGAACATGGACCAAGCATTCATCTGGACGAACGTGATCGCGTCAGGTCCGCTTCGACTTGGTCAAGTGATTGAAGTGCAATGGCATCTCAATCGAGAGCCGGCCTAACGCAACTTCAGGAAACGTTGCCGACGATCATTGCTCGGATACCGAGGCCCATGATGAACAGACCGCCCAATCCGTAAAGCAAGTACTTCTTGTGCGACATCTGATGGCGATAGCTGTAGATGAGTCCCACAGCGATAATCGCGACGAAGCCATAGAACATGTGGAACTTCGGTGCTTTCAAGCCCTGGCCGGCGACCATGCTGACGCCGAGGCCGACCTGTACGAACACGCTGAGTTCGACAATCACGATGAACCACCACAACGCACGGGTGCGAAGTGATTCAAACCAGTTCGCGGCAAGCGCCCAACTTCCAGCGAGCGCGTTGCCAATAATGACGAACCACGCGAAGGACTGATGAATGTCGAGAAGCATCAGAAGATTCTCTCGTTACTTCGACGGATCGACGGAAACGACGGGTTCGTAGGCCCAGATCTCGGCGCCAACGCCAGCAGGGCGTTCGCCTCCGGAAGCACCGGGATGACCACCAGGATGCCCGCCCGCAGCCTGGGCGCCATCGGTGCCGCGATGACCATCAGCGAACGACGGTGATGCAACCCATGTGTTGAAGGCGTCTTCGTCACGCCAACGAGTGATCACGAGCCACTGTTCACGTCCATCAGTGGGCTTGAGCAGTTCAAAGCCCTCAAAGCCGTCGGCGCCATCGACTGCGCCAGCTCGGGCCGCGAATCGATGAGCGAGTTCGTCGCCGGCCTGGGCCGGAACGGTGATGGCGTTGATGCGAATGATCGACATGGGTGTTCATGGTTGCCGCCCCGGGCCGGTCGCGCCAGTCCACCCCGCCCGTAGACTCGTCCCGTGCTGAAGGCAAACGATCCGTGTTGGTGTGGCAGTGGGCAGAAATTCAAGCGCTGCCACCGCGACGCCAAGCAACAACTCCAACCGGGGCTCATCAGCGCCATGCGCACGGTGCCGGCCGAAATCCCCCGCCCCGAGTACGCCGACACCGGAACCGTCACTCGTCGACCCGAGGAGCGCGTCAAAGACGCCGCCTTCATCGAGCGCATGCGTCGAGCTGGTCACGCTGCCGCCGAGGTCCTCGACATTGGTGCAGCCGTCATTGCGCCAGGCGTGACCACCGATGAAATCGATGCCGTTGTCCATCAGGCCTATATCGATCGCGGCGGTTACCCGAGCACGCTCAATTATCGAGGCTATCCAAAATCACTGTGCACGTCGGTGAACGAGGTTATTTGCCACGGCATCCCCGACGATCGTCCGCTCCGTGATGGCGACATCGTGAATCTCGACGTCACCATTTGGCTCGACGGCGTACACGGCGACACCAACGCCACCTATTGCGTCGGCAATGTTGACGACGCGTCGAAGCGCCTCATTGATGTCACACGGCAATGCCTCGACCGAGGCATTGCCGCAGTTGCGCCCGGTCGACCGTTCTCCGACATTGGCCGCGCCATTGAAACCCACGCGGTTGCCAATGGTTATGAAGTTGTTCGCGCGTTTGTCGGTCATGGCATCGGCGAACAGTTCCATACCGATCTGCAGATTCCTCACTATTACGAGCCGCGCATGACCACAATCATGGAGCCAGGCATGGTCTTCACAATTGAGCCAATGATCTCCATGGGCACGGGACAGCACAAGATTTGGGACGACGACTGGACCGCCGTCACCGCCGACGGAAGTCGCACCGCACAGTTCGAGCACACAATTGTGGTGACTGATTCCGGTGTTGAGATTCTTACGACGACCGCCTGATATGAAATCAATCAATGTCACGCTTGAGTCGATGACCGTGAACGGCGAAGAGGTACCGCTTCTGTCTGCCGACCTTGTGGTGGTGCGCAGGCCCGAAACTGATCGCATCGATTGGGAATGCGTGGCCTTCACACTTTTGATGGACCCCTTCCCGCAGGAACCAGTATTTTTAGAAATGGTTGACGTGGTCGAAAGTCGTACCCTCTCTGGTGACGCACTTGTCGTGCGTTCCGACCAGAATCGTCATGTCTTTCGTGGCGGCGGCGACCTCAACGGACTCACAGAAGAAGATGGACTGGAAAGCGACCAATGACAGCCAGCACGAATCCCGACGAAGTCATCGTCACCGAGAACCTCACAAAGGTCTATCCCGGTGACATCCTCGCGGTCGACGGACTCGATCTCAGCGTGCATCGCGGTGAGATCTTCGGCCTTCTCGGCCCCAATGGCGCCGGCAAAAGCACCACTGCAGGAATGCTCACAACACGAGTGCTCCCCACGAGTGGCCGCGCAATCGTCGGTGGAGTCGATGTCGTCGCTCACCCCGCACAGGCCAAACGCCTGATCGGGGTTGTGCCGCAATCGAACACGCTCGATCGAGCACTCACGGTGTACGAGAACCTCTACTTCCATGGTCGGTTCTTCGGCATGTCGGCGAAGACATCGAAAACTGAATCACTGCGGTTGCTCGAACAGTTCCGTCTTTCCGAACGAGCGAGCGCTCCGGTGCTTGCGCTCTCTGGAGGCATGGCTCAGCGATTAATGGTTGCTCGGGCTGTCATGCACCGCCCCTCGATTCTCTTCCTTGATGAACCAACTGCTGGCCTCGACCCGCAAAGCCGAATCGCATTGTGGGAAATCCTCAGCGAACTTCACGACGAAGGGCAAACAATTCTTCTCACCACGCATTACATGGAAGAGGCTGATCAGTTGTGTCACCGCCTCGCCATCATCGACCACGGTCGAATGCTTGCGCTCGACACGCCAGAACGACTGAAGGCGTCGGTTGGTGCCGACACAATCGTCACCATCAGCACCGATACGCCTGACCGCGAAGCGTTTGCTGCCCGCTTGCGCTCCACTATTCCCGGCGCAACCGGTGCCGTCCCGATCGAAACTGGCGTGCGCCTTGAAGTGCAGGGATCACATGGCGTGCTCCCCGCCGTCGTCGCTGTTGCCGACGAGGCCGGCGTCTCTATCAGCGACCTTCGCCTCGACGAACCTTCACTTGAAACCGTCTTCATCAATCTCACCGGTAAGGACCTGCGCGAATGACCACGATCGAAACACCACTTCTCATTCCGACTCGTTCGGCCCGCGCCGCCGGCGTCACCGCATTTCGCGCGTTACTTGCCCGCGACCTGCACGTCTTGGTCCGGAACCTTCGAGAGTTCCTGCCCCGCACACTGCTCCAACCGTTGCTGTTGGTCTTCGTGTTTGCCTATGTCTTCCCGAAGATTGGTCAAGGCATCGGCGGTAGCGGCGCGGCCGCATCTGCATTCTCCACCATGCTTGTTGCCGGCGTCGTTGGCCTTGCCGTGTTGTTCCAGGGAATTCAGTCGGTGGCGCTTCCACTTGTCACAGAATTTGGCGTCACCCGCGAAATCGAAGATCGGGTGCTCGCCCCTCTACCGGTGGACTTCGTTGCCATTGAGAAGATCACCTCAGGTGCACTGCAGAGTCTGTTCTCCGCCATCATCGTGTTTCCGATCGCCTATTTCGTGCCGGCCACTCCCGTGCACCTGAATGTTCACTGGCTGATCCTTCTCACCCTCACCCCACTCGCATGCTTAATGTGCGGCGCGCTCGGACTCATGTTTGGCACCGTGTTCAATCCACGCACGTTGCCGATGCTGTTCGGCGTTGTGGTTCTGCCCATCACGTTTTTGGGCTGCATCTATTACCCATGGGCCGCGCTCGCCCCCATCAAGTGGCTGCAAATTGCCGTGCTGGCCAACCCTCTCGTGTACGTCACCGAAGGTTTCCGAGCAGCTCTCACCAATGCGCCAACCATGTCGCTTTGGGCGATCTATCCGATGCTCATCGGACTCACGGCGCTGTTCACCTTCATCGGACTGCGCAATTTCCGTAAGCGCGTTATCGCCTAAGCAACGCTTCGTTCACGGGGCCAGCGGTAGCCTCCATGCATGTTTCGTCACGTCGTCAATTTTCGTTGGAATGCACAGTCTTCGCCTGAGCATGTCGAAGCCCTCAAAGAGGCGCTTTCAGGCCTGCCCGCGATTCTCCCCGGCCTTCGGCGCTATGCCTATGGCACCGATGCCGGAATCAACGAAGGCAACTATGACTTCGCCGTTGTAGCCGAATTCGATAACGCCGAGGGATACCTCGCCTATCGCGACAACGACGAACACGCGCGAATCATCCAGACGTTTATCGCCCCGTATCTCGATTCACGCACCGTTGTGCAGTTCGACTTCAGCGACTGAGTACTCAGGAGAACAGTGATGTGCCGAAGGGTTCGCCCTCAGCGCGGCTGCTCTCAAGTGCAATAAACCATTCGGTGCCAAAGGCCGCTGCAAAAACCGCCTCTGGCATTTTGAAGAAGAAGGAATCGGGTCCGATCTGACTGCGATGTGCAGCCATGGCGGCCTTCTTCACATCGACAACATCTGCGACATCGACCGCGTGAGTGATAACCGCTTCGGGCGAACCGAATTCACCGCGGTCAGCCGCTTCAGCGCGCTGACGCATCTGTTCAGCGGTCTCGCCTTCGAGTTCTCCTTCGATCTCGTCCTCAAACACCGACGCGTTCTCTGCCATCTGCTTCATGATCCGATCACGGTTCATGGTCGACTGGAAGACGCGATCAACGCCTGCGATTTCCGCAGCACGCTTACCTACTCGATGAACCTGAATGTGATCGGGGTGGCCGTAACCGCCGTGTGAGTCGTAAATGGTGAGTACGTCGGCATCGACCTCGCGAAGAATCGCGGCGAGACGTTGTGAGGCTTCTTCGACATCGGCCTGCCAGAAGCACAACGGGTTTTCGTTGGTGGGCTCACCAATCATTCCGCTGTCTTCGTAACCGAGGAACTCGACACGATCGAGGTTCATGATCTCGGCAGCCTGATGGGTTTCGACGACGCGGCGCTCCCAAAGAGCTTCGCCATCGTTCAGTACGCCGGGCTGCGGTTCGCCTTGTTCCCCACGAGTAGCAACAACGAGAACAACCTCATGGCCATCTCGCTTCGAAAGCGTCATCAAGCCGCCGGTGGCAATGGACTCATCATCAGGATGGGCATGGAAACAAACGAGCGTGGCCATCACGCAATTGCCCCTTCGGCTCGAAGCGCGGCCAATCGAGCATCGTCAGCGACACCCCATTCCTTCAGCACTTCATCAGTGTGCTGACCAGGATGGGAAGGCGGACGCTGAATGCTGGCTTCGGTGCGTGAGAAGCGCGGTGCCGGTGCAGGCTGCACCACTCCTGCGTTGTCAACAAAGGTCTTTCGCGCAACGGTGTGGGCATTGGTTGTTGATTCAACGAGCGAAAGAATTGGGGCGACACAGGCATCGGAACCATCGAAGATGGCGGCCCATTCATCACGCGTCTTTGTCGCAATCACCGCGGCAAGACGTTCCTTCAGATGCGGCCACATTGAGCGGTCGTTCTGCTTGGCGAATTCCTCGTCACCCGCAAGGCCGGTCTTCTCAAGAAGTTCGGCGTAGAACTGCGGCTCGATTGCGCCGACGGAAAGAAACTTGCCGTCTGAGCATTCGTAGACTTCGTAGTAGTGAGCGCCCGAGTCGAGCATGTTGACGCCGCGCTCGTCGCTCCAAAGGCCCATCGCCATGAAGCCGTGCATGAAGGTCGTGAGCACCGCGGTGCCGTCAACCATGGCGGCATCGACGACCTGGCCCTTGCCTGACATTCGAGCTTCGATGATTCCGCACGCAATGCCAAACGCCAGCAGCATGCCGCCACCACCGAAATCGCCAACAAGATTGAGTGGAGGCTGTGGACGTTCATTGGGACGACCAATGGCGCCCAACGCTCCACCGATGGCGATGTAGTTCATATCGTGTCCGGCCATCTGCGCCATCGGACCGTCTTGACCCCAACCGGTCATGCGTCCGTAGACAAGTTTCGGGTTGCGAGCCAAACACGCATCAGGACCAATGCCAAGACGTTCGGTTACGCCCGGGCGGAACCCTTCAATGAGTGCGTCGGCTTTTTCAACGAGACCAAGAACCGTCTCGACACCTTCAGGGTTTTTGAGGTCGACACCGATCGAACGACGACCACGGTTCATGACGTCCTTCGGCGGTGTCGCAGGATCGCCGCCGTAGACCTGCCCGGCCCGGTCGACACGGATGATGTCCGCGCCCATATCGGCCAGCATCATCGCCGCGAACGGCCCCGGCCCGATGCCTGCGATTTCAACGATTCGTACGCCCGCGAGAGGTCCCATAAGTCTGCTCCTAGAACTTGTTAAGTAGGAAAGTTAGGCGTTCGAACGCGCGGCCAATGCCGTGACGTGTTCGATGATCGTCGACCAGTAATAGCGGGGGATGTCGTGCCCCATCCCCTCGAGCGGGAGAAACTCCGAACCGCGAAGGCATTCAGCGGTACGTTCGCCGCCGCTAAAGGTGACAAGCGGATCAATGTCGCCATGCACAACAAGTGCAGGCACATCGATGTTGCGAAGACCTTCAGAACGTGACGGCGAGGTCACGATCGCCAACAACTGCGCCGTCTGCCCATCGGGATGGAAGCAACGGTCAAAGGCGCGAGTGTTGCGCTCCCGGATCCAGCTCTCGTCGAAATGCTGCAGACCAGCCAGAAATTTCCCTGAGACGACGCTCTGCTCAATGTTCTCGTCGCGATTCGTTGGTGCTGGCGTGAGCAGCATTGCGATGGCTTCTGGTGTGGGTTGACCAACATCGGGATCCCCCGTTGTCGACATCACTGAAGTGAGCGACAACACTCGCTCTGGATGATCGACCGCCATTTGCTGAACAATCATTCCACCCATCGAGCCGCCAAAAAGATTGACGCGATCGAGACCAAGCGCATCGCACAGGCCCCACGCATCGGCCGCCATGTCGGCGAGTTGGTACGGAGCCTCGATGGCATCACCTTGAAGGAAGCCAACAACCGAAGCCATGAGGTCGATGTGGGTTTCGATTTTCGTGGAAAGGCCAACGTCGCGATTGTCGAAAATGATCACGTAAAAGCCGCGATCGACAAAGGCCTGGACGAAATCCTCGTTCCACCACACGAGTTGGCAACCAAGACCCATGACCAGCAAGAGGGGCGGATCGGCCGGATCTCCGAAGGTCTCGTACTCAATTTCGATGCCATTGGCCTGTGCGCGCATGAGTGGAATCCTCGCCCCCACCCGGGATGGGGTCAAGCGACCACGGCTACCGTTCGATGCATGAGCGGAAGTGAGCCCTTCGAAAGCGAGCAGGCCACTGCAGCCGGATATCGGATCGACCCGCTGAGTGGCGCGCCCGCCTGGATGGTTCCCGCCCGCCAGGGTCGCCCGAACCTTCCTTCTGAGGACTGCCCGTTCTGTGTTGGCGGCGTTGAGGCGCCCGAGCCCTACGAGGTTCTCGCCTTCCCGAATCGCTGGCCCCCGTTCGAGAACGATCGGGCAGAAATCGTGCTCTACACCTCGGAGCACGACGCGTCCTTTGCAGACCTCTCCCCCGACCACGCTCGCCGAGTCGTCGATCTATGGGCCGAACGTTCTGCTGCGCTCGGCGCACGTGATGACGTTTCGTATGTGTTGATCTTCGAAAACCGTGGGCCTGAAGTGGGCGCGACGATCAGTCATCCCCACGGACAGATCTATGCCTTCGACATCGTGCCTCCAGTGGTTGCGACCGAATACGCGACTGCATCGTCAACAACATTCGATGTCCCATCAGACGACTTTGTCGTTGCGAACCACGGCGAATGGTCGGCATGGGTTCCGCTCGCTGCATCGTGGCCCTATGAACTCTTGCTCGCCCCTTCGAACGATGTTCCCGACCTTCCCTCTCTGAATGACAACGAGCGCAGCAATCTCGCGTCACTACTCATCGATTGCATCGGACGTCTCGACGCGTTGTTCGATATGCCAATGCCGTTCATGTTGTGGTTCCACCAGCGCCCATTCGACAGCGTTGGGCGCGCGCCGCTTCGAGTGCACGCGCATATCGCACCACTGCTTCGCTCCGCCGGCACGCAACGTTTCGTGGCGGCTGGCGAACTTGGCAGTGGTGTGTGGTTTAACCCCGTCGAGCCCATCACCGCTGCCGCGCATCTTCGCGACGTGAAATGACAGGTCAGACGTTCACCGTTCATGCACCAGGCCGTGTGAACCTCATCGGCGATCACACCGACTACGCCGGCGGTCTTGCCTTGCCGTGCGCGATTGATCTCGGCATCACCATGAGCGGTGCCCACGATCAAGGCCACGTCGAAATTCGTTCCGATGCACTCACCGGCGTCGTTGCGTTCAACCTTGATGCCACGCTCGACATCGCAGCCATCAAGCCCCGATGGGGTCGCTACATCGCTGCGGTGGCCGCGGAAGTCAACGCGACTCGGGGATTCACCGCATCGGTGAGCGCAACGCTTCCAACTGGAGCAGGCCTTTCCTCAAGTGCTGCGCTTGAAATCGCGGCGGCCCTCTCGTTCGGCTTCGCTGGATCACCCATGGAACTTGCACTGCTTGGACAACGCGCCGAACTTCGCGCCGTTGGCGTGCCGTGCGGACTTCTTGATCAGTTGAGCATTGTGTTTGGACGCGCCGGAAACGCGATGGTCATCGACTTTGCTGACAACGCGATCGATCACGTCCCCTTTCCCGATGACATCGACATTGTGATCGTGCACTCGGGCCAAGAACGACAACTCGCAGATTCGGACTACGCGGAACGTCGTGCATCGTGTGAACGTGCCGCAAGACAGATTGGTCCACTTGCGCACGCATCGCTCGCCGATGTTGCAACGCTCGACGCCGACCTGCAACGCCGAGCACGTCATGTCACCACCGAATGCGAACGGGTTCGCAACGCGGCATCGGTACTTCGAACGAACGACCCCGACACGGTTGGTGAACTCATGACGCAAAGTCACGCTTCGTTGCGCGATGACTTCAACGTTTCAACGAAAGTTCTCGATGATCTCGTTGATCGGCTCGTCTCGCTTCCCGGCGTTTACGGAGCGCGACTGACCGGCGCCGGATTCGGAGGCTGCGTGGTCGCACTGTGCGAGCGCGGCGCAATCACCGATCCGACAGCGCTAACAGGACAGGGTTGGATCGTGCATCCCTCAGACGGCGCCCGACGCGCTGAGAGCTGATTGCCAACCGTTCACATGCGGCCGAGTAGTTCCTGCTTCTTCATTTGGAACTCGTCTTCGGTCAGGACACCTTGGTCACGCAGCGCACTGAGTTTCGCGATTTGATCGGGGATGGATTCGGACCCCGTCGCACCCTGAGCACGATTGATCCCACCCGAGATGCGATCGGCGGCTTTGATCTGGTTCGCTTCCATCTGCTGGTAGATCTCGTTCTGCACCGCGCTTGGATTGCGAATGTCGTCGAATCGCTGCGCTCCATCCTTTGAGGCGGATTCGATATCGAGGTCGCCGAGGCCGAGCATGCGTTCGAAGATACGCTGATGGAAGAAGATCGTGTTGATCCGCTCGAGCGGAATTTCGATGCCGTGCTTGGCGATGATGCCCGTGCGGAAAATGACGCGATCAGAGGTGAGGACGAAATGGGTGCTCACCCAGCGGATATAGCGCTGCATAAACCACACCAGCGTGGCGAAGACGAAAAGGGCGACGGGGATCTTCGCCCATGACAGCCACGACACGCTGAGCGTGGCGATGGCCAAGATCACTGCGAGGGCCAGCATCGCTGCCGACTTCGCGAAGAACCACCAGTGAGGGTGGAGATCAAGGATGAGTTCTTCGGATGCGTGCAGTTCGTCTTCGGGATACGGCATTCCAAACCGTACCCCCGGCACTGTCGCTGGCGGTGAGTACGGTCTGCCGGGTGGATCCCGACGCCCTTCTCGACGGCCTGAACACCGCGCAACGTCTTGCGGTCACGTCGCCGACCTCGCCGTTATGCATCCTGGCCGGCGCCGGGTCAGGAAAGACGCGCGTCCTTACTCGCCGTATCGCCTACCGCGCCGCCACCGGCGATCTCGACCCGCGCCATGTTCTTGCTCTCACATTCACCCGCAAAGCTGCCGGCGAACTCACCGCTCGTCTTCGTTCACTTGGGCTCCGAGAACAAGTAGCCGCCGGCACGTTCCACTCGGTTGCTTACGCGCAGTTGCGCACACGCTGGGCCGAGCGCAACATCACTCCCCCGCAACTCATGACTCGCAAAGCGGGCTTTGTTATTGGCCTGCTCTCCGGCGCCGAAAAGTCCACGCCCGGTATCGACTTCGTCGCCGAAATCGAATGGGCCAAGGCCCGCATGGTCGAGCCCGAGGCCTATCCCGATGCCGCAAAGGCTGCAGGCCGTAAACCACCGATCTCCTACGAAGCCACCGCTGCGGTCTATGCCCGTTACGAGGATCAACGGCGCCAGAAACGTCTCATCGACTTCGACGACATGCTGCGCGTGTGTCATCGCGACCTTCTGTCTGACGATGGCTTCGCCGCATCACAACGTTGGCGCTTCGCCCATCTTTTTGTCGACGAGTTTCAGGACGTCAACCCACTGCAGCACGCGCTGCTCGAAGCCTGGCGCGGCGATCGCAACGATCTCTGCATCGTCGGCGACCCCAATCAGGCCATCTACTCGTGGAACGGCGCCGACCCCGATCTTCTGCGCACATTCCCGCAACGATTCCCTGCGGGCGAAACCATTCGCCTTCTCGACAATTACCGCTCGAGCCCTCAGATTCTTGCGGCGGCCAATGCATTGCTCGTTGGCGGCCGCGGTGTCGATCACGACGGCACACAGTCGGCGACGCGCCCCGACGGCGGCGTTCCGTCGGTCCGCGAGCTTCCCGACGAGCGGGCCGAAGCTGCCGCCATTGCGCGCGCAGCTCGCGACCGTCACGGCCCGGGCGCGCGCTGGTCCAATCAAGCAGTACTCGTGCGCACCAACGCACAGTTACCGATCATCGAAGAAGCAATGAAGTCAGCGGGCATTCCGTTCCGTGTGCGCGGCGCCACGCCATTGCTCGATCAACCCGAGATCAAAGCCGCTCTCGGCGACCTTCGCCGCACCCCTCGCCCTTTCTCCGACGCCATTCACGACCTCGCACTTTCAGTGGTCGTCGACGACGAATCAGAAAGCGACCGCGCTGCCGAACGTCGCGCCAATCTCGATGCACTCGTGCAAATGGCTCGCGACTACATGGCCATCGAATCGCCGCCAACGGCCAACGGATTTTTCTTGTGGCTCACAGCCACCACTCGCGCCGATCAACCCGACCCCAACGGCGAGGCCATCGAACTTCTCACGTTCCACGCCGCCAAAGGTTTGGAATGGCCCATCGTGCACTTGGCCGGCATCGAACAGGGCTACGTGCCCATCGGTCACGCAAAAACTCCCGGCGCCTGGGCCGAAGAACGTCGCCTCTTCTATGTGGCCGCCACCCGCGCCGAGCGCGAACTCCTTTGCACCTGGGCAAAGTCGCGCACCTTTGGCGAACGCGCCATCCCACGTGAACGATCCGAGTTCCTCGACACCTACGCAGCGGCCTGCGAAGCACTCGAAGCCGGTCTCGACCCCATCGCGGTCGGCAACGGCGCAACCGCGCCAAACCGCCCGTCGACCACCAGCACTCGCTCCTCGAAGCCGAAGCCGAATAGTTCCAAGGGCCCACGCCAACGCCCCGGCAAGTATCCCGACTCGCTCGAGGCTTCCGATCATCCACTCTTCGATGCATTACGGACCTGGCGGTCCGAACGTTCCAAGTCCGCCGACGTTCCCGCATTTGTCGTGTGCAACGACCACACACTTGCCGAAATCACGCGCCTCAAACCCACAACGCCAGTCGAGCTTTTACGCGTCAACGGAATGGGCGAAATCAAAGTCTCGAAGTTTGGCGATGAAATCCTCGCCGTCATTTCCGAAACAATCGACTCCTAACTGCGAAGCGATCAGCTTCCAGTAAGACCCATCAGTTTCATTGGGTCAACGGCAATGAAAAGCCCTTCGGCCTCGGCGCACAGTCGATCGCCAGCATGAAGCGTTCCCTTGCACAGAATCTTTCGTCCGTTCACCGAATCAAGGCGCGCTTTCAGATGCAGATCGGTGTTGAGCGGTGTTGGACTGCGGTAGTGGATCGTCAGACGACCCGTCATGCCCGCCTGACCCGAAAGAGTCTGCGCAGCCCCGAGGACTTCATCGAAAATGCCGGCGATATAGCCGCCGTGCAGACAGCCGGGAGGGCCTTCGTACAAGGTTCCGAAGTTGGCGACCGCGTCGATGCCACCGTCAACAAATTCAACGATTAATGGCAGCGCAACCGGATTGGCCCGGCCGATAAACGGGCTGCGTTCGCGCAAGCGGTGTCCTTGATAGACGACGTTGGGCGTATCGCCTGCAGTTGTTGCCAGGCGATCGCCCTCTTCGAGCAAGCCCGTGAGCCGATCGATTTCCGCCGTGAGCTCGCCGAGCGCTTCGACGGTCGCCGACGTGGTTTCGAGTTCGCGGGCCAAGCGCCGGATGGCCTCGGCAACATCACGTGCGGCCTGTTGCTCAGGCGTGACCGCCCGAAGTTCGGCCGAGTCCCATCCGTGACCGCCAACGCCAAACACGTTTGTGATGTCGATGGGTCGACGATCGTCCATCAGTCGAACTGCGCGATCACGGGAGCATGATCGCTGGGCTTTTCGCCCTTACGCGCATCGCGATCAACGCGGGCATCGACCGACCGAGCGGCGAGCGATGCCGTGGCCATGATGAGGTCAATGCGGAGGCCACGGCCCTGGTGAAAGTCGCCACCCCGATAGTCCCAGAAGGAATAGAGCCCACCTTCGTCATGATGACGGCGGTAGACGTCCTCGAGTCCCCACGCTTCCAGCGAACGAAGGGCCTCGCGCTCGGGCTCGCTCACATGGGTATTGCCAACCCAGGCCTCGGGGCTCCACACATCACGATCGTCGGGGCAGATATTGAAGTCGCCGCACACCGCGAGTTCGCTGCCGGCGTCTTCTCGACGCAAGAGGGTCTGTCGGAGGCGCTCGAGCCACCCGAGTTTGTAGGTGTAGTGAGGGTCATCGAGGGCCCGACCATTGGGCACATAGGCACTTGCAACCCGGACGCCGCCGCAGGTCGCCCAGAGAATGCGGGCGTCGGTGTCCTCGGGGCCGTCATCGTCCCAACCAGCCACAACGTCGTCGAGGCCCACCTTCGAGAGGATGGCCACACCATTCCATTGGCCTTGGCCATGGTGGGCGGTCTCGTAGCCCATTGCATTGAAAACCTCGGCGGGAAATGCCGAGTCCTTCATCTTGGTCTCTTGGAGACAGATGACCTCAGGGCCATTCTCGGCGAGCCACTGCTCCACTCGGGGCAGCCGGGCCTTGAGCGAGTTCACATTCCACGTCACGATTCGGAGCACGGTCGCCGAATCTATCGGCCGTGAGGTCCGAGCCCACTGCCACCGGCCTCCGGCGCCGCCGATAGAGTCGACCAACGTGGCTGATGACTCTGCTTCCCCCATCGCAGGACCCAACGCGTGGCTCGTCGACGAAATGTTCGAACAGTTCCGCACCGACCCTTCGTCAGTGAGCGAAAGCTGGCGCGAATTCTTTGCCGGGTACTCCCCCGGCGCGGGATCCGCTGCTGCTACTTCCGTTCCTGCGGCACCGACTGCACCGACTGCACCGACTGCACCGGCAGCAACCGCGCCTGCAGCGGCACCTCCCGCTGCTGCTCCCGCAGCAACGCCCGCGGTAGCTGACGCTGCACCACAAGGCACGCCATTGCGCGGCGCTGCCGCCCGCATCGTGTCCAACATGGAAGCGAGCCTCGAAGTTCCGACGGCAACCTCGTTCCGCGAGATCCCCACAAAACTTCTTGAGGTCAATCGCAAGTCGATCAACGGTTATCTGTCCCGGAGCCGAAGCGGCAAGGTCTCGTTCACTCACATCATCGGTTACGCAATCGTTCGCGCAATTGTCGATGGCACCCCAGTGATGAATTCTTCTTTCACCACCGATGCCGACGGCAAGCCCTACGTGGTCCGCTCCGAAACCGTCGGGCTTGGTCTCGCCGTCGATGTCGAAAAGAACGACGGAAGCCGTTCGCTTCTCGTTCCGTGCATCAAGAATGCGCAGAACCTCGATTTCGCACAGTTCTTTGATTCCTACGAAGAACTCGTGCGCAAGGTTCGCTCGAACAAACTGACTCCCGACGACTTTGCCGGCGCAACCGTCACGCTCACGAACCCCGGCACCATCGGAACCCTTCAGTCCGTTCCGCGTCTCATGCCCGGCCAGGGCGTCATCGTCGGTGTCGGCTCGCTTGACTACCCCGTTGCATTCCGCGGCGCCGATCCGGCCACCATCGCAGCGCTCGGTATGTCCAAGGTCATGACCATGACCTCGACCTACGACCACCGCATCATTCAAGGTGCCGAGTCGGGCCTGTTCCTGAAGCGCATTCAAGAACTGCTCATGGGTGAGCACGAGTTCTACGAAGACATCTTCGATTCGCTTGGCCTTCCGTATGAACCGGTCGACTGGGCGCACGACGTCAACCCGAACGATCACCAAGATCTGATGCTCGAAAAGAACCTTCAGGTTCGAGCGCTCATCAACATGTACCGAGTACGCGGTCACCTCGACACCGATCTCGATCCGCTTGATCTCACCGAACATCACCTGCATCCCGAACTCGACCCCGCGGCCTATGGCCTCACGATTTGGGATTTCGATCGTGAGTACCTCACCGGTGGCCTCGCCGGTCGCGACCGCATGACGCTCGCGTCGATCCTCGATGTTCTTCGTTCGGCCTATTGCCGAACAATCGGCATTGAGTACATGCACATTCAGGACCCCGCACAAAAGGCGTGGATTCAGCAACAGGTTGAAGGCGTGAAGTTCGAGCTTTCCATCGAAGAGAAGCGCCACATCCTTGAACGCCTGAACGCCGCAGAAGCGCTCGAGCGTTTCCTCGGCACGAAGTATCTCGGCCAGAAGCGCTTCGGTATCGAGGGCGCTGAATCAGCAATTCCACTTCTTGACTCGCTGTTGTCGTCTGCCGCCGACACGCAGATGCAGTCGTCTGTCATCGGCATGGCCCACCGTGGTCGCCTCAATGTTCTCGTCAACATCGTCGGCAAGAAGTACGAACAACTCTTCACCGAGTTCGAAGGCAACATCGATCCTGAATCCATTCAGGGCTCGGGTGACGTCAAGTACCACCTCGGACAGACCGGCATTTTCACGAGCCCCGCTGGTAACACCATCGAGGTTGAACTCGCTGCGAATCCCTCCCATCTCGAAGCCGTCGATCCCGTTGTTGTGGGTATGGCCCGCGCCAAGATGGACCGGATCGAACCTCCGGGCGATTATCCGGTGCTGCCGATCCTCGTGCACGGCGATGCGGCTTTCGCGGGCCAGGGCATCGTGGCCGAAACGCTCAACCTTTCCGAGATCACCGGCTACCGCGTTGGCGGAACCGTCCATGTGATCATCAACAATCAGGTTGGTTTCACCACCTCTCCGTCTGAGGCGCGTTCATCGGTGTACTCCACCGATGTCGCCAAGATGGTGCAGGCGCCCATCTTCCATGTGAACGGTGACGACCCCGAAGCAGTCGTTCGCGTTGCTCGTCTTGCGTTCGACTACCGCCGCACGTTCAACCGTGACGTTGTCATCGACATGGTGTGTTACCGCCGCCACGGCCACAACGAGGGCGACGACCCGAGCTACACGCAACCGCTCATGTACAAGCGAATCGACGAAACCCGCTCGGTCCGCAAGCTGTACACCGAAGCGCTTATGCGTCGAGGCGACATCACTATCGAAGAAGCAGAAGCGGCTCTCGATGATTTCCAGGCTCGTCTCCAGGTTGCACTCGACGAAACCCGCTCGCACGACGCACCGCCTCCGCTCGAGCATGCTCCCGAGCGTGTCTTCAGCGGCGTTCTTCCTCACGTCGACACCGGCGTGTCCAAAGAAGAACTCGACGCCGTCTTTGCCGCAATCGAAAACGTGCCCGAAGGATTTACCGTTCATCCCAAGTTGGCCAAGCAATTCGAAGGCCGACACAAGATGTTCGTCGAAGAAGGCGAAGTCGACTGGGCCCTCGGCGAAGCATTTGCCTATGGCACATTGCTTCACGAAGGAACATCGGTTCGCGTGTCCGGCGAAGACTCCCGCCGCGGAACCTTCTCGCACCGCCACGCTGCACTCATTGATTACGACACTGCTGGCGTGTACATCCCCCTCGCCGATGCCGCCCGTGACGATGCCCGATTCTGGATCTACGACTCGCTTCTTTCTGAGTTTGCCGTCCTCGGCTTCGAATACGGCTACTCCGTCGTCAACAAAGATGCCCTCGTTGTTTGGGAAGCTCAGTTCGGCGATTTCATGAATGGCGCTCAGGTCATTATCGACAATTTCCTGGTTGCCGCTGAAGATAAGTGGGGCCAGACCTCTGGCCTTGTCATGCTTCTTCCGCACGGCTACGAGGGTCAGGGCCCGGAACATTCCTCGGCCCGTATCGAACGATTCCTCACGCTTTCGGCAGGCGACAACATCCAAGTCTGCAACGCAACGACTGCTGCGCAGTTCTTCCATCTCCTGCGTCGCCAGGTTCGCCGTGATCTTCGCAAGCCACTCGTGGTGTTCACCCCGAAGTCGCTTCTTCGTGCCAAGACCACTCGTTCACCTGTGAGCGAACTCATCCACGGCTCGTTCGAAGAGGTCCTCGACGACAAGGGCGTGACCGATCCCGCATCCGTTCGTCGCATCGTGTTCGCCTCCGGCAAGATCGGTGTCGAAGCCCAAGCTGCCCGCGACGAAATGGGTACTCCGGTTGCCGTTGCTCGCGTCGAGCAGCTCTACCCGTGGCCGTATGCCGACGTTGCTCGCATCGTCGAGAAGTACGCGAACGCCGATGAAATCGTGTGGCTCCAAGAAGAGCCCGAGAACATGGGCGCATGGAACCACATCAAGGGCCGCTTGTACGAAGCTCATGACGACACGCACAAGATCCGCCGCGTCAGTCGTCAGGAATCAGCGAGCCCAGCGACTGGTTCGCACGCCATCCACCACGCTGAGGTCCACGACCTCATGGAATCAGCGCTCGGCGGAATCTGATCGGTGGGGCGACGTTGTGCCCCACCTTTTCAGCCTTCTCGGCTCAACAACAGGTCGTTCGCAACGGCTTCCCACATCTCGGTGGAGAGTCCGAGAGAACGGGTATCGATCCGTTCGTCGTCCCCATGAAACATGCGACCGAAGTCTTCGAATGTCAGGTTCTCGCTGAACAGACCAAATCCGTAGGCGACTTTGTCGGCACGACGGAAGAAGCGCGCATCGGTTGCGCCCACAGTGAGGAACGGAACGGTTTCTGACCCCGGGTACCACCGCTGAGTCACTCTCGACAACGAATCCCACAACGGCGTATCGGTTGGCGATGAACTCGACGGGTCGTAGTTGATCTGTTCGAAGGTGACGGCGTCAGCCAAATCGCCGAGGGCCAGTCGAAGTTCGGCCATCACCATTTCGGCGTCGTGCCCAGGCAGCGTTCGAATATCGACATCAAGCTCAACGGAGTCCGGGATGATGTTGATCTTCGAGCCTCCATGGATCACGGTCGGCGCAAACGTCGTATGCGTGCACGCGTGGAACTGTCGAGCCATAGCCAACGGAAGGAACTCAAGGACATCGGTGAGTCCGACTTTCGAAAGCAGCGGTCCGGAAATCTCTTCGGGGTAACCCATCGACTCGATGAAACGTTGCCAAATGTCATGGATGTGCGTCTCGGGCTGGAACTCTCCGATTCGCCGCACCACTTCTGCCGCTGTAAGCAACGCGTTGTCGGTCTTATAGGGCTGAGAGCCATGGCCAGCGGTTCCGCCCACCCGGATACGGATCCCGAAAAGGCCCTTTTCTCCCACAAGTACCGGGAGCATCAATCCGTTCGGACTGGGCAACGGGATGCCTCCCGATTCAGTAATGACATAGTCAGCCATGACCGCATCACGCTCGTGTTTGATCAGATGATCGGCGCCGTACACACCGCTTGATTCCTCATCGGCAACTGCGAGATACACAAGCGTTCCGCGAGGCGTAAATCCCGAACGTGCTAATCGTTTGAATGCAACCGCCATTGACGACGTGATGTTGAGCATGTCGATCGCTCCGCGTCCCCACACCTCGCCGTCGACAAGGTCACCACCAAACGGATCACGCGACCAATGGTCGGGATTCGCGGGAACAACATCGGTGTGACCCATGAGCAACAGCGTCGGAGCTGTCGGGTCAGACCCTTCGATACGCGCAACAAGGCTTCGGCGTCCTGGCGCAGCGTCATAACTTTCGAGCTCGAGGCCAGCGCCTTCAAGAAAGTTTTCAAGCACGTCGGCGCTTCGAATTTCGCCTCCGGACTCAACCGTTCCGTCGTTCACGCAAGCGTTACGAATCAGCGCTTGCAGAAGTTCTGTGCACTCTTCTTCACTATTTTGCGTTTTTCCGCTCATAACGCGAACAGTACGTCGCGCATCACTTTCACGTGCTGAATCATCGAAAAAACGCGTGCGCAACAGAGAAAAAACGCGACAAACATCGTTCGCGAGTGTGCAGATTTACGACAGACACGAAAAACGCGGCAATTCCAAGAAATCCAAGTGGCGCCTAGGGAAATTGCCTGTGGAAAACTCGAAACTGGGTCGTGTCAATCGACTTTCGCCTCTGTCGAACTCGCGAAACGCGCTGGTTGTGTGCATGCGCGCTCACGCGTAACTCAGTCAACGTTCTCATCGGAAAAATTTGCGCGAAACAACGCGTGCATCCACGGATTCACCATTTGCATGCGCGATGTGAGTACCGTTTTCTCCGCATCGCCATACAAACCATGTGCGGCGTGCACTTCAGTAGCGATTCATGCAGCTGTTGTTGGTACCACTACACAAACCATGAAGACGCCGAGGAGGCGAAGATGGCAGCAGTGAAGAAGCGGGCGGCCAAGAAGGCACCCGCAAAGAAGCGCACCGCGAAGAAGGCGGCTCCCGCCAAGAAGCGTGCAACCAAGAAGCGCGTAGCCAAGAAGGCAGCACCGGCTAAGAAGCGTGCAACCAAGAAGCGCGTAGCGAAGAAGGCTCCGGCCAAGAAGCGCGCAGCGAAGAAGACCACGGCACGCAAGGCTCCGGCCAAGCGTCGTGCAACTCGCCGCTGAGCTTCAGCCGCAACGGCAGTAACCAGTGCCCCGCTTCGGCGGGGCACTGTCGCGTCCGGACCGAAACTCTGGCCGAGGGCATCAAGCGTCAGTTCACACTCGGGGCGGTCTGATCACTACCCTTGCCCGCCATGAGTGCACAGTTCATTTTCACCATGCACAAGGTGAGCCGGTTCTATCCGCCCGACCGTGAGGTCCTGAAAGACATCAGCCTCTCGTTCTATCCAGGGGCCAAGATCGGCGTCATTGGTTCGAATGGCTCTGGTAAGTCCTCACTCCTCAAGATCATGGCTGGCCTTGACGACGGATTCACCGGCGAGGCTCGTCTCTCCCCCGGGTTCTCGGTTGGCTTGCTCGAACAAGAACCGCACCTCGACGAGACCAAAGATGTCATGGGCAACGTCATGGACGGACTCGGCGAAACCGCCACCCTGCTTGAGCGCTACGACGCCGTTCTCGCTAAGTGGGGCGACCCCGACGCCGACTTCGAGAAGGTCGGCGAAGAACAAGCCGAACTCGAAGCCAAGATCGAAGCTTCAGGCGCGTGGGATCTCAAGCGCACGATTGAAATCGCAATGGATGCGCTTCGACTCCCTCCCTCTGATGGTGATGTCTCTACCCTCTCCGGCGGCGAACGTCGCCGTGTCGCGCTGTGTCGCTTGCTCCTGAGCAAGCCCGACCTGCTGCTCCTCGATGAACCCACCAATCATCTCGATGCCGAATCTGTCGCGTGGCTCGAACGTTTCCTGCGTGACTACCCCGGCACTGTCGTGGCCATTACCCATGATCGCTACTTCCTCGACAACGTTGCTCGTTGGATTCTCGAACTCGATCACGGTCGCGGCATTCCGTTCGAGGGCAACTACTCCAGTTGGCTCGATCAGAAACAAGATCGACTGAAGCAGGAAGAAAAGCAGGAGTCCTCACGAGCCCGCACCCTCGCTCGCGAACTTGAGTGGGTGCGGATGGCTCCCAAAGCTCGGCAGGCCAAGGGCAAGGCTCGACTTTCGGCGTACGAACAGTTGCTTGCCGAATCTCAAGAAGCTCAGGGTCGCGGCGACGGACTCGAAATCTTCATTCCATCCGGCGAACGTCTCGGCGATGTCGTTATCGAAGCCGAAGGTGTCACCAAGGGATTCGGCGATCGACTTCTCATCGAAAACCTTTCCTTCTCATTGCCCCGAGCTGGCATTGTCGGCGTCATCGGCCCCAATGGTGCCGGTAAGACAACCCTTTTCCGCATGTTCACCGGCGGCGAAGAACCCGATAGCGGTTCTCTCAAGGTTGGCCCCACCGTCAATCTCGCCTACGTCGACCAGAGCCGCGACATTCTCGATTCCGAAAAGACGGTCTACGAGGAAATCACCGACGGCAACGAAATCGTCAAACTCGGTAACCGTGAAATGAACGGCCGTGCCTATGTCGCCTCGTTCAACTTCAAAGGTTCCGATCAGCAGAAGAAAGTTGGCGTGCTCTCCGGCGGTGAGCGCAACCGCGTACATCTCGCAAAGGTGCTCGCCCGCGGCGGAAACGTCCTACTTCTCGACGAACCCACCAACGACCTCGACGTCGACACATTGCGTGCGCTCGAAGACGGCCTCGAAGCCTTCGCCGGTTGCGCCGTCGTAATCAGCCATGATCGCTGGTTCCTCGACCGAGTTGCCACCCATGTGCTTGCGTTCGAAGGCGACTCACAGGTGCGCTGGTTTGAAGGCAACTTCACTGAATACGAGGCGTTCCGCAAGAAGGAACTCGGCGCTGACGCCGATCAACCGCACCGCATCAAGTACAAGCCGTTGGTGCGATGAGCGTCGAATTGGTGACGGCCGACGCCCCACGATCGGGCTCACCGATCGGACCGCGCGCGATTCGTCGCATTGTCATCGTTGTATTCGTGCTCGGCATCGGCGGCATGATCGCCGGATCGATTCTCGACAACAACGGGTTTGCCATCACCTTCGGGCTCATCACCGCCGTTGCGGCACTTGCCTTGGTGCTTGTGACACAGGTTTCGCCGCCAGGTTCCTTAGCCAAACCGGGTGAGCCCGTTGCTCCTGTTATTGATGAACGACTCGCGGCTGACCTCGAAACTCGTATCGAAACACTCGTCGCCGAAGGCGCGAACGAAACCGAGGTTCGGAAACTCGTGGGTCGCGCCATCGAACTCGGCCGCCAGCAATAATCCTCTGAGCAGTTTCACCGTCCACCTCGCACCGGAGATCAACGATGACCGCACTTGATGACCACGCGGTCGCCGAACAACTCGCCGTCGATGCAGGCAAACTGTTGGTTGCCCTCCGCACCGATCTCAGCCTCAAGGGTTTCGACCAGAGGTCCATCAAGAACGCCGGCGATCGCGAATCACACGTTTGGCTCATGGAGAAACTCGCAGAGCTTCGCCCCGAGGACCCCGTGCTTTCTGAAGAAGGCCGCGACAACAGTCATCGCCTTTCCTCCTCACGCGCCTGGATCGTTGATCCGCTCGATGGAACTCGCGAGTACGGCGAAGGACGCGAAGACTGGGCCGTACACGTTGCCCTTGCCATCGATGGCGAACCAACCATCGGAGCGGTGTCACTCCCCTCGCTTGATCTGGTTCTCTCAACCGCGAACCCGCCACTCGTGCCCGAACGCCCTGAAGGCCAAGCGCCCCGTCTCGTGGTCAGTCGATCGCGCGCCCCATTTGTTGCCCACGCTGTTGCTGACGAACTGAATGCAGAGTTCATCCAACTGGGATCCGCTGGCGCAAAGGCAATGGCCGTCGTTCTCGGAATCGCCGATATCTATGTGCATGCTGGCGGCCAGTACGAATGGGACAACTGCGCGCCCGCAGCGGTGGCGCTCGCGGCGGGTCTCCACGCGTCGCGTATCGACGGCTCGCCCATGCGTTACAACAACCCCGACCCGTACTTTCCCGATCTCCTCATTTGCCGCAAAGAATTCGCGGACCAGACCCTCGAGATCATCGCTGACCTGATGTAAGCCGCGACCGGGGAATCGCTCGACCTCGCCCGTACACTCGGAGCCGATGTCGACTCCCCCTGTCGCCCCCGAATCCGCAAACGCCGACGCTGAAAGCGGTCCGGCCGATCTTGCCATTGGTTCGTTCTCAAATGATCCGCCGTGGATCGTGGACCCCGCCGCCATGCCGTGGCGCGAAGTGGTCGACTCCATTCGTTGGCTCACCCAACACGATCTTCCCGAACTGACGTCAGCGCGCCGATTGCCCGACTTCAAGAGGGCGGCAACAGTCGTGGCCGATTTCGGAGCCGCACTCGGACTGTGGTGGGTCACTGGTCGCCGTAAGGGTAAAGCCGGCAACCGAGAAGCAAGCCGCACTGATCTCTCTCGTCGGCTTCGTCGTTCTATCGAACGCCTCGGACCGACCTACATCAAACTCGCTCAAATCATTTCTTCTGGTGAAGGTCTGTTCCCCGAGGAACTCGTCAGCGAATTCAAAAAGTGCCGTGACCAAGTTCCGGCGCAATCATTCGACATCGTTCGTGCCACCGTCGAAGAAGATTTCGGAGCGCCGCTCGAAGAAATCTTTGCATCGTTCGACGAAACACCACTTGCTGCTGCCTCAATTGCTCAGGTTCATGGCGCAGTCCTGCGTACGGGCGAACCCGTTGTCGTGAAGGTGCAGCGCACCACTGTCGCAACGCTTGTCAACAAGGACATTCGGGTTATGGCATGGCTCGCACCATTCCTTGTCGGCCGCCTCCCATTCGCGTCGCTTGCCAACCCGCCTGCACTCGTTGAACTCTTTGCCGAAACGATCAGCGAAGAACTCGATTTCCGCCTCGAAGCACAAAACATGCTCGATGTCGCAGCATCTTTTGTTGCCCTCAACCAGCGCGGTTATATCGTTCCCCGCCCTCACCCCACGCTTGTCACTCGTCGCGTGCTGGTGATGGAGCGTCTTTCGGGCTTCAACTTCGATGATGTTGCATCGATGCACGATGCCGGCGTCGACACTCACGAAGTTGTCCGAACCGGGATGATCGGTTTCATGGAAGGCGCCATCATCGAAGGTATTTTCCATGGCGATCTGCATGGCGGAAATCTCTTCGTTCTTCCGGATGGAAAAGTTGCCCTTCTCGATTTCGGCATCACCGGACGCATGAACGAGCGTCAGCGTCGCGCCTTCCTTCGCCTCATGCTCGGCGCAACTGTAAACGACGTCCACATGCAGATTTCCTCGTTGTGCGACCTCGGCGCTCTTCCCCTTGATACCGATATCGACGCGGTGATCAAAGACCTCGGGCTTGATGGACCGGGGATCGACCCCACCACGGCCGATCCCGACGAAATGATCCAAGAAGTACAGAAGATCGTGAAGATGCTCCTGGGCTACGGCGCACGTATGCCGAAGGAACTCATGTTGTACGTGAAGAATCTTGTGTTCCTCGACGGTGCAATCGCGCGACTTGCGCCCGATCTCGACATTTTCGCTGAGATCACCCAAATCTCGATGTACTTCGTTCAAACCCACGGCGAAAAACTGTTCGCCGAAGCCGGCTTCGACCCTTCTGCTTTTCAGGTCGACCTCACCGGAGTGAAAGACAGCATCGGGCTTGATCGCTCCACCGAACGCTTCACCTATCGCGACCTTCAAGAACGCCGAGAGCTCATCAAGACTCGGTTCGAAAAGCGCGGAGTCAACTAGCTCGCTGCGCCTACGATGACGACCTCATGCGTCTTGTCATCGCCACCTGTTCTGTTGATTACGCGGGCCGCTTGTCGGCTCATCTTCCGCTGGCGACTCGACTCATCATGGTGAAGGCCGACGGTTGCGTTGCCATTCATTCCGATGGCGGCGCATACAAGCCGATGAATTGGATGAACGCACCAAATCGAATCTCGGAAGAAGAAGGACGCTGGGTCATTACCAATCCCAAGGGCGAAATCCTCACCATCACTCTGGTTGACGTGCATCACGATTCCGCCCATGAACTTGGTGATGACCCAGGCCTCCAAAAAGATGGCGTCGAGGCCCACCTTCAGGAACTGCTCGCTGCGAATCCGACCGCCATCGCCGACGACTTACGTCTCATCAAGCGCGAGTACTTCACCGATATCGGGCCGGTCGACCTTTTGTGTCGCGATGCCGATGGCCGTTCGGTTGCCATTGAAATCAAGCGTCGCGGCGAGATCGATGGCGTTGAACAGCTCACTCGCTATCTCGAGCGAATGGATCTCGATCCTGACGTGAAACCCGTACGCGGAATCTTCGTGGCGCAAAGCATCAAACCCCAGGCGCGGGTCCTCGCGGAATCACGCGGCATCGAGTGCGTTGAAGTCGATTACGACGAACTGCGCGGTATTGAATCCGACGAGTTGCGGTTGTTCTAGCCAGCTGACGTGCGCCATAACGGCTCGTGTCGTAACGTTTCGCCATGGCAATCAAAGACTTCTTCCAGTCGCGCCGGCTCATCTTTAGTGGACTCGCTGCATCGCTCGGCCTCGCTGCGGTTGTTGCTCCGGTCGTGACCACATCCGCAACTGCACAACCGGTCGAAGGTCCTGGCCCAATCCAGCCCAACGCGATCTCAGCTCCGGGAACATACGAAGCATGCACGCCGTACTTCGGCCTCACGAAGGACAACGCCGACCTCCTCAGCTTCGATGTCGTGAACGTGGACAACGCTGTCACCCCCACCCCGCTTATCGGTACCGACATCGTTCCCGTTCTCACCGTCACTGACGGAACGCAAAGCTTCGAGTGCATCCCCAACCTCGGCTGGACCGACGAAGCCACTTGGCAAAGCGATTATGTCAATGGCGACGGCAACGGTTTCATCGTCAACGGATTGATCTCATTTCCGGGCACGGGCTACTACCTCATGCCGGCTATTAATGGATCCACCACCTTCAGCCTGACCGGTGGCGGCTCCATCCTCCCGACGTCGAGTTCGCTCCGATTCGAGACGAACTTCACCGGCCGTACCATCACCGTCTCCCCTTCCAGCCTCGTCCACACCTTTGGCGGCTACCTCCCGATCCTCGATGACCTCTCAAGTACTCAACTTGCTGACTCGTATTTCGCCGCAGTTATCCAAGAAGTCATGACGGCCGGAGACGCGGTGCAGTACGGATATCTCGTGCAGCTATTGACTGCGGGAGCCTCTAACTTCTGCTCCGATGGAACCGGCGAGCCAGTGTCTCCGAGCCAGGTGTACCCGCGACTTTTGGCAACGATGAACTCGCTCGCTCAGCCGGCTACGTCTGCAACGAATTGCTTTGGTATCAGTTACGCCGCAGGGGTGCTCTACAACGCCGAGGTACAAAAGGCGAAAGTCACCAACAGTTTGGTGACGCTCACGATCACCGACCCGAACCCAACCACCACGACAACCTCAACGGCTGTCGACCCAGTTGCCCCAGCCTTCACCGGCTGATCGAAACCGTGGCAACGCCTTGGTCGTCAGCATTTCCGAATGTTGAGGCACCTCCCGCGGGCACACCCGCTTGGTACGCACGTGAGCAATCGCTCTCCAAAAATCGCTGGCGCGCGCGGGCAATCGTCAGCAATGCCCATCAGGATGCTGACGTTATCGACGGTCCCGTCTCTCGTGACGACGCTCACGAACTATGGCGCACCGATATCGATTCCGATGGTCGCTCGGTCATCAGCCTCAATCCAACTGCACTCCGCAATGCTCCGCCGCTTTGGTTTGTCGTTGTCCCCGATCTCGACGCAACTCCTCCCGCAATGATGTTGGCGGGCTTTGCCACCGACCACGTTGCGCCCGGAACAGTCCTCACGAACCCCGAATTCTTCTCACTTCCCGTGCAAAGCACCGACCAGGTTGGGGCCATCCGCTGGTGGCACCTTGAGGGTGTCGTCGATCAAGTCTTTGTCGCCGAGCAATGGCGCCGTCGGTTTCTTGGCACCGCACTTATCTATGCCGCGAATGCGTACCAAGTTCACAACGGCTGGCCATCGAAACTCACAAGCGACGGCCGCCGAACCGAACTCGGAGAGAAACTCGCTGCAGCGACATTGTTCCCTGATCGATTCGCACCACTGGAAACACTTTCGCCGCCCATGGACCCCCGTTAGGCCGGGTCTTGGCCGACTGAACTGCATTCGACGAACGTCCGGCTTCGAAACGAAAGCGATAGCCCATTACGCTGTTCCCTATGGGCTTACGAACAACTCTTTCGTCGCATCGGTATCTCCTCGGAGGTCTCGCCGCTGCACTAGGACTCACAACTGCAGCCGCACCCGTTCTCGCTGATGTCGCCAATGCGGCACCGACCGACACCACAAACTCGACCCCTGATTACTCGCCGCAAACCATCGGCACGTATGAATCGTGTAGTGCGTATTTCGGGCTCCACAAGGGAAACTCCAACCTCGCCTCGTTCGACATCGTGAACAACACGACTGGCCCCGACCCGGTTATCGCCGACACTCAGCAGGCCGGTCCCACGCTCGTTCCCGTCGTGACGCTCACCGACGGGTCAAACAACGTCTTCGAATGCACGCCGAGCCTCGGTTGGACTGACCAGGCAACGTGGGAATACCCCTACATGGGACAATCTGCGCTGTACTTCCTCGGAGGAACTGCTTCCTATCCGGGCACTGGATTTTGGACCCTCCCTGCCATCGGTTACCCGTTAGATCATTTCGATACCGGTTTGCAGCAGTGGGTGCAGTACACCGCCGTGACCGGGACGCTTCGATTCGAGAGCAATCTCACCGGCGTGCCGATCTCTTCATCGATGACCGTTCTGCCAACAACGAACCCGGGCTTCGACGGCAACTCCTATCTGACGCTTTCCTGGTATCAGTCGCCATATTGGCCCGCCGCGCTCAACTTCGTTGCAACCGCTCCGACAGGAAATGCGGCGCAAGCAACGCTTCTTGATGCCATCGCAAATGGATTTGTGAACGGGCCGACGTTATGTGATGGCGGTGGAGGGCTCGCAGTGCCGAATGCAGACTTTGCTCCCCTCGTCGCAACCCTTGAGGCGCTCCTCCCTTCACGTCCCAACCTGTTTTGCAATGACATCACCTACGACAGCAGTTGGCTCGTCGATGGGGCAATCCAACAGGCAAAAGTCGCAAATGCGCCGGTCACTGTCACCGTGGGCGATCCAGCACCACCGACAACGACCACAACCGTCTCGCCTGAGGAACCAGTTGCACCAGCCTTTACTGGCTGATCGTCACTGAAATGCCTACCGAGTGGTCTCACGCATTCCCTCCGGCAGAACCGCCCACCCCGGGCACGCCTGCGTGGTATGTGCGTGAGCGAGCAGTCAATCGGGGTCGTTGGCAAATTCGTTGCGTCGTTGATGCAACTCATGACGATGCAGCAGTTGTCGTCGGTCCAATTGCAACGCACGGTTCCTATGAACCATGGCGGGCAGATGTCGACAGCAATGGGCGCTCGGTGATTGGACTAAACCCCGCAGGACTTGTTGGCGCTCCGCCAATCTGGTTTGTTGTCTTGCCGGAGCTCGACATTCCGAAACCCGCAATGTCTCTGGTTGGATTCGCGACCGACCATGTTCCCGAAGGAACGGTGCTCACCGATCCCGAGTTCTTTTCGCTCCCCATTCCGAGTAGCGCTCAGGTCGGGGCCATCCGGTGGTGGCACCTCGAAGGAATCGTTGATCAGGTTTTTATTTCCGAGAACTGGCGCGAACGACGACTTGGAACAGCGATGACCTACGCAGCAAACGCGTTCCAAGTCCATAACGGCTGGCCCGGGAATTTGCGCAGTGACGGTCGCCGAACGGAACTGGGTAAGTACCTCGACGCGGGCACACAGTTCCCGAATCGGTTTGCCCCCATCGAGGAAGTCTCACCGCCCATGGATCCCCCGAAGGGGAACTAGGTCACCCGTCGAAGGTATGGCGTCCGCCAACCAGAACGATGCGGCCGTCTTCACCACGGGTCTGGAAGATGCATTCGCCCGCACCTTCTTTCCACATTTCGATGGTGAGTTCTTCGCCCGGAAACACTGGCGACGCGAAGCGACCTTCCATTGAGCGGAAGTTTGCCGGGTCAGAGTCGCACATTGTGTGCAGCAAGGCGCGGCCAGTGAAGCCGTAGGTACACAGGCCGTGCAGGATCGGTCGGTCGAAGCCGGCGAGCGAGGCGAACCACGGATCGGAATGCAACGGATTGCGATCGCCTGACAATCGATAGGTCAGCGCCTGATCGGGACGCACGCGATAGGACACCGAAGCATCAGCAGCGCGATCGGGTGCCGCATTGCGATCGCCCGAAGGTCCACGATCTCCACCCCAACCACCTTCACCACGGATGAAGATTGCGGAACCAACCGTGAGCAACGTTTCGCCGGTTGCGTTGTCGACACATTCGCCCTCAACCGCAACAACTGCGCCTGAACCCTTGTCGTAGATACCCACGATCTTGCCCGTTGCAGTCAGTGAACCTTCCACAGGGATTTCGCGGTGCTGTACAAACGATTGCTCGCCATGCACGAGCATCGCGAAATCGAACGAGCCGATTGCACTGATTGCGCCCGAAACACCCGCGCCAATGACTGCAGCCATCGTGGGCAGCACGCGCTGCGGCACGTCATGGCTGTTCTCGGTCGTAAACGCGAGTTCGTCAACACCGGCGCCAACACCTACCGCGTAAAGCAGTGCATCTTTCGATGTCCACGAATGAACAACGGGCGCACCCTCAGCGCCGACAACGTCGTGATGAATCGGCATTGTTCGCCCTACTTCCGATCGAGGCCGAGCATGTCGGCGTTGGGACGGGCCTTACCCATGAGTTCTTCAACAAGCGGGCCAACACCAGACGGATCAAGTGTGTTGGTGACCTTCGGTCCTTGGTGCCAACTTTCGCTAATGGCCAATAGTTCGCCACGAACATCGAAAACGCGACCGGTAACGCCAGCGGACTCTTCACTTGCGAGCCACACGGTGATCGGAGCGATCCACTTGGTTGACATTGCTTCCTTCACTTCTTCCGGTGCATCGCCAATGCCGAGATCGGCGGTGAGTCGCGTGAGCGCGGCCGGTGCAATCGCGTTGACGGTGACGCCATAACGACCAAGTTCATCCGCGGCGATAATCGTGAACGACGCAATACCGCCCTTGGCCGCGCCGTAATTGGTCTGACCGATGTTTCCGTAGATGCCAGAGGGCGATGTCGTGTTGATGATGCGAGCGTTATTCGATTCGCCCGCCTTCGAACGATCACGCCAGTAGGCCGCAGCAAAGTGCGAAGGTCCGGCGGTTCCCTTGAGATGCACCTTGATGACCGCATCCCATTCCGCTTCGCTCATGTTCGTGAGCATGCGATCGCGCAAGATGCCGGCATTGTTGATGAGGACGTCGAGTCCGCCGAACGTGGTGATGGCCTGGTTGATGAGATTCTCAGCACCTGACCAATCGCTGATGTCGTCGGTGTTGGCAACGGCTTGGCCGCCGGCCGCGAGGATTTCGTCGACAACTTCTTGGGCTGGTCCTTGGTCGACGCCCGTGCCATCACGAGAACCACCGAGATCGTTCACCACGACCTTTGCGCCTTCGGCCGCGAGCATGAGTGCGTAGTCGCGCCCAATGCCTCGACCAGCTCCGGTAACGATGCACACTCGGCCTTCACACAGTCCTGCCACGACGACGTCTCCCTTGTGAGTTCAGATCGGAACGGCCGATTGTGACACGGTCACTTCAAGGGCGCCGAGGCCGGGGATCGCCCTCCTGAAGTGGAATTCCCCCGTCCTTGGACGCCACGGGCCCTGAAGGGCCCAGAAGGCGCTCTGAGGCGACTGTCACACCCATTCCGTAGGTTGAGCGGTATGACCGCTCTTCTGCCTGTCCTGACCCTCCTCATCGGCCTCGCCATCGGCGCGCTTGTGGGCAACCGCCTCGCGTCTCATCGATCGAGCGCCGATCCTCTCGATGTCGACCGCACCCGAGACATCGCAAACGCCACGTTGGCCGCCACCATGCGCGAACTCATCGATGTCAACACGCGCCTGCAGGTCGAGGCCAGCGCCCGGGCTGCGGCCGAAGCAGCGCAACAGCAGAAGTCCGTTCACGACCTTGTGGAACCTGTTGGCGAACAACTCGCCCGGCTCGATCAAAAACTCAACGAGCTCGAAAACAAGCGCGTCGAAGATTCTGGCCGCTTGAACACCAGCATCGGTTCATTGGCCTCGCTTGCGACGTCTCTCCACAAAGAAACGGCCGAACTCGCGTCAGCCATGAAGAACACCAAGGTGCGCGGCAACTGGGGCGAACTCCAACTCCAACGCGTCATCGAACTTGCCGGCATGACCGAACACGTCATGTACGAACAACAAGAACATATTGCTGGCGATGGCGACGCAGCACGCCCCGACATGATCGTGCGCCTTCCCGACTCCAAAAAGATCATCATCGATGCAAAATCACCAATGTCTGCCTATCTGAATGCAATCAACGCCACGACCGACGCTGAGCGCGAGCAACTACTCGTTAAGCACGCCTCTGACGTCATGGCCCACGTCAATGCACTCGCCAGGAAGAACTACGCGTCACGCGTCGATGGCTCACTCGATTTCATCGTCATGTTTGTTCCCGGCGATACGTTCCTCACCGCCGCCTTCGACGCCAATCCCGAGTTCCTCGAACACGCCATCGCGAAGAATGTGTTCCCCGCGTCGCCCGGCACATTGATTGCGCTGCTTCGTGCAATCGCCTACGGCTGGCGTCAGGAGCAATTGGCCGAGAACGCTGCCCAGGTCGTCGCCCTTGGCAAAGAGCTCTACGAACGCGTTGGCGTCTTCACTGGACATCTACAGAAGGTCGGCACCAACCTCACCAAGGCCACTGAGTCCTATAACTCCGCCGTCGCATCGCTCGAGACTCGCGTCATGCCCTCGGCCCGCCGCTTCGAAACCCTCGCCGTGGCTGCCGATCAGGCCCTCCCGGGCGTTAGTCCCATCGACGTCACTACCCGGCAGGTCTCGCTTCCCGAACTTGAAACGGGTTCCCGAAGCGATTCCTGAGCCAAATCCGGCTTCTGGTGCCTTGCCCCCTACCTACTGGTCGGTAGACTGGCGCTATGTCCGCCCCAGAAACACTGACTGTAACCACCGAGGCTGAGCAGGAAACGGCTGAAAAGGCCCCTGACCGAGCCGAAAAGGGCTCCCTCAAACCCGTTCTCGACATCATTCCTGCCGAGGCGTACAAGAACCCAACATGGAAGGGCCTGGCGTATTTCGGCCGAGACGTCCTCATGTACGGGCTCATCATCGCCGGACTCATTGCCTTCAACAATCCCTTCATCGTGATTGCCCTCTGGGTCCTTTCGGCCATGGTCATCTCCGGCCTGTTCATCGTTGGCCACGATGCCGCCCACGGTGCGCTGTTCTCCTCCAGGCGCATGAACCGGGTCATCGGCACACTCTCGATGCTTCCGTCGTGGCATGTCTACGAAGGTTGGATGCTTGGTCACAACCGCATCCACCACGGTTACACGGTTCGCGAAGGTTTCGACTTCGTGTGGCACCCCTACACCGCCGAGCAATACGCAGCCATGTCCAAGTTCGGCCGCCTTCGCCATCGCATTGAATGGTCATGGATCGGTGCCGGCGCGTACTACCTGCGCGAAGTGTGGTGGCACAAGATGATCGTCGGCGCTCCCCCGGCGCGTTGGGCAAAGGCCATTCGCCGCGACCGCTTCATCGTCTGGACCTTCGTTGGTGTTTCCGCCGTTGCCCTTGGTCTTGTTGGCTGGGCGCAGTACGGCAGCGTTGTTGGCGTCGCATGGCTGATTCTCAAGGTGCTCGTCATTCCGTTCCTTGCCTTCACCTATGTGATCGCCTCGTTCGTACATGTGCATCACATCCAGCCCCACATCCGTTGGTGGAAGCGTCGTGAGTGGACAAAGTGGCACGGACAGATGGAAGG
>CALBSE010000075.1 GCA_937927725.1 uncultured Actinomycetes bacterium
GAGGCAGTCGAACTCGTGACGATTGGTCAGCGTCGTGGTCTCGGCATCGGTATCGACGGACGACCACGTTTCGCGCTCGATGTCGATGTGCCGAACCGCACTGTTCTCGTTGGTGCTGCCGAAGCGCTTGATGTTTCAGGTGAACTGTTGAACTCGTTCACATGGGTCGATGAAAGTGCTCGAACTGAAACGCTGTTATCGAGCACTGTTTCGGCGCAAGCAAGCGCGCACGGCGAGTCTCTTGCGATCCGCGAGCTTCGCGAGACCGACGCTGGGCTTGAAATCGTCTGGAAGTCGCCGACGCGTCGCGTTGCACCCGGTCAAAGCATCGTGCTGTACGACAACGAACTCGTTGTCGGTGGTGGACTGGTTAGTCGACAGTAAGCCGTCGTTCTTTGGCTGCTTCAAGCACCCAGCCCGGACGGCTCGGTGCAAACCGAACAGAATCGACATCGACGGGTTCAATCATCTTTCGGCGGTCGCGTCGGGCCGGCGTCGGAATGATTGCGTCAGTGGCGGAAAGTCGGATCTCAACTTGTATGCCGATTGCCCCTGCGCTGAGGTCAACGGCGTCCGACCCCTCTTCGGCGATGCCAATCGAACGAACAAGGTGGCGTTGAACGAGTAGGGCGTCGAGGAGCGAGGTCCGGTCCACGAGTACGAGCCCGGCGGGCACAAAGACAAGCCATCGTTTGGAGAGTTGGTGCAGCGCCCGTGCGCCTCCTATGCAGAGTGCAATCGCGAGCAACGTAATGAGTGCGCCAGGAACCCATTGCTTGGCGGCGAGAAGGAGCGGTCCTGAAAGAACCGCAGCCACCATGGCAACCCACACAAGTTCGAGAGGACCAAGAACGATTGGTCCGGGCGGACGAAGTGGAAATCTTCGCTCGTCTCCGTACGACGATCCGTTGATGAACGTGTACCCAACCGCGGCGGAAAGCGAGAGCACTGCGCAGAGCGAAGTGATTCCGAGAGCAAGTGATTCTGCGAAGTCGGCGCCGTTGGGAACAACGAGTGCAGCCCATGCGGCGGCAACCAACGACGCGGGCATGACGATTCGGATCGTTGTAAGCGAGACCGAACTCGGAGCGAGAGCAGCAATGAGTCCAACAACCCAGATTGACCACAGACCGATCGCTGCAGTGAGCGTCACCGGGGTGGAACGGCCGTTGAGGGCGTGAGCAAACGCGGAGCCGGCGGTGAGGGGGAGCGACAGCCAAATGAGGGCCGGAGCCCAGCGACTGATTGCCTTGCTGGTGGGGGTCATCACCGTTGAGATTTGCCGATTCTGGCCGCCATCGCTAACCATGTGACTTCGGCCACAAAATTCCGACCGATTCTCGACTCGGATGTGGGCGAAACCTTCGGGACGGTGCGGCATGAATCACGACGACACGAGCGGAAGGCGTTGACGATGAGTTCACGCGTCGCGTCGTTGTCGTTGCCGCCTGGTTTGTCGACTGGCATTGGGTACTTACCTCATTGTGATCCAGGTGATGCCGTCGAGTTCGTGCTCCGACACAGTCCGAAGTTGCCGTCGGCGCCGTCATTGCCTGCTCGGTCGCGACGCGAAGGCATGATCGCTCAGGCGGCATCGGGACTCGCAGGCGTTGCGATTGGTGACGATGGTTCGATCGATGTCGACCTTTCTCTGATTGACCCCGAGGCTCCACTCGACGACGAGCGCCTGTCGAGCGATGCCTGGGTCGGACTGCGCGCGTTTCTGAACGCCGTGGCTGATCGGGACGGCCCGATCAAGGTGTCACTTACTGGCCCCGTGACGTTGGGTATCGCGTTGTGGGGCGCCGGAATCGATATTGATCTCGCGTTCCGCATCGCCGGTCATGCAGTGCGCGCTCGTATTGAACGATTGGTCGATCACGTGCTGTCGCGTGTGCCCCAGGCACAAGTCGTTGTATTTCTTGATGAGCCGGCCATGGGTTCACTCACCGAAGAAGGCTTTCCGATCGGTCCCAACGACGGCATCGACCTCGTTTCGTCGGCGATGGCCGTGGTTGAGGCAAAAGCAATCACCGGCCTCCACTGCTGCACTGCAGTCGACTATCGACTTTTGCTGAGCACCGGTCCGCGGATTCTCTCAGTCCCCGTTGACGATCGCATCGCAAAGCATTCAGGTCTTGTTGGTGACTATCTCGACCGCGGCGGATGGATTGCGTGGGGCGCAGTGCCTACCGACGGCCCGATTGGCACGAGCGTTGATCGGCTATGGAGACGACTGTCGACGGTTTGGTGCGATCTTGCGAACGAAGGATGCGATCCGTTGTTGCTGCGCACGAACGCAATCATCACGCCTGTTTGCGGTCTGGCTCAGCACGGTGTGACTCAAGCCGAACAGGTGATGGAGCACACGTCACGATTGGCAGAACGACTGCAGGGCCAAGCGGCCGGTACTCGTATCTCGGTTGGTGCCTGAACGCGACGCTTGGGTCACTGCCCTCGCTAGTGTTCGCCCGTGCCTAAGTCGTCTGATGGAGTCCTCGATCCGGCAGGTCGTATCGACGAACTGCGCGAAATCATTCGCCATCACAGCCGGCTCTACTACGAGCAGGATTCCCCAGAAATTCCTGACGCAGATTTCGATGCACTGCTTCGCGAACTCGAGAACCTCGAAGAGGAACACCCAGATCTGATTACTCCCGATTCCCCAACACAGTCGGTTGGGGGGTCGGCGACAATCACCTTCTCGTCGGTTGAACATCGTGTGCCGATGATGAGTCTCGACAACGCTTTCTCACCCGAAGAAGTCGCAGCGTGGGGCGGCCGTTTGCAGCGCCGCATCGATGAACTTGGCGCCTCAGCCGAGTCTGTTGGGCTCGTTGCTGAACTGAAGATTGATGGTCTCGCGGTCTCAATCCGTTACGAAAACGGTGTACTCGTTCAAGCTGCGACTCGCGGCGATGGCCGCTTTGGTGAAGATGTCACCGCAAATGTGAAGACGATCGCCGGTATCCCGCATCGGCTTCCTAAGGGAAGTCCCGAAGTACTCGAAGTTCGTGGCGAGGTCTACATGTCGATCTCTGCGTTTGACGAACTGAATGCTGCACAGCTTGAGGCAGGGGAGAAGACCTATGTCAATCCCCGAAATACCGCCGCTGGTTCACTTCGTCAGAAAGATGCAGCAGTCACCGCGACCCGCAACCTCTCGTTCTGGAGTTATCAACTGGGTGAAGTTGTTGGCGGACCGGAACTCACGCAACACCATCAGATTTTTGAATTCCTCGGAGGGCTTGGCTTCCCGGTTAATCCTGAGGTGAAGGTATTGCGCGGACTCAGCGATGTCGAACCGCATCTTTTGCAATGGCAGAAGCGCCGCCACGACCTTGATTACGAAATTGATGGTGTGGTGGTCAAGGTCGACGACCTCTCGCTGCAACGCGAACTTGGTTTCACGTCTCGCGCTCCGCGTTGGGCTATCGCCTACAAGTTCCCGCCCGAAGAGCGGACCACGAAGCTCATCGATATTCAGGTTTCGATTGGACGCACAGGGCGGGCGACGCCCTTCGCTCAGCTCGAGCCTGTGTTTGTGGGTGGCTCCACTGTTGAGTTCGCGACGCTTCATAACCAAGACCAAGTTGCAGCGAAAGATGTTCGGCCCGGCGACACCGTCATTGTTCGTAAAGCCGGCGATGTCATTCCCGAGGTTGTCGGTCCCGTGCTCAGCGAGCGGCCGAAGGGTTTACGCAAATGGAAGTTCCCAACGAACTGTCCTATTTGTGGACATGTTCTCGTTCGTCCTGAAGACGAGGCCGTGCATCGCTGTCTGAACCTTTCGTGTCCAGCCCGAGTTGCGGGAGCTATCGAACACTTTGCGTCTCGCGGCGCAATGGATATCGAAGGACTTGGCGAACAACGAGTGCAGTTGTTCTGCGAGCTTGGCCTTTTGTCTGATGTTTCGGACATTTATGCGCTTGACCCTGAACGACTGAAGGGGCTCGACAAGTTCGCCGATGTTTCTGTTCAGAAACTCCTCGACGCGATCGAAGGCTCGAAGACCAAGCCATTGGCCAACCTGCTTGTTGGTCTCAACATTCGTCACCTTGGCGGTGCAGGCTCGGTTGCACTCGCCGAACATTTCGGACATCTCGATCGCATCGAATCAGCATCGGAAGAAGAAATCGCAGGAGTCGAAGGACTTGGTTCGATCATTGCCGCGTCGGTCCACCAGTGGTTTGTTGATGCGACCAATCGGGCTGTGATCGAGAAACTTCGTGCCGCTGGCGTGAACCTGCAGGGCCCTGAAGCCTCGGACCTACCGCAAACGCTTGAAGGCCTAATTGTGGTCGTGACTGGAACTCTCGATGGCTTCACTCGTGACGAAGCGGAAGCGGCGATCAAAGGACGTGGCGGGAAATCTCCGGGGAGTGTCTCGAAGAAGACCACTGCGGTCGTCATCGGGGCTGGTCCGGGAGCTTCGAAAGTCACGAAGGCCGAGGAACTCGGCGTGCCAGTTCTTGACGAAGCGGGTTTCCTCGAACTGCTCGAAACCGGTACCTTGCCGTCTTCAGTTCGCGCTCAGGGGGATTCATGACAATCGAAGCAGTGGTGTTTGATTTCGGTGGCGTGTTCACCTCTTCGCCGTTCAGCGGGCTACACGCGTGGCACGAAGAGCGCGGTCTAGATCCGGAACTCGGGCTTCGCGCCGTATTTGGTCCCTACGACCAAGACACTGATCACCCATGGCATCAGCTCGAGCGCGGCGAGATCGCTCTCGAAGCTGCCGCTGAACAAATCAAAGCAGTGGGCGCTGAGATGGGTCTCGACATCGATCTCAAGGAAATGTTCGGAGCGCTCGGTGGCGAATCTGGGGCTCGCAGCGATGTTGTCGAAAAGGGATTGGCACTTCGAGCGAGCGGTTATCGCACCGCGCTGATTACGAACAACATCAAGGAATTCTCTGACGGTTGGCGTGCCATGATCCCGGTCGATGAACTGTTCGAGGTCATCGTCGATTCATCGGCAGTAGGAATTCGTAAGCCCGACCTGCGTATTTACGAGATGACACTCGAACAACTCGGCGTCGCTCCCGCAAACGCAGTCTTTCTCGATGATGCGCCGGGAAACATTGTTGCGGCACGCGCTGCAGGTATGCATGCGATCCTGGTCGAAGACGATCACACGGGTGCGTTTGCCGAACTTGATCGGCTCCTCGCTGAGGGTTGACCCACAGTGGTCGCGAGCGAATTCGCTCTGCGGTCGACAACGCCGCTAGATGACGGTGAAGCACCAACTTCTGCTTGAACTCACCGATGGTCCGAATGCGGTTTGCCAATAGGTGGCGATCATGCAGTTTTGACCTGCCGGCAGTGTTTCGTAGACCTTGCCTGGTCCTGCTTTGAACGTGACCTGATTGGTTTGCGGAACCACGTAGGTCTGATCAATCGGCAGAGGAATCCCGTTGAGTGTGAGCGATGCTTCGTACCCAGGGGCCATATCGATCCCGATGATGTCCTGCTGCAGGATCTTTGCCCCGGGTGTCGGGATGAGTCTCTGGATGCGTCCGCCGTCCAGTTCGGTGGTGTCCGATGTGCCGAGTCGGGCGACCATGACAATGCACACCGCGGCGATCATGAGCAGCGCGGCGTAGGCGAGAAAGCGAGGCTTGAAGCGACGGTTTGACGGCGCGGCGGGAGTAGCGGAGTCAGCGGTCGATTCTGTGGTGTCGTTCGCAGGTTCGGAAGTGGTCACCGCAAGAGTCTGCCCGCTCATTCGTCGCAAGCGGGTCTCGGGTGTGACGATTTTCCGTCACTTCCTCGGTGAGGGTGACCGAAATCAGTAAGGCCGAGAACTAGCCTCGCCCCGTGTCCAACGCCCGTGCTGCCGACCGCATCGGTCAGGTGCTCGGGGGGCGCTACCGGCTGCTGGCCCCCATCGGCACCGGGGCCTCCGCGACTGTCTACCTGGCCGATGACGTGGTTCTTCGTCGTCGCGTCGCGGTCAAAGTGCTGCATGATGCGCTCGCGAGCGATGCATCGTTCCTCAAACGGTTTCAGGCCGAGGCTCGCTCCGCTGCAGCACTGAATCACCCCCACATCATGGCGGTGCATGACTGGGGGCAGGGTGAAGTTCCTTACCTCGTCACCGAACTGCTCGACGGCGGTTCGTTGCGAGCGATGCTTGACGCCGGCAATCTCCTCGATCTGGCGCAAGCCCGAAACGTTGGTGTTGATACTGCGAGGGCGTTGGATTACGCGCATCGCCGCGGGTTCGTTCATCGCGACATCAAACCAGCGAATCTTCTCTTCGACGATGAAGGAACGTTGCGCATTGCCGATTTCGGGCTTGCTCGTGCACTTGCCGAAGCGGCATGGACCGAACCGGCCGGCGCCGTTCTCGGCACCGCTCGTTACGCTTCGCCCGAACAAGCGCAAGGGATCGTGCTTGATGGCCGTAGTGATGTCTACTCACTTGGTTTGGTGATCATTGAGTCGGTCACCGGGCACCTTCCCTTTACCGCCGACACAACGTTGGGCACGCTTATGGCCCGGGTCGATCGAAATGTTCCTGTTCCTGATGTGCTCGGACCACTCGTGCCAGCGTTGCGCGCCGCGGGTGTACCGAATCCTGCCGACCGTCCCGATGCCGCTGAATTCGCAACCATGCTTATGGCTGCTGGCGACCTCGGTTCTGCGGCTCCGTTGCGTTTGGCCGGCACTGTTGCTCTGCAACCCGACCAACTTGATCCGCGAGAGCCCACAACGATCTACGTTCCAGAACAAGTGGTTCTGGGCGAGACGCCGACCACCGTCGCTGGCGGGCCAACCTTTGCCGATCCCACGATTGCAAACGAACTGTTCACCGCCGCACAGCCCGTTACGCGCACAATCAATCGTCCCGAAAGTGCGGCGGTAGCGAGTGCAGCGCGTTCGGGGGAAGGGCCGCGTCGTCGTATTTCGGCAAAGGCGATTGCCGCGATCAGCGCACTACTCCTCGTAGTCGGAGGCGCCGCTGCGTTCTTCCTCTTGCGCACACCGAGTCACACCCTTGCGGACTACACGTCGATGTCTGCATCAGTCGCGCGAGGCGAACTTGAAGCAAAGGGATTCAAGGTGGTCGACGACGGAACCTATTCCGAATCCGTCGCGATCGACACGGTGATCTCACAAGACCCAGTGGCGGGTACGTCGTTGGCCGAAGGGAAGACCGTCACGCTCACGGTGTCGTTGGGGCCACCACCTGTTCCGGTTCCAACTGATCTCCCTGGAAAGACCATTGATCAAGCATCGGCTGCCCTGACTGCTGCGAGCCTCAAACTCGGTGTTGTCACTGATGCATTCGATGAAACTGCAGCAAAAGGAATCGTTCTGTCCCTTGCCGATGGCGTCGCTCCAGAGATGCCCAAGGGCTCGGCAATCGGGCTCATTGTCAGTGCTGGTCCGAAACCGCGGACGATTCCCGATATTGCGGGTAAACCCATTGCGGAAGTTGCCCCGCAGCTCGAAGCGCTTGGTCTCAAAGTCACTCGGGTCGACGACTATTCCGACACCGTGGCCGAGAACCTTGTGATCTCCTCGTCTCCGGCAGCTGGCCAAACCGCGGCGAAGGGGAGCGCGGTTACTGTCACGGTGTCGAAGGGCAAGAAGCCCGTCACCATCCCTGCCTCGATCGTGGGTAAATCAATTGCCGATGCCAGTGCACAACTCACTGCGTTGGGCCTCACGGTGAGCGGTGTCGCGGGTAACCCGACCAAGACAGTGACGGGTTCGACACCCGCAGTTGGAACGCAGGTCAAAGCAGGATCAGCCGTCACGCTTGTGACCTCTCCGTAATCGGCGCTTCGCCGCGCCGCCGATACCATCGCCATCCGTGACGACCACCGATCATCCTGATGGTCCCCCAGGGGACGGCAGTTTTGGTTTCGAAGTCGTCGACGAACTCGAACTCGCCATAGAGCCGCCTGGCGGCGACGAAGTCGTCATGATCCCTTGGAGCCTCATGCTTCAACGGCGAGTAGCCAACAGGGTCGAACGCAGCCCGCGCAAGGCATGGATCATCCTTGCGGCGTCGTTGCTCGGTGTTTTCACCGCGAGTTTTACGATCACTGTTCTTACCGTTTCATTGGCCGACATCGCTCATGATCTCGGTTCGACGAAAAGCATCCTCACTTGGGCGATTACGGGACCGAGTCTGGCAATGGCGGTTCTCGGACCAATCGGCGGAAAGATGTCGGACCGCTACGGCGCTCGGCGTATTTATCTCATAAGCATCATCGGCGTCGCGGTGTTCTCTGCTGCAGCGATCGTCGCATGGGACGCACCTTCGCTCATCGCTGCCCGATTCATCGGTGCGTCGCTCGGTGCGGCAGCGGGACCCGCCGCACTCTCGATGATCAACCGAAGTTTTCCGCCTGAACGCCGCGCTCAAGCGCTTGGGTATTGGTCGCTGGTTGGTGCCGGTGCTCCCGTCATTGGTGTTGTCGTCGGCGGGCCACTGGTTGATTCGTTTGGTTGGAGATGGATCTTCATTTTGCAAACTCCGATTGCTATCGCCGCAGTAGTGATTGGTTTCCTTGTGCTTCCGCAATCTGGTCGCGGCGATCGTCATCCGTTCGATATTGCCGGTTCGGTCTTGCTGGCCTTTGGTGTTGGCTCGGTGCTCGTGGCTCTCAACCGCGGACCTGAAATGGGCTGGACCCATCCACTTGTTCTTGCAGGGTTTATTGGGGGACCGTTGCTCCTGGTGTGGTTTGCGCGAATCGAAAGCCGCATCGAACATCCGCTTTTGCCAATGCGTTACTTCCGTCGGCGAAATTTCACCTTCCCGATGATTAATCAGTTCTTCGCGAATTTCACGTACATGGGCGGTTTCATCCTCACGCCGCTCCTTCTTCACGATGTTCTCGGTTACAGCACAACAAAAACCGGATTGGTGTCGATTGCGCGACCGATCGCCTTCTCCATTGTGGGACCTATCGCTGGTTATCTCGTCATTAGATTCGGCGAGCGAACGATCGGCATGTTCGGATCAATCGTCCTTTTCGCATCAATGATGACCTTGGCAATGGTTACCGCGAGCACCGGCATGTGGTGGATTGAAGGTGCACTCGTGCTTTCCGGAATCGGAATGGGAGCCTGCGCGCCGGCAATGATCGCCAGCATTGCGAACTCGGTTGACAAGCGAGATCTAGGAGTTGCCAGCGCAGCGTCTCAAACTGTCAGCCAGATCGGTGTTGTGGCCGGAATGCAGCTTCTTCTTTCAACGCAAACGATCAGCGCTTCGAACGGCAGCGGTGTGTCTTCCTATGGAGCGGCGTATCACCTTGGCGCTTTTGCTGCGGTGATTGCGCTCGTCGCAGCGCTCTTTGTGCGCCGCACGCGACATGACGAACAGTTTGCGACAGACTCGTTGGCAGCAGCCTGAACGAACGGAAGTCGATCAGTCGGCAGTGATGTCGCGTAGGGCATCGGCGAGGGCCTGAGCGTTTTCGTCAGGTGCGGCGGCCGAGGCCTGCATCGCCAGCATCTTTGTGAGATCGCCGTCGACCTTGATGCGTCCGCCCATAAACGCCTGCATAGCGGCGGCGGCGTCTTGATCAATGAAGATCGCCCGTGCCGTTGCGTAGTCGACGGTAACCGTGAGGTCGGGGCCTTCAAGGTGGCCATCTTCGATCACGACTTCGCCGTTGGTGGTGTCGACATGGCCTTGTACATCGGCATCGAAGGGGGTGTCGGTCACCACAAGGTTCATGCGAACGGCCACTGGGGGAGCGGTGTCAGGAAGTGGCATGGATTCCCGCAGTGCTCGTGCGGCATTCATCCAGTCGGGGCTCAGGAATGGATAGGCGGTGGCCACGGGTCCTCCACAGAATCGGCGTGAAGCGTTGACCCTACCCACCTCGGGAGGGGTTGGTCCGGTCGGCATCTACGATGCACATCCATGTCTGCACGTCTCACCCGCGACAACGTCGCCAAAGTTGCCGATCTCGCTCGGCTCAATCTTTCCGAAGCCGAACTCGAGCGCTACACCGAGCAACTCGGCGCCGTGCTCGATCATGCTGAAGACGTTGCTTCGCTCGACCTTGATGGCGTTCCGCCAACTGCGCACCCGTTGCCACTGGTGAATGTTCTGCGCGACGACGTCGTCGTCGAAGGCGCCAATCGTGACGAGGTGCTTTCGCAGGCTCCCTCGGTTGAAGACCGTCGCTTCCGTGTGCCCGCCATTCTTGGTGAGGAGCCCTGAGATGAGCACTATTCCTTCCACCGCCCTCGAGATCGCGGCTGCTGTCCGATCCGGCGCATTGTCCGCTCGTGAAGTTCTTGACGACCATCTTGCGCGGATCGATGCGCAAGATGGCGAAATCAACGCGTTCAATCTCGTGATGACCGACGAAGCTCGTGCGGCTGCGGCCGCAGTCGATGCGCGTGTTGCTGCCGGAGAAGATCCCGGACCATTGGCCGGTGTTCCTCTCGCGCTGAAAGACAATCTGTGCACACGAGGAATTCCCACCACCTGTTCGAGTCGAATCCTTGAAGGATGGCGGCCGCCTTACGACGCAACTGTCGTGCAGCGTGTGAACGCCGCTGGTGCAGTTTCGATCGGCAAGACGAACCTCGACGAATTCGCCATGGGTTCGTCAACCGAAAACTCAGCGTTTGGACCAACGCGCAATCCGCGTGACACTGGCCGCGTGCCTGGTGGCTCCTCGGGTGGTTCCGCCGCAGCTGTTGCTGCGGGCTTCGCTCCGATTTCGCTCGGTTCCGACACCGGTGGCTCCATTCGCCAGCCCGCTGCTCTTTGCGGCGTCGTTGGCGTGAAGCCCACGTATGGAATGGTGAGTCGGTACGGGCTCATTGCGTTCGCATCCTCGCTCGATCAAATCGGGCCCTTCTCCACGACCGTTGCTGATTCTGCGTTGTTGCTCGAAGCGATTGCCGGACACGACGGTCGTGACTCAACATCAATCGATGCGCCGGTGCCTTCGTTGCTTGAATCTCTCGGCCAGGGTGTCGACGGACTCCGCGTCGGACTCGTCACCGAACTTATGGGTGAAGGCATCGCTCCTGATGTTGCTGCTCGTGTTCGTCAGGCCGCCGACGCACTGACTGCTGCTGGTGCACAGGTTGGTGAAGTGTCAGTGCCTGCAGCCGCGTACGGGTTGTCGGCGTACTACCTCATTGCTCCGGCGGAAGCATCAAGCAACCTCGCTCGTTATGACGGTGTTCGATACGGCATGCGGGTTGATGCGCCGACGACTGCAGAGATGAATGCCGCGACTCGAACCGCCGGCTTCGGCGAAGAGGTCAAGCGCCGCATCATGCTCGGCACCTATGCCCTTTCGGCGGGTTATTACGACGCCTACTACGGCAAGGCCCTCAAGGTTCGCACGCTCATCGTGCGCGACTTCGACAAGGCCTACGCCGATTTTGATCTGCTTCTCACGCCGACCTCACCCACGACTGCGTTCAAGTTCGGTGACAAAACTGCCGATCCATTGTCGATGTATCTCAACGACATTTGCACGATTCCCACGAACTTGGCCGGTCATCCGGCAATGAGTGTCCCGTTTGGTGGTGGCGCAGACGGCATGCCTGTCGGTGTGCAACTGCTTGCACCGGCGTTGGGCGAGTCGACAATGTTCCGTGCCGCTGCTGTTCTCGAAGCCGCTGCCCCTGCTCTTGACGAGGTGTGGTCATGACGCTCACGCACGAACCAATCGAAGGCGAGCATTTCGTCGTTGTCAGCGAGACGACTGGCGATTCCTGGGAGATCGTTGTTGGTCTCGAAGTTCATTGCGAACTTGCCACCACAACGAAGTTGTTCTGTGGCTGTCCCAACATGTTTGGCGACGAGCCCAACACCAACGTATGTCCGGTATGCCTCGGACTTCCTGGCTCATTGCCGGTTCTGAATCACAACGTCGTCGAGTTGGCGATGCGTCTCGGTCGCGCACTCCATTGCGCGGTTGAACCGTCGGTGTTCGCACGCAAGAACTACTTCTACCCGGATATGCCGAAGGATTATCAGGTCAGCCAGTTTGATCAGCCGATCAATGTCGATGGTTGGCTCGATCTTCCCGATGGCACTCGCGTCGGTATTGAGCGTGCACACATCGAAGAAGACACTGGTAAGAACACCCACGCCGGCGGAAGCGGTCGCATTCACGGCGCCGACTATTCGCTCGTGGACTACAACCGCGCTGGCGTTCCATTGGTCGAAATCGTTGGGCGCCCGCATATCCGACACCCCGAACAAGCCAAGACCTACATCGACGAACTGCGCGCCATTCTTCTCACGACTGGCGCATCCGACGCCAAGATGGAAGAAGGGTCACTCCGAGTCGACGCCAACGTTTCAGTTCGACTCGTTGGCGAAACTGAACTCGGCACGCGTTGCGAGGTCAAGAACCTGAACTCTCTTCGTTCTCTTGGCCGCGCTATCGAATACGAAGCACGACGTCAGGTCGACCTTCTTGAAACCGGCGAGCGTATTAAACAGGAAACGCGCCATTGGGACGAAGGAGCGGGTCGCACTCGCGCCGGTCGTTCGAAGGAAGAGGCTGAGGACTACCGCTACTTCCAAGAGCCCGATCTTGTGCCACTCGCACCTAGCGCTGAATGGATTGCCGCGATCGATGCGGCGATGCCGCCGCTTCCTGCAGCCCGTCGCGAAGCGCTTGCGCTGGCTGCCGGTGTCGCAATTACCGAAACCAGCGTGGTGATCGCAGTGCAGCGCGATCTCGATCAGCTCGCAGTGTCAACGATTGCTGCTGGCGGGGACGGTAAGCGTGTACTCACACACGTTGAGCACAACTTGTCAGGTGATGGCGCTGTCGATCTCAATCCCGCAACCTTTGCGCAACTCGTCACGCTTGAACTTGGTGGACAACTCACCGCAACCCAAGCAAAGACCGTTCTGGCCGAAATGGTTGCCTCGGGTCGAGCTCCCGATGTCATCGCGGCGGAACTTGGCTTCGAAGCCATGGATTCCTCGGAACTCGAAGGCATCGTTGATGGACTGATCGCTGAGAGCCCCGAAGAATGGGCGGACTTCTGCACCGGTGATGACAAGAAGCGCGGAAAGCTTCAAGGATTCTTTACGGGCAAGATCATGAAGGCCACCAAAGGTCAGGCCGACGGAAAAGCCGTTGCCGCGATTCTCGAATCGCGCCGGGCTGAAAGTCTCTGATTTTCACTTTTCCTCCAAATCGTTCCGTACGCTGAGGGTGTCTCTAACCCCCCTGGAGGAAACGACATGCGTACATCGA
>CALBSE010000076.1 GCA_937927725.1 uncultured Actinomycetes bacterium
AAGAAGAACGCCCCGATATGGAAATCATCGTGAGCGGGTGCCTGGCGCAGAAAGACCGCGACGCCATTGCCGCTCGTGCTGGGCATGTCGACGTTGTTGTCGGTACCCACAATGTGCATCGCGCGGTGGAGTTGTTGCATGAATCGCGACAGTCTGGTCCCATTACTGAAATCTGGGACGAAGCTCTTGATGACGCCGCGACATTTCCCTCGGCTCTCGCAGTGCGACGCGAAGTCGATTGGTCGGCCTGGGTCACCATTCAGGTTGGTTGCGACAACACGTGTGCCTACTGCATCGTTCCCGCCGTTCGCGGTCGTGAGATCAGTCGTCCGTTCGGCGAATTGCTCACCGAAGTTGAGCGCCTTGCCAGTGATGGCGTCCGGGAAATCACCCTGCTCGGCCAGAACGTGAACTCCTACGGCCGCGATCTCACGAGCGCTCGCCGTGCACTCGACCCCTCGGCTGACGACGCGGCCATCGTCGGAACACAGTGGCTCGATGATCGCCGTGCCCGACCGCTCTTTGCCGATCTTTTGACTGCAGTGAGCAACATCGATGGCATTGATCGCGTGCGGTTCACGAGTCCGCATCCCAAAGATCTCCGTGACGACACGATTGCGGCGATGGCATCGAATCCGTCGGTGTGTCCGCATCTTCATTTCCCGTTGCAGTCGGGCAGCGATCGAGTGCTGGCGCTGATGCATCGCGGTTACACAGCGGAGCGTTACCTGGAAAAGCTTGCGGCAGCCCGTGCCGGAATCGCCGACCTTGCGGTGACGACCGACATCATCGTCGGGTACCCAGGCGAAACCGAAGCCGATTTCGAACGCACACTCGAAGTCGCTGCTGCGGCGGAATACGACTCCGCCTACACCTTTATCTTTTCGCCACGCGAAGGGACCGAAGCGGCCGACATGGTTGACCAGTTCTGTGACCCAATCGAAGTTGGCGATCGCTTCGAACGTTTACGCGTTGTCGTCGAACGCTCGGCCCTTGCCAAACACATGGCTCGAATTGGTCGCACGGAACGCATGATCGTCGAGGGCCCGTCGAAGCGAGACCCCGAGGTCTTCACCGGCCGAACCGTGCAGAACAAATTGGTGCACTTCACGAGCGATCGCCCACTTCGTTCAGGCACCCTGGCGACTGCGCTGATCACTGATGCGTCGACGCACTTCCTGCGCGGCGAGTTGGTTGAAGTGCTCTCGGTTTCGCGTCACCGCACTCGTTTCGCAGTTACTGCAGGGTGAGTTTGTCGCCACGGTTTCGTCCTAGCGGTCGACACCTCGCGCTTGTAGGTCCGACTGCATCGGGGAAGTCCTCGTTGGCAATGACATTGGCGCGCAGCCACACCGATATCGAACTCGTCACCGTTGATTCGATGCAGGTGTATCGCGGAATGGATATTGGAACCGCGAAGCCAACGGCTGTCGAGCAATCCGAAATCGTTCATCATCTGCTCGATGTGTGTGATCCCGACGACGACTACACCGTGGCGCGGTTTCAACGCGACTGTTTGAGCGCGCTTGCCGATATTGAAGCTCGCGGCAAGCGTGCCGTGCTGGTCGGCGGCACCGGTCTTTACCTTCAGGCAATCACGGATGATCTTGAAATCCCGGCACGATTTGCCGATGTGCGCGCCGAACTTGAATCCGAACCCGACACCGCTTTGCTGTTCGCTCGCCTCCAGAGCCTCGACCCATTAGCGGCTTCGCGGATGGAGCCCACCAACCGTCGTCGCGTTGTGCGGGCGCTCGAAGTCACGGTCGGAAGCGGTCGGCAGTTCTCCTCCTTTGGTCCTGGTCTCGAGGAGTACCCGCCGGCGCCGTTCCCGATTGTTGGGCTCGAGATTGCACGTGATGGCCTCGACCAGCGGATTGCTCAGCGCTACGAGCAGCAAATGGCCGAGGGCTTTTTGGCCGAGGTCCAGGCGCTGGTCGATCGCCCCGCCGGCCTCGGCCGCACGGCGAGACAAGCGCTTGGCTATGCCGAGTTGCTTGATCACCTCGAGAACGGAACCCCGCTCAACACAGCGCTTGAAACCGCAGTGATGCGTACTCGTCGATTCGCCCGTCGCCAGCAACGGTGGTTTGGCCGAGACCCCCGCATCAACTGGATTGCTACGAGCGGCGAAGTTTCGGCAAATGCGCTCGCCGAACTCGCCCTTGGGCTGGTTGACTGATCACACCATGAGACTCACAAAGCACCACGGCCTGGGTAACGATTTCGTCATCGCCCTCGAGGAAGTCAATGGCCCCCTCCACGGTGACGCAACCTTGGCGCGTGCACTTTGTGATCGTCGCCGCGGGATCGGTGCTGATGGATTCATCATCGGTTCTCGTCCCACTAATGGGGCGACTGCTCCTGATGGGCGACCAATCGATGTTGTGATGCAGCTTTGGAATGCCGATGGAAGTCGTGCCGAAATGAGCGGCAATGGCATTCGCTGTCTCGGCCAAGCACTCGCGATGGCCCGAGATGATCATCAAGCCACCTACGCCGTGTCGACCGATGGCGGGTTTCGTGAACTCGTCGTGCATGACGATGCGGAACATCGCCTCGCGAATGTCAGCGTCACGATGGGCCTCGTTGCCGATGGCCCGGCGATCCCTCAGGTTGTTTCAGAACGACTCGGCGCCGACCGCCATGCCACCGCCGACCTCGGCAACCCACACATCGTTGTCCTTGTCGCTGATCTCTCCGCAGTGGATCTTGTCGGTACCGGTGCTTGGATTGAGTCGCAGTTTGATGCCGGCATCAATGTGGAATTCATTTCGCCTGGTTCTGTGGCCGACTCACTTGATCTGCTTGTTTGGGAACGCGGCGCCGGCGTGACTGAAGCCTGCGGTACGGGCGCCACCGCAGCGGCAACTCTGGCTCACCAATGGGGGCTTGTCGGCCGAGAGGTCCTCGTCACCATGCCCGGTGGCTCAGCAGAAGTCATCGTTGCGGCAACTGCCGACGCCGAACCGATCCTGATCGGACCTTCGCAGCACATCGCCACTATTGAGCTCCCGGATGTCTGAACCAACCTCGCCGATTGTTGGTGATCACCGTGGTGGCTTCGGCGCATTCGCTGGTGAAAGTTCAGGACTTATCGACAGAACGTTCCGTGAGCGGATCGTCCTTGTCGGCGTGACATTTCCCACTGAAGACGAGTTCGATACCGAACGTCACCTTGATGAGCTCGCCCTTCTTGTTGACACGGCAGGCGCCGACAGCATCGCCAGAGTGGTGCAGCGTCGACACGCTCCCGACCCCGCCACCTACCTAGGCAGCGGAAAGGTTGAGGAGCTTCGAGAATTGTGTGTGTCGGTCGATGCCGACACCGTGGTGTTCGACAACGAGCTTTCGCCGGCGCAGCAGCGAAACCTCGAAAAGTTGTTGGGACGTTCTGCGATTGATCGCACCGCGGTCATCCTCGACATTTTCGGACAGAACGCGCACAGTCTCGAAGGCAAAGCGCAGGTCGAATTGGCGCAGATTCGCTATCGACTTCCGCGACTTCGCGGAAAGGGCAATCAGCTTTCGCGTCAGGGCGGTGGCATTGGCGCTCGACAGGGTGGTGGCGAAACGCAGCTTGAAGTCGACCGCCGACGACTCCAGCGACGCATGCACAAACTCGAAGCCGATCTTCGAGAGATATCTCGAGTACGAGACACGCAAGCAAAGGCACGACAACGCTCTCGCCTGCACCGGGTGGCAATCGTTGGCTATACGAATGCAGGGAAGTCGACGCTTCTGAATTACCTCACCGATGCGGGTGTTCTTGTCGAAGACCGACTTTTCGCCACGCTCGATGCAACGACTCGTCGTCTGCAACTACCTGGGGGTGAATCAGTCTTGCTTACGGACACGGTCGGATTTATCACCAAGCTTCCAACGCAACTCGTCGAAGCGTTTAAGTCCACTCTCGAAGTTGTCGTCGATGCTGATCTGTTGATTCATGTCGTTGATGGCTCGGCCGCGGATCCGGAAGCAAACATCGAAGCGGTCGACCGGGTTCTCAATGAGATCGGCGCTGCCGACGTTCCACAGATGCTCGTGGTGAACAAAATCGATATCGACCCCGACGGCGCCAAAGAGCTACTTGAAGACCATCCCGGTTGTGTGGCGCTGTCGGCAAAAACGGGCGAGGGAGTCGCCGACATGCTGCGGACACTTGCCGACCGACTCCGTGGCCTTTCGACGATCACGGAACTACTGATTCCCTTCGATCGCGGTGACCTTCTGGCTGCATTGCATCGTGAAGGCGAAGTCCTTGTCGAAAGCGCGGCCGACGGCGGAATGCTGGTTCGGGCCCGCCTTGACGAGGTTTCGGTGAGTCGTCTCCACGAGTACGTCGTGAACGGTCAGACTCTTCGGTCATGAGTTCAGGATTCACACCACCGCCGTATCCCTACGATCGCCTCGATGCGTTCAAAGCAATCGCCGCGGCGCACGAAGGTGGGATGGTTGATCTTTCCATCGGCGATCCCTTTGATCCACCGCCTTCGGTGGTGGTCGATGCACTTGCGTCATCGGCGAGTGAACGCAGTTATCCCGCGTCGATCGGATTTCCCGCGTATCGCGAAGCGGCCATTGGTTGGATGGAACGCGAACTTGGCGTCACCGTTGGTCTGAAAGAACTCGCGGCGTGCATCGGCACCAAAGAATTTGTTGCCGGACTTCCGCATTGGCTCCGACTTCGCACTCCCGAACGCGACACCGTTCTGTATCCAGCAATCAGTTATCCGTCCTATGCGATGGGTGCAGAGCTTGCTGGAGCGCGGGCAGTGCCCGTTCCTGTAACGACGGATGGTCGTAGCGATCTCGATGCCATCGACCCCGCCGACGCAGCGCGTGCGTTGTGTTTTTGGGTGAATTCACCCGGCAATCCCACTGGGCACCTCGACGATCTCAAAGCCGCAGCGGAATGGGGACGGGCCCACAACGTCCCGGTGATCTCCGACGAGTGTTACGTCGAATTCACGTGGGATGGTCCCGGTCGAACGATTCTTGAACACGGTCTCGATGGCGTAGTGGCCGTGCATTCGTTGTCGAAGCGTTCCAATCTCGCGGGTGTGCGCGCCGGTTTCTATGCCGGCGATGGCGATCTTGTTCACTACCTGTCAGAACTCCGCAAGCATGCCGGCTTCATGGTCCCGGGTCCGGTGCAGGCCGCAGCAGTTGCAGCGTGGAACGATCAGGCACACGTCGAAATTCAGCGACAGCGCTACCTCGAACGACTCCAACTTTTCCGCAAGGTGCTCGCAGGAATTGGTGTCGATGCGCCAATGCCAGAAGGCGCGTTCTATCTCTGGGCAGCAGCACCTGATGGCGATGCGTGGGCCTTAGTTGAGCGACTCGCGTCAGATGGAGGGGCATTGGTGTCGGCCGGAGAGTTCTACGGTCCCGAAGGAAGCGACTTCATTCGCGTCGCTGTCGTTCAATCAATGGAGCGTCTCGAACTCGTTGGACGACGCCTCGGAGTTCTCTGAACTCGTCTGCTATCGATCCGTAACCAGTTGCAACCGAAACGCGACCATCTCCCCGTTGCTGTGTCCCTGAAGTGCGTCATGCTCGGGTTATGACCCAAATTGCGACTCCACCAATCGTCGTTCCGAAACGATCCAAAGCCGGGTTCATTTGGGCCGCGGCCATCTTTGTGTTGACGAGTGCCATCGGCATTGGCCTTGTGATCGGTTCGTTCGTTGTTCTCGCATCCTCAATTTCGGGATTCAAAGCGATCGACGCGGGTGAGACCGCAAAGATCCAACTCGGAACGGGCGAGTGGTACGTCTTCGGTGGTGCGTCCAGCAGTGTCGCGATGGGTCAGATCACGATCAACATCACTGACCCATCTGGAGCTCAAGTAACTCCCAATACCTCGGCTTCTTCGTACAGCGCTGACGACAACGGCATGAAGTACGAATCCTTTGGTTCCTTCGACGTGAAGACCGCTGGCATCTACACCGTGAGTGTTGATGGTCCCGCCGGTACGACTGCACGCATCGGGCAGATTTCATTGCTCGGTTTCATCGGCATGCTTGTCGGTGGCATCGCGATCGGCGCGTTGGGATTCATCGTTGCGTTGGTGGTGTTGATCGTGACGATTGTTCGTCGGTCGCGATCAAAACGCACAATGGCCCCGCCATTGCCACCTGCGGCACCGCCTGCACCGCCTCTAGCCACTGCAACTCCGGTGGTGACGCCGCCCCCGCCAGCACCTCCGGCACCACCTTCCGGAAACTGAGCACCGAGAGCGTGGCTCGCGGGCGGTAGCCTGCGCCGCTATGGCTGATCTCGCTTCGACAATTGATGAACTCT